>JALTJZ010000051.1:0-37702 GCA_027076325.1 Chromatiales bacterium | reverse complement strand
AAAATTTAATCCCTCCGGCACCTTTATCGCCCGGCACCTTTATCGTACCAAATTTAATCCCTCCGGCACCTTTATCGATTCGATTGTTCAACTAACAGCGCCCCATCGTTAAGTAAATAGCCTTGTCTAATTGCACTTCGTTTTCCTTGCTTTAGTAGAAGAGCATAGTTTGATCTTATAAAATTAGGATCACTCGACTTAATTAGTGAGATAGGTTTATTTTTAGAGGATATATCTCTTATATAGTTTTTTAAAGCTAGCATAGCATCAGATACTATAACCGAACTCTTGTATATTTCTGGTTCAATTTCAAGTGCTTTACCCTCACCGTTTACATAGTGATTTGCTAGTTTAGCGGCTTCATGAAACCCATGGTATTTCCCACCCCACCATAGTGCTTCAAAAAGCTCCTTCATAAATTCTTTCTCATCATCGATAAAATTTTTATTAAACTTAGCTTTGCAAGTTAGATAATCAATTGTATTTTGCAGGAACTCAAAACTATCTTTTGACTCAAAAACAGCAACTTTCCCCATATGCCATAACGGTGCACCGGGAATATTTTCTCTCTTGTCCAGGCAGATATTTCCTTTTTCTATCAAGCGACTTAATCTCACTTAACTCCTCTCCTGAATTTTAATATATACGCTAAAAAGATGCTATTTTATTGAGGCAATAACGTAACAGGTTTAAAAACTATATGCTATGCATGGTTCTCAGTTTTTTTTTCGCTTTAGCAAAAGAAAGAAAGGGGTCAAGTATCATAATACTCAACCCAATCAGTCAATATGATACTCACCTTCCCCTTTTCTTCCCTTAATAACATAAACGTAGATATGATTAAAATTTAATCCCTTCGGCACCTTTATCATAAATTTTTACTGCGACTAGAATAGAGCTAATAACTCAAAGCAAAGATAACTTTGACCTGTTTATATATTATTACAAGTCATAAACAACCTGTACTTTTTCATCGCCATTTAAATCTTTTAACCGGTTTAGTAGTTCATCGGTAGGATGTACTCGCCATTGCTCACCCAGGCTGAGTTTTGCGGTTGCCTGCGGTTGCTGGTAGCTAATAATAATTTCACAACCACCTTGCTGAAACGGTTGCAGAATATTTTTTAAGTCGTTGATATAACCGTTTTTGAGCTGTTCTTTTTCCAGGTCAATGCGAATGTGTTTTGCGAAGTGTTCCCTTGCCTGATCGATGCTGTATAAATTATTACAGCTCATGCGAATGCCACCACTATAGTCATCTACGCTGACTTCACCTTCAACAACAATCACTTTGTCTTTTGAAAGTAAGTGGTTAAATTTTTCAAAGCCTTCGCTAAACATTACTACTTCAATACGTGCGCTACGGTCATCAATAGTAAGGATGGCCATTTTACCGCGGCGGGTATTGATGACCCGCATCGATATAATTAAACCGGCGGCAATAACGGTTTTTTTTGCTGGCCTTAAGTTTATTATTTTATCCGTCACAATTTCTGCCAGCTCGGGTAAGTATTGTTCAATCGGGTGGCCGGTTAGGTATAATCCCAAGGTTTGTTTTTCGCAGGCAAGGCGTTGGTGGTCACTCCAGTCTTTTTGTATTTCGTATTGGGTATCTTCTTCCGATGCAACCGCCTGACTCACACCAAACATATCGTTTTGCCCAATGGCAATATTTGAACTATGCTGCACGGCAATTTTAAGTGCTTTGGGCAGGCTGGCAAGCAAGGTGGCTCTGTTTTGCTTGAATACATCGAGCGCACCGGCCATAATTAATGCATCCAGCGTTCTTCTGTTGACTTTTTTACCGTCGATGCGTTGGCAAAAGTCGAACAGGTTTTTATATTCGCCGTCTTCCTGCCTTGCCTGGATAACATCCTCTATTGCCGCTTCACCCACGCCTTTAATGGCACCTAAACCATAGATAATGGTTTTTTCATCGGAAGCTGAAAATAGAAATTTACATTCATTTACATTGGGCGGATTAACCGTCAGCTTCATTGTTAAACATTCATCAATTAAGGTCACCACTTTATCGGTGTTATCCATATCGGCAGAGAGTACGGCAGCCATAAAGGCAGCCGGGTAATGCGCTTTTAACCAGGCGGTTTGATACGAAACTAACGCATATGCCGCTGAGTGTGATTTATTAAAACCGTAACCGGCAAATTTTTCCATTAAGTCGAAAATATAAGTTGCCGTTTTTTCTTCAACGCCTCTTGCTACGGCACCTTCGGTAAAGGTAACACGTTGCTTTTCCATTTCTTCGGCTTTTTTCTTGCCCATTGCACGACGTAATAAATCCGCACCACCCAGGCTATAACCGGCAAGCACTTGTGCAATTTGCATTACCTGTTCCTGATAAAGAATAACCCCATAGGTTGGGCTAAGGATAGGTTCCAGATCGGGGTGCGGGTAAACTACTTTGGCACGGCCGTGTTTACGATTAATAAAGTCGTCTACCATGCCGGACTGCAAGGGCCCCGGTCGAAACAACGCCACCAGTGCAATAATGTCTTCAAAGTTATCTGGCTGTAAGCGCTTGATTAAATCTTTCATGCCACGTGATTCCAGCTGGAATACGGCCGTGGTCTCAGCAGCTTTTAACAGATCAAATGTTTTTTCGCAGTCTAATGGAATGGATTCGATTTCTATCAGTTCTTGATGATGCTCTTTATTATAAGCATTGGCTGCTTTTACCGCCCAGTCAATAATTGTTAAGGTACGCAAGCCTAAAAAGTCGAACTTGACTAAGCCGATGGCTTCAACATCGTCTTTATCAAATTGGGTAACGATGCTGTCACTGCCCTGCTCGCAATACAGTGGTGTAAAATCCGTTAAAGTGGTGGGTGCGATGACCACACCACCAGCGTGTTTACCGGCGTTACGTGAAATACCTTCTAATGATTTTGCCATGTCGATTAAAGTGGCAACTTGTTCATCCTGATCGTATAACGCTTGCAAGGCTTCTTCCTGTGCCATTGCCTTGTCTAAGGTAATACCAATTTCAAATGGAATGAGTTTGGCAATGCGGTCGACAAAGCCATAAGGGTGTCCCATCACTCGGCCCACATCACGAATAACGGCTTTAGCCGCCATCGAACCATAGGTAATAATTTGTGACACTTTGTCGCGACCATAATGTTGTGCAACATAATCAATCACCCTGTCACGGCCGTCCATACAAAAGTCGATATCGAAATCGGGCATGGAAACCCGCTCAGGGTTTAAGAAACGTTCGAACAGTAATTCGTATTTAATGGGATCCAGATCGGTGATGGTCAGCGCGTAGGCAACAATGGAACCTGCGCCGGAACCCCGCCCGGGGCCAACAGGAATGCCCTCTTTTTTCGACCAGCGAATAAAATCGGCTACAATTAAAAAGTAACCGGGGAAGCCCATGTTAATAATGACATCGAGTTCAATTTGCAAACGTTTGTTGTATTCTTGTTCCATAGCCGCATCGCCACCGGCAGGTAATATCTTTTCAAGGCGTTTAGCTAGTCCTTTTCTAGATTCTTCAATTAAAAATTCGTCAATGGTCATACCCTCGGGCACAGGGTAATCTGGCAAATAGTTTTTACCAAAGATAAATTCAACATTACAACGTTTAGCTATCTCAACGGTATTTTCAATGGCTTCGGGCAAATCCGAAAACAACTCAATCATTTCATCCGCGGAACGGAAATATTGTTGCTCACTGTAAATTTTAGGTCGACGCGGATCGTCCAGTACCCGCCCGTCCGAAATACACACCCGCGCTTCATGCGGTTCAAAGTCTTCCCTTTTCAGGAAATGAACTGAATTAGTCGCCACCACCGGTAAATCAAATTCTATCGCCAGCTTAACTGCCGCGTGCAGGTACTCTTCTTCTCCGGCACGCCCGGTTCGCTGTAACTCCAGATAAAAATTATCGGGAAACAGGGTTTGATAATTCCGAATACATTGCTCGGCTAAATCCATCCGGTTCGCCAATATTGCCTGACCAATATCGCCATCTTTGCCACCGGACAGGGCAATCAAGCCATCGGAATACTGTTGCAGCCATTCACGTTTAATAATCGGTCGGTTACGAATTTGCCCTTGCTGGTAAGACAATGAAATCAGGTTAGTGAGGTTTTTGTAGCCAGCCTGATTGCGACACAGGAGGATAAGCTTGCTATAGCCAATATTAAGCGCGGTCTCTTCAACCCAGGCATCCACCCCAATAATTGGCTTTACACCGGCAGCCATTGTGGCGCGATAAAACTTCACCATGGCAAATAAATTGGACTGATCAGTCATCGCCACCGCTGGCATTTGCTGCTCGGCCGCCATCGCAGCAAGCGGTTTTATCCGCACTACGCCACACGACAGGGAATATTCGCTATGCACATTTAAATGGACGAACTGTTTAGGCATTGTCTGGTTTGGCACTAGGTATAATTATTAAAAACACTTAATTATTATTAAGTTACAATGTTTTATTAATGCTAACTATTATATTAAAACACAGCAAAATATTTTAGTTTCATCAGCTTTGAGCTTACTGGATTATGTACCAAATCGAAACAGTAGAATGGATAAATACAGGAATAACGAAGCCATTATGCCCCACCAGTTACATCCCAGTTATAGCCAGAGCATCTCGAACCGGTTTGTAGGAGCGCCGATGAATGGTGGTTACCCCGAGCTCAATTAAGGCCTGACGGTGCATCGCTGTCGGATAACCCTTATGTTTCGCCAGCCCATAGCCCGGATACTCTGCATCCAGCTGCACCATTTCCGTGTCTCGTGCCACTTTTGCGATAATGGATGCGGCACTGATGGCCTCAACCAGCGTATCCCCCTTTACAATCGCCTCGACCGGATACGGCACATTAGGGCATTTGTTGCCATCGACCAGAACCTGCTGCGGCACCGGGCTTAAGGCGGCAACGGCGCGCGACATGGCAGCCAAACTTGCCTGTAAGATATTAATTTGGTCAATTTCTTCCACTTCGGCGCGCCCCAATGCCCACCCCAGGGCTTTTTCCTTAATTTCAATAGCCAGAATTTCACGCTTTTTCTCGGTTAATTTCTTCGAATCCATTAAGCCTTCAATCGGGTTTCCTGGATCCAGAATGACCGCAGCGGCAATCACCGGCCCGGCTAACGGCCCCCGCCCAACTTCATCCACACCTGCCACCTGATGCTGATTAATGTTAAAATCCCGACTTTCTTTGTTATTCTTGTTATTCATGGGGCTAATCATGGCTCCAGTAATATCCCTTATCTTTTCATTAGGTTACAATATCATGAATGTCTTATCTTATCACCCAACATTAAAGATCGTCACAATATGAAAACGCTCAAAACCGCTGTAATTGGTGTCGGCTACCTTGGCAAGTTCCACGCGCAAAAATATCATACACTCAAACACAGTGAGCTGATTGCAGTCAGTGACAGCAACGAAGAGAATGCCAAACTCATTGCCGAAGATTTAGAGTGTGACTACACCACCGATTATAAATCACTGTTGGGTAAAGTGGATGCGGTGAGTATTGTGGTGCCCACCCAGTTGCATTTTGAGGTTGCCAAAGATTTTCTGGAAAACGGTACCGATGTGTTAGTTGAAAAACCCATTACCTCCACATTAGAGCAAGCACAGCAACTTGTGGATATAGCCAAAACCAACAAGCGTATTTTACAGGTCGGTCACCTCGAAAGATTTAACCCAGCTATGTTGGCACTCAGTGAAATTTTAACCGCGCCGCTGTTTATTGAGTCACACCGGGTCGCCCCTTATAACCCACGCGGTGCCGATGTCAGTGTGATTCTGGATTTAATGATCCACGATATTGATATTATTCTGGATATCGTGCACTCCAAAGTCACGTCTATTTCTGCCAATGGGGTTAAAGCCCTATCCAATGACATTGACATTGCCAATGCGCGGCTTGAATTTGAAAACGGCTGTGTCGCCAATGTGACAGCCAGCCGTGCCAGTTTAAAAAGTGAACGTAAAATGCGCATTGTTCAGGAAGACACTTATATTAACCTGGACTTTCAAAACAAAACACTCACCACTTACACCAAAAGTAAAGACAAAGAAATGTTTCCAGGCGTTGCCGATATTGAATCAAGCAGCCAGAATTTTGAGCAAGGCGATGCATTACTCGCTGAAATTGAGTCTTTTATTAATACAATACAAACCGATACTGTGCCGGTTGTTTCCGGTGAAGATGGCTTACGGGCTTTAGACACCGCCAATAAAATAACGGCTTTGTTAGGTTAAGATTAAGTTTATCATTGTGAGCGATAGTGCGGCAATCTTCTTTATACGAGGCACACTCTGGCAAGATTGCTGTGCTATCGCTCGCAATGACCTAAATTATTTACAGTTACGATAAAACTAGAAGGTTTAAACTATGATCCCAATGGTCGATTTAAAAACACAATACGCTTCTTTAAAAGAAGAAATTGATACTGAAGTGCTCAATGCCGTTGCTAATGCACAATACATTCTCGGCCCTAACGTACAACACTTTGAAAAAGAAGCCGCAGAGTATTTAGGCGCAAAATATGCCGTTGGTTGTGCTTCAGGCACCGATGCATTACATCTGGCACTGGCTGCCGCTGGCATTAAAGCCGGTGATGAAGTTATTACCAGTGCGTTTACTTTTATTGCCACTGCCGAAGCCATTTGTTATGTCGGCGCAAAGCCCGTGTTTGTTGATATTGATTCTAAAACCTTCAATATCGACCCTGCTTTAATTGAAGCGGCCATTACACCAAAAACAAAAGCGATTATCCCTGTACATATCTTTGGCCAACCCGCCGATATGCCAACCATTATGGGTATTGCAAACAAACATAATTTAAAAGTAATCGAAGACTGTGCGCAATCCTTTGGTGCCAAAATAAATAAAACCACTACCGGTTCGTTTGCTGAAGCCGGTTGCCATAGCTTTTTCCCCAGTAAAAATCTGGGGTGTTATGGTGACGGCGGTCTGGTGACCACCAACAATGATGAAATCCATAAGCAACTAATTGCCTTACGCAACCATGGTAGCTTTGAACGTTACCATCACCATGTGATTGGTTTTAATAGCCGACTGGATGAACTACAAGCCACGATATTAAGAATAAAATTAAAACACATTGATACCTTTAATGCCGGTCGCTACCGCGTGGCACACAATTATTCAAGTAAACTGCATGAGTCGATACAAACTCCGTTTGAAGATAATATTGGCAACCATGTTTACCATCAGTATACCGTGCTAACCGACAAGCGTGATGCCATTCAGGCTGCCTTATCGGCAAAAGAAATTGCTTCGGCTGTTTACTACCCTATTCCGTTGCATAAACAGGACGTGTTCAAAGAAGACTACAAAGAATTAAAATTACCAGTAACTGAATCGGTTTGTGCGCAATGCTTGTCGTTTCCTGTTTATCCGGAAATGCCGGAAAATACACAGCAAACCATTATTAACACGGTTAACAGCATTTTTTAGTACTGATGAAAACGGTTCTTATTGTTGCAGGTGAAGCCTCTGGTGACGCACATGGAGCGCGACTTGTTACTGCGGTACACCAAAAAGATCCAGCAGTAAATTTTTACGGTGTCGGTGGCAGTAAACTACGCGAGGCCGGTGTTGATATTCATATTGATGCAGCCGAGCTGGCAGTCGTTGGTTTATGGGAGGTTATTGCCCATCGCAAAGTGATATTTGCCGCACTGGACAAGTTAAAACAACAACTAAAGTCTTCCCCCCCTGATTTATTATTGCTCATTGACTATGCCGAGTTCAACCTGAAACTTGCGGAGTACGCAAAAAGTATTGGGGTTAAGGTTTTATTTTATATTAGCCCACAGGTATGGGCATGGCGACAAAGCCGGGTTAACAGAATAAGAGACTGCGTTGACACCATGGCGGTTATCTTCAATTTCGAAAAAGAATTTTATTTAAAACACAATGTACCGGCAAAATATGTTGGCCATCCTCTTAGCCATGATGTTAAGGCCAGTTGTGAACGGGATGTATTTCTGAAAGAAAAAAATATGTCTGTATCACATCCTGTACTTGGTTTATTTCCAGGTAGCCGAAAAAGTGAAATCAAGCGACTTTTACCCATTATTCTAAAGTCAGCAGAAATTTTAAAGCAGAAAACTCCCCAACTTGAATTTTTATTACCACTGGCATCCACACTAACTGAACAGGATTTAGCACCATTTTTAGCTAACAGCACCCTTGATATTCATATTATAAAAGACGATGCTTTTAATGTAATGAACGCCTGTGATGCTATTGTCACTGTTTCTGGCACCGTAACACTGGAAATTGCTTTAATTGGTACGCCGCTTATTATTATTAACAAAGTTTCCTGGTTAACTTACCTGATTGTAAAACGCATGATAAAAATACCTTACATTGGGTTATGTAATATTGTTGCTAACAGGCTAATTGCCGAGGAATTTATTCAAAAAGATGCCACTCCCGAAAAAATAGCTTATGCACTTTCTGAATTACTAAATAATAAAGACAAGAATAAGAAAACCAGAGAACAACTGGGTTTGATTCATCAATTATTAATCGATGCACCTGTTGATATCAGTATTAGTGATTTAACACTGGAAATGCTGGAAGCCTAACGTATAATACCACGCTGAGACTTTTCAATAAACTGAATCAATGGCGTAACAGCATCCTGATACTCAGCAAGCTTTGCCAGCTTTTCTTTTGCCGCATCGACCGTTAAACCTAAACGGTAAATAATTTTATACGCTTCTTTTATAGCCTTGATTTCATCTTTACTGAAGTTACTACGCTTTAAACCTTCTGAATTAATCCCATGCGGGTGTGCAGGGTTACCATTAATCATCATATACGGTGGAACATCTTTGCTGATTGCACTGCCCATACCACAAAAAGCATACTCACCAATGTGGCAAAATTGATGTACTAATGTAAAACCACCTAAAATGGCATGACTATCAACAATGGCATGCCCCGCTAATGATGCACCATTAGAAAAAATAGTGTCATTACCCACCTGGCAATCATGTGCAATATGAATATACGCCATCAGCCAGTTATCGTTACCAATTCGGGTTATGCCACCACCATCTTCTGTACCACGGTTAATGGTTACAAATTCACGAATGGTATTGCCATTACCTATAACAAGTTTGGATTGTTCACCATGAAATTTTTTATCCTGAGGCACTTCACCAATGGAAGCAAACTGGAAGACAGTATTGTTTTTTCCGATATGCGTCGGGCCATTAATAACAACATGTGGCCCAATTTTTGAACCTGATTCTATCGTAACACCCGAGCCAATAACTGTGTATGCACCAATTGTTACATCGGGGTCGATGTTCGCTTTCGAATCAATACGTGCTGTAGAGTCAATGGTCATCCAACTTCCCGTTCAGCACACATTAAATCAGCAGCACAAACAACATCACCATCTACCGTGGCTACACCTTCAAATTTCCAGATACCACGTTTTTCTTTTATGAACTTAACACTTAACTGTAACTGATCACCCGGTTCGACCGGCTGCTTAAAGCGAGCCTTGTCCACACCCACGAAGTAATACAGGGAATTTTTATCAGGCACACGCCCCAGTGTACGAAAAGCCAGAATCCCTGTTGCCTGTGCCAGGGCTTCTAATATAAGCACACCTGGCATAACCGGGCGTTGCGGAAAATGCCCGGTAAAATAAGGTTCATTGTAAGAAACATTTTTATAACCGATTAAACTTTCACCGGGAATACACTCTGTCACTCTGTCAATTAATAAAAAAGGATACCGATGCGGTAAATGTTGTAAAATTTCGTAAATATCAAGTTGTTCCAACCTGTTGCCCCTTGCTTACTTGTAAAACTAGCTATTGATTAAGCTTTTCCAGTTGCTTGATACGCTTAGCTAACTCGTCTATTTTTCTCATTTGTATATAGTTTTTATGCCACTTGCTGTTTTCAACCAAGGGGGCACATGAAGAATACACACCTGATGTTTTAATGGATTGCAGTACTGTCGTCCGGCCGGTTAAAGTTACATGGTCGGCAATGGATAAATGCCCCGAAATAGCGACTGTACCCCCTATCATACAATATTGACCAATGATTGTGCTACCGGCAACTGCAGTCATTGCAGCAATCGCAGTATGATCACCTATTTCAACATTATGGGCAATCTGTATTAAATTATCCAACCGAACCCCGTTGCCAATTATTGTATTCTCAATAGCACCACAATCTATCGTCGTATTCGAACCAATCTCAACATCCGTTCCAATAGTGACGGCACCTAACTGTGGAATCTTCACCCATTTACCATGATTGTTGGCATTACCGAAGCCATCTGCACCAATGACGGCACCGGGGTGGATAATTGTTCTGTCACCAATATCACAACAACGCTGAATGGACACATTATTATGCAACTGAACATCTTTACCTAAAGTAACACGCTCGCCTATAAAACAATGGCTGGCAACCTGACAGCCTTCATTAATTATTGCGCCTTTTTCAATCACCGTATAGGCACCAATCGAAGCAAGCTTGTCCACCCTGGCATCAGAGTGAATCACTGCGGTTGGATGGATAAAAGCTTCAGTTGCTTTACGAGGATAAAGTAATGAGGCAATTTGGGCATAAGCGAGTAATGGGTTATCGACAACAATAGCATTTGTCTGACAAAGTGCTAAGTCATCTTTTTTTAATATAACCGCACTGGCTTGTGTGCTATTAAGAAATTTACGAAAAGACCTTGACGCTAAAAATGTAATTTGTCCGCTGCCAGCCCTTTTTATTGTTGCAACACGATTAATAATTGTTGAAGGTTCACCACTCAGTTCACCGCCAACCTGTTTCGCCAGCTCTTCTAGCGTAAATTCCACGTGTGATGTACCTTAAAATTAAATAAGTTTTATTTTGATTTTGATTTTTTAAGACTTTTTGCTAATTGTGCTAAAACTTTTTTAGTGATATTAGACCGCTTATTTGCATACATCACATTATCGCCAAAGATAATATCAAAACTTTCTTCTTCAGCAAGCGATTCAATAGCACTATTGACTACTTTTTGCAGTTTGTTTAATTCTTCATTCCGGCGTATGTTCAAGTCTTCCGTAAATTCTTCTTTTGCGCGTTTAACATCTCGTTTTAAATTTAAAATCTTACGTTCCAGTTGCTTTCGCCCTGCAGGGCTCATAATGGTACCGTCTTTAGCCAGCTTGTCACTCTGGGATTTTAATTCTTTCTCCATTGCTATAATTTTGGCTTCACGTGGCGCAAATTCTGTTTCCAGCTTTTTTCGCGCAGCGGCAGCCTGTGGTGCATGCTTCAGAACATAGGCAATATTAACAACACCTAATTTAACCGCATCGGCAGATACCGCTGTTCCGGTCACAAAACAGGCTAAAACACTCATTATTATCGCTAAATTACGCAAACTGCATCCTCACTAAAAAGTCGAACCAAGTGTAAACTGAAATGACTTTGTATCATCTCCGGGTTTATCATTCAAGGTATTCGCCCAACTAAAACGCATAAGACCCACCGGCGTTATCCAGATAAACGCAAGTCCCACTGAAGTACGCAATTCTCCCAGGCTAATGTTTTGATTCTCTGTAAAAACATTACCCGCGTCAAAAAAGGTGCTAAAACGAATTGACTTGCTGTTTTCGGCAAAGGGATTCGGCAATATTAGTTCTAAATTGGTAATAACACGCTTATTACCCCCTAATGGATTGTTCGTGGCAGGATCACGTGGCCCTAGTCTGTTTGAATCATAACCACGCACAGAGCGGCTGCCGCCAGCATAATAATTTTCATATGGTGGAAGCGTCGCGGTGCCACCATACGACTGACCATAACCAAGTTGAGTGTTAAACAATAGTGTGACCTGCTCGGCAAGAGAGAAATACTGTAAATACCTTAAACTAAGTTTATAGTACTCTAAATCACTGCCCGGTAATGTAACATCCACACTCCCTGATGCAAGGTTGCCCTTATCAGCAAAAATTGCCTTATTTCGGGTATCATGAGACCAGGACAGCCGTGCCTTGTAATTACTATAGGTGTTACCTTCTACTGCAAGAAAATCCTTAAGTACCTGAGTTGCTGTCGTTCCTGCAATAATTTCTGTCGTGTCATAAGTAAGTCCAAGCCCGAGTGAATCCGACTCACTCATTGGGATACCGTAATTAACCCCAGCACCAAAACTGTTGGTGGAATAATTACTAATGGAAGCTTGTAATGCAGAAAACTTACGCTTATATATATCGAAGCCGCGACTTATACCATCCTGAGTATAATAAGGGTTGGTATAGCTAATAGTATTATTCTGGACAACGCTACTATTATTGATACTTACAGTTACTCGGTTACCTGTTCCCACAAAATTATTTTGTGATATAGAAAAATTAACAATCGCACCTTGGGTATCATTGTAACCCAGACCTGCTGACAAGCTGCCTGTTGAACGTTCACTTACTGTATAATTTACATCAACCTGATCGTTAGTATTTTCCACCGCGGGCGTTTCAACCGTAATCTCATCAAAAAACCCCAGTCGATTTAACCGCTTTTTAGACTGGGCAATACTTTTTGCAGACATCCAGTCACCTTCCATCTGGCGTATTTCACGACGAATCACTTCATCTTTTGTTTTAATATTACCATAAATATTTATCCGGTTCACATAAACACGACGCCCCGGGTCAACAAAGAAAGTAAGATCAACCGTTTTGTTTTTTTCATCTATCGTTGGTGATAAATTAATGTTAGCAAAAGCATAACCATCTTCGGATAGACGATCATTAATATTTGTACGGCTTAAGCTCGATTCTTTTCGTGAAAAAATATCTCCTTCTTTAATGGTAATTAATTTTCTTAACTCATCTTCTGTCGTAACCAGGTTACCAGACAGTGATATTTTTCTAACTGTATATTTCTCACCCTCGGTTACATTAACTGTAATATAAACATCCTGCTTATCCGGCGTTAAAGAAACCTGTGTAGAATTAATTCGAAAATTAATATAACCACGATCCTGATAATAGGACTTTAATATTTCCAGATCTGCAGCAAACAGCTGTTTAGAATATTCTTTGCGCCCGCCAAATGCACTTGTCCCAGCCAACTCCAGAAGATTTAATAATTTTTTATCCTTAAAAACAGTATTACCAACAATATTAAAGGCATAAATATTTGCAGACTCACCTTCAGCTATCTTTACTTCTACATTGACGCGATTGCGTTCTAATGGTGTTACCGTTGTTTCAATTTTTACTGCATACTTACCAAGACTATAATACTGACGTTGCAATTCCTGTTCCACAACCGTAACGACAGAACGATCTAATACATGCCCCACTTTTAAGCCAATTTGTTTTAAAGCCTCTTCCAGTTGCTCTGTGGGTAACGCAGAATTACCAGTAATATTAACCTCTGCAATGGCTGGCCGTTCAGCAACAAAAACAACTAAAACATTACCTTCACGTTCTACCTTCACATCCTTGAAAAAACCTGTTGTAAACAACTTTTTAATTGCTTCAGAAGTTAAATCCTCAGTTACTTTGTCACCCACTTTAATTGGCAAATAATTAAAAACCGTGCCTATAGATATACGTTGCAAGCCTTCAAGTTTAATATCCTGCACAATAAATGGCTCAAAAGCATATGCTTTTGCAGCACATAACGATAAAAATGGAACTAATAATTTACGCATTATTCAACTACAACCTTTAAGTACTTCACCCAGTTATCCCGCCAGTTACCCAAACAAACGCAAGAAGTCATTATAAAATGCCAGACTCATTAACATTAAAAGTAACACTATCCCAATTTGTTGACCTGCTGCTTCAAATGCAACGCTTACCGGGCTACCCTTTACTATTTCAATCAAATAATAAAATAGATGGCCACCATCCAGCATAGGGATCGGCAACAAATTTAAAACACCTAAACTAATACTCACAATCGCAAGGAAGCCCAGAAACTTGCTTAGCCCTGCATCAGCAGATAAACCTGCATATTTAGCAATTGTAATTGGCCCACTGATATTTCTTATCGAAACATCACCTAATACCATTTTATATAAAAAAACCAGTGTTCTCCCCGTTGCATTCCAGGTAGCCTCAACAGCTTTTGGAATACTCTGAAAAACAGGATACTGGTAATTTCTTTTCATCTCATCAGGATAGGCTGCGGCATTACTAATCCCAATAATACCAATAACTTTACCATTACGTGTATCTTCTTTGGTTTTCACAAAAATCTGTTTCACACTTCCGGCTGACTCAACCATTAATTCAACTGTTTCACCAGGACGAGATGAAATTTGCTTAGCCATTTCAAGCCATGTTGAAACGCGGGTGCCATTTACCTTTAAAACAATATCCCCCTTCTGCAGACCTGCTTTCGCAGCAGGATAATCTGCGACCACGCCACCTATTTTCGTATTCGCAACAGGTCGTAAGGGCTTAATCCCTAAAATAGACAAAATATTATTTGACTCCAGCTCTTCGGTTAACGAAGAAAAATCAAAATGTAATTCAGCATCCATACCAGATTCAGTTTTTACAACAACCCTGGCTGTTGATTTACCAATAATAACAGGTACAAACTCATTCAAAACCACATCCCAAATAGGCGTTTCAATGTCATTAATGCTAACGATGGTATCACCACTTCGCATACCGGCAATTGCAGCCGGGCTGTCTTTTACAACCTCTCCAACCACTGGAACAATACCGGGTGTGCCATTTACAAACATGAGCCAATAGGCAAAAACAGCAAAAATAAAATTAAACAATGGCCCGGCAAAAACAATCGCAAAACGTTTGGCAACATGTTGGCGGTTAAAAGCACGCTGCAAATCAGCAGCAGGTACTTCAGCTTCTCGCTCGTCTAGCATTTTAACATAACCACCCATCGGGATGGCAGCAATCACAAATTCAGTTTTGTCCTGACCAAAATCTCTTTTATATAATGGCTTACCAAAACCAATCGAATAACGAAGAATTTTTACACCTGAAATTTTTGCAACCCAGTAATGCCCATATTCATGGATAGCAACAAGAATCGTAATTGCGACGATAAAAGATAGCAGGCTATATAAAACATCAAGCATGGTTTTTGTTACCTGCCAGTCGAGTTGCCATTGACTTTATAATATCAGATGCCAGCATCCGGGCATCTGAATCTGCATTTACAGCCGTTTTAATATCATTAACCTCATGGTATGTTGTTTGTGCCAAAACATTTTCTACGACAGAAGAAATGGCCATAAACGCGATTTCATTATCAAGAAATGCCTGTACAGCAACTTCATTGGCTGCATTTAATACCACTGGCATAATCCCTCCCTGTCGCATGGCGTTTTCTGCCAGTTTAATGCACGGAAAACGCGCATGATCCGGTTTTTCAAATTCCAGGCTGGACATCGAAAAAAGATCCAGACTTTGTACACCCGACTCAATTCGCTCTGGCCAGGCCAACGCATAGGCAATCGGCGTACGCATATCCGGCTGTCCCAACTGTGCCATAACCGAGCCATCAATAAACTCGACCATAGAATGAATAATGCTTTGTGGGTGAATCGTAATTTGCACATCATCAACATCGGCAGAAAATAACCAGCAAGCCTCGATTAACTCCAGACCTTTGTTCATCATGGTTGCAGAATCAACTGAAATTTTACGCCCCATTGACCAGTTCGGATGTGCACAAGCCTGATCAGGTGTAACTGAATCCAGTAGTTTTAAATCTAGTTTTCTGAAAGGCCCACCGGATGCCGTCAGGTATATTTTGCGAACTTCGTCCGATAAGCCCTGACTACCATTGAAACTTTGAAGGCACTGGTAAATTGCATTGTGCTCACTGTCAACTGGTAAAAGTGTTGCCTTATTTTTGTTGACCTCATCCATAAACAACTGGCCACTCATAACCAGCGTTTCCTTGTTGGCTAACAAAATACGTTTACCTGCTTTCGCAGCTGCAAGCGAAGATGATAAACCCGCTGCACCTACAATAGCAGCAACAACATAATCAGCTTCATTTAAACTGGCCACATAATCCAGATTTTCAACGCCGGATAAAACCTGAATATCAGGTAACACAGATTCTAATCTGGCTTTTAATTTATCAGCAGCCTCAGCATTAACAACCACAGCATACATTGGCTGAAACTGTTTGCATTGTTCAAAAAGTTTTTCAATATTAGAGTTAGCTGTTAAGGCAACAATATTAAACTTATCAGCATTTCTGCTTAAGACATCAAGCGTACTGGTACCAATTGAACCGGTTGCCCCAAGAATCGTTACGCCAATCATTTTAAAAAACCTAACACAGATAATCCGCTAACATAAAAAGGGGCGGCGGCTGATAAGCTATCTACTCTATCGAGCATTCCACCGTGCCCTGGCAATAAGTTACCACTGTCCTTAACCGCATTCTGACGTTTATACAGGCTTTCAGACAAGTCGCCAAAAATCGAAGCAACCACCACCACTAAACTCAAAGCAAAGAAGATAAGACCTTCATTTAAGGTAAAGCCAAACGAAAATGCACCAATAACCGCAGCAAAAACGGTAGCAACCAAAGCACCATAAACACCTTCCCATGTTTTACTCGGGCTTACATGTGGTGCCAATTTATTTTTACCAAGGTATTTACCAAAGAAATAGGCAAAAACATCAACACTCCAGATAAGCATTAGCAAATAAAATAAATAGCCATGAAACGAATAAACATCACGTAAATAAAGAATGGCATAAAATGGGATAATCAGTGCAACGATACTGCTTAAAGCTGTGGCCAGACTTAACTTACCCACAGTAGATGCAGCGGCCGACCCTGGAGCTCTGAAGGTTAAGATTCTAACAACACGATATAGCCACCAAAAAATGCTAATGTACAATAAAATATAAAAATCGTCATGAGTAATCTCTAAATACCAAACCAGTAGCATCAAGGAAATAACAGCAGCAATAACATAAATCAGTTTTGAAAATATATTCGCAATACCGGATAAATGCGCCCACTCCCAGCTCGCTAAAGCAACAACAATTAAAACAAACAATGTGAAATAAAATGCAGGCAAGCTAAATACACCCCATATAACAAAGGGGGTTAACGTTAACGCAGTAATAACACGTTGTTTAAGCATTGCTGTTTATTGTTCCTGCTGTTTCAGTTGCACACTGGTCTCAACTTGCGCACTTGTCTGACCAAAGCGGCGTTGGCGATTTGCAAATGTTTTTATCGCTGCAAACAATTCATCCCGATTAAAATCAGGCCAGAGTAAATCGGTAAAATACAATTCGGTATAAGCAAGTTGCCAGATCAGGAAATTACTGATGCGCTGCTCACCACCCGTGCGAATAAACAAATCCGGTTCCGGCAAGTCACTAAGACAAATATTTCTGCTAATAGTTTCAGCCGTAATCTCGCTGCTGGATAATTCTTTATTTTCAATCTGCACGGCTATTTTCTTCATAGCCTGTGTAATATCCCATTGCCCGCCATAATTAACTGCAATATTTAAGGCTAAACCGGTATTATTTCTTGTCAGATATTCGGAATCACCTATACGTTTTTGAAGCTTGTCATTAAACGCAGAAGTATCACCAATAAATCGAATTTTGATATTATTTTCATGCAGCTTGTTAACTTCTTTATTTAAAGCTGTTAAGAACAGGTCCATTAAAAACCCGACTTCTTTTTCAGGACGCCGCCAGTTTTCACTTGAAAAAGCAAAAACAGTTAGCGCTTGTATTTTCAGGCGTGAGCAATCCTGTACAACCTTACGAACCGTTTCCACACCTGCACGATGCCCCGCAATGCGTGGAGAATGACGTTGTTCAGCCCAGCGCCCATTACCATCTAAAATAACAACAATGTGCTGTGGGTACTTTTCCGGTTTTACACCTTCGATAGTTAATGGCTCAGGCGACATCTTCGTTACTCTTGCACTTTATTGTATGTAGCATTCAGAATAAACGCTTTTATATTTCCATTAAGTCTTTTTCTTTCTCTTTAAGCGTTTCGTCAATTAATGCTACATATTTATCGGTAATTTTTTGCACATCATCATGAAATTTCCGTTCATCATCTTCAGTTGCTTCTTTTTCCTTAACCAGTGACTTCACATCACCAAGCACGTCACGCCGAATATTTCGCACCGCAATTTTTGCCTGCTCACCCTCATGCCGAACAACTTTTATTAAATCTTTACGCCGCTCTTCTGTTAAAGGAGGTAATGGAACGCGAATAACATCACCCGCAGAAGATGGGTTTAAACCTAAATCTGAATTAATAATAGCTTTCTCAACTGCTTGCACCATGGTTTTATCAAATGCAGCAACATTTAACATTCTGGAATCGGCTATAGAAATCGAAGCAACCTGTTTTAAAGGCGTGGGAGCACCATAATAATCAACCATTACATGTTCCAAAATACTGGGGTGTGCTCGGCCTGTGCGTATTTTGGTTAACTCACCTTTTAGTGACTCAACACTTTTCCCCATTCGTGTTTCTGCATCTTTTTTTAATTCGTTTAACATTGTGCACCCATGCTTTACTAAAGCCTGTTAATTGATTATTCGACTAATGTCCCAAATGATTCGCCTAACGCTATTTTTAGCATTAACCCTGACTTATTCATATTGAAAACCCGGATTGGAATTTTATTGTCACGACACAACACCATTGCCGTGGTATCCATTACAGCAAGCTTTTCTTCAATAACCTGATCATAGCCTAGCTTTTCATACATCGTTGCGGCAGGATCTTTTTCCGGATCTGCAGTATAAATACCATCAACACGGGTACCTTTTAATACTATATCGGCATCGATTTCAGTACCACGTAAACTTGCAGCGGTATCGGTTGTAAAAAATGGATTACCTGTACCCGCAGCAAAAATAACAACACGACCTTTTTCCAGATGACGAACAGCACGACGACGAATATAATCTTCACAAACCTGATTAATGGCCAGCGCAGACATAACACGAACTTGCAAGCCCTGATGTTCAATTGCATCCTGCAATGCCAGTGCATTAATAACCGTTGCCAACATCCCCATATGATCGCCTGTAGTACGATTCATACCCGATGCAGCGAGGCTCATACCTCGAAAGATATTACCACCACCAATCACCAATGCGATTTCAATCTTGTTATCTACTAGTTCCTTTATTTCAGCACTAACACGTTCAAGTACTTTAGGATCAATCCCAAAGTCCTGATCGCCCATAAGTGCTTCACCCGAAAGTTTAAGAAGAATACGTTTATATTTTGTCGCCATTTTTATTCCACTTTTGTTTATTATAAATATTCAGCAAAACTAACTATATTTAAAGTGCTGTAAACCTGATTGCCGCACTCTTACTCGCAATGACAACACAGTATGAAGTACAATTTAAAATACACAACCTGTGTGTACCCTAAAGCAGATACTAAAAAGCCAGAACTTACATTTAGTAAAAATAAACATTCTAAATTTTACTGCATCACCGTAATCTGGCTCCCCCTGGATTTGCCTTAACGGCGTTCGCCCTCCTATGAACCGATTTGAGCTGCTACTTCTTCTGCAAAATTCTCAACTTTCTTCTCAATCCCTTCACCCACTTCATAACGTACAAAACGATGGATAGTTGCACCTTTTGACTTTAATAACTGCTCGACAGTCTGGTCAGGATCTTTTACAAACGGTTGCCCCATCAAAGTAATTTCTTTTAAATATTTTTTAATTCTACCTTCTACCATTTTTTCGATAATATTTTCCGGCTTACCACTTTCTGCTGCCTGAGCTATAAAAATATCACGTTCTTTCTGTAACAAAGCTTGATCAACATCCTGCTCTGAAATACAACTTGGGCGACTTGCAGCAATATGCATAGCAATATCTTTACCTAATTCCTCATCACCGTTTTCTATATCCACAACAACCGCAATACGCACACCGTGTTTATAGCTGGAAATATTGCCCTTTGCATCAATACGTTCAAAACGGCGCACAGACATATTCTCACCGATTTTATTAATCAGTTCTTTACGTGTTTCGTCAATGCTGCTGCCACCATCAGTAACAGCCATGCTACTTAACGCTTCAACGCTGTCCGGCTTATCACTTAATACCCGTGCAGCAACATTATCCACAAACTCAATAAAGGCCGCTTCTTTTGCAACAAAATCTGTCTCACAGTTTACTTCAGCAATAGCTACGGCTTTTGCATCGTCTGTTACTTTAATTGCAATTAAACCTTCTGCTGCAACACGGCCGGCTTTTTTATCTGCTTTAGCCTGACCTGACTTACGCATTAACTCGATTGCTGCTTCAATATCACCATCGGTTTCAACCAATGCTTTTTTACATTCCATCATGCCCGCACCAGAGCGTTCACGTAATTCTTTAACCAATGCTGCTGTAATTGCCATTTTAAATGTCCTCTAAAATTCTTTAAACTCACGCTTAAAACAGTTGCTTTCGCTAACCTGTTAAATAAATACTCAAACCTGCATATACAGAAAAAGGGGGCAGATGCCCCCTTAAACTTTTCAGAACAGTTTTATTCCGATGCGGCTTTAGACTCTTCTGCTTTATCAGATGAATCTGCTTTTTCTTCAACTTTATCTTCAGACTTGTCGTCAGATTTTTTAGCTACTTTCTTTTTCGCAACAACTTTTTTCTTTGCTGTTTTTTTCTTCGCTACTTTTTTCTCGTCAGCTTTGTCTTCCGCAGCTTTACCCGGGTTTTTCGCTAACGATTCCTGGCCAAGCAAAATAGCACGAGCAACACCTTGTGCGTATAAAGTAATTGCGCGAATTGCATCATCATTACCCGGAATAACATAATCAATATCATCTGGTGAATTGTTTGAATCCACAACACCAATAACAGGAATGCCTAATTTCTTAGCTTCAGCAATGGCAATTTTCTCATGACCAACGTCAATAACAAACAAAGCATCAGGCAAGCTGTTCATATTTTTAATACCACCTAAACTACGATCGAGTTTAGTCATTTCACGCGTCATGGTTAAGGCTTCTTTTTTGCTGAAACGTGTCAAACGGCCATCCGCT
Organism: Chromatiales bacterium; assembly: GCA_027076325.1. Lineage (GTDB taxonomy): Bacteria > Pseudomonadota > Gammaproteobacteria > UBA6429 > Thiohalophilaceae > SZUA-37. The sequence continues at coordinate 16,635 of JALTJZ010000051.1, read as the reverse complement.
TCCATCGCTTCAAGATCTTTCAAACGTTTAATCGACTGCTTCACTGTTTTAAAGTTAGTGAGCATGCCACCTAACCAGCGATGGTCAACATAAGGCATACCACAGCGACTTGCTTCTTCACGCACGATTTTTTGCGCTGCACGCTTAGTACCAACAAACATAATACGACCACGATTGGCAACGAGCTTGGAAATAAAGTTCATTGCTTCATCAAACATCGGCAATGATTTTTCCAGATTCAGAATATGGATTTTATTACGATCCCCAAAGATAAAGGGGGCCATTTTGGGGTTCCAGAAACGCGTTTGGTGGCCAAAATGGACACCCGCTTCCAGCATTTGACGCATAGAAACATCAGACATGTGTATTCTCCTAACAGGGTTTAGTCTTCCGTAACACCCATTATCCCAACCCTGTTATGAGGGCACCCGAGACAACGTATTGGCACTACGTGTAAATTTACTCTTATCGAGCATTCGATTTGCTTTAAAAGCACGCGCTTTATACCATAATTATCTAACGACAACAACGAGCAACTGGTATATTATTGATTTTCTTACTGAATCAATCAGTTACAACCTTACAGAATTTATGGACTTAGACCAACCCTATGGCTGCAATTATTAAAACCCCCGAAGAAATCGAAAAAATGCGCATTGCCGGTAAATTAGCCGCCGATGTACTCGAGTACATTGAACCGTATGTAAAACCTGGTATCACCACCAATGAGCTCGATACGCTTTGCCATGACTATATCGTCAATACCCAAAAAGCCATCCCCGCCCCACTAAATTACCACGGCTTTCCAAAGTCTATATGCACCTCAGTAAACCATGTTATCTGCCACGGCATCCCGAACGAAAAGCATCTGAAAAAAGGTGACATGATTAATATTGATATAACGATTATAAAAGACTTATACCATGGTGATACCAGTAAAATGTTTTTTGTAGGCGAACCCAGCATTATTGCCAAACGACTGGCCAAAGTGGCCTATGAATGCATGTGCAAGGGGATCGATTTAGTCAAACCGGGTATCCATCTCGGTGACATTGGACATGTTATTCAAAATCATGCTGAATCGAATAACTATTCCGTAGTACGTGAATACTGTGGCCACGGCATTGGTATTAAATTTCATGAAGATCCTCAGGTTCTCCACTACGGTAAAGCCGGCACCGGGATCACACTGGAACCCGGTATGATTTTTACCATCGAACCGATGATCAATGTCGGCAAGCGCAATGTAAAACTGTTAAAAGATGGCTGGACGGTTGTCACCAAAGATCATTCACTTTCCGCACAATGGGAACACACCATACTGGTAACAGAAACCGGCCATGAAGTTTTAACCAAACGCCAAGAGGAAAGTTTTTAAATGCAGCCTGTTCATATTGAAAAAGAGTTATTTGATGAAGCCGCGCTGCAACAACAATTACAATCACAAAACAACCCCATTCCAGTTTTTAAAGCCCAACGAAAGCACTATCTCGATATTTTAACCGAACGTTTTAATTCAGGACGTGCAGCAACCGAATTAATCTATTTACATGCCGCACTGACTGATAAATTACTCGCCCTGGCCTGGCCACTGTTTTTTAATGAAAAACAACAAACGGACATATCACTGGTTGCAGTGGGCGGTTATGGCCGTGGCGAATTGCACCCTGCATCCGATATTGATCTATTACTACTCATAAAAAAACCCAACAAAGAACTTAACGAATCCATTAGCCAGTTTTTTACATTCTTATGGGACATTGGCCTTGAAGTTGGCCATAGCGTTCGTAGCGTAAAGGAATGTGTGGCAGAAGCAAAGAACGACATTACGGTTGCCACTAATATTCAGGAGTCCCGTTTACTTATCGGTTCAGAAAAACTGTTTAATGAGCAAAAAACAAAATGCTCTCCAAAAAAAATATGGCCAAGTGATAAATTTTTTCGCGCTAAACTTGAAGAGCAGATAAAAAGGCATGAACGTTATGATGAGTCAGCCTACAACCTCGAGCCTAACATAAAAGAAAGTCCCGGTGGCTTACGTGACATACAAATGATTGGTTGGGTTGCCAAACGTCATTTTGATGTCGAAACACTCGAACAACTTATTCAACATGGTTTTCTTACCCAGGAAGAATATAACGACTTACATAACGGTCAGGCCTTTTTATGGCGAGTTCGCTATGGGCTTCACTTAATTAATAACCGGCGTGAAGATCGTTTGTTATTTGACCATCAACGCAAACTGGCAAAGCTGTTTGGTTACACCGACACACGTAATAGTCTGGCCGTTGAACTGTTTATGAAACAGTATTACCGCACCGTGATGGATCTCAGCCGACTTAACGAGATGTTATTACAACTTTTTGAAGAAGAAATACTGCTTGCAAAAAAAACCAGCAAGCCAAAACCGATTAATAATCGGTTTCAATCAATCAAAGGTTATCTGGAAGTGACCTTTGACTCTGTTTTTAAGTCATACCCTTTCGCACTACTCGAAGTTTTTTTAATTCTGGCACAGAACCCGGAACTAAAAGGCGTGCGCGCTAATACCATTCGACTGATACGTTCACATCGCCACCTTATAAATAGTCAATTCCGTCAGGATATACGTTGCCGAAGTTTATTTATTGAATTTTTCAAACAAAGCCACGGTATTACACATGAATTACGCAGAATGAATCGCTATGGTGTTTTAGCAGCTTATATTCCTGTGTTTGGAAAAATTGTGGGACAGATGCAACATGATCTATTTCATGTTTACACCGTAGATGAACACACGATCATGCTAATAAGAAACTTACGGCGCTTTACTGTGCCGGAGTTTTCCCATGAGTTCCCTTTAGCCAGTGAACTTATCAACACCATCCCCAAACAGGAGCTGATTCTTATTGCTGCATTATTCCATGATATCGCCAAAGGACGTGGCGGCAACCATGCAACACTCGGCGCAATCGATGCAACCGAATTTTGCAAGCTGCACGATTTAAGTGTCTACGACACAAAGCTGGTTGCCTGGATTATTCAAAACCATTTGCTAATGTCATCCACGGCACAAAAAAAAGATATCAGTGACCCGGATGTCATCTATGAATTTGCGCAGCAGGTTGGCGATATTATCCACTTAAAATATCTATATCTGTTAACCGTGGCAGATATCCGTGCAACCAGCGACTCGGTATGGAATTCATGGAAAGATTCCTTGCTCAAAAATTTATACCGCGCAACCCATGCCGTTCTGCGCAAAGGGCTGGAAAACCCAACCCTGAAAACCGAACTGGTAACAGAAAACAAACGGCTTGCACTTGAATCGCTGACTGAACAATATGAAGTAAATGCAATTAATAATTTATGGCAAAATTTTACTGATGATTATTTTACACGCCACACTGTGTCTGAAATCAGTTGGCAAACAAGCGCTATTTTAAGCGAAGCCAATAAAAAAACAGTCGTTACGTTCAGACATTCTAAAAAACATAACGTGATCAGCCTGTTCATCTATACACCAACCTATATCGGATTATTCTCAACCATTATGTCCGTACTTGAATATTTTAGAATTGATGTGATTGACGCACGTATTATCGAGTCCAGGCACGGCTACGCACTGGATTCGTATCACATTCAGAGCCCGACAAACGCAACCATTGAAAATGAGCTATGCAACAACATTAAAAACAGTATAAAAGAACAGATTGAATTAAAAAAACGCAAACCACAAACAACAGAAAATACTTTTATTGGTCGACGGGAAAAACAGTTTCAGTTCCCAACGCGTGTTTTATTTGATAATAACACTAACGCAAATACCACGATAATGACGGTAAAATCGTATGATCGAACAGGCATACTATCTCAACTAGCAATGATTCTGGATGACTACAAAAAAAATATTATTTCGGCAAAAATAGCTACTTATGGCGAGCGCATTGAAGATATTTTTAATATAACAAATGCACAGAACGAGAAACTTTCAGAGTCCGAGCAACAAGAGCTGGCCGATAATATATGCAACCAGATTGACCAGACACTTTAAAACGAAACCTCTTTGGCAATCTCGGCAGCATACGCATCCATTAACCAGTCAATATTTATATCGGCCAACCCTGCAATTTTAAATAGCGACAGACAAAGTGAGTCTTTTTTAATAAGTTCCCTTTTAGATTCATAAGCGATTAAAACCGAAGCCAGCTTAAGAATAACAAGTTGCCTGTCAGTGTCTGTTTTTACTTCACTGGGAATTTCTCTTTTATAATACCTATCCAGAACATCCAACGTGATTTGTGGCAAACGCAACTTTTCGAGTGTTAATGCCGTTACATCTGCACGTTTCAGACCAAAACAATAAAATTCTTCATCTTCAATCGCTATTCGTTTTTCTTTTGCTCGGGCAACAACAGTTTCATATTCATCCACAAAATTAGTGCTTAAAACAAACCCACCCATTTCCGACATCATTGCTGTTAGCTCAACTTCATCAGCGAGCTTACGTGACGTTTTTCGTGCAAGCAGCTTTGCCATAAGAGAAAGATGCTTTGTTTTTTCCCAAAGCATTTCTTTTGCCGGGTTACTCGGCTCACAGTACGATCGCATTGTACAGATTAATATAGCGGACCTCACAATATCCAGTCCGAGCAGATTTAGAGCCTGTCGCACATTGGTGGTTTCAACATGCCGACGATACATTGGCGAGTTTGCATATTTAATTAAAATCCCCACCAACATGGGGTCGGAAGATAAAATAGATTCCAGCTCTTTAAATTCCAGATCTTTCGCACTGATTATTTCCAGTGCTTTTATTCCCTGCTGTGAAACAGTTGGAAGTTTTAAGGTTTGTAGTGAAACTGACTTACTTGGCGCTTTAACAACCGACTCGCTCATAAAATTCAACTTTAATTAATTAGATGTTATACATTCATATTAAAACTAGCTTGCTTGAATAAACTCAAGACCGTTACCGTCTGGATCACGGCAAAACAAGGCCTGCCGTCCTGAACGGCTCATTGTAAAGTTAATACCGGAACACTCTAAAAGTTTAGCTAATTTTTCCAGCGAATCCACCTCGACTGCAATATGCCGATCTCGCCCTGCATGCTCGGGTTTGTCTACTTGAATAGCTTTTAATTTTTCTGGATCGGCTAATTCCATCAGATGGATCTGCTGTTCCCCAAGGCAATACCACCTGCCGGGATAACCCAGTTCAGGGCGAGACGGCTCAACCGTGAAACCAAGCAATCCTTCATAAAATTCAATCGCTTGAGATAAGTCATTCACCAAAACAGTGCAATGCAATAAGCGAGTCACCTTAATCACTGAAATTCCCCCCTTTCTCAAACGACACATATAAACCCGCAGCCAGAATTAAACCACCCCCCAACCATTCTCTGGGCGCCATGGTTTCACCAATAAGCAGATACGCTGATATCGCACCCACAGCCACTTCAAACAGCAAAATAACAGCCGACTGCTGTACGGGTAAGTGCGACACACCAAAGGCAACCGCCAATGTCATTACAACAACCATAATGCCACCAATCGCAAAGGCAATCAGCAAGGTTCCCGACTCAACTTTCTCGAGAGGCACCTGCAGTATTATAAGTAAAAATAATGAAACAATGAGTACACCATACCAACCCACTATCGCTTTGGTGCGCGGTGAAACAGTTTGCGCCATACGCATTACCACATTGGTAACGGCAAAGGCCATACCAGAAGAAAGCGCCAGCCAGTCGGACTTGCCCGTTGGCCAGGGGTAATCCATATCAGCCTGCCACAACATAATCAACATGCCCGCCAACGCGACTACCAGTGCTAAAAAATTTTGCCACGCTAAATACTCTTTAAGAATAAAACGCGCTAGCAAAACAGCCCAAATTGGTGACATATAAAAAAGCAGTAAAACACGCACCACTTCACCATCAATTATTGCCAGGAAAAATGCAATATTTGTCCAGCCTGCAAAAACAGCCAGTGTGCACATTAATAGTGGCTGAGTTCGAATTTCGTTAAGGCTTTGTCTGAAATACGGAATAAAATAAACACAGGTACCAATATAAATAAGCAGCGTTGCCCAAAGGCCATCAATGCCCTGTGACTCAAGCCAACGTAACGGATACCAGAACACACCCCATAAGGTTGCAGCAAGCAATAAACTCAATGATGCAACGAGTGCTGTATTTTTCATTCTAAACATATTTAATGATTTCTTTTATTTTTTCTGTTATCTAAAGATAACAGACAATATAATAGTGCTATTTCACTATATAACAAACACGCTAATGAATCCTGACCTTAATTCTCTATTCCCCTACCCCTTCGAAAAACTTAACGCACTCAAAAAAGGGATTACGCCACCTGCTTCATTAGCGCATATCGCCTTGTCGATTGGCGAACCCAGACACCCGGCTCCCCATTTTGTTTTTGATGAACTAACCAGACAACTTCCGGCGCTGGAAAAATACCCATTAACAAAAGGCTTACTGCCATTACGGGAAAGTATTACAAACTGGTTAACCACACGATTCAAACTGGCACAAAACACTCTCGACCCGGAAAAGCACATCTTGCCCGTCAACGGTACACGTGAAGCATTGTTTGCTTTTGCACAGGCTGTTATTGACCGCAGTAAAAACCCTGTCGTGGTAATGCCAAATCCGTTTTACCAGATTTATGAAGGTGCCGCGTTGCTTGCCGGTGCCAGCCCCTACTATTTAAATACCACACCTGAAAATAACAACCTGCCCGATTTAAGCAGCATTCCCGAAGATGTGCTAAACCGTTGCCAATTACTTTACCTTTGCAGCCCCGGCAACCCGACCGGCGCTGTCATGTCACTTGATTATCTGAAGCAGGCGATTAAACTGGCTCAGCAATACGATTTTATTATTGCTTCTGATGAATGTTATTCAGAAATTTATTTTGACGAAAGCAGTCCCCCTGCCGGGTTATTACAGGCCGCCACCGACATGGGCTTAAACGATTTTAAACGCTGCGTGGTGTTTCATAGTTTATCTAAACGCTCCAACCTGCCTGGCTTGCGTTCAGGTTTTGTTGCGGGGGACGCCGACATTATGGCTGGATTTCTAAAATACCGGACTTATCACGGCTGTGCCCTGCCTTACCATCATCAATATGCCAGTATTAAAGCATGGAATGATGAACAGCATGTTATCGACAATCGCAAGGAATATGCACAAAAATTTGCGGCGGTTATCAACATTTTGTCGCCCATTATCGATGTTTCACTGCCCGATGCCGCCTTTTACCTTTGGCTAAAAATCCCGCCTAAATATAATCAGGATGACACTGTTTTTGCACGTAACTTATTTGAACAGCAAAATGTAACCGTGCTCCCTGGGCAGTTTTTATCCCGTGAAACCGCCACAGGTAATCCCGGCGCACACTATGTGCGCATCGCACTGGTTGCTCCCATCGAAGAATGCATGGATGCCGCCAACAGAATAAAGCACTATTTGCAAACGTTATAACCTTATTTAATTAGCCACAAAGCCTTATATTCAGGTATAATATGTCATCGTTTTTCATGGCGCGCGCAAGCCTGAACCAAATTATGGAGTAAAGAATGAGCGACATCCAAAGTATTATTGAAAGCGCATTTGAGAACAGAGCCGAAATTACCCCCCGCACTGCTGACACCATCGTAAAAGAAGCCGTTAACGAAGCCATGAACATGCTGGACAGCGGCGAAGCCCGTGTTGCCGAACCTAAAGACGGTAACTGGGTTGTTAACGAATGGTTAAAAAAGGCGGTTTTATTATCGTTCCGCATCGAAGACAACGCATTTATGAAAGGTGGCTTTACCAATTACTACGATAAAGTCCCATCAAAATATGCCGATTTTAACTCCCGTGAATTTCGTGCAAGTGGCGTGCGTGTCGTACCACCAGCAACGGTACGCAAAGGGGCTTATATTGCATCCGGCACCGTTTTAATGCCTTCTTACGTCAATATCGGTGCCTATGTTGATTCTGGCACCATGGTCGACACCTGGGCAACCGTTGGTTCCTGTGCGCAAATCGGCAAAAACGTACACTTATCCGGCGGCGTTGGTATTGGTGGTGTACTCGAACCACTGCAAGCCGCACCCACCATCATTGAAGACAACTGTTTTATCGGCGCACGTTCCGAAGTGGTTGAAGGCGTGATTGTCGAAAAAGGCTCGGTTATTTCAATGGGCGTGTACATTGGCCAGAGCACCCGAATTTATAACCGCCTCACCGACGAAGTAACCTATGGCCGCATCCCTGCCGGCTCGGTTGTTGTGTCTGGCAACTTGCCGTCCAACGATGGCAAATACAGCCTGTATTGCGCTGTAATCGTAAAGCAAGTGGATGAAAAAACACTAAGCAAAGTTGGCATTAACGCGTTACTGAGAGATATTTAAATTATGACAACCCTTTATGGCATTAAAAATTGTGACACCGTAGTGGAAGCACGCAAGTGGCTTGAAAAAAATGAAATCAGTTATGAATTTCATGACTTTTCCGATGACGGCGTACCCGATGAATCACTCGACCAGTGGGTAAAATCCATTGGCTGGGAAACCTTACTTAATCGCCGCAGCACTACCTGGCGCAAACTGCCCGATCACCAGAAAGTGAATCTGGATGCAGAAAAAGCCAAAGGCATCATGCAACAACAACCGTCTATTATAAAAAGACCTGTTATTGAACATGCTGCTAAGTGCCATGCCGGTTTTAGTGACGCGTTTTACAAGCACCTGTTCCAATTATAAAAAAAACATCGTCTGCATTCCCGCAACGTGCGGCAATAACTGTTTAACAAATAGAAGCGATAAAATAATGTCGTCGACTCTCGAACTTACCAAACAACTTATCGCACAAGCTTCTGTTACACCGGACGATGCAAACTGCCAGAATATTATTGCTAACCGTTTAAAAGCGATTGGCTTTAACATTGAAAACCTCAACTACGGTGATGTTTTAAACCTCTGGGCGACTAAAGGCAAAACTAAGCCTTTGTTTGTGTTTGCCGGTCACACCGATGTGGTGCCAAGCGGTCCTGAAGAAAACTGGCGCTTCCCACCTTTTACACCCACGATTGATAACGGCAAACTCTATGGCCGTGGCAGCGCCGATATGAAAGGCTCGGTTGCCGCCATGGTAACTGCCTGCGAACGTTTTTATAAAAACCACCCCGCTATTGAAGGCAGTGTTGGCTTTTTAATTACCAGCGACGAAGAAGGCCCGGCTATTGATGGCACTGTAAAAGTAATCGAACACTTAAATGCACAGCAAATTAAAATTGACTGGTGTTTAGTCGGCGAACCATCCAGCACCAACCAGATGGGCGACGTGGTTAAAAATGGCCGCCGTGGCTCACTCGGTGCCGAATTAAAAGTAAAAGGCAAACAAGGCCATGTGGCCTACCCGCATCTGGCCAAAAACCCGATCCATGCCTTTGCCGATGCCATGAGCGAACTCACCAGGACACAATGGGACAATGGCAACGACCATTTTCCACCCACCACCTTCCAGATAAGCAATATACACAGCGGTACCGGTGCCACCAATGTTATTCCAGCGGATATTGACGTGGTATTTAACTTCCGCTTCTCCACCGAAACCACTGCAGAAAAACTGCAACAGGAAGTGGAAGCCATTTTAAATAAATACGATTTTGAATACGATTTAAAATGGATTTTATCCGGCCAGCCTTTTTTAACCGCTGAAGGCAAACTGTTAGACGCCGCAAGCAACGCCATTAAAAAAGTCGTGGGGATTGAAACAGAGCTGTCGACTGCAGGCGGCACATCCGATGGCCGCTTTATCGCACCCACCGGCGCACAAGTGCTTGAACTCGGCCCACTCAACGCCACTATCCATCAGGTGGATGAACATGTTGATGTTGAAGAGTTAGAACAACTCTCCGAAGTTTATGAACAAATTTTGGTTGAGTTGTTTGTTGATTAGTTTTGGTTTGATTAGGGGCTATTGAACTTTCAGATTTTAGACTGATTTTGAGAAAATTTTAGTCCTGACAAAGCCTTTTTTTACGTATCAATGCACGGCTGGACTTGCTCTCAATCAAAAGGGGCAAATACTAAGGTATCTCCACAAAAAAATGATCAAAAACAATAGCTTAAAAATATAGGCATCAATACTGGAATAAAACACGGTCATTGCGAAGGAACAACATGACTACGGCAATCTTATGTTGATAACCTTTAATGATAAGTTTGCCGCGTCAACACTGAAAAACAGGTGTTTTTCAGTGTTTCCTCGCAAAGACAGGCAAGGCTAAATTTCGTGGGGTTCCCTCAGGGTCAAATATCATAATACCCAAACGCGACACACTTCAGCGCAAAACCGCTATTCTGATACTTGACCCTGATGATATTTCTATTAAACCTAAGACCCATTTGTTTTTTGTACATTTCCATAGAACGTTCCTTTTGCAATTTTAAAGATGCTGGATAAATCAAACTCTCATATTTTTCTAAATTACTTTCTTCAATCGCCTGGATGAGTAATTTTGCTAATTCATCGGGTGTACTAGCTGCGTGCGAATATGACGCCAATGATAATAGAATAACTATTACACCTGTTTTATATAAATGAATCATATTGTTTCCTTGCTTCTGTTCTTATAAGCCCAACGTTGAAATAAGTGGCGCCGCGTTGTTTGCGGCGTCCAAGCCCGCGAACTAGCGGGCGATCTTGATTGACTTGCTATGACTTTCATACCAAAATTAGGTATATATTGGTACTTCTAAGGTGAGATATGGCTAAAAATACAAGTATTACACTTGGTGAGCATTTTGATGATTTTGTTGCAAAACAAGTAAAAAGTGGGCGATATGGCTCGACTAGTGAAGTAGTAAGGGCTGGCCTGCGCGCGCTCGAAGTCATTGAAACAAAGCTCGAAACCTTGCGTAATTTGCTGGATGAAGGTGAGCAAAGCGGATTCGCTGACTATACCCTTGACGGTCTCATTTCTGAACTTGATAAAGATAAACATTAATGGGTTCATTTAAGTTAACCAATAAGGCAAAAATAGATTTAATTAAAATTGCAAAATACACAGAAACCCAATGGGGTACTGAGCAACGTAATTTGTACTTGAAGCAACTTGATGATGCTTTTCATTTAATTGCCGACAAACCCCTTGTAGGGAAAGAATGTGATTTTATAAAAATACATTACCGCAAATTCCCGCAAGGAAGCCATATAATTTATTATAAAGAGAACAATACGAAGGATATTGAAATTATTCGTATTCTCCATAAAAATGTGGATGTGTCTTCTAAATTTTCTTAGCCCTACCGCTTAGCTAAACGGCAATTAACCAAGAGCAAAACGAGTAGTTAATTGTCCGAGCCATGCCTTGCATGGTGGTTTTGAGCGTTTTGTTATGTGATTCACTTATTTTTACACATTGGCTATTTGATGGTTAAATATTATATTGCTATAATGTGTATATTATACATTATTTATACACATAGGATAGCGTAATGAGAACAAATATAGAAATAGATGATATGTTAATGGCTGATGCTTTGAAAGCCACAGGCCTAAAAACAAAGAAAGAAGCGGTAGAATTGGGCCTTAAAGCCCTAATTAAATTAAAAAAACAAGGCTCCATACGAGCTCTCCGAGGAAAACTAAAATGGGATGGGGATCTTAACCAAATGAGAACCCAAAAATGATATTAGTTGATTCTAGCGTATGGATTGATTATTTTAACGGCGTAGATAACACCGAAACAAATAAGCTAGATGAAACACTTGGGCTCGAAGAAGTTGCCATTGGTGATTTAATTTTAACTGAAGTGCTGCAAGGCTTCAGAAAAGACAAAGACTATAAAACTGCAAAAGAGATTTTAACTTCTTTAAATATTTATGAAATGTTAGGCGTTGAATTAGCTTTAAAAAGTGCAAATAATTTCCGCAAGCTTCGAAAACAAGGAGTTACTATTAGGAAAATTGCAGATGTTATTATTGCCACTTACTCAATAGAAAAAAAACTTCCGCTATTATTTTCCGATAAAGATTTTTTACCTTTTGTTAAGTATTTACGATTACGCTCTGTTTGTTAATTTTACACATTAGTACAGTACAGAACGCAGTGGCGCACTGTACTAATGGTCAGGTTGAGCTAATTGTTAGCATTTAGTTACTCAATGCCTTTAGTACAACCTTGGGTTCTTTTGCTACAACATTAAGCAAAACCAAAGCTGGCCCCTGGGGTGTACGGTCGCCTCGCTCCCAGTGCCGAAGTGTACTAACGCTTATACCAAACGCTGATGCAAATTCATTTTGTGACATACCTATTTTGGCGCGGATATTTTTCACATCAACCGCGCCAAACTTATGTACCACGGCTTTTGTTTTTTTGCCTTTTGAAAACTCGACTGCTTCTTCAAGGCCTTGTTTAATACTGTCAAATGCTTTACTCATGATTTTTGGCCTCTATAGTTTTTAATAATGAATGTGGTCAGTGTGGCAAGATCATTGCGTTCTTGTTTGGAAAGGTTGGCTTTTTCTCCTTTGCCAAATACCGTAAGCAGGAATAATGGGAGTGTTTTATTGTGATAGTAATATATGACACGAACACCACCGCTTTTACCACGGCCCTGTGCTGACCACCGTAATTTACGAATCCCTCCCGTACCCTGCATAACATCACCAGAAGCAGGATGCAAAGCCAAGTAATTGATAATGCTAGATTTCTCTGCTTGGGAGAGTAATTTATCAGATCGTCTAATGAACTCTGGAAGTTCGACTATGGTTTGCATGAATCAAGTATAATCCATTGGATTATAGGTTGTCAAATTCCTTTTTATGCTAACGCATTGCTCAGCGGCAATTCAAAGTGGCGCGTTTTTGCGAAAGCAAAACAAGTGCCGCTTTGAATTGTCCGCTGGAGCTATTTGTTAGTTGCTTATTCATAACCAATGATGAAACAACCTTTAACATTTACATAGTTTCCTTCTGTAAAAAATGAGCCAACCCTTTTTAATACATGCTCATATATTTTGGTTCTGCCACCATTGTTGGTCTGTCGAATAACTGGAACAACCAATAACAAGTAATCTGCTTTTTCACAAATATGGCATTTCCATATATCAAGAAGATCCATGTTATTCGTAGTGGTTTTCCCTCTCTCAACCTCCATTATGAGGCCTGTTGAATTTAGAGAAATATAATAGTCTGGCCTAAGCTGAGGTGTCGCATGATTTGAAAACAACCCCTTTTTTTCACTGGCCAATCCTAGCTCTGCGCATTTGGGAAGGATGATGTCCTGTATCTGATGGCTCTTAGCATTAACCTGATGAGTAGCAGTTAACTTACTAGAAACTTCTGGCGTGCACATGTATCCAAATATTTCCTTAGCAATTTTTTGCGCCAATAAAAACTCTGGTTCTTTTATTTCTTGGGAGAATTCGTGATATTCCATACGCTCTCTTTGCAACTAACGCTCTAATAAGCGGCGCGCGGTAGCGCGTCCGGTGAGCAACGCGAATGTACTTGATTTACTTGTTAGCGCTTTTTTGATGTTCCACATATTCATCAAGTAATTGCCTAATTATTTTTTGATACTGCATATGATGTTTTTTTGCAGCATCTTTAAAATAAGCAACACTTTCTGAACTTAATGAAATAGTGACTTTTGTATTTTGCTTTTTAAGTGCAAGCTCCTCTGGTGATGGTAGAAAGTCGGAGACTAGTTTAATTTCACCAATAGGTTCTTCACTATATTGAATTTGCTTGTTCATAGATTTTTTTACCTTTACGCCAATAACCTGCACCGATAATTCGAATACGACCAGAGCGGTATGTAAACCGAACAGTAAGAATTCCATTTCCTTCTTTATTGAGGCCAAAACAATAATAGCGTTGTTCTGCTTGGCTATGATTCATATCCTCAGCAATAATACGATTAGTGTCTAAAAATGCGTATTGTGCCTCATAGAACGTAACACTATGTTTTTGTTGATTTTCTTTGTTTTTGGCATCATCCCACTCAAAATTCTGTTCTTTCATAGTGTAAGTATAGAATATGTATGGCTAAATAGCCATATAATCGCTAACGTCACCCATCAGCCGCGCCGCTTTTTGGCGTCGGCTGGATGGGCTTGTTAGGTTCTTTTTTATCTGCGGACTCTTTACTATCTCGCTTCATTTCTTTAAGTAGTTTGAATAGTCCGTCACTATCATTTTGGTGAAAACTCATCCATTTTACAGACGAACGGGGGATAATCAGTGTATCCTTTTCAATCTGTATGTAGACGTTATCTTGTGTTGAATAAACAACCTTACCAACTATTGGAGATTCATTTTTACCGGGGTGGTTCTTAAGACTGCTATCGTTTAAACCTATAGTCATTTCGAGGGGTTTGCCGCCACCGATTTTCTTACTTACTTTACCGTAGACGGAAGACCCGAATGTCACAGCAGACAAAAGAATAAATATCGCTGTATGGCCCAAATTAAATACGATTCTGTCTTTAGTAACTCTGTACCTTTCTAATGAATCAAGAACTAGGTTTATATACATCGAATATCCAAAGAACGCCGCAAATACAACATATATATTTCCTCCAGATGATAGATAGAAAAATGAAAAGATAGCGATTAGCTTTAATATGCCATCAATAATCAAATGAGCAAATGGATGTCTAACATCCCAGTTTGATGTGTCTAAGCCATAACTAACAATAAACACCAGTGAAAGTACGGCATAGAAACCAGCGCTCTCAATTTGACCAAAGGCAAATGTAGAAAATAAGGCAGCAGACAGGCAATGAAAGAATGTCAGCTCTATAAACATATGCGCGAATGCAATGAGTGGTGAAACGGCAGGAGCATTTCTTTCTTTCAGGTGGTCTATATGCTGCCCTAGCCAATGCTTAGATAAGATTATTGATCGCCCAGCAAATATCCCATATACGGTTAAATACAAGGCAAATACTGCACCTGCGACCAAGTACTCAGTGCTTGCGATTCCCAGCTCTACAACCCCGTATTTATACAGATGCGAATTCAAGGTTAAGAAACCGCACAAATACAAAATCCCGAAGAAAACTGCAGAGACTTTTCCTAAGGAATCCGTTCTCAACAAACTAACCAGAGCTTGGCTATTTTGCTGGGTAGTCTGTTCGCTTTTGTCCGATTCCATTGTCTATTACTGAGTTTTTGAACCTAGTCTGTTCGCTTTTGTCCGATTCCATTGTCTATTACTGAGTTTTTGAACCTAGACATAATGACTTTCCGCTTCAGGAGCCGACCTCCGTCGCCACGTGGATTAACGCCGTGCGTCAGAGCCATAATGATAAAGGCATAAGCCATTAACTAACGGGATCGGAGGTCGACATGACTAAAAACATACTCTTTATTGGAATGGATGTACACAAAGAAAGTATCGAAATCGCAATCGCCGAAGGGGCAACGACAGAAGTCCGGCGCTATGGAAAAATAGGCGGCACCCATGATGCGATGCGAAAAACGCTACGCAAACTGGTTTCATTGGGCAAAACCCTGCATTTTTGTTATGAGGCAGGGCCCTGTGGTTATGAACTGTATCGATATTTAGTCTCTGAAGGGCATAACTGTTGGGTCGTCGCCCCCTCACTCATTCCAAAGAAATCCGGTGACAAGGTTAAAACCGATAAACGAGATGCCATTCAGTTAGCCCGCTTGTATCGAGCCGGTGAACTCACCCCCGTGTATGTGCCGGATCGAGAAGATGAAGCGATACGGGATTTATCCCGCGCAAGAGAAGATGCTATGCTCATTCAAAAATCTGCACGGCAACGATTGAAATCATTTTTACTGCGTCACGATATTCGTTATCAAGGAAAAAGTTCCTGGACAGAAGCCCACCTACGTTGGCTCGCCGATGAAGTGCGATGCCCCTCACCGGCACAACAAATTGTTTTTCAGGAATATGTTGATACCGTCACCGAAGCGCAACATCGGCTACAACGTTTAAATGAACAAATAGAAATATTTGTCAAACAGTGGCGACTGAGTCCAGTAGTTGATGCCTTAATGAGCATGCGCGGCGTCAAGATGGTCGTCGCCGTGACCGTTATTTCAGAGTTAGGCGACCTAGGTCGATTCGACAACCCGAAACAACTGATGAGTTTTTTAGGACTCACCCCATCAGAGTATTCGAGTGGACAACGTCAAACACGGGGGCGAATAACGAAAACAGGAAATGGTCATGTAAGACGTATATTAATTGAAGCCGCCTGGTGTTATCGCTACCCAGCAAAGGTCAGTCCGGAAATCCAAAAACGGCAAGAGAATCTGCCGTTACCCATACGCAACATCGCATGGAAAGCACAGTTACGATTAACGCAGCGTTATAAACACATGCAACAAAAAGGGAAGCCGCATAATGTGACCGTTGTTGCTCTTGCACGTGAACTCGCTGGCTTCATGTGGGCCATCGCCAATGAAGTGAAGTACCCATGCTAAGAAAATAGAAATAAAAAAATTAACTAACAAAAAGGAATAATACAAAATAAAAAAACAAAACATAACATAACACCAATTTAATATTACGTGTGAGCATGCCACCACGGTGAGAAGCATCCTCGGAAACGTTAAGTGCCTTGTTTATTATTTACAAACAAAGATGCACGTACCTA
>JALTJZ010000050.1 GCA_027076325.1 Chromatiales bacterium | reverse complement strand
TTGATAGTGCCAAGCGCACTGCATCAAGCTTAAATTCTGTTGTATACTTTCTGTTACCCATTTTGGACACCTCATTTCTGTTAGTTTAACTTAGAAATTCATGTCCGTTAAATGGGGTACAGCTCATGACAATATAATGAAACATGTAATCACTAACCATATATTAATATCAGGGAAACCATGAGTTTGAAATATAGACTAACCAGTTACGCTTTTATTGTCTATACTTTAAAACATACTAAATAAAAAGAAGATAATGAATAATGTTAGCATCCTTTGCGCGAATGATATGGCTGGTTTGGTGTTGGGTTGAATTGTCTATTCTGACCATTATTTTATTTTCTATTTCATGGTTGCCGAAGCGGTTTATTCATTCTTTTTACCATAAAGCGTCCCGAATGTGGTGTCGGTTTTTTATGCGTGCACTTGGTATAAAATTGTATTTGCATGAGAAAAACACTAAGCCCATGCCTAAGCAGTTTATTCTTATTGCGAATCATCCTTCTGCATTGGAAGACTTTGCTATTCCCGCTTTGTTTGATGTTCACCCGCTTGCGAAGCAGGGTGTACGTGACTGGTTCCTTATTGGGCGCATCAGTTATGTAGCGGATACCATTTATGTTAAGCGCGACAACGCAGATTCACGTCATGCGGCTGTTGAACAAATGATAACGGCATTACAGCAAGGTAAAAACATTGCATTGTTCCCCGAGGGCGGTTGTAAAGGGCGACGTATTTCTGAGCGGTTTCATTATGGTGCGTTTGATATTTCATTACAAACAGGCATACCGATTTTACCGGTATTCCTGCATTATGAAGCGCAGGATACGTTTGAATGGCGTGCGCCGTTTACCTTACTGGATATGCTCTGGCGTTTTATTCGTAGCAGAAATAATCGGGTAAATTATTACCTTTATGATGCAATTTACCCAGGTAGTTTTAGTGACAAGATCAGCTACTCGGAGTATGCCCATAGTCTGTATATGGCATGGCAGCGTCATTATCTTGAATAAGCTTATCTACTATTTAATTTTATAGAGGAAAGCCTGTTGCTTTGCTAGCGCTCACAACGACAGGTAGTGGGCAACGCGAGTGGCGTTTGATGTGATTGTAAAAACCATTTATCGGTAACAATATTTTTAGTGAACCAATGGGTTTTCATTAACTGGCTGGCAGCAAATTTTTTTATAAACATTGGCAGGCGTTCCATTAGATTCGGTTTCGGTAAACGGCGGCCAAAGCGTAATTCCATCATATTATTGTATGCTTGCAAACATTGCTGATTGTAAATACCATTGCTGCCATGAATGACACGTGCAGCAAGAATGGCAGATTCGATTGCGGGTCGAATACCTTCACCACTTTGGGGATAAGCAAGACCAGCGGAGTCTCCAATAAGCAAGACATTATCTGCAATCATTTTTCGAATTGCATGAGGATAAAGTAAATAGGCGTGGCCATTAAATTTATCACTAATATCGGCTGGAATTTTCCTCTCTAATATCAGCTGTTCACAAAAACTTTTCACATGGCTGGAAAGCTTGCTTTTATCTTCACGCCCCAGGCCGATATTTAAATAGTCACCTTTGCGAAAAACCCAGCCATAGCCAGCCAGATCCGGGGTAAAGAACAGTTCAGGTACTTCTTCTTTTATCGTACAGTTTTGTTTTTGCTGTGGGGACATTTCAAATTCAATTTCCTGTGCGGCAACGGCAAGCTCACTTACCCCTTTGGCGCCAATGGCACGCGCAACCGGGCAAAAGTGCCCACCTGCACCTACGACCAGCTTTGCATTGTACTTGTCATTGACCTGCCAGCCTTCGCTGGTTTTGTCCATTTTTTTAAAGGCTTCGCCGAGTATCAGATCGGCACCACAGCGCTGTAATAGATAGTGGTCAAACTCAATACGGCGAATACCATAACTGACTGGTTCGCCCGGGTAATGGGATTCAACCTGTTTTTGTCCAAGCTGGCTTATTTTAAAACCGTTTATTTTTTGTAATATTCGCCCGTTTGCATAGTCATCGAGATTGATATCGAGCATACGCATTACTTCGGGGGTAACCCAGCCGGCGCATACTTTTTGGCGTGGAAATGTTTGTTTGTCCACTATGGCAATTTTCAGGCCGGTATCTTTAAGCGCCCATGCCAGCGTTGAGCCGGCTGGTCCCCCACCAATAATTAGCATATCGTAATCTGCTAGCACTGGATTTATTCTACCTCGGCTGGAACGACTGTTAATTTGAATTTATTGGGTGCATGGTCGGCGTCATAAATATGCAGGCGAGACCAGGGGATATTGTTGTTTTCCGTATGGCTAAATACCACCTGAAATAATTGCAGTTCACCAATATTAAAAGCGGCGGTTGAGCCGTGCAGGTAAAGCCCCCAGGCTTTAAAAAACTCTTCATCCATTAGCTCAACAATGGCATCTTTGTTTTTTTCATAGCGTTCGATCCAGAGTTGTAATGTACGTGAATAATGCAGGCGGATATTCTCTACATCTAAAACCGTTATCGCATTGGGTTCAAAAATTTGCATAATTTCACTTAATGCAGGTGGGCAGGCTCCGGGGAAAATGCGGCGTTCAATCCATGCATTCATTGGGCCAGCAATAATGCGCCCAATGCTATGTATGAGTCCGCGCCCCTCGGGCTTCATGCAGCGCTTAATGACTTCACCGAGTTCACGATAATCGCGCTTAGCAACATGCTCCAGCATACCAACTGATACGAATACATCAAATTGGCCGTGTATATTTCGGTAGTCATCTAAAATATATTCCACCTGCTCGGACAGACCTTCTTCTTTTGCACGTTGGCGGGCGTATTTTACCTGTTGTTTTGAAATGTTATAGGCGGTTACTTTTACACCGTAATGTCTGGCCATAAAGCGTGCGAGGCCACCCCAGCCGCAGCCAGCCTCAACGACAGTATCCCCTGGTTTTAATTGCAGTTTTCGGCAGATATGATGCAGTTTGGCAACTTGAGCCTGCTCCAGTGTCATACCTTCATGGGGGAAATAAGCACAGGTGTATTGCATTTCTTCATTATCGAGCCAGAGTTTGTAGAACTTGTTACCAATATCATAATGGTGATAAATGTTTTCCCTGGCTTTGTCGACCGAGTTAAATATACGGCGGTGTCCGAGCCAAAGTATCAGTTTCCTTAGCCAGCTTCCCTTGCCACGGCTGCTGATCCCAAGGTAAACCGTTTCCAGAAATTTGGTCATATCACCTTTAAATTCCACCCGACCCGAGCAATACAGGTCGCCCCAGTGCAGCTCGGGATCGATAATGGTTTTTAGCAGTGCACCTCGGTCGCAATAGACTAAAACCGCAACCGGATCTTCGCAGGGCAGGCTTGCTTCAATGCCGTCCCATAGACTGACGCGGATAGGCGGGTTGCCAACCACTTCAAGCATTTTTAGTGTTAACCAGCGATCCAGGCGGGTCACCCGGCTATGAAATATGGGTGACTTGGAGTGATGTGTTTTTAGCAGCGCGTTTGTTTTCTTGCTGGCGTGTGTATTTTCCACAGTGGATTGCTGTGGGTTTGCTTTTTGATTTAGCCCCAATTTCAATGTCTCGCTCCCTAAAACTATTGAGTAATTACTTAACAGTATCTTAAGCGATTGTTTGATACAAGATATGTGTTCAATTCACACTAAATCCCCCCTGGTGTTCAAGTGAAACTATATAAGTAAGAAATAATATTTGCTTTCCTTAATGAGAATCATTATCATTTATGTTATGATTAGGCAGGAATAGGGCTATTTCAACTATATATTTAAGGTGTCACATAATGAGTAATATAACAGTATTGTTTTCGCGGTTATTCAAGATATTCACAGTAACGATTCTGGTTGCAAGCACCGTTGTATACAGTGGTTCGGTGATGAGTGCGGGTGATTCACTGGTCATTTATTCCGGGCGCAGTGATAAATTTGTTAAACCGGTGGTTGCTGCTTTTACCAAGGCATCTGGTATTAAAGTTGTAATTCACACGGGTAGCTCAACATCACTTTTAAACAAGCTAAAGCTTGAGAAGGCACGTACCGATGCGGATATTTTTATCAGCAATGATGCCGGTAATTTGCAGCGTGGCAATACCGCAGGTTTGTTTGCACCGGTTACAAATAAAATTGCAGCCGCCATTAAGCCTCAGTTTCGTGGTAAGGAAAATAACTGGTTAGGTTTGTCAGCTCGGGCACGTGTTCTGGTTGTGAATACGAAAGCAAAGGATACTGATTTTATTCAGTCTGTTTTTGACCTGGCTGATCCCCGCCTGGAAGGAAAAATTGCTATTACCCACAGTAGTAACGAAAGTTATATTGCGGGCGTTACTGTTTACATGCTCTCTGCAGGTAAGGAAAGAACGCGTGCATGGTTGAAAGGCTTAAAACAAAACAGTAAAGGCCGTGTTTATAATAAGCACAGGAAAATTGTTAAAGCCGTTGCCAGAGGTAAGAAGGTCGTGGGACTGGTTAATCATTATTATATTTATCGTTATTTAAATAAAAATCCAAATGCTCCCATCCGTATATTAATGCCTGATCAGGAATCAGAAGATGGCAAACCAATGGGGATTGCCTGGAATGTGGCCGGTGCAGCGATTACCAAACACAGTAAACATAAAGATTTGGCAATGAAATTTATGGCTTATGTTAGTTCTGCCGAAGGACAAAAAATATTTGCTGAAGTGAATCGTGAATATCCAACAAGAGACGATGTGCCCGCGGCATCAATGTTACCACCAGTAGGTAGTTTCAAGGTAGCGCCAGTTTCAATGTATAAGCTGGGTGAAGAGCGCAATGCAACGATTGATTTAATTGAATCGGTGGGTATGCCTTAAATTGAATGAAGAAGAAAATTAGCCACAACGAAGAGCCCGCCCCATGAGGGCTTTTTGTTGTGCTTTAAAAACATAAATATGTCGTTAGCTGTACACTATAAAAACTTCACAGAATCATCATTTGCGCAACGTATAACATTGCGCAGTGGTCTGGCTCCCGCCGTTGTTGTACTTGCAGCTATCCCGCTGATTTTTGTAATTTATAGTAGTGGCCAGTTGTCCACTGGTGGCTGGCTATCCCTGTGGACGCAACGATTGCCGGAACTACTCTGGAACACCTTAACTTTATCGGTTCTTGTTGCCATTGGTTGCTTTATACTCGGTGTTTCTGCTGCTTACTGGATTAGTCGGCGTGATTTTGTCGGGCGTAAATTGTCTATCTGGTTAATGGTTTTACCACTGACAATCCCCACCTACGTTTTTGCCTATATTTATACCAGCTTGCTGGAGGATGAAGGCTGGCTCGGTCAGCTCTGGCACTTTATATTTGGTGCACAAAGTGTTGTTCCTGAACTGTACAATGTTTTGGGTGTCACTTTCGTTTTGTCACTTGCCGGATTCTCTTATGTGTTTTTATTGGTTCGTGGTGCGCTATCCGTGTCGCAGCGCGAGTTTGAAGAAGTGGCGCGCTTGCATGGTTTAAATAGTTTTCAGGTTTTTTGGCGAGTTAGTTTACCTTTAATGCGGCCGGCCATTGCAGCGGGGTTAGCGCTGGTTGTATTGCACACCTTGTCGGACTTTGGTGCTGTGAGTATGTTGCGCTACCAGACGTTTACTTTAAGTATTTATATGCAAATGAATGGACGCGACAGTTATGAGGCAGCGGCAGGACTAAGTCTGGTGCTGGTTTTTCTTAGCCTGACTTTTTTAATTCTGGAACGTTTTTTTAGAAACCGGCAACGCTATTATGGTTCAGGAAAGACTCGGCACATTCAACCAAAAAAAGCCACACGTCTGGAAACCATTGCGATTTGGTTCTGGTTAGGCTTAATTTCAATTTTTTCTTTTATCCTGCCATTGGCATGGATGTTGTCATGGAGTTGGCAAGCGCTGGTTGATGGCTTGATCACCAGTGTGTTCTGGGGTTACGTGGGTAACTCTTTATTTATCAGTATTGCAGCGGCAACGTTAACGGTTATCATTGGCTTGCCGGTGGCTCTGTACCATGCACGTAAACGTAGTGTGCTTAGTCAGTTTTATTTGCATGTTTCGAGTGTCGGCTTTGTATTACCAGGGCCGGTTATAGCACTGGGTATTCTTGCCTTTGTGCTGGCGGTGGTACCGGTTATTTATGGTGGTTTTATCGTATTGTTACTGGCAATGACCATTCGTTTTTTACCTTTGGCTATTCAGGCTGAAGAATCAGCGGCACAACAGTTAACCCCGTCCATTGAACAGGCGGGTCGTAGCCTGGGCGCAACGGCATGGCAAAATCTGCGTCGTGTAACCTTACCCATTATTCGTGGTGGCATGATGAGTGCGTGGGTACTGGTCTTTATTGATACACTAAAAGAACTCCCAGCCACTTTTTTACTACGTCCAACCGGTTTTGATACCTTACCTGTTCGTATCTGGATTGAAGCGAGTGAAGAAATGCTTGAACTGGCGGCACCCTCGGCATTGTTTCTGGTGATTGGTACTTTGCCTATTTTATGGTTCCTGATGCGTGAGCAGACTGATAAGAATCGATAATTATCGCCTTCAGTGCTTGGTTTTCGCTCCTTAAACGACTAAAATGCGGTTTCAACGTAATATTCTGTGGGAGAGATTTCGTGTAGGTAAGTTAAGTATTACTACGTGAAACGCCGAAGGCGCAACCCGCTCGGAAACGCTCAGGCAAAAGGACCGCAGAATAAAAGTTGACTCTGGAGAGATTCGGCTAATTTATACCTTCGAATATATTAAGGATATTAGCCAGAACGCCGAAGGGGCTTAAGCTCTCAGGTTAACGGGACAGAGGGGCGACAAAAGTATATGCCAGTGCAATCAATGCCAGTGTGTGTATTTTTGTCGCCCTTTTTTTTGCATTAAATTATTGGACTAAACACATTAATGACCACGCACTCTGTTAAACCTGTTTTCGATTTTTCGGAACAGCCGAATACCAGCCGTATGCCAACCTGGATCCGCCAGTCGTTAGGCAATAACGCCACTTATGCGCAAACCTCAAAAATGGTGCATAGCAATACCCTGCACACGGTTTGCGAAGAAGCACGTTGTCCGAATATCGGTGAATGCTGGAGTAGTGGCACCGCCACCTTTATGATTTTGGGTGACACCTGCACGCGTGCCTGTGGTTTCTGTGCGGTTAAAACCGGCAAGCCCAGCTGGTTTGATGAAGAAGAAGGCCAACGGGTTGCCGATGCGTCTATTAAAATGGGGCTGGACTATGTGGTGGTGACGTGTGTTAACCGTGACGACCTGGATGATGGCGGGGCAAAAGTATTTGCCGACACTATTATTGCTTTGCGTAAAGGTAAAGCGGATATGGGCATTGAACTATTAACCTCCGACTTTCACCGTAAACAGGATATAGCAGTTGATATTATTATGCATGGCTTAAATCAGGTCCGTTGCGATAGCCTCGATACCCAAATGGTTTGGGGGCATAACGTAGAAACCGTGCCTTCTTTATATAAAAGTGTGCGTAAAGGTTCTGATTACAAACGCAGTCTGGATTTACTGGAAATGGCTGCTGCACAAGATGCAGTAGAGGCTAAATCGGCCATTATGCTAGGGGTAGGTGAAGAGCGTAACGAAGTTATTCAGGTGTTAAAAGATTTACGTTCCGTGGGCGTGCATCGTTTGGCGATGGGGCAATATTTGCGTCCCAGCCGCTATCATTTGCCGGTGCAGCGTTACCTCGCACCGGCTGAATTTAGCGCCTACGAAAACGAAGCACGTGAACTGGGTTTTAGCTGGGTGAAGGCGGGGCCAATGGTGCGTTCATCTTACCACGCAGAAGATATTCAAAAATAAAAGGCCTCAAACTTAAAAGGCCATAAACTTAAAAAGGCAGTTAACTTATGGGTAAACATACCCCTTTATACGATATGCATATTTCACAAGGCGCCAAAATGGTGGACTTTGGTGGTTGGGATATGCCGATTAACTATGGTTCACAAATTAAAGAACACAATGTTGTACGCACGGATGCTGGAATGTTCGATGTTTCTCATATGACGGTGGTTGACTTAACCGGCGACAAGGTACGGGATTTTTTACGCACCTTGTTAGCGAATAATGTTGATCGCTTAAAAGATAAAGGTAAAGCATTGTACTCCTGTATGCTTAATGAAAAAGGCGGCGTGATCGATGATCTGATTGTTTACTATGTGAATGATACCTTTTTCCGTATGGTGGTTAACTCTAGTACCCGCGAAAAAGATCTAGCCTGGATTAACAAACACGCTGAAGCGTTTAATGTCGTTGTGACTGTACGTGACGACCTTACCATGATAGCCGTACAAGGCCCGAATGCACGAGAAAAAGCACATCTTGCCCTGGGTACAGAAATAGCCGCACAAATAAAAGACACGGCTGTGTTTTTTATAAAATTTGTTAACGACAGCGACATGGGTGAGATTGCTGTGGCACGTACCGGCTATACGGGTGAAGACGGATATGAAATCATGTTGCCCAAAGAACATGCCTCTACCTTCTGGGCTAAACTGGCCGAACAGGAAGTCGTGCCGTGTGGTCTGGGGGCTCGCGATACCTTGCGTTTAGAAGCGGGTATGAACTTATATGGTTCCGACATGGATGAATCCATTACACCGCTAGAAGCCGCGTTAACCTGGACGGTTGCATGGGAACCGGCTGACAGAGACTTTATTGGTCGTGCTGCTTTAGAAAAACAACGTGAGCAAGGCGTTGAAACCAAACTGGTCGGTTTAGTGCTGGAGGACAAAGGTGTATTACGTAATCACCAGAAAGTTTTTATTGACGGCCTTGAAGGTGGTGAGATTACCAGTGGCAGTTTTTCACCCACGGTTGGTAAAGCCATTGCTTTTGCAAGGGTGACATCTAATATTGGTAACACCTGCAAAGTTGAAATAAGAGGCAAGCAATTAACGGCGGTAGTTGTGAAACCACCGTTTGCGCGCAATGGTAAAAGTTGTATTTAGGTTTTAAAAATTATTAACCACGAAGACACGAAGAATATAAAGTAAAAGATGAGAAATAAGATTGATAAACTGTACTTTCTATAATGAAGTGCAGTGTAAAATAATCTTTCTTTGTGCTCCTGGTGTTATTGGTCGTTTAATAAATATCATTTAGTAGAATTAGTATTTAATAAGGTGAAAGACGATGAGCGAAATACCACAAGATTTACGTTATACAAAAACACACGAATGGATTATGAAAAATGATGAAGGTACTTTAACGGTTGGTGTTACCGACCACGCGCAAAGCCTATTAGGTGATCTGGTTTTTATTGAAGCACCAGAAGAAGGTACTACCTTCCAGGAAGGTGATGACAGTGCTGTGGTTGAATCAGTTAAGGCAGCCTCCGATGTTTATGCGCCGGTTGATGGTGAAGTGACAGCAAGTAATGAAGTGTTGGGCGATACCCCTGAGATTATTAATAACGACCCTTATGGTGACGGCTGGATCTATAAAATCAAACCGGAAGATGCAGGTGCATTTGATGCACTGATGGATGCAGAAGCGTATGCTGAGTTTGTTAATTCAGGGGATGAGTAGATCGTTCTTTGAGAATTTGTAAATAAAGATTAAAAATTAACAGGTTAAATCTATGCCATTTATTCCCCATACGGAAGAAGAAGTTAAATCAATGCTGGAAGTCATTGGTGTTGATTCGATTGAAGATTTATTCGATGAAATTCCAGCGGCTTTGCGTAGCGAAGGTTTAACGAAAGTGCCTGAAGGCCTGACCGAAATGGAAATTGGTCGCATTATGCGTGCGCGAGCGGATCAGGATACGTATCGTCTATGTTTTGCAGGTGGGGGTGCGTATGAGCACCATGTACCGGCGGCTGTTTGGGAAATTACAACCCGTGGTGAATTTTATTCTGCCTATACACCTTATCAGGCCGAAGCCAGTCAGGGCACCTTGCAACTGTTGTATGAATACCAAACCATGATGGCCAGCTTAACCGCAATGGATGTCTCCAATGCATCTTTGTACGATGGTGCATCTGCCTTAGCCGAAGCGGTACTGATGGCGGTACGAGCCAATCGTAAATCAAAATCCAAACGTATTTTAATGCCACGCACGGTCAATCCAGCTTATCGAAAAGTCGCGCACAATATTGTGCATAATCAGGGCATTGTATTGGAGGAACTCGATTATGATGTGAACAGTGGTGTGATTGACATTAATAGCCTGCCAGATGAACTGGGTGACTTTACTGCGCTTGTTATTCCTCAACCAAATTACTTTGGTTCTTTAGAAGAAGTGGACGCACTAACAGACTGGGCACATCAACATAAAGCACTGGTGATTGCGGTTGTTAACCCAATGTCACTTGCAATGTTAAAACCACCAGGGGAATGGGGTGGTGTTGACTCGGATGTTGTAGGTGCTGATATTACTTGTGGTGAAGGGCAGCCTTTAGGTATTCCTTTATCTTCCGGCGGCCCTTACTTTGGTTTTATGTGCTGTCGGCAGGCTTATGTACGGCAAATGCCAGGGCGGATCATTGGTCGAACCGTTGACCTTGATGGCAAGCAAGGGTTTAGCCTAACCTTACAAGCTCGCGAGCAACATATTCGGCGTTCCAAGGCAACATCCAATATTTGCACCAATCAGGGTTTACTGGTAACAGCGGCAACGATATATATGGCAATTGTCGGGCCTTACGGTCTGGAAAATACCGCAGCACAGTCGCATAGTAATACACAGTTATTAATGTCTGAGTTAGAACAGCTAAATGGTGTGCAGCGTATTTTTAATTCAGCTAATTTTCATGAGGCGGTATTCAAATTTGATTTACCTCTTGATGATGTTATTCGTTCGCTTGCTGCGCAGGGTATTGTTGCCGGTATTCGGCTGGAAGACGATTACCCGGAGTTAGGAAATTGTTTAATGGTGTGTGCAACCGAAACAAAAAGCGAAGACGATATTAAAAGTTTTGTACAAACATTAAAAACAACGTTAACACGATTGCAGGCGGCGGCCTGTCCTGTTCAGCCTAAAATGGCGTAGAGTGGGTAAACAGATATTTAAAAATTTTAACCATGTTAAGGATATATAGAGAACATTTTTAGAACGCGTCATTGCGAGAAACAACGTGACGTAGTAATCAACTTGAGTGGAACCGCTATTCAATAAGATTGCCACGCTGCCGCTTGCAATGACATACTTTTAATTTTCCCTTTGTATATCCAGGCCACGCTGTGAAGCAGGCTCTCCTCTGTGGTTAATAAAAAATTAACAAAGGTAATTAAAATGTTGGTATTCGAACAAGCAAGAACGGGACGGATTAATGCTGCCCAGTCTGTAAAAAAAGATAATGTAACAAATATTATCCCTGAACAGTTTAAGCGAAAAACACGCCCTTTGTTACCTGAAATTTCGGAAATGCAGGCGGTGCGTCATTACACCCGTCTTTCACAAAAAAACTTTTCCATTGATACCCATTTTTATCCATTGGGTTCCTGCACCATGAAATACAATCCACGCGCCTGTAATCAGTTGTCGATGTTACCGGGTTTATTAAATCGCCATCCGGCAACACCCGATTCAAACAGTCAGGGTTTTTTAGCCTGCATGTATGATTTACAGGAAATCTTGAAGGATGTAACGGGTATGCATGAAGTGTCACTTGCCCCGATGGCCGGTGCACAAGGTGAATTTGCCGGTGTGGCGATGATCCGCGCCTATCATGATGCACAAAATGGAGGTAAAGGTGATCCGGCTCGAACTGAAATTTTAGTTCCAGATGCCGCACATGGTACAAACCCTGCAACGGCGACCATGTGTAATTTTAAAGTAAAAGAAATCCCGACCAACAGCGATGGTGATGTGGATATTGATGCACTCAAAGCCGCTGTTGGCCCACAAACAGCAGGTATTATGTTAACCAACCCATCCACGCTGGGTGTGTTTGAACGCAAGATAAAAGAAATTGCCGGTATTGTTCACGATGCCGGTGGCTTGCTGTATTACGACGGTGCCAACTTAAATGCTATTTTAGGTAAAGTAAAACCGGGTGACATGGGCTTTGATGTGATTCATATGAATTTACATAAAACCTTTTCAACACCGCATGGTGGTGGTGGTCCCGGTGCCGGTCCGGTTGGCGTAAGCAAGCGTCTGGAACCTTATTTACCCGTGCCAATGGTGGTTGAAAATGAGGGTGAATACCATGTGGTAACTGAAAAATCGCGTAGCCAGAGTATTGGTCGCTTGTCTGCCTATATGGGTAATGCCGGTATTTTGTTACGTGCCTATATTTATGCGCGTATGTTAGGCAGTGAAGGGATGCAGCGAGTTGCCGAATATGCCACCTTAAATGCTAACTATATGCTAGCCGTTATGCAAAAAAGCGGTTTTGAAATTGCGTATCCTGAACGGCGCGCAACCCATGAGTTTATTGTGACCTTAAAGAAGCAGGCAAAAGATTTAGGTGTGAATACCATGGACTTTGCCAAACGATTGCTGGACTATGGTTTTCACGCACCCACAACCTACTTTCCGTTACTGGTTCCGGAGTGTTTATTGATAGAGCCGACTGAAACAGAAACCAAACAGGAGCTCGATGATTTTATGCGGGCCATGATTGCGATACAAAAAGAAGCCGAGACCGAGCCAGAGATTGTAAAGACGGCACCGCACAGTTTACCTGTTCGGCGACTGGATGATGTTAAAGCGGCAAAAGAACTTGACCTGGTATGGCAGAGCGAATAGTAATAAGATTGCTTCGCTATTGCTCGTAAAGACAAGTGAGTTAAAGTAAGCTTGGAAAACATAATCATACTAAAAAGGAAAAAAATTGCCTAAGCCTGGCAAAACAGGAATAACAAGAATTATCCATGCATTTGGCTACTCGATGCAGGGTATACGTGCTGCATTTAAACATGAAGCAGCCTTTCGCCAGGAAATATTACTGGCGATTGTTTTAATCCCCCTTGCTTTTTTTATTACTCAAGATGCGGTTAAACTCGCGTTATTAATCAGCACATCCTTGCTGGTGCTTGTGGTTGAGATTTTAAATTCAGCCATCGAGGCCGTTGTTGACCGTTTTGGCGAGGAACATCATGAGCTTAGTGGGCGTGCAAAAGACATGGGTTCTGCAGCGGTTGCGATTAGCCTTGTTATTCTGGTCGTGGTTTGGGGTTTGATTCTTTACGAAATATACCCGTAAAATAATTTAAAAATTGTCATTACTATTATCAATAAGGATTTATTATGTCAGCTCTAATTTGTGGTTCATATGCTTACGATACCATTATGGTTTTTCATGACCAGTTTAAAAATCATATTCTCCCCGATAAAGTGCATATACTGAATGTTTCGTTTCTGGTTCCGGAAATGCGCCGTGAATTTGGTGGTTGTGCAGGTAATATTGCCTTTACTTTAAATATGCTCGGTGGTGATGCCTTGCCAATGGCAACAGTGGGTAATGACTTTGCACCTTATGCAGCATGGATGGACAAACACGGTATCAGTCGCAAGTATTTAAAAGAAGTGGACAGTTATACCGGCCAGGCATTTATTACAACCGATATGGATGACAACCAGATTACTGCTTTCCACCCTGGTGCAATGGGTTTTTCACATGAAAACAAAGTGGCCGATGCATCGGAAGCCACCATCGGTATTATTTCACCGGATGGTCGTGATGGCATGCTGCAACATGCGGCTCAGTTTGCAGAACAGAATGTGCCGTTTATTTTTGACCCCGGTCAGGGTTTGCCAATGTTTAATGGTGAGGAATTGTCTACTTTTGTAGAGCTGGCAAGCTGGGTAACAGTGAATGATTACGAAGGTGAAATGTTAGCCGAGCGTACTGGTAAGTCGTTAGACGATATTGCCAAACAGGTGAAAGCTCTGGTTGTGACGCGCGGTGGAGAAGGTTCCGATATTTATGTTGATGGCAAAGTGATTAATATCCCACTCGCCAAAATCAGCGAAGCCAATGATCCAACCGGCTGTGGCGATGCTTACCGTGCCGGCTTACTTTATGGCATGATGAACGACATGGACTGGGAAACCACCGGTCGCATTGCCTCACTATGTGGTGCGATTAAAATTGAACAACTGGGGCCACAAAATCATAGTTTTACAATGGATGAGTTTAAGGCGCGCTATAAAGAAAGTTTTGGTAGTGAGTTTTAGTTTTTTTTATAACGAAGGAGAACTCACTATAAAAAGAATATAGGTGCTTCCCCGTCATTGCGAGCCTTTAGTTGTGAACAACATGCGGCAAGCTGCGCGGCAATCTTCATAAGGGGGTATGCTCCATCAAGATTGCTACATTCACTGTGTTCGCTCGCAATGACAGAAATAGAAGGTTCTATTTATCAGCCAGAATAATAACCCGCTTAGGTGCCGGGTAGCCTTCAATTGTTAAATTATTGTTTTCTGGATCCAGAAAATCAGCCAGTGAATTAAACGTCATCCATTCTGTTGCGCGTTGTTCTTCTACCGATGTCTGGCTAATATCCACAACCCGAATGTTCCTGAATTTAAGTCGTTCCAGCCATTTTATTAACAAAGGAATGGTGGGGATAAACCAGACGTTATTCATTTGTGCATAGCGGTCTTTCGGAAACAGCACTTCGTCCGCATCACCATCTATTATCAGTGTTTCGAGTACCAGCTCACCATCCAATTTCAAGCAATTGCGTAGTTGTGCTAGATGATCAATAGGGGAACGCCGGTGGTAAAGCACCCCCATTGAAAAAACGCTATCGAAAGCCTGTAAGTTTCGGGGAACATCATCTATTCCGACTGGTAACACAAAAACATTTCTGGATTGAATATACTTTTGCATTAATTGGTATTGCATAACAAACACCGCCGTTGGATCGATACCAATAACCAGCTCTGCCCCTCGTCCGGCCATACGCCAGCAATGATAGCCATTGCCACAACCCACATCCAGAACAGTTCGGCCTTCCAGAGGTTGAATATGATTTTTTAACCTGTCCCATTTCCAGTCAGAACGCCATTCAGTATCAAGATGAATACCAAAAAAATCAAACGGCCCCTTGCGCCACGGGTGTAATTGTTTGAGCTGTTGTTTAATATTTTCTGTGTATTCGGTTGAAAGGGGTTGTTCACTAGAAATTTTTACCTGATTAAGTAAATCAACATCGGCAACAGCAAGTTCAGGCAAGTTATTAATGGCGGACTGCCATTGTTCGAGTTTACCGTAGCGATTAGGGCTAAGCCCTGACTCGATTTGTTCTGGCAATATTTTTGCCCATAAATGCAGCGGATGCTCCGGGTTAGAAATAACGTCAAGTAAAGCCTTATACATTGTTATTTTACAGCTAGAATAGAGACGAAATTAAAACACTGGAACCAGGTATTGATGGTAGTAAAACCAATGCTGGATAAACGCTGCTGATGTGTTTCGATGGTTTCGGGTATCAGGGTGTTTTCTAAAGCACTGCGTTTTTGGCTAATTTCCAGATCGGTATAACCATTGGCTTTCTTAAAGGCTTCGTGTAATTGTATATTGGTGTCGCGTGTGGTTTTATCTTCAAAGGTAACTTTTTCAGATAAGATCAATGCACCGCCCTTATTCATACCCGTGTATATCGTTTGCAGCAATGCCATTCTTGTAGCCGGCTCCAGAAATTGCAAGGTAAAGTTTAAAATAACCAACGATGCCTTTTCGACTGGAATATTTTGAATATCATCACAAATGACTTGTACTGGTATTTTTGAAAAGTCGTTGTCGATATTTATACGACAGCGTTCCACCATTGATTGCGAATTATCAATGGCAATAATGTTGATGTTTTCTTTAGTAATATGGTGTCGTAATGCCAGTGTTGCTGCACCTAACGAACAGCCCAGATCATAACACTGCGAATCAGCCTGCACATATTGTTCTGCAAACAGACCAATCATGGTGATAATATTTTCATAACCAGGCACAGAGCGACGAATCATATCAGGGAAGACGTTAGCCACGGCCTCATCAAATACAAAATCAACCAGATGTGATTTCTTGTGGGCATAGATTGTATCAGCTTTATTTTTCATGGTTTTATATTTGCATATACAAAGAACGATTGATCTTAGCGGATTTTCTAATCATGAACTAGGGGTTGTTGCATCCCAGCCTGATAAAGACCATCAGCTCTGGCTATAAAATAGCCGGCTCCGCACATTGCAAAGTAAAAAGGGTGATTGGGTGTGTAGCGCATAAAAAAATAATCTGTTAAATTCGAGGGTGATAACATAAAAATACCTATACAAGGAGCGTAACCTTTATGCTAAGTAGCCAATTAGATACCATTGCCTATCAAGTTCAACCCGGTGATAACCTCACTCGCATTATCCATCGTTATTACGGTGCCATTAGCCCGCAACAACGCCAAAGCATTATTGCGCAAATACAACGAGACAACACCCTAGTTCGAAACCCCGCCACATTGTACCCAATCAACTATTAATGCTCGATGTGCCGACACAATGTTATGCCAGCGGCATCGAAAAATGGCACACTCCCACGTTAAATATCAACAAAGCCGAATTGAAACCGTTACAGCAATATTACAATAGTGCTACTCGTCAGGAGCAAGCGTCACTCACTGACCTAGCACCGGTTATGCTGGCAGCCGGTACGACCAGCTTAGCCTCAATCAAAACCACTTTTCAAAGCAACACCGTCTATCTGACAGAATTGGTGCAACATTATAATGACTTTAAGGCCAATACTATCACCAAAGGCCAATACGATTACCGTCGAAAAAAAGTTATTAATCAACTGGATGAAAAGCTTGGCCCTTTAAGGTATGCTCTCAACAAAAGTCAAACCAGCCGTGAAATTTTACGTGTCTCCCGAAAACGTGGTCGCCGCCCCACGGGTAATATCACACGCCAGATAGCAAGAATGAATAAACTATCTAAATTGGCACATAGTGGTGGCATTCTACTTGCTGGTGTTGGCCTGGGGCTAGCTTGTCATGATATTGCCCATGCGGACTCGGCGTTGCAAAAGAATCATATTCTGGTGGAGAGTTTGGGTGGGGTATTTGGTGGGGTAGTTTTTGGTGGTGCGGTAGCGCTAACTTTAGCATTGATCGCCACCCCCGTTGGTTGGGTAGCGGCACTGATGATTGGTGCGGGCGGTGTAGCGGTGAGTTATGCCACTGGAGCAATTTTTAAATCCATTTACGATACCAACATGATGCAGGTGGATTTAGCGCAAATAAGCGGGGTGTCGCATTTATGTCGGTAATCGAAACCCTACTTCAAGATGCCGATATACTGGGGGTTATCGCTATATCATTGATTGCTATTGGCTTCCTACTGATATTTATTCTCGCTATTTTTATCCACATACTGCACCCGTTATTATCACGGCGACTGGATAGTCTGTTGTTTAATCCCCAATGGTTTTCAATTGGTGAGGTTGCCATGTTGTCTTTGTGGCCGTTAAGCTTGTTTAAGACCAGTCATTATATTTTTTTAATTACCTTTCCTAACTATGCAAGAAGAAAACGTTTTAAAGGCCTTCAGGAAAACTTACCGATAGAGCCGCCACTTAAGTTAGCGGCTAGCATTTTGATGTATCTTCATATTCTGTTCGTAGTAGTCGGTATTGCTGTGTTTATCTTTGGAACTATTATATATACCACTGAAGCATTTTAACGATCAACCCGGCTATTTATCCGCAAAGCCGACTTGAATCCGTTGCAGTAATGTGGCATCGCACTCTTTTACTTTTTCGGGAATAAATATATTAAAGGTGTGTTGAAGCTATTTCTGCTATTGTTGGCGTAGAGGATGATGTAGTATTTTAGATGTGGTTGAGTGATATACTATTTTAAAATTGAAATATGCTGGTAAAAGGTCTATTCGTGCAGGGAAAAAAACTATAGTTTTGTTAATGCATCTATATTGCTAATAACCGGTTTGCAACTTGTTCCAGAACATAGATAGGCGCAGGTTTTTTCTGTTGCTTTTCGAGCGGCTAATAAGCCGGGTAAGTTTGTACTGGTATTGGGGATGGCAAATACCAGCCGGTTAAGTTGATAGTTTTTATCACATACCTGTTGCCATTGTTCTAGTTCGGGCTCTTCTCCGCGAATAATCAGCATGGCGGGTGGGTTGAGTGTTTCGTCCAGTGCAAACAGTAATGCCGCATGGGCATGCGGGATTTCGGCTATTGAACGCCATGCATAGTGGAGTGTTTTTTCGGCTGCATCAATATAACGTTGTTCACCAATAAGGTGGCCGAGCCGGTTAAGTGTATAAGCGGCAATGCCGTTACCGGACGGAATGGCTTCGTCCATTAAAGGTTTTGGCCGGAGTATCAGGTTTTCGTGATCATTGGCGGTAAAATAAAACCCGCCGTTGTCGTTATCGTAAAAGTGCTGCATAACAATATCGCCAAGTTGTATTGCAAATTCAACATCCTTGTCTCGCCAGCGTGCTTGCAGGGATTCCAGCAAGGCATCGATTAAAAAAACATAGTCATCCAGGTAGGCCATTAAATGTGCATTGCCGTCTTTATAGGTTGCCAGTAGCCGGTTGTCTTTAAACAAGGTTGTACGAATAAAATCAATTGCCTTATGTGCCGAGGTTATAAAATTATCCTGTTGTAATAATCGCCCGGAAATGGCCATGCCTTTTATCATTAGCGCATTCCATGATGTCAGGATTTTTTCATCCCGACCAGGGTGGATACGCTGTTCACGTTGCGCGAATAATTTTTGTTTAATGGTATTAAGGTGTTCTTTTATCTCTGTCTCTGGCATGTTAATTTTTTTAGCGATGCTATCGGTGCTCGTTTTAATATTAAGATGCCATTTGCCTTCAAAGTTGGGTGTGTCTTTTAAGCCGAAGCGTTGCTCTGCAATTAAATATTCCTGCTTAGTCAGGCATTGCTTAAGTTGTTCTTCATGCCAGACATAGAACGTGCCTTCTTCACCTTCGGAGTCGGCATCCAGAGTAGAATAGTAACCTCCTTCTGCGGATGTCATTTCACGCATCAGCCATTCACCCGTTTCGATAGCAATCTGTTTAAAATAATTATTGTCTAAAACAATATCGGCCTGTGCATACAGGCTGAGTAGTGGGCCATTGTCATAAAGCATTTTTTCAAAATGGGGAATCGCCCATTCCTGATCGACGGAATAGCGGCAGAAGCCACCACCGAGTTGATCATACAGGCCGCCTTTTGCCATTGCCGTGAGAGTGTCGACTAACATAGTGCGAGAGGTGTTATCGGCCTGACCACTTTGCCGGGTTGCTAAATAGTGGCGTAATAAAAATTCAAGGTTGGTTGGATGTGGAAATTTAGGTGCATCGCCAAAGCCGCCAAATTCCTTGTCGTAGGTTTTTGCCAGTTGTTGTCGACAACTATCAATAGGAAAGCCGGTCAGGTTTTGTGTGCCACTGGCGGGCAGGTTAGCCATATTGTTTAATGCAGCGAGCAAGGATTCATTTTGCTGGTTAATATCATCACGATTTTTTTGGTAAAAGTCTTCAACACGTTCGAGGATTTCAGTAAACGATGGCATGCCGTGTTTGGGTGTGTTGGGGAAATAGGTGCCAGCAAAAAACGGGATTTGTTCTTCCGGTGTAAGAATCACGGTTAATGGCCAGCCGCCACCACGTTGGTTAAGTAAATGGTGTGCGCTTTGGTATATTTTGTCCAGATCCGGGCGTTCTTCGCGGTCAACTTTTATATTAATAAAAAGTTGGTTCATCACTTTTGCGATTTCTTCATTTTCGAACGATTCATGTGCCATTACGTGGCACCAGTGGCAGGCCGAATAGCCAATGGATAATAAAATAGGCTTGCCGGTTTGTTGTGCGACGGACAGTGCCTGTGCATCCCAGGGTTGCCAGTGTACCGGGTTATCCGCGTGCTGCTGTAAGTAGGGGCTGGTTTGGCTGGCGAGTCGATTATTAAGTTGGGTCATTTATTTGTACAGTTGATATTTATGGTGTTTGAGATTATGACATAAATTGTTTCATGATATGATGTTATCTCAACACGTATAATAAAGAGTAACTCTATGATAACCCTCGATTTTGACCCTGTGGCCTTTACGGTTTTTGGCTGGCCTGTGCATTGGTACGGCATTATGTATTTGATCGGTTTTCTTGGTGGCTGGTGGCTGGGTCGGGTGCAGGCAAAGCGACCCAATTCCGGCTGGACGGCCGAACAGGTGGATGACTGGCTATTTTATGTAGGCATGGGCGTGATTTTAGGTGGCCGTTTTGGCTATGTGTTCTTTTACGGCTGGGATCAACTGGCCGACGACTGGACCTTTATGTTCCGGATCTGGGAAGGCGGCATGTCGTTCCACGGTGGTTTGCTCGGCGTATTGGTTGGTATGTGGTTGTTTGCACGGCGTTACAAAAAAAGTTTTTTTGCTACTGTCGATTTTACCGCGCCGTGTGTGATTATCGGTTTAGGTGCTGGCCGAATTGGTAATTTAATCAATGGCGAGTTGTGGGGTAAGCCAACCGATCTGCCC
Organism: Chromatiales bacterium; assembly: GCA_027076325.1. Taxonomy (GTDB): domain Bacteria; phylum Pseudomonadota; class Gammaproteobacteria; order UBA6429; family Thiohalophilaceae; genus SZUA-37. The sequence goes on along the minus strand of JALTJZ010000050.1, from coordinate 133,140 downwards.
TGGGCGATGATTTTCCCACATGCCGATAATCTGCCGCGCCATCCAACGCCCCTGTATGAATTTTTACTGGAAGGCGTGTTGCTGTTTATTATTGTCTGGGGGTTTGCAAGAAAGCCGCGCCCCACCATGGCAGTGTCCGGCGTGTTTGCCGTGGCTTACGGCAGTTTCCGAATTTTAGTTGAAACTGTGCGGATACCCGATGCGCATATTGGCTACCTGGCATTTGATTTTGTGACCATGGGGATGTTGTTGTCGTTGCCGTTGGTGCTGGCAGGGGTTATTCTGTTGTGGCTGGCGTATCGAAAACCCGCCATTTCTGCTTAGGTTAAGGAAGTCAGGAGAATAAAGTGAAGCAGTATCTGGATTTAATGCGACATGTGCGTGATCATGGTGTAACAAAAGAAGATCGTACCGGCACGGGTACGGTCAGTGTATTTGGTTATCAAATGCGTTTTGATTTAAGTGAAGGCTTTCCACTGGTAACGACCAAGAAGTGCCACCTGCGTTCAATTATCCACGAACTGCTCTGGTTCTTAAAAGGCGATACCAATATTGCTTATCTAAAAGAAAATGGAGTGAAAATCTGGGACGAATGGGCTGATGAAAAAGGTAACCTCGGGCCGGTTTATGGTTCACAATGGCGGTCATGGCCAACAGCGGATGGCAGGCACATCGATCAAATTGCCCTGATTCTGGATCAAATTAAAAACAACCCGGACTCACGGCGTATTATTGTAAGTGCATGGAACGTGGCGGAGATAGAAAATATGGCCTTGCCACCTTGTCATTCCTTTTTTCAGTTTTATGTTGCCGAGGGAAAATTATCCTGCCAGTTATACCAGCGCAGTGCCGATATATTTTTAGGTGTGCCGTTTAATATTGCATCGTATGCGTTATTGACCATGATGGTGGCGCAAGTCTGCAATTTACAGGCGGGTGATTTTATTCATACCCTGGGTGATGCGCATCTTTATTCTAACCATATGGAACAGGTTGAGTTGCAACTTTCACGCGAGCCCTTTGCCTTACCTGAAATGAAATTGAATCCAGAAGTTAAGGATTTATTTCAGTTTACCTTTGACGATTTTGAACTCTGCAATTATGAATGCCACCCGCATATCAAGGCACCGGTTGCGGTGTAAGCCATGCGTTTGTCTTTAATTGCCGCAATGGCAGAGAACAGGGTCATTGGTATTAACAACAGCTTGCCGTGGAAGCTACCTTCGGATATGCGCTGGTTTCGTCAACATACTCTGGGGAAACCGGTGATCATGGGGCGCAAAACCTTCGAATCCTTTGGCGGCAAACCCCTGCCCGACCGAACCAATATTGTGATTACCCGCGATACCGGCTATACCGCAGATGATGCCGTGGTTGTACATTCGATTGAGCAGGCGCTGGAGGAAGCCCGTAGGGTAACGCGTGATGCCAGTCACGATAAAAACGAAGCGATGATTATTGGTGGGGCTTCCTTTTACACACAAATGCTGGATAGGGTAGACCGTATGTATTTAACCTTTGTTGATGCCAATATCGCTGGGGATGCCTGGTTTCCCGAGTATCATCCGGCGCACTGGCAGCAAGTTGAGCGCATCAATGTTGTGGCCGATGAGAAAAATGCATTTTCCCACCATTTCGTTATTTTTGACCGTAAACCCACTTAACCCGTGTTTTTCTTGTAAGGTTTATCCTACAATTTATACAAAATGCGAACTGTGCACACTTTTTAACCAGTTTGCTTGATAAAGTTTAATTTGAGTCAATTTTCAAGTAGTAGGTTGTATCGTATGAGTTTGATAAATATAAGCCAAACGGTTGTATCCAGCTTTTGGCGCCAGATAAGCACAGATGGAAAAGAGCCAAAAGTAGAACGTCGTCGTAGCCGTGAACGCAGAAGTCAGGCCGATCGCCGTAAAGAACAGCGGTTTGGCGATGCAGTTGACCGCCGCAAGAAAGCTGAACGTCGTTCTGAATAGATAGCCCGTTGACAACTTGAATTCGAGCAGGGTTCTTTTGCCTGAAGATGGGAAAGCGGGCGAGCGCAATGGCTCGTTTGTTGTTTTGCAAGCAATCAAGCAGGCCGATTCATCCTGAATAAAGCACTTTTTCAGTTTTTTACTCTATATGCTACTTTGCCATTATGTTGCGTATTTCTTTTTCCAGCGCATCGAGTTTACTGATAATGTTGTCTGACATTTTTTGTAAGTCAAAAAAAAGTCGGTTAGCTTGCTCAAGGTTTTGTGCTTGTTGTTTTTTATGTTTACCGGTTATCCGTGACAGAAAAGAGCCTTTTTTCTGCTCAAACAGCAGGTTAAAAATATCGGCGTAGATTTTATGTAATTCATTGTGAGAACCTTCAATAACACGGTAAGTTTGTAAGTGAGCCAGTTGACGACCATCACTGTAATACCATTTACCAAAAATACACTCTGTCGGCAAGACGGGAATTTTTTCCTTATCAACCGGTTTACCTTTAATTAGCGCATGTGCGCGTGCTACCCAACCCAGATGTGCTTTTTTAGCATTGCGTAGGTGCGTAATAATTTCTTTTTCATTCACAGGCATTCCCCATTTATACTTGTTTTTTTATTCTGTTAAGTTAATTGTGGACTTTTTTTTATATTTAACAAGCTGTTATGGGGTTAATTTTGCTGGTTTGTCAGGCGGGGGGGTGATCGCCAACAAACCAGGATTGGGTTTGCTGCTTATGATAATACATCAGGATTCAACCGGTAAGCCTGCCCGTTTCCATTCCGGAAAACCGTCTTCCAGGCGCCGGGCAGTCAGGCCTTTATCTCTTAATGCTGCCACCGCATCAAAAGCCAAAATGCAATGTGGGCCACGGCAATAGGCAACGATTTCCTGTTGTGCATCGAGGTTTTTCAGATAGCCTTCCAGTTCCTTTAGCGGGACATTAACGGCACCGGGGACATGGCCGGCAGCATATTCTTCGGCAGGGCGTACATCCAGCACGGTGACCAGGCCTTGTTTGGCGCGTTTAAGTAATTCCTTGCGTGGCAGCGGCTCCAGATTATCTTTAACAGTTAAGTAAGTGTTCACCAGCTTGTCAACCTCGGCAATATGCCGCTCTGCAACGCCTCGGACGGTATCGAGCAGAGTAATAACATCATCACCACTCAGCTGGTAGTACACTTTTAAGCCTTCTTTGTGGCTGGTAACCAGCCCAGCCTGACGTAAATGTTGCAAATGCTGTGACGTATTGGCCACGGTAAGGCCTGAAACAGTGGCCAGCTCGTCTACACTACGCTCACCCTGTGCAATAAACTCCAGTAATTCCAGTCGGTTAGCATGGCTAAGGGCTTTGCCAACGCGGGCAAACTGGCTAAAAAGGGCGTGTTTAAAGTTGGTTGACATTGGTAAAATTTCCGCTATTATTGTATTCAAGTAATTAATTGAATATATGACTAAGTCTTATTTAGATTATAGCTGTCCTATATTGATTGACAAGTAAAACCGGGGTAGACAATGGGTATTAATGAGTTTGTAATGAATTATGAGAAAGAGATCCGGATGGGTTTCTTTTTTGGTATGTTGGCGGCCATTGGTCTATGGGAGCTTATTGCGCCACGTCGGGCTTTAACCGTGTCGAAAACGGTACGCTGGGTTAATAATCTGGGTTTAGTCTTTTTTAACAGTTTTATTGTTCGGCTGGTATTTCCAGTAGCAGCAATTGGGGTTGCGGCTATTGCACAGGATAAGAGCTGGGGTCTGTTTAATAACATCGAAATTTCGATTGGGCTGGCAGCAGTTTTATCTATTGTTATTATGGACTTTGTGATTTATGTGCAGCATGTGATGGTGCATGCCATTCCTGTTTTATGGCGCTTGCATCGCGTACATCATGCCGACCGTGATTTTGATGTCACCACGGGTGCACGTTTTCATACGCTGGAAATTATTCTTTCAATGGGCATCAAGTTTACCACCATCGTGCTGCTTGGTCCGCCAGTGTTTGCGGTGATTATATTTGAAGTCATTCTAAATGCAACTGCGATGTTTAACCATGGCAATATTCGCCTGCCAAAAAACATCGACCGGGTGCTACGCCTGCTGGTAGTCACACCGGATATGCACCGGGTTCATCATTCGGTTGAAGATGACGAAACCAATAGCAATTTTGGCTTTAGCTTACCATGGTGGGATCGCCTGTTTGGCACCTACCGCGATCAACCACGCGCCGGTCATACAAAGATGACTATCGGCATTCATAAATTTAAAGATCCTAAACTTGTTTCATGGATACCCGGTATGCTGATTTTACCTTTTAAAGGTGGTATGAGCGGTTATACCATCAACCGTCGTAGCTGGGATAAAGGCACAGAAAAAGATGTTTAAATAAATCACTCTCCTCCGTGATTTCCCCTCTCTCGATTGAGAGAGGTTTTTATTAATATTCAAGATTGACTTAAATAAATGACGATATGAATTAGCAGGATGAAAAGTAACGTAATGAAAAAGATATTACATTATTCGATTGTAGCACTCCTGGTTGCGGGTATTGCTATTGCAATCATCTATCGTGACCAGATAAACGCAGAAGCACTTGAAAGCTGGGTGAAAGATTTTGGTGCCGCCGGGCCGATTGTTTTTATGCTTATCTATGTGGCGGGTACGGTTTTCTTTTTACCCGGTTCAGTATTGACTCTGGCGGGCGGTGCCTTATTTGGTCCGGTACTCGGTACTTTTTATAATTTAACGGCAGCCACCATTGGTGCGATTATTTCATTTATTGCAGCGCGTTATTTAGCGCATGACTGGGTCGAGAAAAAAACCGGTGGTCGACTAAAAGCCTTAAAGCAGGGGGTTGAAGGTGAAGGCTGGAAATTTGTTGCCTTTGTGCGCCTGGTACCCTTATTTCCGTTTAATCTTTTAAACTATGCGTTGGGGTTAACTAAAATTAAACTTAGCCATTATTCTCTGGCAACCTACATTTTTATGTTGCCCGGTGCAATTGCGTATACTTATCTGGGGTATGTCGGGCGCGAAGCGGTTGCTGGTGATGAAGCCATTATACAAAAGGTCATGCTTGGTATTGCCTTGCTGGCTGTGGTGGGTTTTTTGCCGAGTTTAATTGGTAAATTACGTGCCAGACCCATGATAAGTGTAGACGAGGTTAAAAGAAAACTGGATGTAAAGGATGATTTTTTAATACTTGATGTGCGTAGTACAGACGATTACAACGGTGAGCAAGGACATATCGCCGGTTCCCTGTTAGTGCCGCTTGAGGAATTACCGAAACGTATTAATGAATTAGCAGATTATATTGAGAAGACAGTGGTGATTGTTTGTCGAACGGACAAGCGTTCGGCTAAAGCTGCTTTGATATTAGCAAAAAACGGTTTTGCTGATGTGCATGTTGTAAAACAGGGAATGACAGACTGGAATAATAAATCCTATCCGTTAGCCTGAGTTATTTATTGTACGGTGTTGCTCGTTGAGGGCAGTCGATAGAAAGTGTTTCTATTTTTTGATTTTTGCCAGTGCCTTCAATTTTTAAGGCGGTTAATTTCCCACCCCATACGCAACCTGTATCGGTTGCATATATACCGTCAGGTAATTGCAGATTATTTTGTTCCTTGAAATACCCCAGCGTTGACCAGTGACCAAAAATAATTTTTTCATTTTCACAGGGACGTTTAGCCATGTCAAACCAGGGAAGCAGGTTATTCTGCTGTGAACCAGGTGCACCGTTGTAATCAAAGTCAAGCTCCCCACCGGGTTGGCAATAGCGCATGCGTGAGAAACTGTTACAGATAAAACGTAAGCGATCCCAGCCAGTTAAGCTCTCTGACCAGCTATTGGGCTGGTTGCCATACATATGTTTTAAAAAATCAAGGTACTGGTCACTGCGTAAAACGGTTTCCAGTTCACTGGCATACTCTTTGGCCTGGGCTAATGCCCAGTGTGGATAAATGCCAGCATGCACAAGGGTAAAGCCGGTTTGTTTATCGTGAATCAGCAAGGGTTGTTTGCGTAACCAGTGAATGAGTTCATCACAATCGGGTGCATTGAGTAGCTCGTCAATAGCGGGATCGTTGTTTTTCTTTAGCTGGTGATAAACAGCGAGTAGATGCAGGTCATGGTTGCCCAGTACGGTTTGCGCTGTACCTGCAACTTGCAGTTTTTTTACAAAACGTAAGCTGCTTAATGAATCGGGGCCACGGTTAACCAGATCACCAACAAACCAGAGTTTGTCTGTCTGTGGGTTAAACTCAGCATAGTCAAGCAGCAGGGTTAAGTCTTCATAGCAGCCCTGAATATCACCGATTGCGTATATTGCCATAGTTCTGTTGTTATTTTGTTTAAAAGGCTATTATGCTTTAATTCTTAAAATCAATGAAGGACTTAGTTAGCTTATGTATGCTGTTATTTTTAAAGCCGAGATAAATGAGTTGACGGATAAGGATGCTGATTTTTACACACAAATGGCAGAAGAACTACGCAAGTTAGCAATGCAAAAATACAGCTGTGTTGAGTTTAATTCGGTGCTGCAAGGCAACCATGAAATAACAATTTCATACTGGGAATCGCTGGAGCACATTCAACACTGGAAGCAGGATTATAAGCATTTAATTGCCCAGGAATTTGGGCGCATAAAAGCCTATAAATCCTATAAGGTGCAAGTCGTTGAAATAATACGTGAATACACAAATTAAAATTTGTATTACATGCCTTCCATTTCGATATCGTCACGAACGGCATCGAGCCCTGCTGTGGCACATTTTTCATCAACCATACCAGAGGGTGCGCCGCTTACACCGATACCACCGAGTATGGAACCACCAATATTAATCGGTATACCGCCTGCGCTAATAATCAGTCCATCGAGTTTGGCAACCTGAAACGGTTTGGTAAAACGACCTTCAAGTTGAGACAATGGCGTATTAAAGGCCATGGCGGTATGGGCTTTTTGTTTGCTTATTTCCAGAGTTATATCCATCGCCAGTACGTCGCGTAACATAACCTGGGGGTGACCACTACGATCCACAACCGTCACCGCTATTTGCACGCCTTCTTTACGGCATTGCTTTATGGCTGCTTGTGCAATACGCAGAGCGGTTTCCATTTTCAGACGTTTTACCGAAAGGGTCATGCTTTCGTCGGCAGAAGCCGGTGCATAGGGTAATGCCAACAAGAGCAAAGTACTTATAAGGTATTTAAGGTGAGTGTGCATGGGGTGCATCCTTTTCTGTTGGTAAATAATAAAGGGGGATATCTGATTTTATTATAAGCAGAAAAGAATTTGAGTATCAATGATACATTTCTGTCTAATTGCGAAAATATAAGGCTTAATTGAATTAAATAATATGCTTTATTAGTGAATTGTATTTGGCATCGACAAGGTAAAGGGAAGAATATCAGCAATAAATTCAACGCCATCATCAGCTATCATCTGATAAGTGCCCTGCATACTGCCAACGGGGGTTTCTAAAATAGCACCGCTGGTATAACGGAAACCATCACCGGGTTTAAGGTGGGGTTGTTCCCCAACAACACCATCGCCCTGTACTTCCTGTACTTTACCTTCGGCATCGGTAATAACCCAATGGCGGGTAAGCAATTTTGCAGCGAGTTGCCCTTCATTGCGGATGGTAATGGTGTAGGAAAAAACATAGCGATTTACGCTTGGGTCAGATTGTTCCTCGACATACTTTGTTTCAACTTCAACCTGGGTATTGTATATTTCATTATCAATTGGCATTTTTCTCTCGTTTTTTAACTACTGTGTATCCGTTAAGTCTGACCAGGGTGATCTGTACGGTGTTGGTTAACATAGTCGATGGCATTTTTTACAGCAATGGTTACACGGCTTTCAATCTTGTTACGCTCTTCACTTGTCATATAAAAGGCCATATCGACTTCATGACGAACATATTTTGCTGGCAGATGGTTAAGTGCAACACAGGCAACATCATCCATAAAATTATCATCTAACGGGTCGGGTACTGTTTCCTTAATATGCCTGAAAACAAGCTGTTCATAGTAATTATTAATAGCACTAAAGGGCATGGCGCTGTCCTGTTTTTTTTAGCCTCAGCCTTTATAGCGGCATTAATCAATTTTTGTTTAGTTTTTTCGTAGTTGCCAGCGTGGTATTTGTTGCTCATTTATCAGTTTTTGGTCAATTAGCCACTGCTTTGCATCTTCGGCATCCTCAGTAAACCAGCGTTGTGCACTGCCGAGACGAAAGGTATAGCCCCAGTTGTCCATATCGGTAAATTGCTGCTGTTGGCTATAGCCGTCCAGATAGTCAGATAGAATAAGTTGTAAATAGCATACTGCATTTTCTTCATCATAGTCGCCACCCGCATCGGTATCGAGTTGCTGGCGACGTGCATTATCCATACAAACATAATGACAGGCCTCATGTAAAGCTGAATGCACTGGTGTTGCGGGTTGGACATAAAGTTTATTGCCGATAAGTCCGGCTTCAGTTTCACCCCAGAAGCTGCCTGGAATATCTTCATTCTGATTTACGGTAATGACCTGAAGTTGATAACGGCTCAACAACTTCTCTAATGTACCCACGGGGAGGTCATGGCAGGTAATAATATTCAATGTTGCCTTCTGTTTTATTTATTTGTTCGGGTTTTTATCTTTTTGCGATAAATAATACGCACTCGGTTGCCAGGGTAAATTCGATCCGGATTTTTTATTCTACTTAGTTTTGCCAGTTCGGGATAGAGAAACGGGTTTTGTAAATAGTGTTTTGCAATAGCCCATAGGGTATCACCTTTGACAATAATATGTATAACTTCAATCACATTCTCTTTATTTATTTCTTTATGTTGTTTTTGTGTTTGTGGTTTCCTGTTAGTCGAAGCGCCAGAGGTGTTTTTCTGTGCCGAGATGGGTGATGTTTGCTGGATTGCTGGTTCTTTTTCTATTTTGCCTGAATCCTCGTTGCTTGCCACTGTTGGACTGGTATTGACTATCCTGGGCGGCAATGGGCCCTTTAATTCAATTGTAATGGTGCTATCATTCTGATGAATGTTTGCTCGGTATTTGGATAGACTGTTTTCTTTTGTACTGCCTTCAATGGTTGTCTGGGGCGTTGTTTTTTTCTGTTGCTGAGTTTCAATAATTGATGCGGCCAGGGCAGAGCTAATATTATCCTGATGTTCTGATGTTTCTGCTTGCATTGCTTTTTTATCCGGAGTGTATTCTTTAGCTGGTAATATGGCTCGGCTATTGTCTGAATATTCTCGTATATTACTATTTTGGGTTGCCGCTACATAATTATTTGATACAGGCATTAAGAAATAGTAACCACCACCAATTGAGATGAGTATAAGTGCGAGTAACATAAATATAAATATGCTACTGCTTTGTTCCGCTTGTTGCTCTTGCACCGGTGTGTTAACGATATTTGTGTTTTTTTCTGAATGTGCTTTTTTGTCTTCCGGTAGTGAGGTGCTATTTTTCACCTGATGGCTACGGGGTTGTGTATTTTCTGTTTTAATTTTTATATCTGTATCAGGTTGTATTTTTATCGGGCTGTTTCCTGGGGCGGTGTTTTTATCTGCGTTTATTTTTTTATCGACAGTCTTATTTGTTGTTTTACCTGTGGAAGTCGGTTTTCTTAAGCTGTGTTTTTTCAATATGGGTGACGCTGGTTTATCTGATATTCTGGTTGTGTTTTTCTCTTCTGATCGGGTTGGTGGTTGTTTGCTCGCAGCTTTCGTTGTTGGCAGTGCTGGCTTGTCAGTGGTGGTTGAATTTTCTGTTTGTGTCTTACTAATTTCCAGATGGTTTGTTTCCAGGCGACTTGTTTTTGGCTGACTGCTTGTCAGTAGTGTTGTATCAGGTTGTATTGTTGTTGATATGGAGCGTTCTTTTTTACTGGGTAAGCTGTTCTCTTGTTTTGGTTTGTGCTTTACAATTTTATTGTTTTGTGCCTGTTGAACCTCAAGATGTGCAATATAGTCGCTTAAGTAACCACTGCCCTGAAGCTGAGATAATTTTTCAAATTCAGCATATAAATATATTTTTTTGTTAATAACCAGCGTTCGACTAAATACCCCTCGTGGTAAATATGCAGGAAGTTGTCCCCAGCCTGTTTCAGGGAAATGGGTGACATCAATAATTTCGTCAACAAAGTAACCTCGAGCCGTGTCGTTATGTTTTGCTATAATCACCTGCCCCGGTTGTTTCCAGTTTTCCTGTTTTACACCAAAGCGGTAACGTAAGTCAGTTGCACTGACAATGTTAGAGCCATGTTTGAAAATACCGGGTTCAGCACTATTTGTGCCGGGTGGGTGGGTTAATTTTGCAGGGGGCGGGGTAATGGTAACAATGGGTAAAGTTGGCCCACAGCATAATACTGGCCCAACTCGGTAAGTGAGCAGGGAATCATTGTCGTGAATACCGGGCTTTGCTGTGAGTGACATTAATCCATTTCAATAAAGTACGTATATATAGAGTACTATCGGACGGTAAGGGGGAAGTTTTAAGTCAAATCCGCTTGTTTTGTGAAATAGGGGGGTGGTTTTTAGTGAATATCGTCTTTAATCGCGTTGCTAAGAGCAGCAAAATCAATTAATGAGAGTGTTTCAGGGCGCGCTGTGGGGGCAATACCCAGTGCCTGAATATTATCTTCGGTTAAATAATTCTTCAGGGTGTTTCTTACGGTTTTGCGTCGCTGCTGAAAAACGCGGTTAACCAGTCGTGAAAATTGCAGTGGGTTGTTTAGTACTGTTAAGGGCTCGGCTTTGGGGCGTAGCCGAACTAAACTGGAAACCACTTTGGGGGCGGGGGTAAATGCATTGGCTGGAATATCAAATAAATAATCAACATCACAATACCATTGCAGCATAACGCTTAAACGACCAAAGGTTTTTGTATTGGGTTCGGCTGACATTCTTTGTACCACTTCTTTTTGTAACATAAAGTGCATATCTTCAATGTCGCCGAGAAAACTCAATAAATGAAAAATTAATGGTGTTGATATATTGTAGGGTAAGTTACCAACCAAACGTAATTTATGATTAGCATGCGCGAGCTGGTGGAAGTCAAACTTCAATGCATCACCTTCGTGAATAATCAGTTTCCCATATCGAGCACTTTGCTGGTTTAATAACTGGATTAGATCACGATCAATTTCAACGGCATTTAACTGTCCTAGTATGTCCAGTAAAGGGTAGCTGAGAGCACCTTGCCCTGGGCCAATTTCAACAATGTTCTGTGAAGTTTTAGGATTGATTGCCCGGATAATTTTATTGATAATATTCTGGTCATGTAAAAAATTTTGTCCAAAACGTTTTCTGGCCTGATGGTTGTCTGGACTGTTTTTATAAGCTGACATGGCCGTTAGGTGTTATCTGCTTGTGTGGACATTTGAATGGCTAGTTCAATGGCATTAAACATACTGGATGCATTGGCCTGGCCGGTGCCAGCAAGTTCCAGAGCGGTGCCATGATCAACCGATGTTCGGATAAAGGGTAACCCTAATGTGACATTAATGGCCTGCCCAAAACCGAGGTGTTTGAGCATGGGCAACCCCTGGTCGTGATACATTGCAACGACTGCATCGGCCTGTTTTAAATTATCTTCAATAAATAAAGTATCTGCGGCTAAGGGGCCGGTAAGGTTTAAACCGTCTGTACGCAGCTTGTTTAATGTGGGTTCAATAATTTCTTTTTCTTCATGGCCTAAATGGCCATTCTCACCTGCATGCGGGTTGAGGCCGCAGACATAAATTCTGGGCGCTGGAATTTTAAAATAATGGACTAAATCGTGGTGCAGTATTGTAATGGTTTGTTCAAGTTCGTTTTTTGTGATTGCCGTGCTGACTTTGCTTAAGGGCAGGTGTGTTGTAACAAGTGCTACCCGTAATTGACAGGCTGAGTTATTTTCACATAACATCATAACAACTTTTTTTCTCTGACTTTTTTCGGCCAGATATTCGGTATGGCCGGTAAAGGCAATACCGGCATCATTAATAATACCTTTGTGTACCGGGCCGGTCACCATGGCTGAAAAGGTTTTGTTTAAGCAGGCCTGTGTTGCAATATCAAGACAGCGCAGAACATGGGGACTGTTTTTCTTATTGAGCGTACCTGCTTTGGGTGTTGTTTTAGTTGCAACATGTAAAATTTGTAAGGCGTGTTTAGCTGAATGGTTTTGGGTATATTCTTCAGGCTGGTGTAGCATGCCAAGTTGTTGGGCTCTGTCCTGGATAACATTTTTGTCACCAATAACAACAAAATTTATATTTTTATAATCGGCATCTTTTTCAATAAGCTGTAATACAAGGTCAGGGCCAATGCCTGCCGGTTCACCACAGGTGATAGCAATGGTTGGCAGTGGTTCTGTTTTAACAGGTCTGTGTGAATAAGTTTGCATGGATGCTGCATAATAATACCGGGCACGAATAGCCTGGTGTTATTATTTATTCATTCGGTACTCAACATAGGCTTCGCTGCGTAAACGTCTTAACCAGTTACTCACGGCTTCTTCTTTTTTGCGTTGGCTAATTTGCTGACGAATTTTATTACGTAAAACAATTTTAGTCACATCTTGTTTACGGCGCGCAATAACCTGAATAATGTGCCAGCCAAAACGGCTCTTGATTGGCTGGCTTGTTTCTCCGGGAGCAAGTTTATTCATTTCTTCTTCAAATTCGGATACCATTGTTCCGGGGTTAATCCAGCCAAGATCGCCACCATCAATAGCTGAACCCTTATCTTCTGAGTTTGCTTTGGCGATGGGCGCAAAGTCTTCACCGTTAACGATGCGTTCACGCAGCCGTTCCAGCTTTGCTTTTACTACGGCATTATTTTTGACCTGATTAGGAACCATCAGGATATGCTTGGCATGTGTTTGTTCAACAACACGGCGTTTTTCGCTGCTGCGGCGATCAATTACTTTGACAATATGAAAACCATTGGGACCCCGAATTAAACCGGTTATTTGTCCCTTTTCAAGTTTAATAACCTTGTCAGTAAAAATAGAGGGGAGTTGGGCGGCCTGGCGCCAGCCTAAATCACCCCCATTTAATGCATTGGGGCCATTGGAATAGGCTGCTGCTGTTTCTGCAAAGTCAGCACCGATATTGAGTTGAGCGATAACTTGTTGTGCTTTTTGCCGGGTCTTCTGAATTTCAGCCGGGGTAGCCGCTTCTGGTGTTGCTATTAATATATGAGCAAGGTGAAACTCATCGGCCAGGGCTTTATTATTCTTTTGATTTCTTAATTCAGTATCGATTTCCTGCTCGGTCACGACAATGCTATTTTCAATTCGGCGCTTTTTTAGCTGGCTGATGGTGATTTCATTTTTAATGTTTTGCCGGTACTCTGAATACTTAATGCCATCACGTGCTAAAATGTCCTTAAATTCTGCGAGTGTTAAATTATTTTCACTGGCTATTTTTTGTATAATATTATTAATGGCTTCATCACCAATAATAACACTGGCTCGTTTTGCCAGTTGTAGCTGGAGTCGTTCGGTAATAAGCTGTTCCAGTATTTGCCGGTATAAGACATTTTTAGGTGGCATGCGGCTATTTCTGGCTTTGAGTTGAGCCAGAACGCGTTTAATGCGTTTTTTAAGGTCGGTGGAGGTAATCACATCACTGTTGACTATTGCGATGATCTGATCGAGTTCTTCTACTTGTGCTTTTCTTGCAGCCGCTTCCGCATTACCAAAAGGGCTGAACATAATAATAAGGCTGAGGGTGGAAAAGGTAATAAGGGTACGTACAACTGGGGACATTTTGAGCTCTTTCACTTTAGTCTTTCGTTAGTTAAAAATCGGTTCTGTTTTTCTGTAAATTTTGTTTAATAAATAATTCAAGGGTGCAGTAAACCAGGCTTAGTTTGAATAGCCTAGGATACCACGTCTGAGCAGTGAATCGATCTGCTTTTTCTGCCCAAAACTGGACAGCCCCTTCAGTTCCAGTTCAAGAAACAGAATCTCGTTGTAGGGGTTGCTCGGATCGCCACCCGGCTCACCGGGAAATGCGCCGGAGTAATAGCGTCGTTTTACTAGCCGCAAGCCCCAGCAGCAACTGTCATATTGGATACCATAAACGGTTTCAAGTTCACGGTTTTGCAATAAATCCTGATGTTGTCGAGCGAGCACGGACCATTTGGGATTTATTCTCCAAATCCCTGATATTTCACGGGTTTCCAGGATGTCGCGCTCAAAACGGTAAGAAACATTTATAATGTGTTCAGCACCGGTTTTGTATTGCAGGCGGATATTACGTTTATCCAGTTCACGTGTTTGCTGGTTTCTTATGAGTGAACTGTTAATTTTCAGGCTTTGGGTGGGCTGGAAGGTGAGATCGAGTTGTAAGTCGGACCAGGATTTTGCTCGTGGTGCTGCACCGGCTAATACGACCTGGCTATCTTCAAACTGATAAGTTTGCCCAATACTCACCGTTAAAACTTCGGAACCGGAATTGAGATTAATATATCGACTGGTCAGCCCCAGTGTGATCTGGTTAGCATCATTAATACGATCGGCACCGGAATAGCGATTTTCACTGAAAAGCAGGTTCATATTGTTGGTGATTGTTGCCGAGTCGAAAGTAGGCAAGCCACTTTGTTCGCGGTACGGAATATACAGGTATTGTAAACGGGGTTCCAGTGTATGCAGGTAGTCTTTGCCATTGAAGGTGGAATCACGTTCAAAAAATACACCACTGTTCATGCTAAAGATGGGGACAGTGCGAGTTGGTGTTTGTTTTTCTGTTGCACTAATGCGTTCAAGGTCATAGCGCGTGTAATGCAATGAACTAACAAATGTTGTGTAAGCAGCTGCATTTTGAAAAGGGAGACTAACGCTGGGCTGAAGCACGAGCCGGTCTCCAATGGGTGCCTGTGTGCTATGTGCAAAGCGTGTCCATTCCGACTGAAATGAGGTGTTGAGTTTATTGGGTACAACAGTCTGACGTGAATTAAGGTTTAATTGTGGCAGACGTTTGATTTGTTCATCACCAGCGAGAGTCTGAAAAGACTGTAATCGCCCTTTAAACAACCAGTCTTTTGCGTCATAACGAATATCAACCTGTCGTGGCAGGTTGGACAGGCTGGCGCTTTCCAGGTTGCCCCCAAAATCATTCTGGTAAAAAGGGTCACTGACATAGTTATAATTTAATCCACCTGTCCAGCCACCCGTTGGTGTTTGTGCATGTTGCCAGCTAAAAGCCTGACGATCGGTTTGGGTTATTTTATCGTCAGGCAAATATTCAATATTAAACTTACCCCGGCTTGTGTCGGTGAGGTAGCGAAACTCTGAGCGTAACTGAGTACCGCGTTTGGCCATGTAATGGGGTGTAATGGTGGCATCAAATTGAGGGTGTATATTCCAGTAATATGGAACAATAAGTTCGTTGCCGTTTTTAGTCGATGAACCAAAACCTGGAAACAGAAAGCCAGACAAACGTTCATCCCCGATAGGAAAACGCAGATAGGGCAGGTACAGGAAGGGCACCCCCTTAAAACGTACCACAACATTATTAGCGTGCCCCTGCTGTGTTTTATTATTCAGGTTAATGGTGGTTGCACTCAATTCCCAGTCGATAGCGGTGCTGTCGCAAGTACTGTAAGTGGCATTACGCATTTCAAATTCAGATTCATTTTTAAAAACAATGCTGCTGGCTTTACCCTGTGCCCGGCTGCTGTTGTCACTGTAAGTGGCATTTTGTATATCACCCTGATTTGTTTCCAGGTTTATCTGTAATGCATCACCACTAATAGCAAGGCTGCCTTTAGTGAGCTTGACATTGCCGGTTGCGTGTAAGTCCTGTTTTTCCTTATTGTATTGCGCTTTATCTGCAGTCAGTCGCTGATCATTTTGTTTGACAACCACCGAGCCGGTAAACGTGGTGATATCTTTTTGCCCGATATCAGCCGAGTCGGATTCTAAATAGATTTTATTATCCTTAATGGCGGGGGTGCTCATAACCGGGACAGGTAAACATAAACCGGTGCTTGTTATTACCGGTGCAGGTTTGAGTGCCTGAGCAGGCTTTTGTTCGCTAGCAGCATTAGCGGCTAATGGAGGCAGGCTTAGCAGGCACAGCAGGCATATTCGTTTAAAAGCTAAAGGGCAATAAAACATGAAATAGTGACGTTGTTGTTTTGAAAGGCACAGTTTATCAAACTGTTAGTGCAACATCAGGTTAAATACGAATAAAATACCCATAAATAAGGGTTGATGCAGCAGGTAGATAATTAGACTATGGCGCCCCATGCACGATACCGTGGACTGGAATCTGTTTTTCTCCCGCCAACGGGTAATAAATGCCAGGTGTCTGTATTTGAAAATAAGTGGGCCACTGAACAAGCCGAGTAAGACCACTCCAAACCAGGGTAAAAAAGGCACATAGTCTTCGGTTACGGGTTTGTGTGTCATTAAGCCAAACCACTGTAACATGTCATGGTTAAAGGCAGGGAAGGAGACCGTTGTGCCGATTATAATCAGCGCTATTCCAAGCAATAAATTACTGTAATACAAGCGGACAAAAAGCAGTCCGATAATGCTGGCAACAATAATAAAATGCAAAATACCAAAATAGATATAGCTGCCGGGAAAGGTAAGGTAACTGGAATAACTGACCAGTGCCGCAGCAGCAATAAGCCAGCCTAAACGTTTTGCAACCCGGGATAGCTTAATACCATTGTGGTTGGCAAGCCAGAGACTTACGCCCACCAGCCATAAAAAAAGGCTGACAATAATAATTCTAAAATAAATCCAGAACGGGTTATTATAAAAATCGGTTTCAATAAACTGATAATAGTTTAGATCGAAACTGAAGTGATAAACAAACATGAGCAATAATGCAACACCACGGAGATAATCGATATAGCCGTAGTGAGATGCTTTTTTATCGGATGAACATGTTATATTAAACATAATTCAGATTAACATTTATAAATCAGGAACATCAAGTTTGGATGCACGACAACAACAAATAATTCAGTGGATAGAAAATGATTTGGGCTATCAGGATTATTCATTGCAGCCTGCATCGGCGGATGCCAGTTTTCGTCGCTATTTCAGGCTTAAAGATAACATAAACACGGATTCAAAAATTTTGATGGATGCGCCACCAGAAAAAGAAGACAGCCATCCTTTTATTCGTATCGCACAATCATTTTATCAGCTGGGTTTAAATGTGCCTGAAGTCTATGCACAAAATTTTGAGCAGGGTTTTTTTCTGTTATCGGATTTAGGCAGTACTGATTACTTAACGCAGCTTGATGACAGCAATGCCGACCTATTATATAAGGATGCAATGCAGGCTCTGATAGTGATGCAAAGTGGTCAGCACTGCAGGCTGCCGACGTATGATGAAGCCTTGTTACAACAGGAGATGCAGTTGTTTACAGACTGGTTTTTGCTGAAACACAAACAAGTGACATTATCCATATATCAGCAGAAACTGATAAAAAATACCTTTGCTTTTTTAACCGCTTCTGCCTTGTCGCAACCGCGTGTGTGTGTACACAGGGATTACCACTCACGCAACTTAATGGTGACCCGCGAACGCAATCCGGGGGTGCTGGATTTTCAGGATGCGGTGATGGGGCCGGTCACATACGATCTGGTTTCGCTGTTACGTGATTGTTATATTGCCTGGCCTGCAGAAAAGGTAGAACAGTGGTTAAAGTATTTTCATGCTCTAGCACTGGATAAGGGTGTATTGTCGCCGATTGACTATGCTCAGTTTGAGGTATGGTTTGATTTAATGGGCATGCAGCGTCATTTAAAAGCCATTGGTATTTTTTCGCGCCTGAATTACCGTGATGGTAAACCCGGTTATTTGAATGATATTCCGCTTACTTTGTCCTATGTTGTTATGGTGTGTGAAAAATATCCTGAGTTGAAAAAATTTGGTCAATTTATCCAGGGGTTGCCTGGATGAAGGCAGGGGCTAAATGAAAGCCATGATTCTGGCCGCAGGCCGGGGCGAGCGTATGCGTCCCTTAACGGACAGTGTGCCCAAGCCATTATTAAAAGTGGCCGGTTGCACACTGATTGAATACCATATTAAAGCACTGTACCGTGCAGGCATTCGGGATATTGTTATTAATCATGCCTGGCTGGGGGATAAAATTGAGCGGCACCTGGGCGATGGTCGGCAATTCGGGGTGAATATCGCCTATTCTGCTGAACAAACGGCGTTAGAGACAGCCGGTGGGATTCGCCATGCTTTGCCCTTGCTGGGTAAAGAGCCTTTTTTGGTTATTAATGGCGACATCTGGACTGATTTCCCCTTGATTCAATTGCTAACCACGGCAAAAAAACAACTGGAAACCTCTATTTGGGCACATTTATTGCTCGTGTCTAACCCCATGCACCACCCCGAAGGGGACTTTTGCCTGCGTGAGGAGGAGCCACTTGTTTATGAGAAAGATATTTATCCGGACAGCCCTTGTTTTACTTTTAGTGGAATTGGGGTTTATCACCCGAAAATATTTTACTTTCTCGATGAGGGGCGGCAGGCGCTGGCACCCGTATTGACGGCGCTAATACGGGAGCAGCATATTAGTGCGGAGGTTTACCGTGGAGACTGGTTTGATATAGGCACACCGCAGCGACTGAAAGAAATAAATATTTATTTAGCAAAAAAACCGGCCTAGTTTGTTGCGGCGAGTTGGTAAGTTGTTATAATTTATAACAAAATGAGATAAAAGGAGAGTAATGCATGCAAATGCATCGCGGGGTATTGTTACCCGGTTTAATCAGGCGCATGGCTGGCTTAATAGCAAGCTCTATTCTGCTGCTGGCTTTGTCTGCCCATAATGTGCTTGCACTGACCGACTCTCCGGCAGCGTTATCTGAAAAAAACCGGCTTGTGTTACAAAAAGCGCAGCAAAAAATGGCCGCGAAAGATTACCAGCAAGCACTGAAATTGAGTGACAGCATCCTGGCGGAGATACCGGCACAATTTGAAGCACAGTTTATCCGTGCTCAGGCACTCAGCCGTTTAGGTAAAGTAAATGCAGCCATTCAATTGTATCAATCCATTCTGCAATCAAAACCGACACAACCTGAGCTTTATAATAATTTAGCTGCCCTTTACGCGCGACAAGGTAAGCTTGATCTGGCACGCCAGACTCTGGATAAAGGGATGGCCACAAATGAGCAATATAAAACCCTGTATGACAATTTAAGCGCCATTTATGTTGAAATGGCCAGAGGTGCATATAGCAAGGCATTAAAACTGGGTGTACAGGCAAAAGCAACGCAGCTTAAAACATTGAATGTTGCACTGCGGCCGGCAACGCCTGCGCAAAATCCGTTAGCGGCTTCGGTTGTCACAATGGCCAGCACAGGAGAAAAGGCAAAACCAGCAAGTACAGTAAAACCACGACAGGATAAAGTGAGCACAGCTGAAACTACATCTGCCAGCAAGCATTCTGACAATGTAGTTGCATCAGTCAGGCCAGTGGCTAAAGTTAAGAACGAAATTGAGAGTAAACAGTCGGATGTGAATGCAAGTAAAGATGAAGTGATCAATGCTTTGCAAAGCTGGGCTGCAGCGTGGTCTGCTCAGGCAGTGGACTTGTATTTATCTTTTTATGGCAAGGATTTTAAACCGGCTAAATTATCGAAAGAGGTTTGGGCTGTGCAGCGACGGGAACGTATTCGTAAACCACGCTGGGTAAATGTTCGCTTAAAGGATTTTGAGGTTAAACCTCAGCAAAAAGATAAAATGATTGTACAACTGGTTCAGGATTATCGTGCCGATAATTATCGCGATAAAACAAAAAAACAGTTTATAATGCAACGTACAGCTGACGGTTGGCGTATTCTTTCCGAGAAAAGTGTGGCAGTGATACGATAGTGGTTAAACGCAGTTTTCAAAAATCAGTCTATTTATTTTCTGCATTAGCAGTCATTTTTATTGTGACGTTTGCATTTGCAAATAAAAATGAGTCTGTTAAACCGGTTGAGGACAATATCGTTGTTAGCCCGGCATCGAAAATAGAATCTGCGACTATACCCGCTAGTTTAATTGACGAACTTGATCAGCGGATTCAAGCTTACCCGCAGGATTATGAAGCAAGCTTATTAAAGATCTTTGCTTATATAGAGGCGGGTGATCTTAAAGTAGCATCTGTTTTACTTAATGAGTTAATTAGCAAAACACCTGAATTTAAACTGGCACATCTGGTAAAAGGTGATTTGTTAGCAATGCAGGTAAGGCCTATACAGGGTGTAGGGCGTAATGATATTTTATCAGGCTTTGCTACAGCAGAATTACAAACAGAGTTAAATAAATTACGTGATGAAGTAAAAATTCGCCTGGAAAACTACCATCAGAAAGTAACACAACAAAAAATCCCCCGTTCACTGTTGCTGATGTCCGAGTCAGTTAATGTTGCTGTTTTAATTGATAAATCAAAAAATCGCCTGTATGTTTTTCAGCGACAAGGTGATTTGTTACCACCCAAGCTGGTTAAAGACTTTTATGTCAGTGTCGGAAAGCTACGCGGCAATAAATTTTTCCGAGGTGATTTAAAAACACCAGAAGGAGTGTATTTTGTAACACGCTGGATCCCTGATGGGCGTTTACCTGATAAATATGGCATCGGAGCCTTTCCGGTCAACTATCCAAATGAGCTGGATATACGTTTAGGTAAAACCGGTTATGGGATATGGTTGCATGGAACAACCAGTGATTCGTATAGCCGCCCGCCTCTGGATAGTGAAGGCTGTGTTGTGTTGCCAAATATTGATTTAAATGCAATTAAGCATTTAGTCACACCTGGAAAAACACCAATGATTATTGCCGAGTCACTGGAATGGGTCGATTACACAACCTGGAGTAATTTGCGTGAAGATGTTTTAGTGTCGTTGGAAAAATGGCGGCGTGACTGGCAAAGCCTGGATGTTGACAAGTATCTGGATCACTATGCAGATAATTTCTGGGGTGGTGGGCATAATATACGTAGCTGGCGAGCACGGAAAAAGGCCGTGTCACGTTCTAAAAAATATCAGAAGATTAAACTGGATGATATTTCCCTGTTTGCTTATCCTGACTCTGCAACACAAGAAAATATTGTTGTTGCCCGATTTCATCAATCTTATCAGTCGAATAATTTCAAAAGCAATATGGATAAGCGGCTCTATTTAGAAAAAAATAAAGAAGGCTGGAAAATTATTTTTGAAGGCAAATAGAACGTGTAATTTTTTAATATGAAGATTAGAACACCCTTACATTGAGCCTTCGTAGTTACTTTGCTCTGGTATTTTTAAGCAAGCCAGATATATCGAATCATATACCAGGCATAACCAACAAATTCATGTAGTGCCGAGCTTGAGCTGCTCATCGCGTACGCAGAGGGCAAGAAGTCAAGAACAGTATAGGGAATATCGCTGCGGTTCTTTGCTTTAAAGCCAAGCGGTGCAGCTGTTATGTTAAAACCAAAATGTTCAAAGGCCAGCCTTGCACGAGGAATATGATAGGCATGAGTGACTAGTATTATATTTTTAATGCCGTCTTGTTGTAAAATTTTTGCCGAAAATTTTGCGTTGTTCCATGTATTTGAGCTGTTTACATCAAGCCACTTTGCTTTTAGCTGAAAAATATCTTTAAGGGCATCCTGCATAATGGATGCTTCCGATTGCATTCTGCCTTGTGGGCTACCACCTGAAACCAGTATTGGCAGGCCAGTCTTTTTGTGAAGGTAAACACCGTAGCGAAGGCGTTCCAGTGCGCTGGCTGATATTGAATCTTTCTTTTCTGGATATTCAAGTGCATTCGCATAACGTCCAGAACCCAGCACAACAATAGCTTTCGCGTTGCTGGTTTTGATATTTTTTGGGCTTAATGCAATGTCCGTTTCAAGTAAGGCATTAAGTCCATGTGCAGTAATTGGCAGGCTTAGAATAATTAGAAGTGCAAACCCGGATATAAGCAGAATTTTACCTGTTGCATAAAACCGCTGGATAATAAGTAGCCCGGCAAGTATCAGCGCAATATTTATTCCCGGTGGGAATAGTATTGTTTGAATAATATTATTGATAAGCACTTCAATATCCATCCGCATCCATCCGTATATAAAGGTTGTTGGTAAATAATATTACTTAAGAGTATATGCTATTTTCAAGAATGGGTTTGAATTTATTTGAAATTACTTCGATAGGGTCAGACAAATTATAGTCTGATAATTGAGTAACTTCTAAATCAGGATAACCACAGGGGTTAATGTCCTTAAACGGTGTTAAATCCATGTCAATATTAAGTGCCAGGCCGTGGTAGGTGCAATTATATTTAACACGTAAGCCAAGAGCAGCAATTTTTTTATTGTTAACATAAACACCAGGTGCCTTGTTGATTAGATGGCTTGAAATATTATAATCAGATAATAATTTCTGCACACTATTCTGTAATCGTTTTACAAACTCCTGTACACCATAGTTTCTGTGTTTAAGATTAACCATGCAATAAATAACCAGTTGTCCTGGGCCATGATAAGTAACCTGTCCACCCCGGTCGATATTTATAACAGGGATATTGGTTGGATTCAGGATATGTGTATTTTTTCCGTTGAGGCCTAAAGTGTAAACAGCCGGATGTTGTACAAACCAGATCTCATCACATGTTTCTGGTTTACGTGCTAGCGTAAAATTCTTCATTTCCTGCCATACATATGTATAGTCCTGTAAGCCGAGATCTTTGAAAATAACAGGACTCTGTTGCATTACTAATTACTATAAGGACATAAGTACATGTTCACAGGCATGAAGTTCACGATAAATATTATCGAGTTGCTCCCGACTGGTAACATAAACCGTAACAGTAAGAGAAACATATTTATTATTACTACTGGGGCGTTCATTAATATGTTCATTGCTAAGTTCAGGAATATGTGTTTTTACAATATCAATAACGCTTGTTTTAAAATCACCTGTGGTTGCACCCATTACTTTTATGGGAAAATGACAAGGGAATTCTAATGGGCTGTCTTCTTGTTTCATGAATATTCGGGCTATTTTTATTTTAGAGAATCTTTGTATTCCTGAAAGAGCTGGTACATTTTAGCCCAGTGCTGGCCAGGGGTGCCAGTGGCAACCGGTTTTTTTTCGATAAAACAAACAGGCGCAACTTCTTTTGTTGAACTTGTTAGCCAGACTTCATCTGCAGTTAATAATTCATCTTCTGTTATATTTTCTTCTATACAGTTTAAGCCCTGTTGGTTTGCAATCTCAACAATCAGGTCACGGGTAATACCAGGCAGTAGTTTTTTATCTTTAGGTGGTGTTTTTATAACGTTATTTTTTACAATAAAAACATTGCTTGCTGCACCTTCGGTGACATTTCCGTTGCGCACAAGAATAGCTTCATCCGCATTATTTTCGGCTGCTTCCTGTTTTAATATAATATTTCCAAGTAGCGATATTGATTTTATATTGCAATATTGCCAACGGATATCTTCACGAATAATTACCGATAGCCCCCTGGCAAGAATATCAGGGTTGGCAGGTAGCAGTGGATTTATCATGGCAAAAATAGTTGCAGTGGAGTCATCCGGGAAGACATGGTCACGTTTTGCAACGCCACGTGTTACCTGAAGGTACACAGAACAATCAGTATCTGGATAATTATTTTTACTGATCAAATTTGTAAAAATCACCTGCCATTGTTTATTGCTATATGGATTATTTATTTTTATTGCAGTTAAATTATCATGCAGGCGTTTTAAGTGCTGTTCCAGTCTGAAAGGCTTTCCTGCAAAGGCAGGAATCACTTCATAGATGCCATCTGCAAAAATAAACCCTCGATCCAGAACTGATACTTTTGCATCCTTTAAGGGGATGTAATTACCATTCAAAAAGCAAATGCTGGTATCGTGTTGAACGGATTTTTCTGCTGATGTTTTCATTTTTCTATTTATAGTAATGTTTTTTATTTAAACATTAAAATAATATTATCTATTAATTTGCTAAAGAGGCCGCCTTCTTTTATATCATCAAGTGCAACCAGTGGCCTGGATACAAGTACTTCATCTGCGAGAGTAACATTAACTGAACCAAATTCCTGGCCTTTTGTTACTGGTGCGGTAATCATGGCATTAAGTTTCATATTGGCTTTTATCTTAGAGCGGCTACCACGCGGTGCGGTAATATACAGATCCTCTGTTAGTCCAAGATTTAACTCATCTTTGTCGCCTTTCCAGACACGTTGTGTTGTGAGTGATTCGTGTGCTTTGTTAAGCAAAAATGTTTCATAAAACCGGAAGCCATAATTCAGTAATTTGCGTGTTGCTGTTTCACGAGCTGACTCGCTATTTGTTCCTGTGACTACAGAAATAAGGCGCATGTTTTTTTGTGTTGCAGATGTAATTAAGCAGTAGCCTGCTGATTCGGTATGACCGGTTTTAACCCCATCGACACGATTATCTGTCCATAGTAAACGATTGCGGTTAGGTTGCTTAATGCCATTGTAGCTGTAGTATTTAACCTTAAAAACTTTATATTGTTCTTTGAAGTTATGGATTAATGCCCGCGTAAGAATAGCGAGATCTTTTGCAGTGGTATAGTGATTTTTATCAGGCCAACCCGTGCTGTTAACAAAATGGGTATTACGCATACCTAAATTAAGGGCATGTTGATTCATCAGATCAGCAAAAGCTGATTCACTTCCTGCAATATGTTCTGCCAAAGCAACGCTAGCATCATTGCCTGATTGAATAATAACACCCTTTAGGAGTTCATTAACGCTAACCCATGAATTAACTTCAATAAACATTCGCGAGCCTTTCATGCGCCACGCTTTCTCACTAATTTTAACCTGATCCTCAAGCTTAATATTGTTTTTGCTGAGTTCGTAAAGAGTAATGTAGACGGTCATTATCTTTGTCAGGCTGGCAGGCTCGACACGCTTATCTGCATTTTTGGAGACAATAATACGGCTGCTATTAAAGTCCATGAGTAGATAGGCATGCGCTTTAACTTTTGGCGCGGCCGGTACAAGATTGGCCTGCGAAAAAGCATTAAGGTGTGTAAAAATGAGGATTAACAGTGTTAATATTTTCAAATATCGAATAGTCGACATGGGTATTCCTGAAGGTTATTTAACAAAACACCATTGTAACCATTCATTGCAATGAAGCCTAGTTTTAGTGCACGTTTTTGCGTCCGAGTTCCCGGAAACAGTATGCCTTTCTAGTCAACCACAATATAGGCTTTGTCGATAGTGTGTTGGAGTAATGTTTCGCTGATAGAATCGGCCATATCGACACTTCTGAACGGGCCTATTCGCACTTTGTATAATTTCTGGTGAGGGTCAAATTTAACCTGGGTGGCGAGAGCCAGGCCAAGATTGTTAATTTTGCCCTGCAAATAGTGTGCATTTTGTTGTTGGCTAAAGGCGCCTGCCTGCAGGTAAATTTTATAACCTGCATTTGCTGTAGAGCTTGTATTTTTTTTGTTGTATTGTTTAGTGGAATATTGTGCTGGATTAATGGCTTCAACTTCCACAACGCCAGTACCGGTTGCGGTAATGCCCAATTTTTTAGCTGCGACGTAGGACAAATCAATCAGCCGGTTACGGTGAAAGGGCCCACGATCATTCACTCTCAAAATAACACTCTGGCCATTTTTCAGGTGTGTTACACGTACGTAGGTGGGCAAGGGTAGCGTTTTATGTGCAGCCGTCATCTGATACATGTCATATATCTCGCCATTTGAGGTGCGATGGCCATGAAATTTTTTACCATACCATGATGCAATTCCTCTTTTTTTGTATCCACGGCTGGATTCAAGCACGCGATAACTTTTTCCTTTGATGCGATAATTTTTATTACCACCTCTGCTTTTAGGTTCTTGCCGCGGTACCGCATCAGGAATATTATGGTGATTGACATAGCGATCCGGGCCAGTGTCGTGTTTTAGGGCATAGCGTGAAGGTGGACTACTACAGCCAGCAAATAACAGGCTGATCACTATTAATGCTGCAAGCTTGATGGGTGTGGGTATTTTAACTATAGAGTACATCATCAAATAAAAATCTAAAGGTTTTAATCTTCTTCATTATACATGGCATAGATCTTTTCACTAAGCTGGAAAACAGCCATTGAATACAGTGCACTGTGGTTATAGCGTGAGATAACATAAAAATTATGCCACGCAACCCAGTATTCGGGTCCCGCTTTGGTTTCAAAGGCAATAAGCCGCCCTTTGAGATTAGTTGGTAAACCATTGGGCAAGACAACACCATTGTCGAGTAATTCCTGCTGAGTTTTATTAGGCTTAATCCCTTTAGACAACAATAAACGATATCGTTCACCATGAACTTTTACTTTTGATGCAATGGGTTCACCACTGCGCCAGCGGTGTTCTTTGAAATAGTTTGCAACGCTACCAATAGCATCAGCTGGGCTTTCCCATAAATCGCGTTGGCCTGATTTGTCAAAATCAACAGCGTAGCGTCGGAAGCTACTTGATATAAATTGAGGCATCCCCATTGCGCCTGCGTAGGAGCCTTTTAATGCCAGTGGATCGAGTTGTTCTTCACGAGTCATTAACAGGTAGTGCTCTAGTTCACTTTTAAAAAATTTACTGCGGGGTGGATAAGCAAAGGCAAGCGTAGAAAGTGAGTCGAGAATAGGGTAGCGTCCGGTATGTCGACCATAACGTGTTTCAACGCCAATAATACTGGTTATAATTTCTTCCGGAACGCCATAAATATTGTTTGCCTGTTCCAATATGGTTTTGTATTTATTCCAGAACTTAATGCCGCCTTTAACTCGGGAAGTAGTAACAAAAATAGGGCGGTAGTCATACCAGGGTTTTGCCTCTGCAGGGCGGGAGATAGCTTCAATAATACCCGGGTGTAATCGTGCTTTCTGGAAAAGTTCTTCGAGCTCGGTTTGTTTGAAGCGATGTTTTTGCACCATGTGGCGGATAAACTGGTCAATAGCTTTTGTACTCTCAAATTGCCGTGGGCTGAGATTTTTTGTGTAGCCTGTAGATAAAGAGAGAAAACTCAGGCAAATAATGATAAAAAAGATATTGTAACGAAAAGCAGATTTATTAAACATAAGCAACTTCATAATAGTAAACTACATCCTATAGATTTTTTAATTTCCAATAAGCCGACGATGTGTTTGTATTGACATCAATATACCGAAGGCCATCATTAATGTAACGATAGAGGTTCCACCGTAACTGATCAAGGGTAACGGTACACCTACTACCGGAAGGATACCAGAGACCATCCCAATATTCACAAAAATATAAACAAAAAAAGTCAGGGTTAAACTACCGGCTAATAAGCGGCTAAAGGTATCCTGTGCCTGACTGGCAATAACAAGACTTCTACCAATGATATATAAATAGAGTATGAGTAAAAGCAGGGAGCCTAAAAAGCCAAATTCTTCACTAAAAACGGCAAAAATAAAATCGGTTGAACGCTCGGGCAGGAAGTCCAGATGTGACTGGGTTCCATTTAACCAGCCTTTGCCATAGATACCGCCTGAGCCAATGGCAATGGTTGATTGTATAATGTGGTAACCACTTCCAAGCGGATCATTACCGGGATTGAGTAATGTCAAAATCCGGCTTCGTTGGTAGTCATGTAAAACATAATTCCATATTAAAGGGGTGCTGGCAACGATAGCGGTTGCGACGCCAATGATACTTTTCCAGCTTAAGCCGGCCAGTACTAAAACAAAAAAACCGGCACTGGCAATGAGTAAAGCTGTGCCAAGATCCGGTTGTTTGGCAACGAGTAAGGTGGGTACGGCCAGCATAAAGACGGCGGTTAGAATGCGTTTGGCTGTTGGTGGCAAACTGAACTCCGAAATATACCAGGCCAGCATCATCGGCAGTGCCAGCTTTAAAATCTCTGAAGGCTGGAATCGAAAAAAACCAAGATCCAGCCAACGTTGGGCTCCTTTCCCAACGTCACCAACAATCAGTACAATAATTAGCAGAATAACACCGACTATAAATAACCAGGGTGACCAGAACTGGATGGTTTGTGGTCGAAGTTGTGCAATGGCCAGCATAAGAACAATGCCAATGATGATATGTGTCAGTTGCCGATAAACAACTGCCATATTCTGGCCAGTTGCACTGTAGAGTATAAACAGCCCCAGGGTTAATAGTATTAGCAAAGCAATAAAAAGGGGGATGTCAACATGCAACCGGTAAGACCATTTTTTTCGGATAAAGGTATTGCTGGTAGACAGGCTTTGTTCTTGATCAAGAATCATCTTTCTGTACCCGTATTTAAATAAGCGTCGATAACTTTACGCGCAATCGGTGCGGCAACGGAGCCACCATGCCCACCATTTTCAACAATAAGTGCAAGTGCAATTTCGGGGGTATCGGCCGGTGCGTAGGCAATAAATAATGCATGGTCACGTAATTTCTTTGGTACTTTTTCCTCATCGTACTCTTCGTCCTGTTTTATACCCTGAACCTGAGCAGTACCGGTTTTACCCGCTATTTTATACTTTAAATTACGGTTAATACTGCGGGCTGTTCCATGCAGGCTGTGTACAACATCTTTCATTGATTGATGAATTGTATCCCAGTTGCGTTGTTCTAGTATTTGCACGTTTGCAAGTGACTTAGGTGGTTTAAGATTAAGGATCTTGATTTTAGGGTCTTCCACAGCGTAAATCATTTGTGGACGCTGGTGTCGCCCATTAACCGCAAGTGTTGCCGTTGCTGATGCTAATTGTAATGGAGTTGTCAGCATAAAGCCCTGACCAATACCGGTAATCAGTGTTTCCCCCGGGAACCAGGGTAATCGACGTGTGCGTTTTTTCCATTCGCGAGAGGGCAATAATCCTGCCGACTCTCCGTATAAATCAATCCCGGTTTTTTTGCCAAAACCAAACTGTGACAGGTAGGAGTACATACTATCAATGCCGAGGTTAAGGGCAAGGTCATAAAAATAAACATCGCAGGACTCAACAATTGCTTTTGTTAAGTCGGTTTCCGCATGCCCCTTTTTTTTCCAGTCACGATAACGGCGTTCGTCATTTTTCAGGAGGTAATAACCGGAACAGTCAATATCATCTTTTGATTTAACAATATCAAGCTCCAGACCCGCAAGCCCGACAAAGGGTTTAATGGTTGAGC
The DNA here is from genome assembly GCA_027076325.1 of Chromatiales bacterium. Classification (GTDB taxonomy): domain Bacteria; phylum Pseudomonadota; class Gammaproteobacteria; order UBA6429; family Thiohalophilaceae; genus SZUA-37. Next base: position 104,061 of record JALTJZ010000050.1, on the reverse strand, counting down.
CTGGTGGGTAACGACCCTGTATTGAGCGATTGAATAAAGGCTGATCAGGCGATTTCTTTAAACGTGAATAGCTTTCTGTATCGATACCATTAACAAATAAATTTGGATCAAAACTGGGGAAACTGGTTAGTGCTAGCACACTACCATTATTGGGGTCGATAGCAACCAGTGAACCAGTTTTACCTTCAAAGGCCTTTGCTGCAATGGCATGTAAACGAATATCAATATTCAAATAAAGATTTTTACCAGGAACCGGTAATTCACGATCCAGCACGCGTAGGATACGGCCACTGGCATTTGTTTCAACTTTTTGTAAACCAATTTTCCCGTGAAGGAGTGATTCGTATTTTTTCTCAATGCCTATTTTTCCTATCTGGCTAGTACCACTGTAGTTAGAGGCATCAACTTTTTGTAATTCTTTTTCGCTAATACTGCTAACATAACCAAGAGCATGAGCAGTTAGTTCTCCGAGAGGGTAATGTCGTGAGAGTTCGGCACGTATTTCCACACCGGGGAGTGTAAATTGTTTTACTGATAAACGCGCAACTTCATCTTCATTAAGTCTGTAACGTAAAGTGACACCTTCAAAACGGCGCTTACGCTTTAATCTTTTCTTAAAACGCCGTATGTCTGCTGGTGTAATAGTAATTATTTTTTGAAGTTTTTTGATAAGTTCAGGGATGTCCTTTATATGCTCGGGTACCAGAGTGAGAGTAAAACTTGGAATGTTTTCTGCAAGCAATACACCATTTCGGTCATAAATTAAACCTCGAATAGGTTGAATGGGTTTAATACTGACACGGTTATTTTCTGACAATGTTGTATAGTGCTGCTGGTTAATAATTTGCAAATAAATGAGACGGGAAATAACTAACAGGATAAAAAGAGCAGAAAATGCGGTGGCAACAATAAGACGGCTATTAAAAACCTGCTCATCGCGCAGGTGATCTTTTATTGCCAGAGAATCAAGTTGCGCCATGTTGTTCAGTTAATATGATAAGTACGTCGTATATTACGTAAAATAAAATAGATCAGTGGCCAGAAAAGTGCTGACAACACTGAGGGAGTGATAATCATTGAAATACCAACAGGTGCGCCTGTGAGTGCTTTTATCCATACAACGAGTGCACTGTGAATTAACATTAAAATAAAAATACTTATCATTTGTTGCCTTAACGGAAAATTCCGAATACGTTGATATATTCGCAGGACTATAAATATGGTTAAAGCAAAAGCTAAAGCATATTGTCCCAACAGGGTATCGCGTAATACATCAACGAGTAAGCCGATAAACCAGGCAACCCCAACCCCGACACGTTCAGGCAACGCCATTGCCCAATAAATTAAAACAAGAATAACCCATTCTGGCTGGTAGGGTGCCATGGCTGGAGGTAAAGGGAGTTCTGATAACAACAGTGCAATAATAATAGTAAGGATAACAATTTTGCCACCCTGCTTCTTGAGAAGGTTCATTTTTCCTGCTCCTCATTACTATCAACACAGGCAATACTTATCTTTTTTCTGGATTCATCTGACATCCATACCAGTAAAACCTCACTACTACGATCCAGCTTTGCCGCCGGGCGAGCAATAACCTGCGCAAAGGGCAAGCTTGGGTTGATATTGACTTCGATAACTTCAGCAGCCGGATAGCCTGCAGGGAAGACACACCCCATTCCAGATGTAACCAGTTTGTCACCCACTTTAATGTCTGTATTGTTGGGTAGATTAACAAGTTCAAGTAAGCCACTGGCACCTTTACCAACGGCAATCGCACGAATACCATTGCGTAATGATTGCACGGGCAGGGCGTGGCCAGGGTCGGTAATTAACATGGCTGTACTTGTTATCGGGTTAACATGGACAATCTGCCCCATAATACCATTGGCATCGAGTATCGGCTGCCCCATAAAAATATCACGTTCGCTTAAACCTTTATTAATTACCACTTGCTGTCGATAAGGGTCAAGATTTACCGAGAGCAACTCTGCGATTAAAATACGCTCACCAACACGTTTTGATGATTTCAATAAATTGCGTAAACGGATATTTTCTGCTTCTATGAAAGTGGATTTTTGTAATTGTGCTTGTAAAATACTATTTTGCGTGCGTAAGGTTTTATTTTGTTTTTGTAATGTACTACGGCTAACAAGGGTGGTTTGCCCCCAGCCAAAAATATCGGAAGGGAGATCGATAACATAGCGCAAAGGGTAAATAATAAGTGATAAACCGGAGCGAATATTATTAACATAATCGGTACGGTGATCGAGCGACATTAAAACAACCGAAACGATTGTTAAGGCAAACAAGCGTGCAGATATTGATGTGCTTTGGCCAAAGAGTAGTTTAACGAGACTTCTCCTGAAACATTATTTTAGAAGGATGGGTTATTGTAACAGGCTAATATCCAATTATCATCGTCCCAACAAAATGATTTTATTGAGATTATTTTTATTTCAGTAATAAAAAAGGCCTAAAGCAATATAATTTTAGGCCTTTCCACTTCAAGCGTTGCTGCTTATTCGACGCTGAATAAATCACCGCCGTGTTCGTCAATCATTTCAATGGCGCGGCCACCACCACGGGCAACGCAGGTCAGGGGATCTTCGGCAATAATGACCGGCAGGCCGGTTTCTTCCATTAACAAACGATCGAGTTCATTTAATAATGCGCCACCACCGGTTAATACCATGCCACGTTCGGCAATATCGGCTGCTAGTTCGGGGGGGGTTTGCTCCAGTGCGGTTTTCACTGCGCTGACAATACCGGATAACGGTTCCTGCAAGGCTTCAAGAATCTCATTGCTGTTTAAGGTAAAGCTGCGCGGGATACCTTCGGCAAGATTGCGGCCACGGACTTCCATTTCACGGACTTCGTTGCCGGGGTAGGCGGTGCCAATTTCGTGCTTAATGCGTTCCGCGGTTGAAACACCAATCAAGCTGCCATAATTGCGGCGTACGTAGTTTATAATGGCTTCATCAAAACGATCGCCACCGATTTTTACCGAGGCAGAGTAAACAATACCGCTTAATGAAATAACCGCGACCTCGGTTGTGCCGCCGCCAATGTCCAGAATCATCGAACCGCTGGCTTCACTGATGGGCATGCCGGCACCGATGGCAGCGGCCATTGGCTCCTCAATTAAAAACACATCACGGGCACCGGCACCATTGGCCGATTCTCGAATGGCGCGGCGCTCGACCTGGGTCGAACCGCAGGGTACACAGATTAAAACCCGTGGGCTGGGGCGGAAAAAGCGGGCTTCGTGTACTTTTTTAATAAAATGCTGCAGCATTTTCTCAGTGACAGTGAAATCGGCAATTACGCCATCTTTCATCGGGCGAATGGCAACAATATTGCCGGGGGTTCGCCCGAGCATGCGTTTTGCCTCCATGCCGACTGCGGCAATACTTTTGGGACCGCCGGGGCCACGTTCCTGGCGGATGGCCACAACCGAGGGTTCATTGAGAACGATGCCTTTGCTGCGCACATAGATTAAAGTGTTGGCTGTGCCAAGGTCGATAGAAATGTCATTTGAGAACATGCCGCGTAAACTTTCAAACATAGAGGGTCATCTTTTTATATAATAAGTTATCGATAAATAGCGCCCGTACTTTAATCAATCAACGGGGCTCTGGGCAAGCGTGTAACAATGTTAAGTTACCACTTTTTTGTCTAATCTATCACAAATAACGTGAATTCAGCGTATAATCGCGTGATTTAGTTGCAGCATAATACGAATCGCATAAAGTGTAAAATCGTGGTGTTTTCGCGGTGTTGCGCTGCATTCAGTTCAAGTTCTGGAGAAAGTGTTTTGGATAAAAAAACCGTTGAGCAAATTGCGCATTTGGCGCGTCTGGATATTAACGAAAAGGACATTCCGGAGTATGTCACCAACCTGACTAATATTCTGGCACTGGTCGAGCAAATGAACACGGTTGCTACCGATAGTGTGGAGCCGATGGCGCATCCAACCGATGCCGTCCAGCGTTTACGTGAAGATATCGTTACCGCAACTAACCAGCGCGAGCGTTTTCAGGCGGTTGCGCCGCAAGTAGAAAAGGGTCTTTATCTTGTGCCCCAGGTCATCGAATAGCCGTTAACCGCTAATAAATAGCAGCAGACCACATAACGAGCGAATTAATTAAAGTAAGAGACTATGCACACAAAAACAATTGCACAACTGGCAGCCGGTTTAAAAGCAGGCGAATTTTCCAGTGTTGAGTTAACCCAGCACTATATAAATAGAATACAAACATTTGATAATGGTTTAAACAGCTATATTTCGCTGACTGAAGAACGAGCACTGGCACAGGCAAAGCGGGCGGACGAGCGCATTGCGGCAGGTAAAGCCCATGTTTTGACTGGTATCCCCGTTGCGCAAAAAGATATTTTTTGTAGCGATGGGGTTAAAACAAGCTGTGGTTCTAAAATGCTGGATAATTTTATTGCGCCATACGACGCCTCGGTTATTGAGTCATTTAATAATGCGGGCAGTGTGATGCTGGGTAAAACCAATATGGACGAATTTGCGATGGGCTCGTCCAACGAAACCAGCTTTTATGGGCCAGTTAAAAACCCCTGGAATGTAGACTGTGTGCCCGGCGGCTCGTCCGGTGGCTCTGCCGCCTCGGTTGCAGCAAGGTTAGCGCCAGCTTCAACCGGCACTGATACCGGTGGCTCAATCCGCCAGCCAGCGGCATTGTGTAATTTAACTGGATTAAAACCGTCTTATGGTCGGGTGTCGCGGTATGGCATGATTGCCTTTGCCTCCAGTCTGGATCAAGCCGGTACCTTTACCCAAACGGCTGAAGATGCGGCACTGATGTTAAGCGTGATGGCCGGCCTGGATGTGCGGGATTCAACCAGCATCGACGAACCCGTGCCGGATTACTCCGCCAGTTTAAATAATGATGTTAAAGGTTTAAAAGTTGGCCTGCCAAAAGAATACTTTGCGGATGGACTCGATGCAGATGTGGCTAAACGTGTTGATGATGCGATTAGCGAATACAAAAAACTCGGTGCCGAGTTTTTTGACATCAGTTTGCCCAACACGCATTTATCCGTGCCTGCTTACTATATTGTGGCGCCAGCAGAATGTTCATCGAACCTGTCACGCTTTGACGGGGTGCGTTTTGGTTATCGTTGTGAAGAACCAAAAGATCTGGAAGACTTATACAAACGCAGTCGTGGAGAAGGTTTTGGTTCGGAAGTAAAACGGCGGATTTTAGTTGGAGCCTATGCACTGTCATCGGGATATTACGATGCTTATTATCTAAAAGCACAAAAAATCCGTCGCTTAATCGCCAATGATTTTACTGAAGCGTTTAAACAGGTGGATGTCATTATGAGCCCAACCACCCCCACCCCGGCTTTTAAAGTGGGTGAGAAAGATGATGACCCCATCTCCATGTATTATTCGGACATTTATACGATTGCAGTGAATCTGGCAGGCTTGCCGGGTATATCGGTGCCGTGTGGTTTTGTCAATGCGCTACCGGTTGGCTTACAAATTATTGCACCGTATTTTGCAGAAGCAAAGTTGTTAAATGTTGCACATCAGTATCAGCAAGTGACGGACTGGCATCAGCAAATGCCAGAGACTTTTAAGTAGGTTAAAAAATCAAACCACGGCGACACGGTGGGCACAGCGAAAAAATATTTTTAAGCAATAGTGCAGCGATAATGTTGCTGAGTAATCGACAAAGATAATAGTGATTTATGCGCTTTATGTCTTCGCTGTGCCCACCGTGTCGCCGTGGTTAATAAATTAATATTAAGGTAATAGAACTATGCAATGGGAAGTGGTTATTGGTCTGGAAATTCATGCGCAGCTTGCGACGAAAAGTAAAATCTTTTCGGGCTCATCAACGGCGTTTGGTGCAGAGCCGAATACACAGGCAAATGAAGTCGATCTGGGGTTGCCGGGTGTGTTGCCGGTAATGAACAAACAAGCTCTGAACATGGCAATAAAATTTGGCACCGCCATTAATGCCGAAATTGGTAAACGTTCGGTGTTTGATCGCAAAAATTATTTTTATCCTGATTTACCTAAAGGCTATCAAACCACCCAGCTTGCTTTGCCGATTGTGGGTTTGGGTTCGGTTGATATTGAACTGAAAGATGGAAGGACTAAAACGATAGGCGTTACCCGTGCACATCTGGAAGAAGATGCAGGTAAAAGTTTACATGAAGATTTCAGTGGTGCAACGGGGATTGATTTAAACCGTGCCGGTACACCATTAATCGAAATTGTTTCTGAACCGGATATGCGTTCAACCGAAGAAGCGGTTGCCTATATGCGCAAGATCCACTCTATCGTGACTTATATTGGCATTTGTGATGGCAATATGCAGGAGGGTTCTTTCCGCTGTGATGCGAATGTTTCCATGCGGCCAAAAGGTCAGGAAGAGTTTGGTACGCGTACCGAATTAAAAAATATCAATTCATTCCGTTTTGTTGAGCGTGCGATTAATGTCGAAATAGAGCGTCAAATTGACATACTTGAAAGTGGTGGCACGGTGGTACAGGAAACCCGCTTATATGACTCTAACAAAAACGAAACCCGCTCGATGCGTTCGAAAGAAGATGCGATGGATTATCGTTACTTTCCTGATCCGGATTTGCTGCCTATTGTTGTTACAGACGACGAAATTGAAGCTATTCGCAAAACCTTACCTGAATTACCCGATGCAAAAAAAGTTCGATTTATGAGTGAATACAAACTAAATGCAGAAGATGCAGGTAATTTAACAGCCAGTCTTGAACTGGCAAATTATTTTGAAACAGTGACAAAAGAAATTGACGACAGCAAGTTGGCAGCCAACTGGATTATGGGTGAATTAACGGCTCGCTTAAATAAAGAAAACTTAACCGTTAAGTCATTACCGGTTAGCGCTAGTCAGTTTGCAGGTTTATTAGCACGGATTAAAGATAACACCATCTCGGGTAAAATTGCCAAGGATGTGTTCGATACTATGTGGAATGAGGGCAGTGAGGCTGACAGCATCATTGAGAGTAAAGGCTTAAAACAAATCAACGACACGGGTGCATTGGAAGCGATGGTTGATAAAGTGATAGCCGATAACCCGAATCAGGTTGAACAGTTTAAGGCCGGTAAAGAGAAATTAATGGGCTTTTTTGTTGGACAAATTATGAAACAAACCCAGGGTAAGGCGAACCCGGGGCAGATCAACCAGTTGTTAAAGAAAAAACTGGGTTCAAGCTGATTTATTTAAAACAGCTATTGTTGTTAGTGTATTCATATATCTCTGGAGAAAGGCAATGTTAAAGTTAGCAGCATCAATACTGGTTTTTAGTGTTATCTTTTTATCATCAGTGTGTGCGGAAGAAAGTTTTGCAGAAAAAGAACGCGCAGCAGCATTACCTTCGACGAGTGCTAAAGATTTACAACGTTATGCTAATGATAGTGACTGGCGAATTCGTCTGGCCGTGGCAAGGCGGCAGACAGCACCGGCTAAAATCTTGCTACAACTGGCAAACGATCCGAATGCAGATGTTCGAGCAGCATTGGCACATAATCTTCGTGCTCCGCGAGCGGCACTCGAACCTCTGGTTGCCGACCCTGAAGAAAGCGTTCGGCTATCGCTTGCACATTGTGGTTATACGCCTCCTGACTTGCTGGAAAAACTGCTAAAAGATCCCAGCCTTGAAGTACGTCAGCAAGCAGTTGTTAACCTTAATTTACCAATAGCAACACTGCAAAAAATAGCAAAACAAAATACTGACTTAACTGATCGAGCTAAAACGATGCTGGAACAGCGAAGTGATGAGCTGCAAGATTAAAAACTTAAGCAATTTAAACTTGAAAAACGAAATACTCTGATAATTTATAATGAATACCTCCAAAGACACTCTACAGCGTTTTCTGTTTGAAAATATTTCTATTCGTGGTGAACTTACCCAGCTACACAAAAGTTGGCAAGCTGTTACTGAAAATCATCATTACCCACCTGTTGTGCGTGATGTGCTGGCACAGATGCTGGTAGCCGGTGTATTACTTGCAGCAACATTAAAATTTAAAGGCCGGATTATTTTACAAATTCAGGGCAAAGGAGCCTTGCCACTGGTGGTTGCGGAATGTACCAGTGAAGAAGCGATTCGGGGGTTGGCTCATTACAGTGATGATATAAAAGCAGACAGTTTAAAAAACCTGGTAGGTGATGGGCAACTTGCGATTACGCTGGAAACAGAAAACAAAACTGAACGTTATCAAAGTATTGTCGAGTTAGTGGGCGAAACGGTTGCCGATGCCATTGAACACTACCTTGAAACATCCGAGCAACTTTCAACTCGGCTCTGGCTAACGGCAAACGCTAAAACAGCGGCAGGTTTGCTTATTCAAAAATTACCGCAGGAGTCGGTTGATGAAGAAAGCTTGCACCAAGTGCAGGCAGATGAAGACGGCTGGAACCGGGTCGAACAATTATCTGCAACCATCAGTGATGATGAGCTGCTTGGTCTGGATGTGTATGAAGTGATTCATCGTTTATACCATGAGGAAGATGTTCGGTTGTTTGAATCAGAGCCGGTTTTTTTTCGTTGCACCTGTTCAAAAGATCGGGTTGCTAACATGCTTCGTGGCCTGGGGCAGAGCGAGGTTGATGCTATTATTGACAGCGAAAAATTGATTAGTATTCATTGTGAGTTTTGTAATCATCAATATGATTTCGATGCGGTGGATGCCAAACTGTTATTTACCAACTCCCTTTTGACTGGCAATTCACCCACACAACACTAAGCGGTAATGGTCTCTCTTAATGATTATTCAGCATGCGCTTAAAACAGCTCAGCAGTGCTTAGAACCGGTTTCTGATTCGCCACGACTGGATGCACAATGCCTGTTAAGTTTTGTTTTACAAAAACCATCTGTTTATTTGCGCACCTGGCCAGAGCAGGCGTTAGAACCAGAGATATTACAGGCTTTTCTAAAGCTGGTGCAGCGCCGAGAGCGGGGTGAACCCATTGCCTATATATTAGAGTCAAAGCAATTCTGGTCACTGGACTTAAAAGTCTCAAGGGCAACACTTATCCCCCGTCCCGAGACAGAACTACTGGTCGAGCAGGTCATCCGCATTGCAAAGCAGCAGAGGTTGAAGCGTATTCTTGAATTAGGCACAGGAAGTGGCGCCATTGCGATTGCAGTGGCATCTGAATTGTCAAAAAAACAGTTGCTACCACAAATTATTGCAACGGATATTTCGACCCGAGCTTTAGATATTGCGAAGCATAATAGCAAAAGACATCAACAGGCTATTGAATTTATACAAAGTGACTGGTTTCAATCTATTCCGCAACAACAATTTGATCTCATTGTCTCAAACCCACCGTATGTTGAGTGTGATGACGTGCATTTAACGCAGGGGGATGTGCGATTCGAACCTGTTAGTGCGTTGGCCTCGGGTGAGGATGGCTTAACAGCGATTCGACACATTGCCGAGCAAGCTCAATCCTGGTTAAAACACGGTGGTTGGCTATTGTTTGAGCATGGTTATCAGCAAGCGGCGTTGGTGCGCGCGCTGTTGAGTGAGAATGGTTTTGTTGATGTAAAAACAATTAAAGATCTGGCAAAAAATGATCGCGTCACCCTGGCAAAAAAACAGTAATTAACTGTATTATTAAATACTAAACAATAAAAAGTTGCACTAAATCACCCTATAGTGGCTAGAAATTCGTTTGCTGACGCGTTACCCTGAAATTAGGAAATGGCAAATAATGCTCAAATAATATTCAACTACAAGGTTAAGCATGCAGGTTGATTCAAGTGGAGTCACTAACAAAACGACGTGATATTCTTTTTAGCCGGTTTGGAAAAAATCAGAATCAGGCAAAGTCTGCTATTTTTTTACTGGCAGATGTTGAAGGCGTGCTTGATTTAAAATACCTGAGTGAAACACAGCTGTTTATTACCTATGATATTCGTCTGCTAACCATGGAAATTATTCTGGAAGCGCTGGAATCAGTTGGCTTTCAGCTTGATCAGAGTTTGTTAAGCAAAGTTAAAAATGCCCTGTATGCCTATACTGAAAATACCTTACGCGAAAACCTTGGGATTAGCACCTCAAAAATGATCCGTGATATTTTTGTGCAGGGTTATCAACGCCGTCTACACGGTTGCCGAGATCAACGTCCGGTACATTGGCGGCATTATCTGTAGTTCAGTTTTTGTTGCTGGCACAAAGCAGAGTTGAAGTCGTTTCTTCGGGCATTTTTCTTTATACTCCTGTTTCATGAATGATGATCAACTGCTTCGCTATAGTCGGCAAATCATGCTGCCCCAGATTGATGTGGCCGGCCAGCAAAAATTACTGGATTCCACTGTTTTAGTAATGGGTTTAGGTGGGCTAGGCTCGCCTGTGGCAATGTATCTGGCTGCCGCCGGGGTGGGGCATTTAATCCTCGCTGATTTTGATCAGGTTGATATGTCTAATTTGCAGCGGCAGATTATTCACCGTGAAAGCAATATTGGTGAGAGTAAAGTCGCCTCGGCTAAGCAGACTTTACATGCGCTGAATTCGAGTATTAAAGTCAGTACATTAAGCGAAAAGCTGTCGGCACAGGCGCTTGAAGACAGTTTGCAAGGTGTTGACTGTGTTGTCGATGGGACGGATAACTTTGCAGCCCGGTTTGCAATTAATGCAGCCTGTGTTCGTTCTCAAACGCCACTGGTCTCCGGTGCCGCTATTCGTTTTGAGGGACAGGTCAGTGTGTTTAGCAATATCCCCGGTAGCCCCTGCTATCAATGTTTGTATTCCGATACCAATGAAGAGCTTGAACAAACCTGTAGTGAAAATGGTGTATTGGCACCTGTGGTGGGTATTATTGGATCGATTCAGGCCACGGAAGTACTCAAGTTATTAACGGAGACGGGCAGATCACTCCAGTCGCGCCTGCTACTGCTGGATGCCTATACGATGGAATGGCGCAGCATAAAATTAAAACAGGATCCGGCCTGTGCCATCTGCAAAATATGATATTTTGCCTGTAATCGGTTAATTTTTAAACAAATTTAGCCTTAAAATGTAAATATTTCACAGAAAAAATCACTTACCGACTCTAGACTTTATAAAATAGTAGACATGCCTCTGGCCAATATTGCCAGAGAATAAGCTAAAAAAACCAGCCATAAATTTAGAGGGTAAAGTGATGCCTAAGTTAACTGTACAAGACATTGTGCAACAGAATATTAATTTAGTTTCACTGCCCGATGTTGCGCTAGAATTAAATACGCTGATCGACGATCCCCATTCAACAGCACAGGACATTACTGATGTGATTGTAATGGATGCCGCTTTAACTGCACGGTTACTGCAAATTGTAAACAGTCCCTTTTACAGTTTTCCACAACAGATTGACACTATTACGATGGCGATTGCCGTTGTGGGAACAGCGCAGCTTCGTGATTTAGCGATGGCAACACTGGTTATTCGGAAGTTTAATCATATTCCTCAAAATCTGCTGAGTCTGGAAACATTCTGGTGCCATAATATTGCCTGCGCAACCGCGGCCAGAACGATTGTAACTGAATTAGGCATACAGCAGTCCGAACGGGTTTTTGTTGCTGGTTTGCTGCATGATATTGGTAAATTGATGATGTATCTGGCCGAGCCCGATTTATCCAGTCGTGTGCTTCAACAGCTGAAGTCCAATACCGAGCTGGATGTGAATGAACTTGAAAAAGCCACATTTGGATATGACCATGCCGAGTTAGGTGCCGCATTACTAAAAGAATGGGGGTTACCTGATTCATTGGTTGAGCCAGTCAGGTACCACCATATTCCGAGCCAGGCTCAAAATTTTATAACAGAATCGAGTCTATTGCATTTGGCTAATGTGGTGGCCAATCAGATTGTGCCTTTATTTCCAAGCAAGGCAAACCTTGTTCTAGATGAAAAAGTCTGGACTGTTTTAAATAGTACGCCGGCATACCTGAAAGATATTGTAAATATTTCGAAAGCGGTTTATGCCGATACAGTTGGTATTTTTTATTCAAGCCAAAGAGTGGCTTAAATTTGAATTTAATTTATTCTTCGCCCATCGAAGCCAGCATGTCGGCCTGATCTTCATTAATAAGCGGCTCAATTACTTCATCTAATTCACCTTGCATAATGTCATCGAGTTTATACAGGGTTAAATTAATACGGTGATCCGATAAGCGACCCTGTGGAAAATTATAAGTTCGGATACGCTCTGAACGGTCACCACTGCCCACCAGTAATTTTCGTGTTTGTGCCTGCTCCGCATTCAGTTTGTCCTGCTCAATCTGGAACAGTTTGGCCTGTAAAACAGACAGCGCACGGGCTTTGTTTTTATGTTGTGAACGCTCATCCTGACATTCAACCACAATACCAGTAGGTAAATGGGTTAAGCGGATAGCTGAGTCGGTTTTATTTACATGCTGGCCGCCAGCGCCAGACGCACGAAAGGTATCAACCCGTATATCGCCCATGTTAATTTCATTTTCTTCAACTTCATCGGCTTCTGGCATAATCGCAACCGTGCAGGCGGAGGTATGTACTCGCCCCTGAGATTCAGTTTCCGGTACGCGCTGTACACGGTGGCCGCCCGACTCAAATTTTAATCGGGCATAAACATCATCACCAATTATGCGACTGATAATTTCTTTATAACCGCCATGTTCCCCCCGGTTTTCATTAATGATTTCGATTTTCCATTTGCGCTTTTCAGCATAACGTGAATACATGCGAAATAAATCACCGGCAAAAATAGAGGCTTCATCACCACCGGCTCCGGCACGAATTTCCAGAAATACGTTTTTACCTTCGTTAGGGTCAACCGGCAGCATTAAAATTTGTAATTCCTGTTCGAGCTTTTCAAGTCGCTCAGTGGCATCTTTTAATTCTTCTTTGGCCATTTCCCGCATGTCATCATCGTCATCTTTCAACATGCTTTGCGCTTCTTCAATATCTGACAAGGTTGTCTGGTAGTTATTAAAACAACTGACAACTGGATTGATCTGCGCGTATTCTTTTGACAGGGCACGGAACTGATTTTGATCGCTGATAACATCAGGATCGGCCATCAGGGCATTAATTTCTTCCAGACGCTCGGCCAGATTTTCGAGTTTTGCTTTTATAGAGGCTTTCATTTATTGACTACGATTGCTATTTAATTATTATCGGCGTTCAGGTTGAACAGTTCCTGTGCCATATCCAGTAATTCATTACGACCATCATAAGCGGCACGGTTAAGTTGCACACTGGGGTCATGAACCAGTTTGTTAGTAATGGAGCGTGCCAGTTCCTGCATGACTTGATCGGGATCTTTACCTGCGGCCAGTTGTTTTTGTGCCAGTTGCAAGGCTTCTTCACGAATCATATCCGCTTTGTCGCGGTAAGACCGGATGGTATCCACGGCATCCAGTGAGCGCAACCAGCCCAGGAAATGCTGGGTTTCATTTTCAATAATTTCTTCGGCCTGTTTAGCCGCCTGTTCACGTGATTGCTGGCCTTCTTCGATGACATCGTGCAGATCGTCCACGGTGTATAAATACACATCGCGTAAATCGCCCACTTCGGTTTCGATATCGCGTGGTACCGCAATGTCGACCATAAACATCGGACGGTGCTTACGTGCCTTGAGTGCGCTTTCAACCGCGCCTTTGCCCAGAATAGGCAACTGACTGGCAGTGGAAGAAATAATAATATCGGCATCCACTAATCGTGAAGGCATATCGGCGAGCGCAATGGCTTCGGCATTAAATTGCTCGGCGAGTAGTCGGGCACGTTCAACGGTGCGGTTGGCGACAATCATATTTTTAATGTTCTGCTCTTTTAAATGCCGTGCGACTAATTCAATGGTATCGCCCGCACCGATAAGCAAGGCGGTGTGATCCTGTAAATTAGCAAAAATACGTTTTGCCAGTGAAACGGCGGCAAAGGCAACCGAAACCGGGCTGCTACCGATAGCGGTATCGGTGCGTACCTGTTTGGCGACCGAGAAAGTATGCTGGAATAAACGGTTTAACTGTCGGCCGATGGTGCCGGCATCGGTTGCCGTGCCGTAGGCATCTTTAATCTGACCAAGAATTTGTGGCTCGCCTAAAACGAGGGAGTCCAGACCACTGGCTACGCGCAGAATATGTTTAACCGCATCCTGATCGGTAAAGCTGTATATATAGGGTTTGAGTACGTTGTGTTCCAGTGAATGAAAATCAGCAAACCAGCGGATCAATGCATCACTGTCGTTGGCATGAAGTTCGCAGTACAATTCTGTACGGTTGCAAGTGGAGATGATGGCCGCTTCAGAGGCAGGGGACTGCTTCAGCATGCCGGTGAGTGCGCCAGGTAATTTTTCCGGGGTAAAAGCAACCTGTTCCCGTATATCAACAGGCGCGGTTTTATGATTAATGCCGAATGCGAAAATAGCCACTTTGGAACTTATATTGTCAAGTCACGTCTACAAATCAGTACCTTAGTCTCTGAAATGAGAGGCTAAGAGGTTAAAATCAAGTCTAGTCGGTTGTAGCAAAACCAAAATATTGCTAAAAACAGATAGGCGCGTATTATAAAGGTAAAACCAGCAAAAGTTGGCTATAGTTGGTCAATAGAGAACATTTTTTTATGCAAAAGACAAAAAACATCCTGATTTTGGCCTTCGCCAGCCTGTTTTTAGCCAGTTGTGGTGGTACATTCGTTCAAAAGCCGCTTGCTAATGGCAAGGTGTCGGCACCACAGAGCGAAAAAACGGCTGCTAAATCAGAACCCCAGTCAAAATTACAGTCAAAATCACAGTCAAAACCCACCGCAAAAAAAACTCGAAGCCCTCTGGAAGCGTCCGTTTTTTCACCGAAAGGCAAAGGCCTGAGCACAGAAGTCTTACAGCATTTAATGGTGGCCGAGATTGCCGGACAGCGTGGCAAGTTGAATATTGCTGTTGCTAATTATCTTGAGGCGGCAAAACTGTCTCAGGATGCCGGCGTGGCTGAACGCGCCAGCCGGGTTGCTATTTTTGCACGAAAAAACCAGGCTGCATTAGAAGCGGCTAAAATTTGGGTACAACTTGCACCGGCCAGCGCGGAAGCACATCAAATTACGGCTGCAATGTTAGTCCGTGCAGGCGATGTTGAAAATGCACTTAAACATTTTGAGAAAGTACTCAGCCTGAGCAGGAAGAATGAGCAAAAAATATTTATGCTGATCACTTCATTGTTGAGTAAAGAACGGGATAAAAATATTGCGCTGGATATTATGAAGCGCTTAATTGGTAAGTACCCTGAAAGCGCAAGTGCCCACTATGCCTACGCTAATCTGGCGTTATTAACAAAAGAATACCAGATCGCAAACAGAGCTATTGATAAAGCGTTACGCCTTAAAAAACACTGGAATGAAGCCACTGTTTTAAAGGCAACCATTTTACATCGGCTCGGGAAAAATGACGAAGCGATTGCGTGGTTAGCAAAAGAGTTACAACAACAACCGGATAATTATACACTACGTTTATATTTTGCACGCAAGCTTGTCGATGCTAAAAAATACCCGGCAGCATATGCAGAGTTTAAAAAAGTTTATTCGGCAAATAAAAATATGACGGCACTGTATGCCATGGGTTTGCTTGCAAATCAAATGAATAAAATTGAATTAGCCGAGAAACATTTTATTCGTTTGTCGGACTCAGGTGAGCATAAAAATGAAGCTAATTTTTATCTTGGACAAATTAAAGAAAAGAAAAAAGATTTTTCACAGGCAATAGAGTGGTATTCAAAAGTACAAACAGGCGTTTATGCATTTGAATCACGTTTGCGTGTTATTGTTTTATTGGGTAAACAAGGTAAAGTAAGCCAGGCACGTGAGCAGGTAAAAAATATTAATGTTAGTAAGCCGAATGAGCAGGTCAGGTTATACATTGCTGAAGGTGAAGTGTTACGTGAAAATAAAATGTATATTGAGGCACTGGAGCTTTATACGGATGGACTAAATGCTATTCCGGATAATCTGGATTTGCTGTATGCGCGCGCACTTGCTTTTGAAAAGTTAAATAAAATCAATGAGGCGATCACCGATTTGCGCCATATTATTAAACTAGACCCACAAAATATTCAAACACTCAATGCGTTAGGCTATACCCTGGTTGATAAGACCGATAAGGTGCATGAAGGAATGGAATATATTCAACAGGCGTATCAGTTGCGGCCAACTGATCCGGCCATTATCGATAGTATGGGCTGGGCTTATTATCGGTTGGGCAAGCTGGATAAAGCCGTTACTTATTTAAAGCGCGCTTTTGCCCTGTTTAACGATGCCGAAGTTGCGGCACATTTAGGTGAAGTCTTATGGGTACGGGGTGACAAAG
Organism: Chromatiales bacterium; assembly: GCA_027076325.1. Classification (GTDB taxonomy): domain Bacteria; phylum Pseudomonadota; class Gammaproteobacteria; order UBA6429; family Thiohalophilaceae; genus SZUA-37. Next base: position 87,729 of record JALTJZ010000050.1, on the reverse strand, counting down.
AAGAAGCAAAGCGTATCTGGAAAAATTCGCTACGTGAAACCCCTGAGCATGACACGCTGTTAAATGCGATTAAGCGTTTTATGCCCAACCCCTAGTTTATTTTAAACACCATCAATTATGTCTAAAATATTTGTATTGCTGTTAAGCATGTCGGTGAGTCTGGTTTTGGGCTCGTGCAGTTCGCTTGCGACAAAACCAGCAGTGGTTAAAAAGATTTCTGAGGGGCAGGTACAACAACGCTGGCAACAACGGCGGCAGCAGTTGTCCAACTTATCGAGCTGGCAAATGAAAGGCCGGATGGTGGTTGTTAATGGTGTCGAACTCTGGGCATTGAGTGTGGATTGGGAGCAACGTGGTGACCAGTATGTCATTTTTTTGTCCGGCCCTTTTGGTGCGGGCAAAATTCAGTTAGCAGGTGGTTCCAACGGTGTTTTATTAAGGGATTCGGATAACCAGATTTTTTATGCATCGACCCCCGAGGAGCTATTGCTCAATCATACCGGCATTGTCATGCCGTTAAGTTATTTACGGTTCTGGATACTGGGTTTGCTGCAGTCAAGCTCGAACCTTGCCGTAAATAAAGTGAAGCTTGATCAACTTGGGCGGCTTGAATCATTAAGCCAGGAACAATGGGATGTTAGTTTTAAACGCTACACAAAAGCTGATAATATCAACGTTGAATTACCGGATAAGATATTTATTCACAAGGGCGACGACGTGGAAGTCCGTATTGTTGTGGGTGAATGGTTGTTTGATCGAACTTGATAGTTACGCCTACCTGCAAACATCTCAATAAACAAAGAAAATAAATGCTAAACAATCAGCTTCAATCCTGGCCCGCACCGGCAAAACTTAATCTGTTTTTACATATCACCGGTCAACGTGAAGATGGCTTACATCTACTGCAAACAGTTTTCCAGATTCTGGATATCGCCGATACCCTGCAATTTGATATTCGGAATGACGGTGTGATTAGCCGAGAGAGTGAATCTGATATTCTGGAAGAAGACGACTTAATCGTAAAAGCGGCTCGTTTACTTCAAAAGCAGGCCTCGGTGTCGCAGGGCGTTTCCTTATATATAGAAAAGCGGCTGCCGGTGGGAGGGGGATTAGGTGGTGGTAGCTCGAATGCGGCAACAACGTTGGTGGCATTGAATGAATTATGGGGTTGCGGGCTGCAAGTGGACGAATTAGCGAGCCTTGGCGTGCAGTTAGGCGCCGATGTGCCCATTTTTGTGCGGGGCTGTTCCGCATGGGCCGAGGGTGTAGGAGAGCAAATTTCTCCCTTAAATTTGCCAAAAAGCACCTATGTGGTCATTTTTCCACAAATTTTTGTCTCTACAGGCCAAGTTTTTGGCCACTCGCAATTGCGGAGAGATTGCACAACGATTACAATACGCGACTTCTCGGAAGTGCTGTCTGACTCAGGTTTTGAGGCGGCATTTCAAACGGTAGAAAATGTTTGCGAACCGGTTGTTCGCGAGATGGTTCCAGAGGTAGACGCGGCGCTAAAAGACTTAGGTCAGTATGCCCCCGCAAGGTTAACGGGAACCGGAGCATGTGTTTTTGCTCGATTTGATTCAGAAGCCGCTGCCCGATTGGCATGGCAGGGGCTAAAAGACAAGTGGACAACTTTTGTTGCACAAGGTGTAAACCGCTCGTCGTTATACGATATTTTAGAGTTGGTATCTGCTAAATAAACCAGTACCCGCTCAACTAGTTTTTTTCGATTAACTCAATATTGTTAATTGCAAATTGGGCCGTCGCCAAGCGGTAAGGCACCAGGTTTTGATCCTGGCATGCGCAGGTTCAAATCCTGCCGGCCCAGCCATATTTTATAAGCTGATTGCAACGCATAGGAGATTGGGCATGCCCCATCGAATGGACAACCAGGCTGATGTCTCCGATCCCAAAATGATGGTTTTCGCTGGCAATGCAAACCCGGAATTAGCCAATGCGATTGTACGCCGGCTGCAAATTCCACTGGGTCGTGCCGTGGTTGGAAAGTTCAGTGACGGTGAAGTGGCTGTCGAGATACTGGAAAACGTGCGAGGTAAGGACGTTTTTATCGTCCAGTCAACCTGCGCACCCACCAACGACAATATAATGGAATTGCTGGTGATGATCGATGCGCTAAAACGTGCATCGGCCGAACGTGTAACAGCCGTCATCCCGTATTTTGGTTATGCGCGCCAGGATCGCCGGCCACGTTCAGCGCGGGTGCCGATTACTGCCCGCGTTATTGCCAGCATGATTGGCTCAGTGGGTGCAGACCGAGCCCTGACCGTTGATTTACATGCCGATCAGATCCAGGGGTTTTTTGATATTCCGGTGGACAATGTTTATGCCTCACCTGTCTTGCTCGGCGATGTGTGGCGACAAAAATACCCCAATTTAATGGTGGTATCACCTGATGTGGGTGGTGTGGTACGTGCACGCGCATTAGCAAAACGCCTGGATGATGCCGATTTAGCCATTATCGACAAACGTCGGCCGCGCCCGAATGAAGCCAAAATAATGAATATTATTGGTGACGTTGAAGGCCGTACCTGCGTGATAGTTGATGACCTGGTAGACACTGCCGGTACATTAGGCCAGGCAGCGAACGCATTAAAAGAACACGGCGCAGCAAAAGTTGTTGCCTATTGTACCCATCCGGTTTTTTCAGGACGGGCAATCGAGAATATTAAAGCATCAGCACTGGATGAAATTGTTGTGACCAACAGTATTCCATTGTCTGAAGAAGCGCAGGCTTGCAGCAAGATTCGGCAATTAAGCATTGCGGAAATGCTGGCCGAAACGATGCGCAGGATAAGCAGTGAAGAGTCCGTCAGCAGCATGTTTGTCGACTGACGAAGCGCGAGAAGCCGGATTACGGCGTTTTGTATACTCCGGCTTTTCGCGCTCCGTCAGAGTTTAGTGCTAGTAGCTAGGCACAACAGCGCAGTCATTGCGAGCATCAGCGAAGCAATCTTGTCGTGCAAAACCTCGAGCCAGAAAGATTGCTTCGCTGATGCTCGCAATGACGGTTTTTTTTAGAGTGAAATATTTTGAAGAGAATTTTGGTTAGCTAAGTCTGAAATTATTTTTAGTTAACTGATTTAAAAGCTATCTGGGTCGCACAGATAGCTCAGTTGTTATAAACAAAAGTTTATAACGTTATTTTAAAACTTAGGAGAAAATCCAATGAGCGAGAGCTTTATTATTGAAGCCGAAGTTCGAACTGACACGGGGAAAGGTGCGAGCCGCCGCCTGCGTCATTCGGATAAAGTACCGGCTGTTTTATACGGGGCAGGAGAAGATCCTGTTGCTTTAACATTGAGTCACAATGAAATGTACCATCATTTAGAAAATGAAGCCTTTTATTCTCATATCTTAACCATTAATGTGGGCAAGAAAAAAGAAAAAGCCATTTTAAAAGACTTGCAACGTCATCCTGCTAAGCCTCGCATCACGCATGTTGATTTTCAGCGCGTTGACATGAAAGAGAAAATTCGTATTCATGTTCCATTACACTTCCTTAATGAAGATGTGTCTCCAGGCGTGAAAGCCGGTGGCCTGGTAACACACAGTTCAACAGAATTACATATTGTGTGTTTACCCAAAGATTTGCCTGAATTTATCGAGGTTGATTTAGGCAAATTAGAATTAGATGCGAGTTTACATGTATCCGATTTAACCTTACCGAAGGGTGTTGAGTCGGTTGATTTAGGTCATGGTGATGATAGTACACACGATCATATTATCGCAGCTATTCACCTGCCACGTGCTGAAAAAGTAGTGGAAGAAGAGGCACCTGCTGCTGACGAAGCATCATCTGAAGGCGAAAGCAAAGAAGAAAGTTAATTTTTCTTTGCTGCTGTCTTTATTGGCCGTAGCATAAAACGAGAAGCCGGCATTGAGTCAAAGTATTAATTTAATTGTTGGTCTGGGTAATCCAGGCAATGAATATGTTGATACCCGACACAATGCCGGCTTTTGGTTTTTAGACGAACTGGCAAGGAGCTATCAGGGGCATTTTAAAACCGACAAGAAGTTTTTCGGTGATACCGCACGCATCAATATTAATGGCCACGATATCTGGCTATTAAAACCCACTACCTTTATGAACTTAAGTGGTCAGGCACTTCAGGCGCTTGCCCAATTTTATAAGTTCAAAATAGAAAATATTCTGGTTGTACATGATGAACTGGATCTTGAACCCGGTGTTGCAAGATTAAAGAAAGCGGGTGGGCATGGCGGACATAATGGTTTAAGAGATATTAGCGCAAGATCAGGTAAAGACTTCTGGCGATTACGTTTAGGTATTGGCCATCCCGGAGACAGAAATAAAGTCACCGGTTATGTTTTAAATAAAGCATCAAAAGATGACAGGATAGCCATTGAACGTGCCATTGATAATGCGATACGTGTTATGCCTGAAGTAGTGGCAGGTGAAACGCAAAAGGCCATGAACACCTTGCATGGTAATTGATTTTAACCACGGCGACACAGCGGACACAGCGAAAGATAAGAAAGTAGTTAATGACTAAGTCGACTAAGGAAAGTTGGTAATGGTAGATGAACATTTGAGTAATGGATTGGTACTATGTGGTAATGAGATTATTACATCGGTTTTAGATTGCGCATTTATAGTGCATAAAGAATTAGGTGCGGGGCTATTAGAATCAGTTTATGAGAAAGCATTGATTTTTGAATTGCTCTCTTTAGGTTTTAATGTAAAAAGCCAGGTTGAGATTCCTGTTGTTTACCGTGGAGTGAATTTAGGGGCAGGTTTTAGAGCGGATATTATAATTAATAATAGCTTATTAATTGAGTTGAAATGTGTTGATAGTATTAATAATACTCACCTGGCTCAGGTAATAACATATTTAAAGTTATTGAATTATAAACGCGGCCTTATTCTTAATTTTAACGTGGCATTATTAAAAAATGGAATAAAACGAGTTTCGATATAGGTGTTGATTCAGCAGGATTAGCGCAAGTGCATCGAAACATATTTTGCTTTTCGCCGTGTCCGCTGTGCCGCCATGGTTAAAAATAAATAAACTTAAAGGTAATAGATTATGGGGTTTAAATGTGGCATTGTCGGCTTACCCAATGTAGGTAAATCAACACTTTTTAATGCTTTAACAAAAGCAGGTATTCAGGCCGAGAACTATCCTTTCTGTACGATTGAACCCAATGTGGGTATTGTTCCGGTTCCTGACCCACGCCTTGATGCTTTGGCCGCCATAGTAAAACCTGAACGTGTATTAGCAACAACAATGGAATTTGTCGATATTGCAGGTTTAGTTGCGGGTGCCTCAAAAGGTGAAGGTCTGGGGAATAAATTTTTAGGTAATATTCGTGAAACCGATGCCATTGCGCAAGTGGTGCGTTGCTTTGAGAATGATGACATTGTGCATGTGGCAGGAAAGATAAGCCCACTCGATGATATTGACGTTATCAATACAGAGCTTGCCCTGGCCGATTTGGAAAGCATAGAAAAAGCATTACTCAAAGTACAAAAGGTTGCCAAGTCAGGCGACAAGGATGCCAAAGCAAAAATGGCGGTACTTGAAAAACTAAAAGAGCATTTAGACAAAGGTGAACAGGCGCGTACATTAGGTCTGGATGAAGAACAGCAATTACTGGTGCGTGACCTAAATTTGCTAACAATAAAACCGCTGATGTTTATTGCCAATGTTGCTGAAGACGGTTTTAGCGATAATCCCTACCTTGATAGCGTAAAAAAATTCGCAGAAAAAGAAGGCGCGCCGGTTGTTGCCGTGTGTGCCTCTATCGAAGCGGAAATGACCGAACTGGAAGAAGACGAACTCAATGAATTTTTATCTGATCTGGGGCTGGATGAGCCAGGTCTAAACCGTGTTATTCGGGCTGGCCATGAGTTACTTGGCTTACAAACGTACTTTACGGCCGGTGAAAAAGAAGTGCGTGGCTGGACAGTAAAAGTCGGCGCAACCGCACCACAAGCCGCCGGTGTTATCCATACCGATTTTGAAAAAGGGTTTATTCGTGCCGAAACCGTTGCCTATGATGATTTTATTCAATATAAAGGTGAGCAAGGCGCAAAAGAAGAAGGTAAATTGCGCTCAGAAGGGAAAGACTATATTGTAAAAGACGGGGATGTTCTGCACTTTTTATTTAATGTTTAACATAAAATGTTAGAGTCTGTTTTCAAAATGCCTGATAGCCTCCTCCAGGCAAAGCCATCAGCGTAATCCGCTCGACTCGCTTCAATTGGCCAATTTAATCGTCTATGCATTCCTCAAATATATGTAACATATTGATTAAATGCAACTTTTTAGAGTCGCTCAGAGTGAATTTTTGCTTAAAATACCCCCTTTTTTAGAGTATACTAGCGCGCCTTGTCGGGGTAAGAATCCCGTACAGGCCGGCCGCCATGTTATCCAGTCAGGCGGCTGTTTTATATGGCTACATAGCTCAGCTGGTTAGAGCACAACACTCATAATGTTGGGGTCCCTAGTTCGAATCTAGGTGTAGCCACCATATAGTTCAACAACTTAGCTCGGCTTTCTTGTTAAAAAGAAGTCGGGCTTTTTTGTGGGTAACTTCACAGTTTGTTTTATAAAATATTGTGATTTTGGCGTTATTCATAACTTGTTGTTGACTTGGTCATTCTCTGAATTTGTTCATTCATGCTTGCTGATATAAGGGGTAACTGTGAATCTTTTCATGTAAGCACACAGGTTATTTTGTCAGCAAAGGCCTGGCCGATAAAATCAATATCATGGAAATTAAGTATTATGTTTGAAATTTTTCAACCTGTATAAATCTGGCGAATCCAGGTTTTGAGGGCTGCGGCTTTGATACCCTTATAAATTTCTAGTAAAAACAGTGACTTAACAATATATACATCAATACTGGCTAAAGCGTTGTCATTGCGAAGGAATAAGGTGACGGTGGCAATTGTAAGCAAAAAAATTGAACGATTTGGTCATTATTGAGCCCAAAGCCCCATGTTTACGATTAATCTGCAAAATGTACCGAGGTTTTTCATTGCGGGGGCATTATCCACCGCAATGCATTATGCCGTTTTGTTTGGCCTGTTTAATGGGCTGGGGGTGGAACTGGTGCTTGCCACCAGCTTTGGTGCGCTGGCTGGGGCAATTGTTAATTATTATATTAATTATTTTTACACGTTTAATAGCCAACGGCAGCATATGAGGTCGGTGGGTACTTTTGTTTTAGTTGTTGGTATGGGATTACTGATTAATGGCTCAGTCGTTGGTCTGGCTTTCCATGTGCTGGGTATGCCTGCGTTGTTTGCACAGCTTAGCGCCACGCTTATTACCTTTTTCTGGAATTATCTGGCTCATCAGCGCTGGACATTTTAAGTATTTTGAGGGAACTTTTCCATATTAGTCGACCTAAGTTATCGTAAGATGCTGTATTTAAGCTACCTAGAGAGCGTATGAAGTTTTTATCATCCCCTAAATTAATCATTGCTTTAATGCTTTTAGCTGTATTTAAAGTGGCTGTTCCGGTCGTCGTGCTGGACAGCTCAGTGGCAGGTACAAGTTATAATCTGCAGGTAGCTGATGACCAGGGCATAGAGAAGAATTGTCATGGTAATGATACTGCTGAATTTAAAGCCTGTTGCTATACTGGCTGTGATCATAAATATACTTCTAATATTTTTAACCTTGGTGCATGGCAACAAGGTTCTGCCAGTATTCCGGTTAAATTAGTCGCCACAGATTTATACACCGTCTACTCACAACCGGTTAACCCCCCTCCAATTCAAGCCTGATACTTTTATACGGCTAACCATGAGTTCCCAGCTTTGTTGCAGATAAACTGCGCTTTGTGTTCATGTGTTTAGAAATTATTTAATTCGGCATTCGGTGTTTTTCAGCATGGTGTCGCGCTGTTTCAGGAATGAATTTATGAGTTATTACTTGGGTGAACAACAAAAAGGGAGGAATAAGAAAGCGAATATAGGGATATGTTCATTAAAAAATGAGGCATTTGAAGCTGTAAAAGCTCGGCCTTTGTTATCTATTATTGTGCCTGTTTACAATGAAAGCGAGGTTATAGAACACTGTCATAGCCGATTGAATACGGTGGCGGAAACCTTACCATTGAATGTCGAAATTATTTATGTAAATGATGGCAGTAATGACGATACATTGGAATTGCTACGTGGATTTCGCCATTACAATAATCGTACTGCGATTATCGATTTGAGTCGAAATTTTGGTAAGGAAATAGCGATGACCGCAGGCCTGGATCATGCACAGGGTGATGCTGTTATTATTATTGATGCAGATTTACAGGATCCCCCTGAACTGATCCCAGCGATGATTGCTGAATGGCAGCGCGGCTATGATGTTGTATCGATGAAGCGCACTAACCGAAAGGGTGAGTCCTGGTTGAAAAAAGTGACTGCTTACGGTTTTTATCGTGTTATCAATCGTATCAGCCATATCGACATTCCTCAGGGAGTTGGTGACTTCCGATTGCTTAGCCGGCGTGCAGTGGACAGCTTATGCCAGTTTCGTGAAACCAGTCGCTTTATGAAAGGGTTGTTTGCCTGGTTAGGGTATAAACAGAAAACCTTGCTCTATAACCGGGACGAGCGCGAGGAAGGAGAAAGCAAATGGAGTTACCCGGCTTTGTGGAATTTATCTATTGAAGGGATCACCTCTTTTTCCATTGCGCCGTTAAAGCTTGCCAGCTACCTGGGGTTATTTTGTTTAATCGCCTTTACACTGTTGAGCTTGTGGTTGGGTATTGAGTTTATTATTTACCAGAAAATACCTTCATCACATGGTTTGTTGGCCATCGGGTTATTGTTGTTTGCCGGTTTACAAATGGTTTTATTAGGTGTCATGGGTGAGTATTTGGGGCGCATGTATCAGGAAACAAAAAAACGCCCGCTGTATTTAGTGAATGACTGGCAACAGGCCAATATTGAAGCACAGGAAGAAAGCCTTAATCGTGATACCTTGCATGAGAGGGTATTATCATGAATATAGCCCTCACGCCTGCTTATCGGCGCGGTATATGGGTAGCGCTATTTGGAATTATTCTGGTACGTCTGTTTAGTCTTGGTGCTTATCCACTTCAGGATACCACCGAGGCACGTTATGCGGAAATTGCGAGACTGATGCTGGAAACAGGGAATTGGGTAACACCTCAGTTTGATTACGGCATTCCCTTCTGGGGTAAACCGCCATTGGCGACCTGGCTGAGTGCGGGTAGTTTTCAGTTGTTTGGTGTTACCGAGTTTGCCGCTCGGTTGCCATCATTATTATTCGCTATTATGGTGTTGTTTACCGTTTATATTCTGGGCAAGCGCCAGCGTGGTGCCGATCTGGGGCTGGTAACGGCTTTTGTGTTGGCATCCAGTATTTTATTTTTTATCGTTTCGGGCGCGGTCTTAATGGATACCGCACTGGTCGCGGGTACGACTTTGTCGATGGTGGCATTCTGGTTGCGGATGAATAACGGTAGCCGTAAATGGGGTTATCTATTCTTTATCGGTCTGGTGATTGGTTTACTGTCGAAGGGACCACTTGCTTTGGTGCTGGTTGGTACCCCTATCGGCTTATGGGCTTTGTGGCAGAGAAATTTAACTCAGGTATGGCAGCGTATTCCCTGGTTGAGTGGCGGTTTATTGATGTTGGCCTTAACGCTGCCCTGGTATATTCTGGCAGAATTACGCAGCCCGGGTTTTATCGACTATTTTATTGTTGGTGAGCATTGGAAACGTTTTACGGTAACCGGCTGGCAGGGCGATTTATATGGCAGTGCTCATGCAAAACCACGAGGCACTATCTGGCTGTATGCCTTTCAGTCATTTTTACCGTGGGCTGTGTTACTGCTGTTTATAAACTGGCGTAAAGGCTCCGCAGTACGCACGATGATTTCCAGTGATCGCCCCTGGATTATTTATCTTGGTTTATGGGCGATCACGCCATTATTATTTTTTACGTTTTCGGGTAATCTTTTGGCAACGTATGCCTTGCCGAGTATGGTTCCGCTGGCGTTACTCGGTGCAGAAAGCTGGATGCGGATCTGCGCTGCAAGTGTGGCTAATCATGGCCAGTGTAAACCCTGGCTAAAGAAACTCCCCTATCTGGGTGTATTTGTTCCCTTGTTATTGCTGAGCGCGATTGGTTTTCAGCATAGCCAGTATATTAAGATAAAATCCCAGAAAGCATTACTTACGGCGTATTCCAGAATAAAGACACAACCCGGTGGCCAACTTGTGTATTTACTAAAACGCCCGTTCTCAGCACAGTTTTACTCACGGGGCAAGGCGCTTGAAGCAAAGAACTGGCAACAGGCCATGACTTATTTTTATAATGACAAGCAGGATTACTATGTTATAAAAAGCAGTCAGCTTAAAGATTTACCGAGCTATTTACAGCGTGGGTTACGAGAGGTTGGTGAGTATAACCGCTACAGTTTACTGCAAGAAATCGACTAGGCTTGCGCTGTTGTATTCATTTTTAATAGCGCGGCTCACTTATTGAACAAGTTAATGAGGAAAAAGTAATAAATAATGGCTGTTCGATAGACACAAATATATCACTTACTTCTGTTTCTGTTTACAATCTTCACTTAGCCATTTACAAATGAAGGGTTACTATTGTCTGTTAATTCTAGTCATCAATTTCTTGCAATAAAAAACAGGCTATCGAGAGAATGTCACGGTGCTTTGTATCGGCAAGTCTTTATTTTGGCTGGCAGTATTGCATGGCAAAAAATGTTATTACAAGATCTTCTTGGTGGGCATGAGAATGATTCGCTATGGGTAGGTGAGCAAGCACCTGAAATATTCCTTTCTATCCCTGTAAAAAAAGCACGCAGTTGGTTAGGCAATGAAAAAAAGATTGTTATTTTTGATGCGAATAAAGACTTTGTCCCCGATAGTTTTGCTGCGATAAGCGGTATTGTTGTTGGTGGCGGAGTATTTTTCGTATTGCTGCCTCCGATTCAAAGCTGGAAGAAGGTTTACTCGTCTCTTTTTGGTCAGCGATTAATAAAAAGTATTAATGCCATACGTGAATTAGTTATTATCGAGGAAGGCGGTAAAATAGCAGGCAACTTTTCCGAACAAGTTGTGCAAGAAACAGTACCAAAAATTACAGAACCTTATCTAACTTCTGACCAGCAGAAAGTGGTTGAGCGGATTGAAGCACAGTTGCTTAGCAGAAAAAACAACCCGATTGTACTTGTTTCTGATCGGGGTCGTGGCAAGTCTGCAGCACTGGGCTTGGTTGCAGGAAAATTGCTGGCAGCCGATGTTAAAAACATCGCACTAACCGCACCACGCTTGCGAGCAACGGATATTATTTTTAAACATATTGCGGAGTACTTACCCAAAGTAGTGTTATCACGCGGACGTGCAAGGTTGGGTGACAGCTGTATACAGTTTTATTCGCCTGATCAGTTGATGTCAGATGACATAAATGCAGATGTACTATTGGTGGACGAAGCAGCTGCAATCCCCGTTCCTTTACTGACAGGTTTTTTGAACCATTATGCACAATGTGTATTTTCAACAACGGTGCATGGTTATGAAGGAACCGGACGGGGATTTTCATTACAGTTTAATAAAGTATTGACGGAAAAATATCCGAGATGGATTCAATTAAAAATGCAAACACCCATACGCTGGCCAGAAAATGATCCTCTGGAAAAATGGATGTTTAATTTACTCTGTTTAGATGCAGATATTGTAGAGATGAGTTCGCCTGGCCAGATTGAGGTGGATAAATTAAAACAATGCACCATAACAAAGAAACAACTCGGTGATGACCAGAACTTGTTAGACGAAGTATTCTCATTACTTGTCTTAGCACATTACCGAACACGCCCCAGTGATTTAAAGAGCTTGCTGGACGATGATGATTTATCACTCTATGTTACGTTGTACAAAGCACATGTAATTGCGGTTGTACTGGTTATTAAAGAAGGTGGCTTTTCTGCTTCGCTTTCGACGGGTGTGTACCGTGGAGAACGCCGGCCAGCCGGTCATTTATTGGCTCAGTCTTTAACCTACCATTGTGGTATTGAACATGCTGCAACACTGAATTATGCACGGATTATGCGGATAGCTGTTCATCCGGAATTACAACAGCAAGGCATCGGCTCGGCGCTGCTTGATTTTGTTGTTACAAAGGAAAAACAGGCCGGGCGCGACGCTGTTGGAACGAGTTTTGGTATGAATTTACAGCTATTAAACTTCTGGAAAAAAGCACAGTTTAATATTATTCGCATTGGTTTTACGCGAGAGCAAACCAGTGGTGAGCATGCAGCAGTGATGTTACTGCCATTAACTGAAGCTGGTAAAGCCATATACACGGAAGCGCATGCCCGCTTTAACCGACAGTGTCCTTTCTGGTTTGAGGATATATTAAAAGATATTCCGCTAAAAATAAAAACCAGCATTCAGGAAACGCTGAGCAAATCAACCGTTCTGGATGAATTGGATAATAACGATATCCACTCCTTTTCTCAGTACACACGGCATTACGAGTTATGCATTGCCGCTTTAAATAAGCTGGTGACATTAAAAAAAGGGGAGATGAATAGCGAAAAATTCCCTGATAATTTCCGGCAAGTATTAAGCAATAAGATTTTCAAAAAAATGAGCTGGAAAGAAATCGCAAATGAAATGGAACTAACCGGCAAGAACGAAGCAAGAAAACTATTTCATCGTGCTATTTTATATTTGTTATCCTGATAAAAAATAAATTATTGCTACTCCCCCCTATCCCTGTCTGCCTGTGAATATTACATAAAAATAAACAGTAATTTCTCAGAGAAATTAACCCCCCCTGTTTTTTATTATATCCACCAGCAACTGATTTGTTGTTCATTAAACAGGGAGAAAAACGATGCTGAAAAAAGTCAAAAACTGGCTCGTGTTAGCCAGCTTAGGTTTAGTCCTTACCGCTTGTGGTGGCGGAGGTGGCGGTGGGGATACACCACCTGCAAACAATAGTAATAGTGCCTGGGATCAGATGGTTTGGGATCAGGATAACTGGAATTAATTTAACATGTAAGGAGAGAAATGATGTTTAAATATATAAGTAGTGTGTTATTGGGAATGAGTTTGATCGGGTTTGTTGGTCAGGCTACGGCTGGCAGTGTGACTATTCCCAACAGCTTTTCATCCGGTACCCCGGCGGTAGCGGCTGAAGTGAATGATAATTTTAGCGCAGTAAAAACAGCAGTGGATGATAATGACAGCCGATTAACTGCCATTGAATCAGGTGCTGTGTCTGTCAATCTTACCGGCTTGATTGATGATGACGATGATGATACCTGTCGCCTAAGGAGAAGTCCCAGTGGTTATAGTTACTATAACACAGGCTCTGGTGCTAACTGTGCTGCATATATGCCCGTGACATTACCGCATGGGCGTACATTATTGACCATGCGTTGCACGGTTTTTGATAACGATGGTGTAGCACTTAATAATATTGATAGAGTTGATCTTCGACGCTCTTCGTTAGTAACGGTATCGGTGGGTAATGTTTTTAGCACGCCTGGTTCTGTTGATTCTGCAACAATGCAGCAGTTGGTAGATAATTCACCAACTGCTGGAATGGCGGTAGTTGATAACACGGCCTATAATTATTTTATTTCTATTCCATTTGATGAAAGTCTTAGTGGAACCCTTACAGATATGAGGGTATATAGCTGCGCTATTACTTATCAGTAAGTATCAGGAGCAGAGCCCATAAGGGCTCTGTTTGATTATGAAAAATTTATTATCAATAACAATCATATTGTTTAGCAGTGAGTTGTTTGCCTGTGAGCAGGGTTTCGGTTTTCAGGCCGGTTTGCTGGGTAGCATTGTAACACCAGGCTCGTCTGTTAATTCGGCTTTGATTAAATTAAAAGACAGTGATGCTAGCTGGTTTTATGAAGGTGATATTCTTCAAACAGGGTATGTTCTGAATAAAATAAATAAAGATTACATTCTGGTTCAAAATGCCAATAAACAACTTAAAATATATTTAAACAGTTGTGAGCCGCATGAAGAAACAGATAATCCGTATTTGTATCTAGCTGTAACGGCGGTTGACGAATCATTCGAGATGGATGAAGGTGTCATAAATACAGAATTAACGCCACAGCAACAGCGAATATTTCTAAAACCACCGGTATTAAATAACGACCGCACCGAATATAAAACATTGGAGCAGGCGCAGCCAGTTAAATTGAAAAAAGATCAGCTTCGGATCTTTCATAAAATACCCGTACCTGAAAAGGAACCCGAAAATGTAGAGATGGAGCGTTAAACAACAAGTGAGCGATTCAGTTTAAACGAGTTCAGCAAGACGCTAATTATTTATAAAGTTGATAATCCAGTGCGCAATTAACAGGTGGTCGTCGCTTTGCTGTAGGGACGCTCTTGCTATTTGTCGTTGTTCCTTGCTGAGATTATTTGCCTGTAACTTTATAATCAGTTTTACATAGTCTTTAATAAATTCAGGATGCCCCTGAAACGTGAGTATATGGTTATCAATATAAAAACCAGAGTAAGGGCAAAGATTGGTTTCACAAAAATTAATGGCATTATCCGGTAATTTTGTAACATGATCCTGATGGCTAACAATAATAAAGAAAAAATTGCGTTCAGGCTTCATCCATGCACAGGTATGAGTTAAGTGTGTTGTCGTAATACCCAGTTCCCAACCTTTAGTGTTTTTTTCGACTTTCCCCCCCAGGCTTTGGGCAATAATCTGATGGCCGAAGCATATCCCGATTAATTTTTTCTTATGTATGTGTAATTGTTGAATAAACTTTTCTAGCTTATTTATCCATTCTATATTTTCATAAGTACTGTACTGGCTGCCCGTAATAATATACACATCGCATTCATTGGCTGATTCTGGAAATTCCAGATTAAAAATAGCATAGCGTTGGAATGAAACGCTTTGCGCCAGTTTGCTTTGTAACGGGGACAGTAGGCGAATAAAGGTATCTGCATAGCAGCCGTATTTACGGATAACACTATCGCTGAGATGGTCTGCGTCTAAAATGCCAATTTTCATCGGTTTATTTCAGTATTTTTTTTACTATAAGAAGGTATTGTCTATAATTGTAGCTATTGTAACGCTATTTAGAGTGATTTTATGACGAATCAACGAAAACATTCACGTTTACCCTTGCCACTGACGGTGGAGGTTTCTGTTGAAGATCAGGTGCCGGTTGTTATGAAAACACGTGATATGAGTGATGGTGGCGTCTTTCTGGAATACAATAAGAATCTGGTTTTACAAATGGGGGTAAAGCTCACAATTAGAGTGCTTGAGAATATGCAGGGTGAAGAACCACCCGCAATACCTGCAACAGTGGTGAGAGTAACCGATGATGGCTTTGCAGTGCAGTTTGATCAGGATTAATTTTAATCCTGTAACTCCTGTTCCATATCTTCAAGGCTGGTATGGCGTACATTCTTACCTTTGACCAGATAAATAATATATTCACCAATATTTTTTGCATGGTCACCAATACGTTCAATGGCTCTTGCTATCCACATGACATCCAGCATGCGGGTAATCATCCGTGGATCTTCCATCATAAAGGTGAGCGACTGGCGCATAATGCCATCGTATTCCTGGTCAAGAGACAAATCTTCCTTAGCAACGCGTAGTGCGGCTTCTATATCTGTTCGGGCAAAGGCATCTAGCGTATCGTGCATCATTCTTGCAACATGCTCGCCAAGGTTTTGAAGTTCATGATAACCATTTTTGGGGCGCTCCTGTTCAGCAAGGCGTATTCCCATACGAGCAATGCGTTCTGCCTGGTCACCGATACGTTCAAGGTCGGTAATGGTTTTAATCACCGCAACCACCAGACGTAAATCCGATGCGGCTGGCTGGCGGCGTGCTAGAATCTGGCTGCATTCTTCATCTATTGCCACTTCGGCAGCATTCACCTTCATATCGCGCTGAATAACGGCATTGGCTAAATTAGTATCACCTTCTACCAGTGACTTAATGGCATTATTTATCTGTTGTTCAACAAGCCCCCCCATTTCAAGAACACGATTGCGAATTTCATTGAGTTCAATGTTAAATTGATGTGAGATATGTTGTCCGGTTTTGTTTTTATCCATATTTAAATCTCCAGCGACTAGATGCCAAATTTAGTTTAACCGTAACGGCCTGTTATATAATCTTCAGTTTGTTTTGTTGACGGGTTAGTAAAAATCTGATTCGTATTATCAAATTCAATCAGCTTGCCCATATACAGGAATGCAGTATAGTCTGAAACACGTGCAGCTTGTTGCATATTATGGGTTACGATAACTATTGTATAGTTTTGTTTTAACTCGTGAATGAGTTCTTCAATTTTTAGCGTGGATATCGGGTCAAGTGCCGAAGCCGGTTCATCGAGTAATAATACTTCGGGTTCAATGGCAATGGCACGGGCAATCACCAACCGTTGTTGCTGGCCGCCTGACAGTCCTAAGGCACTGTCGTGCAGTCGGTCTTTTACTTCATCCCAAAGCGCGGCACCTTTTAATGATTTTTCTACAACCTCGTCCATTTTTCTGCGGTTACTTTCGCCTTGTAAACGTAAACCATAAGCCACATTTTCATAAACTGATTTTGGGAATGGATTGGGTTTCTGGAACACCATCCCAATTTTTTGTCTTAAGTTAGCGACATCGACACCTTTAGCAAAAATATTTTCACCATTGAGCTCGATTGAGCCGTCAATATGGCAGTTATCCACCAGATCATTCATTCTGTTAAAGCAACGTAACAGGGTAGATTTGCCGCAACCACTTGGACCGATAAAAGCTGAGACACGCTTTTCAGGGATGCTCAGATTAATATCAAAAAGTGCCTGTTTGTCACCATAATGTAAATTCAGGTTATTAACTTTTAAACATTCTTTTTCATCTGACAGCTTGTTAGTGGTGTCAGTGATAATGTTTTGTGTTAATGTGTTTTCCATAGTTTTTTTCCAGTTAATATTAAATCAATTATAAATATCGATTACTATGAATCAAGGTTGCGATATTTTTCACGTAAGTTATTTCTAATCCATATGGCAGCCAGGTTTAAGATAACAATGACCAGTACTAATAAAAAAGATGTGGCATAGACTAACGGCCGTGCGGCTTCAACATTGGGACTCTGGAAGCCAACATCATAAATGTGAAAGCCCAGATGCATAAATTTTCGATCCAGATGTAAGAAAGGTGCACTACCATCCAGTGGTAATGATGGTGCTAATTTTACCACACCTACGAGCATAAGCGGTGCAACTTCACCGGCTGCACGGGCAATGGCCAGTATCATCCCGGTCATCATCGCAGGGGTCGCCATGGGAACAATGATGCGCCATAACGTTTCGGCTTTGGTTGCTCCTAATGCCAAACTACCTTCGCGCAATGCTTTGGGTATGCGCGATAAACCTTCTTCGGTGGCCACAATAACAACCGGCACAGTGAGTATAGCCAGTGTGAGTGACGACCAGAGTATCCCAGGTGTGCCAAAGGTGGGGGTAGGCAAAGCCTCAGGGAAAAAGAGTTGATCGATTTCGCTACCAAGAAAATAAATAAAGAAGCCCAGGCCAAAAATACCGTACACGATGGACGGTACGCCAGCCAGATTATTAACCGCAATGCGTATCATACGCGTCAATGGTCCTTGCCTGGCATATTCGCGCAAATAAATAGCTGCAATCACACCGCATGGTGTTACCAGTATCGCCATCAGGATAACCATGAGTACTGTACCGAAGATGGCAGGGAAAATACCCCCTTCTGTATTAGCTTCACGTGGGTCGTCAAAAATAAATTCAGACAGTTTTGAGAAATAAATACTTACCTTTTGTAAAAATGTCAGTGCATTCGGCTGATAGGCTCGTACTATTGTGGATAGTGGAATAACAACACTTTGTCCATCCATAATTTCAGCATTAACCGAGTAGGTAGCTATTTTTTTATAGAGTACAGCCAGTGATTTTTTATACTCTTCATAACGTTTATGTAAGATAACTTCAGATGCGCTTATTTCTGCCAGTGCATTTTTATCCGTAATACCTTTTAGTTCAAATTTACGGCGCTCAAGACGTAAACGTTCGAGTTGGTAATTGATATCACCAATTTCATTTTTTTCTATATAGCGGATCTTATCGTGTAATACGTTTGTTTCGTCAATAAGTGGTTGTAATTTTTCCCATGTTGCTTCCTGGGTGGCTATGCGTTTTCCATTTTTGGTGATATTTTTAATATAGCCGTAAAAATTACCCCATTCACGCCGTTCAATCTGGACAAGGTTTTTGGGATAGTTAATGCTTGTATTATCGGGGAAAATAACCCAGCGAAAATCACTGCCGAACTTATCGCGATTGCCTACTTTAATCAGTGTGCGGGTAATAAATTCTTTATTGGTTTTTATATTAACACCTGAGTCCAGTAAGCGTTGAACCGGTACTTCCTCAGTCTCAACTATCTCGCCAATGAGGCTAATACGCTGTTCACCATTAACCAGTTCAGCCTGAATAACCTGTGCTGGCCAGAAGTGGCTTAAGCCACGTACTGCGATAAGTAGCAACAGGCCAACCACTATAATAATACTGGTGCTAACAGCGGAGGCGTTTAACCATATCCAGGGGTCGCCACTTTTAAACCATTTTTTAATCATAGTGAACTGTACTTCTTACGTAATCGATGACGAACAATTTCCGCAGCGGTGTTAAAGATAAAAGTAAACAGAAACAGTACCAGTGCGGCAAGAAATAAAATACGGTAATGGGTGCTAGCGACCTCGGCTTCGGGTACTTCAACCGCGATATTAGCCGACAAGGTACGCATACCCTGAAAAATACTAAAGTCCATGACTGGCGTATTGCCGGTTGCCATTAGTACTATCATGGTTTCGCCCACGGCGCGCCCCATCCCAATCATAACGGCAGAAAAAATACCCGGACTAGCGGTTAAAATAACAACTCGAATTAATGTTTGCCATGGGGTCGCACCTAGTGCTAAAGAACCAAAGGTTAGGTGCTTAGGTACACTGAATATGGCATCTTCCGCAATGGAAAAAATAGTTGGAATAACAGCAACGCCCATTGCAATACCCACAACCAGTGCATTACGTTGGTCAAAGTCCAGCCCCAGCGATGTTTTTAACCAGAGTTGAATGTTACCGTTGAAGAAAAGACTTTCAAGCTGCGGGCTTAATGATAAAGCAAGCCAGCCAAGGAAAAAGATAACTGGAATTAATAAAGCGGCATGCCAGCCATCAGGAACCTGTGCACGGATTTTTTTAGGTAGCGCCTGCCAGGCAAAAGAAAATAACAAAATACCAATGGGCATAACAATAAGCAAACTAAACACACCCACCAGATTTTTTTCGAGAAAGGGTGCCAGCCATAAACCGGCAAGAAAGCCCAGAATTACAGTGGGTAAGGCTTCCATAATTTCAATGGTGGGTTTAACCACAGCACGCATTTTAGGCGCCATAAAATAGGCGGTATAAATTGCACCCATTAATGCCAGCGGGATAGCAAATAACATAGCGTAAAAGGCGGCTTTAAGTGTACCAAAGGCCAATGGCATAAAACTGTACTTGGGTTCAAAGTCATTGTCGGCTGAAGACGATTGCCATGTGTATTCAGGTTCGCTGTAACTTTCGTACCAGATCTGTTCCCATAAAATAGCCCAGGATACTTCAGGGTGCTCATTTTCGATATGCCATGTTGTTATTTCTTTATCATTGGCTGTGATTAAGAAATCTGCCCGTGGTGAAAGTGCAATATGTTGAATTGGGGTTTCTGGTATAATAGTATTCAGCACTTCACGTTTTGCGGTGCTATTGAAAATGGATATCTGTCCCTCATTAGTGACCGAGATAAAACCTTTCCGGCGTTGCTCTGTTTCAATATCAATAATGCTGCTTTGTTGTTGGTTAAAGGAACGTATAAAAGTTAAATACGGAATATTATCTTTTTTAACCGGAAACCATTGTGCTATTTCCCCTTCATTATTGCCCACCAAAATTGAAATGCCGCCGGTTAAAAATGTAAAACTGGTTAATATCTGGTTATCTTTTAATAAATTAACTTTTTCAATAACATTAATATTATCTGCTTCACTAATATCAACAACGGTGACTTCACCCGATTTTTTTGCGATGTAGGCGATACGCTGTTGTGGCTCGATCAGAACAGAGCTGGCATCCTGTATTTGAGGCAAGGCAATAATCGTTTGTGTAAATTCTGCCGTGCTTTCTTCGTCGTCTTCTTCAAGCAAGCCGGATGATTCTTTCTGTAGTAAGGCCATTAAGATACGGCTATCTTTTGTTATGGCAATAATCGTAGCCTGTTCATCATCTTGCTGGTATGCAACATCAACCAGCGGCTGTTTTTTGTTGTCGACAAGAATAGACTGTTCACCCACCGGGTAAATTATTTTCGGCTCAATATGCATTTTGTCATCAGGGTAACTGATAGAGAAATAATGCTTTACTATTAATGCCCGACCATTGGATAAACCTAAAATAACGGTGTCGTTAACAAGTTGTGATATTTTAAAACTGGTGACTTCCGCTTTGTGGTTAGCTAACAGTGAAACCTGTTTTATTTGCTTGCCCGTCTGAGTATCAAAAAACAGCGCATAGCCTTCACTTGTGTACTGTACTGCAATTTTATTTTGTTCTTCAATTGCGAGATGTAAAGTCTGGCCATACTGTGCGTTGACCGGAAACTGATTTATTTTTGAAATATCAGCACTTTTAAACAGAGGGTATACGATGTAAACAAGGTAAAAAAAGATCAGCACAATGGCAATAATAACGCCAATACCGCCAACGGCCATATTAAAGGCCATTAACTTGTCTTTGAAAGTGCGTATCTGGCTTCGTGAGAGACGGCTAAAATTAAGCTGATTAAGAAGTTGCATAGCGATGAAGTGTAGACACTTTTTATGACAGTTTTATGACAAAACAGCCGGAATAAAAGGATAAATATAAGGTCTTTAATATCAATAGGTTATATAAAAAAGTAAGGGTGTTCTGAAATACTGAACGGGCTATATGACTGTCTTGTTACAGCCAGTTTATTGGTCGTAAAATAAAAAAAACCCCGCTATAAGCGGGGTTTATAAGGGCGATAAATTTTATTTTATCTTGTTGAGATATTTACGAACAATTTTACTGCTAAGCGGGACATAACCATCTTTAACAACCACTTTTTGGCCTGATTTAGAAAGAATCATTTTGATAAATTCCCGTTCCAGAGGTGACAGTGCTTTGTTTGGTTTTTTATTGACATAAACATAGAGGAAACGGCTTAAAGGGTATTTACCGTTTGCTACATTTTTATTTGATGCTGCAATAAAAGGTTTACCTGGTTTTTTTGTTAAAGGAACAGTGCGGATACCGGATGTTTTGTAGCCAATGCCGGAGTAACCGATACCATTCAGTGATGTTGACACAGACTGAACAACAGAAGCTGAACCAGGTTGTTCGTTGACAGTTGATTTGTAATCACCTTTGCACAATGCTTTCTTTTTAAAGTAACCATAAGTGCCGGATACAGAATTACGACCAAAAAGTTGTAATGCGCGGTTTTTCCATGCGCCGGTCATCCCCAGGTCGCCCCATGTATCAATGTTGTGTTTAAAGCCACATTTTCTTGTAGACGAAAATATGGCATCGACTTGTGGGATAGTTAAACCTTTAATCGGGTTATCTTTATGAACATAAACGGCCAGGGCATCAATCGCAACGGGAATAGCCATGGGTTTGTAGCCAAACTTTTTTTCGAAAGCCTGTAATTCCTTGTCTTTCATTTTACGACTCATTGGGCCAAAGTTGGATGTGCCTTCTGTGAGTGCCGGTGGTGCAGTCGATGAACCGGCTGCTTGTATCTGGACATTAACATTAGGGTATAAGCGTTTAAATTCTTCGGCCCATAAGGTCATTAAGTTAGCCAGAGTATCGGAACCAACGCTTGAAATATTACCAGAAATACCACTGGCTTTCTGGTAAGCCGGAATTTTACTGTCAATTTGTACGGCAGCTTGTGCCGATGATACAAATGCAATTTGGCTGGAAAGCAAACCAACACCTGCAATAGTTAAAAAATTTTTCATGAGAACACTCCTAAATTTAAATAGTATTAATGATAGATTTGAGACGCTGGTGTTTTATCTTAGAAAAAGACCCCGTATTTATATCTATATCCAGAGTATGTTGCTTGGCTATGAATATTTTATGACACTAATATGACAATTACATGACAAGCTTAATGCTTGATTAAACGTGTGGTTGGGAAAATACAGCGAAAGGTACTCCCTACATTAATTTTACTGCTAATTTCCAGTCGGCCATCATGACGCTCGACAATGTGTTTTACAATGGCAAGCCCTAGCCCGGTACCGCCTGATTCACGTGAACGGTCAATATTAACCCGGTAAAAACGTTCGGTAAGGTGTGGAATATGTTGTTTGGGGATACCGTGGCCGCTGTCGGTAACAGTAAAGACCATCTGTTTATCTATTTCTTCCCACAAAATTGAAATATGACCTTTGTTGGGTGTATAGCGAACTGCATTGTTGACCAAATTAGAAAATAAACTGTAAAGTTCTTCGTAGTTGCCGCTGATATTAGATTTGGTTTTAATATTCAGTTCTATATTATGCTTTTTATTATCACTCAGGATTATAGCTGATTCCTTGATGGCTGTTAGTAGCGCCGGAATCTCAACTTCATTATCATGCTGGTCGGTCGGGCGTGTTTCAAGTTTTGATAATGCTAGTAAATCAGTTACCAGTCGTTCCATACGTTTTGATTGGTCATACATGTTGTTAATAATTTTAGCCAGTTTTTCGGGATTATCGGGTAAATGATGTTGCAAGGTTTCCAGATAGCCGGAAATAACCGTAATTGGCGAACGCAGTTCGTGCGATGCATTTGCCACAAAGCTGCTGCGCATTTCTTCAAGTTTATTAATATGGCTTACATCACGGCAGATAATCAGTGTTTGCTGCTTTACATAGGGAATAATCTGAACAGCCAGTTGTTTTGTTGGTTGTTCGGGAGAGGGCATCGTAAGCGCCTTGCTATAGTCTTTTCTATTCAGGTACTTCATAAATTCTGGGGCACGAATTAAATTACTAATCGGTTGTTGTGTGTCTTCCGGGTTTCGTACACCAACTAGTGATTCGGCGGCATTATTTGACCAGTCAATTTGCTGGTGTTTGTTGAGGATAATCATTGCATCAGGTAAGGCGGTGGTTGCATCCTGAAAACGTAGAATTGTTTCACTGAGAGTAAGTTTGTTTTTAGCGTGTTTTTTTTCCATTAGAAAAAGTTCATGGAAAATTTCACCCCAGTAGCCACGACCTTCTGGTAAAGGTTCGTTTTTTCGGTGTAGCAGCCAGCGGTGCAGTTTTGAAATGTTCAGAAAAGTAAATATAATGTATGCAAGTAAAACAAGGTTAACAAATAACATGGAAAGGTCAAAAGCAGAGCCAACAATGGCTGCAAAAAATATCAGGAAGACCAGTAACCAGAGTTCACGTTGAAATTGAGGGTGCATTATTGTGTGGATAGCCGGTAACCTGCACCGCGTACAGTCTGGATTAAGTCCTGGTTATTAGACGGTTCCAGTGCTTTACGTAAACGGCGGATATGCACATCAACAGTACGTTCCTCAACATAAACACTTTCGCCCCATACCCCATTTAGTAGTTGCTCACGGCTATATACACGCTCTGGCGAGCGCATAAAAAAGGCAAGCAAATTATATTCGGTTGGCCCGAGGGTAACAGTTTTCCCATTAGATAAAACCCGATGCGATGTATTATCTAATATCAGGTTTGAAACATTTAATATTTCATTGGATCGAGTATTGGATGTTCTGCGTAGCAGCGCCCGAATGCGTGCTTTTAATTCTTCGGTTGAAAAGGGCTTGCCAAGGTAATCATCGGCACCACTATCGAGGCTTTCAAGCATATTTTCTTCTTCTGTTTTAGCGGTTAGCATAATAATCGGTATTGACTCTGTTTTTTCATTTCGGCGCAGGCTTTTTATATATTGAAGTCCACTAATGCCCGGCATCATCCAGTCCAGCAGAATTAAATCCGGTAATTGCTGAGCTAAAATAGCTTCAGCTTTATGGGCATCGCTGGCTTCAAGGCAGTGGTAGTCTTTTTCCAGAGCCATGCCTATCATTCCGCGGATCGCATGTTCGTCATCAATGATTAAAACAGTGGGCTTATTTATATTGGTCATAACGAGTATTTAAGCAAAGGTATATGACATTTTTATTACAGTTGAAATCATAACTGTTTACCGGCTGTTTTTGTATTGACTTTTTATAGTCAGCGGACAGGCTTCTTTAAAGTGTTCTTTTTAGGCGGCCGTGTCAAAATATAAAATATTATCCTTATAAAAATCAATCACATAGAATATCATGATATTCTAATGTCAAATTCATGTCACCAATAAACGGTGAAACTGAACTAAGTGATTGATCCCGTGTCTTATCTTTTGTAAATATTCATATCTGGTATTGGCACAGGAACTGCATTAATCATATTGTAATATTTATGAATTCTCCTTAGGTTAGGTAAACTTACGGGCACTTTCCCTCAAAGTGCCCTTTTTTTTAGTGTTCGTTTCTTTTTATACTGACACTTATGATCTTTGTCGATGTTTTTCAACCCGACTCTCTCCAATCCACATCCCTGCTTGCTCTTTTAACTGGCACTTATGGTGTTTGTTGATAGACTAGCGCTATGACTACTCTTGAATCTAGAACTATTTTTACTGGTCGTGTTATTAAACTGAACCAGGAAAAGGTACGCTTACCTGATAATACTGTTGATGATCTGGAAATTGTTTATCACCCCGGTGGTGCAGCGATTGTTGCGGTTAATAACAATAATCAGGTTTGCCTGTTACACCAATACCGCCATGCGGTGGGTGATTGGGTTTGGGAAATTCCTGCTGGAATGCTGGAACAAGATGACAGTTATCCGGTGAAACGTGCCCAACAGGAATTGCAGGAAGAAAGTGGTTGCACTGCAAAGCAGTGGATTGATTTAGGGAATATTCAAACCTCCCCGGGTATATTCACAGAAAAAGTCTATTTATTTCTAGCAACAGAAATAAGTTATGGTGAGCAAAGGCTGGAACAAGGTGAGGTAATCGAAGTACGTTGGGTTGATTTCAGCAAAGCATTACAGCAAGCACAGGACGGTAAAATTACGGATGCAAAAACATGCATTGCATTATTTAGAGCAGCCCGGTTTATTAATTCATCTTGATAGTCATTGTGAGATGTAGCGCAGCAATCCTGGTGGATAGCCCCCAAACAAGGTTTACCGCAATGATCTGCTTATATTTATGTCAGTTTTCACCTCTATTGAATGCGTAATAATAAAGTCATGAAAAAAGATAATATTTGTATCGGCATCAGCCAGTGCTTAACTAATAGCATTGTTCGCTATGATGAAAAAAATAAATACAATAAAGATTTAATTGTGTACCTGTCTCAATATTTTAAACTTAATCCCATTTGTCCTGAAGTCGAATGTGGTTTATCCGTTCCACGTCCCGCAGTAGAATTAGTAAACGAAAATAATAGAATTAAAGTAATCGGGCGTGATGATAAAACATTGGATGTAACTGATAAGCTTATTAATTATTCGAAAGAAAAAGTTAAAGCATTATCAGGTTTATCTGGTTATGTTTTTAAAAGCCGTTCACCGAGTTGTGGTATTGGTAGCACCCCAATATTTAATTTGAATGGGGAACAACAGGATTATGGTAACGGTGTTTTTGTTACTGCATTGTTAAGCCAATACCCGAAGATGCCGGTGGCTGAAGGGGAGAGTTTGGAAAGTGAAACGGCAAGAAACGAATTTGTCCAGATGGTATTCGCTTATGAACAGTCTGAGCAAGATGTCTAGATCTATGTTGCTATTTCAGATTAAAACAAATCTTTGCACCCCCTAACTCACTTTGCGATATTTCCAGTTCTGAATGATACATCGCAAGAATATCTTGCACGATAGCCAGCCCAATACCGTGCCCTGGTGTGTTGCTGTCGGCACGAAAGCCGCGTTGCATGATTTTTTTCTGGTTGCTTGTATCAATACCTTTACCATCGTCTTCGATGCAAAGGGTGGTTTGATTTTTTTTATTGTGTGCAGTGATGAATACTTTACTATTGCACCATTTGTAGGCGTTTTCCAGCAAGTTACCAAATAGCTCGAGTGCATCATCTTCGTTGATGTTGATGGTTTGTGATTCTGATAGATTATTTACAATGCGAACATTCTTTTCATGATAAACCTTATTTAAAGTGGATAGAATCCGTTTTATAACGGGTTTAAGTATTATTTGCTGGCTTAATGATTTTCCGCTGGTGGTTGCACGTTGCAGATGGTATTGAATGCTGGAATCAATTTTTGATATATGCTCTTCAAGTTGTTGCGTTTGTTCATTCGCTGGTAGCTTTTCGGTTAATCCGCGAACAACGGCCAGAGGTGTTTTTAAACTATGTGCAAGATCGCCTAATGCATTTTTGTAACGGTTCTGGCGATTTTGTGCGTGTTCAATCAGGCCGTTAATACTGTTGGTTAGTACCTGTATTTCTGGTGGGTAATCCCCGGTAATTGTTTCCTGATGGCCGCTTTCAATGGCATTGACTTCATCTTTTACTTTTCGTAGCGGGGATAGCCCCCAATAGAGTAATGCACTCAGGGCTATAAGCAACAAAATAGCCATACCCGCCAGCCAGCTCCATAGTGTGGTTCTGTAATTTGAAATTTGTTTATTAAAGTTAGCAAGATCGTTCTGGATATTAAAAGTAATGTGTATATTGTTGTCACCAGCCAGCCAGTTGACGCCATAGCTTAAATTATAATAGTCCGTATTTTTAAAATGTTGTTGTTTAAATTGCTGCAAGCCTTTATCCAGCGTAATGGGCGGAGGGTTACTTATTCCGATGGTAGAGAGTGACTTCCATAATACTTTGTTGTTGTGATCGGTAATATAAGCGTATAAACCGGATGACGGTAAGCTGAATTTTGACTCAAGTAAAGAAGCAGCCATGCTTATGTTGGCTTTGTTATCAATTTCTGTTGCCGCCATTAATAAATAAAGCTGGGTAGTAAGTTGTTCCTGCATAGCGGTTTTGTTAGCAGTGTAAAATGCCTTATCCAGAGTGTAGCCAGTAACAATAATAAAAAATAACAGGATGATCAGGCTGCTAATAATTAAGCGTAACTTGAGCGACATTGCTAATCTCTTTTAATTATTAAGCGTCTTTTTTTTAAGCGCAAACCGATAGCCACGTCCGCGTAGAGTTTCAATGGGTTTCAGGCTATTATCAGGGTCAAGTTTTTTTCGTAGCCGCCCAATCATTACTTCAATCACATTGCTGTCGGCATCTTCATCATGAGGATAAAGGTATTCATTCAGCTTTTGTTTGGATATAACTTCGCCTGCATGACGTATCAGGTATTCAATGGTGCGATATTCAAAACTGGTAAGTTCTACTGGATTATTGTTGCAAAGCACGGTTTGACTTGTGGTATCAATTTGAATGGGTGGGTAATGAATAACGGTGTTGGTGTTACCTATACTTCTGCGTAACAATGCTTTAAGCCGCGCAAGCAATTCTTCGATATGAAAAGGCTTGACCAGATAATCGTCTGCGCCGGCTTCCAGTCCATTTACTTTATCCTGCCAACTACCACGCGCAGTTAGGATAAGAATGGGGAGGTTTTTACCCTTGGCTCGAATTTGTTTGATAACGTCAATGCCGGAAAGTTTGGGCAGGCCGATGTCAACAATGGCGGCATCAATGGGGTATTCCAGTGCATTGAACAGGCCGTCTTCTCCGTCAGAACTGGTGTCAACCATATAGTGATGTTGTTCCAGATGCTCACGAATTTGTTGCTGCAAGGTGAGTTCATCTTCAATAATTAACACTCGCATTTTTAGCGGTTAAGGATTTGTCCGGTATTGGCATCAACCAGTACGCTAACAACATCACCTGATGGGCTTACAATTTTAACCCGGTACACCGCGCCATTAAGCGTTACTTTTAAAACACGCCCTGGTACATATTGTTGTGCAATACCTGCGGCCATTTGTTTGCTGATGGCCACTTTGGCATAGAGACCAGTTACATTAATATTGGTTGGCGGGTTTATACTTTGGGCTGAGTGATTCTGTGCATTTGCTGGTAGAGTAACAAAAATGCCGAGTAAAAATAAAAGGGAGTGGGGGCGTAGAAATAAAACCATTGTTATTCTCAATCACTGAAAAAGTTCTTTATAGCATACACGCTTAAGCCTGTTTTAACAAAGCAGGATTGGCTCAGGGTCGTGTTTTTACGCATTTCCCTGAGCCATGCGGTGACTAATATTCAGTGTAAATTCAGGCTGAAGCCCGGAAGGTGAATATTTGCACTTATTGATGGTACAAAGTGAATGCCGTGCGCGGGGTAAGGCTGGTAATAGCCTGAGTGCAATGGGTAATATCCATGACCAACACCGTGTGGTCGATAACCATAACCACCATGTGGGTTGCCATGGGGTCGATAGCCGCCATGTGGTTGATAATTACTGTGCCCACCGCTATAACCGCTGCTGTGAGTTTGGCTACCACTGCTGTGGCCGCCTTTCGGGCTGGCTTGCGTGACCAGACTTATGCTACTGAGTGCGGCAATACTGAATGCGATAATGGCGTATTTTGTATATGCGATTTTCATAATAATAGCTCCTGAGTCAAGAATAAGTATAGTATGAAAACAGCATATTGGAATGTAGCTGAATAGAAGCTGAATCAAGTGTCACTTCTGGCTTGTCTGAGGACAAAATTTACCGTTATTCACTGCTGTGTTTATGCCTTCTCCCTGAGGGAAAAGGCGGTTTTACCCCGCAACAATTAAACGTGAAGAGTCCAGACGGGCATGGGCTTTCTTCATAACCGTATTCAGTTCCTTTTTCTGGTTTTCCATACTGCTGATTTCGTCGTCACGAATGTTCGGGTTTTCCTGTTGTAATGACTTCAGACGTTGGATTTCCTGATTAAAACTACGGGTCATTTCCGTTATTTTCAGTTGTGTTTGTACTGCGCAATTTTGTGTGGCGATATCTTCAGCCTGTGTGAACATGTTTTTTAGCCGTTCCTGGTGGTTGTTAATAAGTTGGCTGATTATTTGTTTGTTTAACTGAATTACTGCACCCTGCAATACATCAAAATCAAACTGTTCTGTTAAGTCCTGGTTTGTTTGATCAACCAGTACGCGAATAACGGCAGGTGGTAAGTGGCGGTGGATTTCTAATTTCTGTGGGGCACTGCATTCAATAACAAAAATACATTCTAATAAAATACTGCCGGGCTTTATTTTAGGCAATTTTACAATATTTAAAGCGGTGTTGCCGTGCTCATGGGAGACTAATAAATCAATTAAGTTAATTACCATCGGGTGTTCCCACGTCATAAAATACATATTTTCATGGGCGAGTGCATGATGGCGGTCGAAGGTAATGGTTACACCTTCATCGGGTAAATCAGGAAAATGATTGATGAGCATATGGTCGGTTGGATGCAGGGTAAAACTTTTTTGTGCATGAAAATCAAAATCAACACCGTACATATCAAATACGCCAGACAGGTAATGTTCTAAAGCACGGTCATGATCCCAGTATTGAATATTAGCTGCAATATTGGTGGCTTCTTTTTGTTGATAGGGGTTCAGTTCAAGAAAACGATCTCGTCCCTGCTGTAACCGTTGCGTAAATTCATTGGTATCGGCACGTACCATATGAATAAATTGTTCGACTGAGAAACCGTCAAAGCTCGGATTAATTAAATAATTATTCAGCTCTTTGCTGTGCTTTTGCATCACGGCCTGACCAACGGGGCAGGTATGCATAAATGTATTCAGGCCGCTGTTATACCATTGGTACATAATGGCTTGTGCCGAGTTTTCAAAGTAAGGTGTGTGCAGGTGAATGGTTTCTAGTTGGCCAATGCGATCCAGTCGGCCAATACGTTGTTCGAGCAAGTCCGGGTTATAGGGTAAATCAAATAACACCAGATGGTGGGCAAACTGGAAGTTGCGGCCTTCACTACCAATTTCAGAACAAATTAAAACTTGCGAACCGTCTTCCATATCCGCAAAGAAAGCAGCGGCACGATCACGGTCAATAATATTCATATTTTCATGGAACACGGCCGCTTGTTTACCATATTGTTCGCGTAAGGCATTAGAAATATCAATCGCGGTAGTAGCATAGGCGCATATCACTAATACTTTTTCATTACGATAAGTTTTTAGAATATTGGCTAACCAGGCAATACGTGGGTCGATGCTTGTCCAGTGCTCGCCTTCACTACCAAAAACATTCTGGTAAATAATTTCAGGGGTGAGCAGCAGGGGCAGTTGCAGTTTTTCGATTTCATTGGCTTCGAGATAGGCTTGTATTAACGAGTCATAGGCTGCGGGTGTTTGTAATGGATAGGCATGGGCTTCACGCTCGGGGAAACCTTTAATTGCGTTCCGTGTGTTACGGAACAGTACGCGGCCAGTGCCATGCTGGTCTGCCAGAATTTGTATTAACTGTTGCCGGTAAAGGTCGTTATCTTCTTGCATATTAAAGTTATCGAGCAAGGATAAATAATTTTCATTGCCTTTAAATAAATTAACCAGGATTTTGTTTGAGTCTTCATTGAGTGAGTCGGCATCGAGTAAGTTATCAACAACATGGGCGATGGTCTTAAAGGATTCCACTTCTTCAAGAAATTTATTCAGGTTATGGTATCGATGTGGATCGAGCAAGCGCAACCGTGCAAAGTGGCTTTCTTCACCCAGTTGTTCTGGTGTGGCAGTTAACAGGAGCAGGCCAGGTATGCGTTCTGACAGGTTTTCAATACAGATGTATGCTTTGCTGGGCGATGATTCAGACCAGGCAAGGTGATGGGCTTCGTCAATAACCAGAATATCCCATTCTGCTGCTATTAGCTGTTTCAGTACTTTGTTGCTGTGAGTGACAAACTCCAGGCTGCATAGTAATAAAGGTTCATCGATAAAGGGATTGTGCTCATCGTCAATGCTATCCTGATAGCGTTCCTGATCATACAAACTCATTTTAAGGTTAAAACGCCGTAGCATTTCAATCATCCATTGGTACATGAGCGCTTCGGGTACAATAATCAGAATACGTTGAGCACGATCAGTTATTAATTGCTGGTGAATAATTAAACCGGCTTCAATGGTTTTACCGAGTCCGACTTCATCGGCCAGTAATACGCGGGGTGCACTGCGGTTGGCTACCTGGTGGGCGATGTAAAGTTGGTGAGGGATAAGACTCACACGCGGGCCGAGTAAGCCCCGAGTTGGTAACTGTGCCAGTTCATAACGCTTCTGTAATGTTTGATAGCGTAAGGTATACCAGAGTTGTTTATCTATCTGGCTGGTGAGCATACGGTCGCGTGGTTTGTTTAATTGGGTGGCATGATTTAATTCCCCTTCGGATAAGGCACAGGGCTGCCCCTTTTTATCAACGCAATGGTAGATGATAAGGCCATCGCGTTCCTCAAGTTTATTAATAGTATAATGCTGCCCCGCTTCTGATTTAATATTATCACCTTCAAAGAAGATAACCCGAGTAAGGGGTGCCTGCTCAATGGCATAAACGCGTGACTGTTCACTGGCAGGGAACATGATGGATACACGGCGTGTTTCTGTTGCGGTGACCACGCCTAAACCTAAATCGGTTTCAGTGTCGCTTATCCAGCGTTGTCCAACTACAAATTTAGATACAGAAAATTCTGACATGTGGGTTCACACCGTTAGGTTAAAGATTGCTCTTTATCGAGTTTTAATTGTATTGTGTTAAAAAAGCGGGCTATTTTATAGTATTAGTATAGGAGGGAATAGTATTAATACACAGTATTTAGAAGCGACTATGCTGTTTTGATTCTTTAAATACCCATGACAGGGCAAAGCCCATCATGAGGGAATCCTTTTGCCTGATCAATGGGCTGTCGATAAAAGCAGCATTGCTTAAATTGTCGTACTTGGCAAAGAAGCCAAACCAGATCCGGCTAAAGCGCCTGCTGACGGTTAAGGTAATGCGGGAACCACTGTAACCGGATCTTGCATCGTAGGCTGGACGTGCTGCTGTTGCATATTCAGGTGCAACTTCATAAAAATAGTCATGGTATTCTTCGCTGGCCCAGATGGGGCCAATTGAAACTGCAGATTCCCATCCACTATAGTAGCGAAGTTGCAGGTAAGGTGAAAATACCCAGCCAGTCGCTTTAGTTTGGCTCAGATCTGTTGCAATCGCGGCGCGCAATGGCAGCGCAAAACGAAACCGCAGGTTTTTATTGTCGGACTCATAAAGGTTAAATTGAATTCTTGGGCCAAGTTCAATAATGGCATCAAGGTCAGGCATATTCTGCCGGGCACGGTTATCTTTGCTATCGACTGGAAACGAAAACGCCGTACTAATGTCAACTTTCACACGCTCACCATTATAAAAGTAAAAGCGCCCACCTTCTTTATCCACTTTTAAACGTTTGCCGTTATAGCGTATGTAGGGGATAGGTGCAGCATATTCCGAACGCTGATCCGAACCACGGTAATGTGGTAAACTTAGTGCGCCTAAACCAACACCCAGTTCCCATTTTGGTTTTTCTGCTGGTGTAGTCTCATTTGCATGGGTTATGTTGAGCAACGCAAATGTCGCAATAAGAAGAAGGCTGCGGTTGATTTTTTGCATATATTTAATTTAAGTCTTGCTTTGAATTTAAAGTATGGTGTGGATAATATTTCAAAGTATACTAAATAGTTAAAGATATAATAACACTTAATGGGAATGTTTTGTGACACCACTTGAGTATTATCATCAGGATTTAAAGCGCAGTGACTTTTTCCCCGATGCGGCACAGCAGCATGCAGTTGAATTAACGGATACTTTATATAAGAAGTTATTGCAAGCCAGTAAGCAGAACTCGTCTGGTTTATGGGCACAACTGTTTAAGAAAAAACCGGATTATATTAAAGGTTTATACTTTTGGGGGGGAACCGGGCGAGGCAAAACCTATTTAATTGATTGTTTTTATGAATGTTTGCCTTTTAAAGAAAAACATCGCATCCACTTTCACCATTTTATGCTGGATATTCATGAGCAGTTAAGAACACTCCCAAAATCACCTAATCCTTTAGTTATTGTTGCAGAAAAATTTGCAAGCCAGTATCAGATTTTATGCCTGGATGAATTTCATGTGCATGATATTGCAGATGCGATGCTGATGGTCGGGTTGTTGAAAATACTGGTTGATAATGGTGTAACGATTGTTGCCTCTTCAAATATTGCGATTAAAGACTTATATAAAAACGGTTTGCAGCGCGAACGTTTTATGGAAGTGATCCGCTTATTAGAACAGGTTACAACGGAATATAATCTGGGAGATGATACCGATTATCGTTTTAACAAGCTGGAAAAAAGTACCATTTACTTTGTTGGTCTAAATGAGGAAACAACGGCAAGCCTGACCACCTGTTTTGAAAACATTGTACCCACTAAACCCAAGCACAATCGACAAATCGAAATCAATAATCGTAAGCTGGATTATCTTGCTTTAGCCGATGATGTTATCTGGTTTGATTATCCGGCGTTATGTGAAACAGCGCGTTCTGCTCATGACTATATTGAGATTGCGCAAATATATACAACAGTTGTGATGAGTAATATTCCGATAATGGATGAATCTTACGATAGCGCTGCCAAACGTTTTATACATTTAGTCGATGCGTTATATGACCATAACGTAAAACTAATTTGTTCGGCTGAGGCTAGCCCGAGGCAACTTTATACCGGCAAGCGTCTGGCATTTGCTTTTGACCGAACCATCAGCCGTTTAACAGAAATGCAAACCAATAACTATCTAGCCCGGCCACATACGGTAAACACGTAATTCTTTCTGGTTAAGTTTAGAGTCTGAAATATCCCCATGAACTTTCAGGAAAAAGTCCTCAAAAATAATCGCTTAAAAATACAGGTATCAATAGAGGAATAAAATGCCATCATTGCGCATCAACACTGAAAAACATCTGTTTTTCAGTGTTTCCTCGCAATAACAGGTCATGCTAAATTTCGAGGGGATTCCTCAAGATTAGAGTACACCAAAACCATAAACCAGCATTTTGGCTTGCAGTGCGGGTGCGTCTTTATATGGGACGGTATCGTTGTCGCGTATAATCTTGCGGCCTTCTTTGGACACCACAAATTTAATAAAGTCTTTTACTTTTTTTGTTGGTGACGGGCTGGTAACCAGATACAAAGGCCGATAAAGAGTATATTTGCCACTGGCTACATTTTCATAAGAAGGCACCTTGCCGTCAAAGCCTATAATTTTAACATTGCGCTTGCGTGCACTACTGACACCAGTAATCCCCATGGCGTAAATATCCTTCACTACCGCTTTCTCTAACGGGCCAGAAGATTTTGTGATGTATTTTTTATCGGTTTTAAATTTTTTATAGCGATCTTTGAAAATATACTGGCGAATAGCGTAACCAACACCAGAAATACTGCCACGACGAACATATAAACGAATAGGCGCATTTTTTCCGCCAACCTGTTTCCAGTTAGTAATTTTACCGGTATAAATGGCCTTAATTTGTTTGGTAGACAAGCTGTTAACCGGGTTCTTTTTATTGACGATAATGGCTAAAGCATCCCAGGCAACCGGATGAAGTGAGGCATGCAATTCGATACGATCAACTTCGGGCAAATTCATTCGGCATGCGCCACCGAGATCCATTTTCAACTGCGCCGTATCCCGAATGCCCCGGGTTGCACCGCCGCCATTGAGTACAATTTTAATCCCTGTTTTTACTTCATAGGCTTTCGCTATTTCTTTCATAAATGCTTTTTTGGTGATACCACAGCCTGCCCAGCTAATGGTATTTTTACCCGCTGACGCATGGCTGAGTGAACTCAATAACAGGCCGCAGGCAATGAGACTGATGACGCGCATGAAAAATACTTTTTTAGATTTTAACCACATAAGAATGACCCTATTTAAATACTACATAACAACCTATTTTACTCTATTTTTACGGTCTATGTTTATGTATCAGTATAAGGCTATATACTGATAAGCAAGGTTTATGTGGCTTTTTGCCTAAAACCGATATATTCAGAGCTAGATTGCACCGATCACGGGCGGGCTAGTCTTTAGCTTCAGTGCGGCTGCGAATATCTTCGAGTTCCTTAATATATTGAATGCCCCATTCCTGTAAAGATTTAACAACAGGTTGAAGTGTTAAGCCGAAATCCGTCATTGAGTATTCGACTTTTGGCGGGATCTCAGGGTAAATTTTTCGTTTTATTATTTTGTCAGACTCCAGTTCACGTAACTGTTTAGTTAACATTCTTTGAGTTACACCAGGAATTAATTTTCTTAACTCATTGAATCTTCTCGTATCTTCCTGTAAATGGTACAAAATGATGCCTTTCCATTTACCACTAATGGCTTCTAAAGCGGCTTCAATAGGGCAGCCAAAATTACATTTATATTCAGTATGTTTCATTTGTTACATCCTAAGTATACATTAAGTGCCTACTGTACAAAATTGTGCGTTCTTACAATTTTAGAACTATTCAAATACTATCATTTATTCTTAAATCAATAAATTAAAGGTGCCACCATGAACACATTTGAAGCAGTAAAGAGCCGACGTGCAATTAAAGCATTTGATTCTTCGCATAAAATGCCGGATGAAGATAAAAACCAACTCCTCTCGCTGGCCATGCTTTCGCCAACCGCATTCAATATCCAGAACTGGCGCTATGTGGTTGTTTCCGACCGGGCGTTGCGAAATAAAATTAAAGAGGCTGCGTGGGGGCAGCCACAAGTGACCGATGCTTCGTTGCTAGTTATTTTGTGTGCTGATTTAATGGCATGGGAAAAAGAGCCAATACGTTATTGGGCAAATGCGTCAAAAGACGTGCAGGATTTTGTTATCCCCGCAATCGAAGGGTACTACAAAGATAAGCCCCAGGTACAGCGTGATGAAGCCATGCGATCTTGTGGTATAGCGGCTCAAACTCTTATGTTAAGCGCTAAGTCAATGGGTTATGACTCCTGCCCGATGGATGGGTTTGACTTTGCTGCGGTTGCTGAACTTATCCAGTTACCCTCGGATCATGTTATTGCAATGTTTGTCGCCATTGGAAAATCGGTTAAAGCGCCGTGGCCAAGACCTGGCCAGCTCAGTTTTTCTGATGTTGTTATTGATAACCAGTTTTATGGATAAAATAGCAGCCGCGACAATTTAGGGTGTGTGTTTTACATTAAGCAAAAACGTGACAAAAATACCACTTTTTTGTAGCGATTCTTGATTTATTAGAAATAGCGGCTATTGTTTATAGCAATATTTTTAAATGAGTATTTGCTTAATGGCTAATACGCGATTGCACGCCGGCTTTAGCCGGCAGCAAGTTGTAAACATTACCGGCCTCACTGCGCGGCAGCTTAATTACTGGCGACGTACCGCAGTGATTGAGCCATCTAACACGACCCGGGGTGGCCATGCGCGCTACTCTTTTACCGATCTTATTGCACTAAAAACAGTTAAACAGTTGCTTGATCATGGCGTGTCATTGCAAAAAATTCGTAAAAGCATTTTAGCTTTATTGCAATACCTTCCCCTGCAACAACAACCCTTTAGTGAATTAAAAGTAATAGCAACCGGTGATGTCGTACTGGTTTTTCATCAGGGCATGGCGTTGGATGCACTTACGGGGCAGGAGTGGATACTGGAAGTGGCCGAGTTAGAAAAAGACATTGTTAAACAATACCCTGACGCGTTGCAGTTAGTGGTTGAACAAGATGATTTATTTGAACCGAACATAACAAATATAAATAGAAAAGCAGTTTAAGGAGAGCGAAGGGTTAGATGCAGGCAGACGTGGGCTGAAAATAGTTTTAATAAAGTCGAGCCCGCTTTTTCTATTTAATTAAAGAACAATCCTGCTGCGGCAGGGGAGGATACAAAATGAAAATTATATCAATCGCAAACCAGAAAGGAGGTTGCGGTAAAACGACAACGGCAATTAACCTGGCGGCTTGTCTTGGCTATATTTCGCAACGAGTCTTGCTTATTGACATGGATGCACAAGGCCATGCCTCTTTAGGTTTTGGTAAGTGCGGAGACGAATTGCCAACGCTCTATAATGTGTTTTCTGGCCAACGTAGTATTCGTGATGTTATTCAGCACGATGTATATAAAAATGTGGATCTTATTCCAGGGTCAATGGCGTTGGTTGCCGCTGAACACCACTTAACCGATTGGTCACAGGAAGAAGAGCTTGCGCGGTTACTGCATCCGTTGGACGTGTCGTATGATTTTATTATTATTGACTGTCCACCGGCGTTAGGTCGTTTATCAGTAAATGCCTTGTTAGCATCCGATGAAGTAATTATTCCGATTGAAATGAGCCTGTTTTCTTTAGATGGCATTGAGCGCATTAGTGAAACCATCGAACATTTGCAGGCTCGCCGAGGTAAAGATTTACCCTTTAAAGTATTACCAACGATGATTGATAATCGTACCCGAATATCGCGAACCTTCCTAAGAAAAATCTGGGAGCGTTTTCCCGAAAATGTGTTGCCAGTAATGATTCATCAGACGGTACGTTTAAAGGAGTCGGTTTGTTACAGCTTGCCGGTGTGGGCTTATGATGCCAAATCAAATGCAGCGCTTGATTATATGCGGCTTGCGGAAGAATGTCTTAAAGCAACATTACCAATGAGCTTGCGTGAACCATTAGTGGAGTATGCTGCTGTTGAACATGTTGCAGCGATGTAACTTAAAAGAGCTGGTCAGCTTGAGGTTTTTATTCCAGCTTCGGTTTTAACCCTGGACTCGCATGAGTCATTATCCCTGCCCCGCATCAGCGGGGTTTTTTAGTGCCAGTTTTCTTATTATTATGTATGATCATGGTATTGCTATTATATTAAAGGTTGTACTGTGTCGACTGCACTCGAAAATCGTTTAACGAAGATAATTACTTCACAAGCTGTGGATGCGTTGCAATCAAGTTTAATAGGCCTTGAAAAAGAAAGTTTACGCGTTAATGAACAAGGTAATATTTCTCAGGCTCCGCATCCTGTAAAATTAGGTTCAGCCTTAACACATCCTTATATTACAACCGACTATTCAGAAGCATTGCTAGAGCTTATTACACCACCGTATGAGTCGGTGGATGATGCGTTGACATTTTTATGTGATACGCAAAAATTTGTATATAACAATCTGGATAATGAGTTGTTATGGTCGACCAGCATGCCATGCGTTGTTGCAGGTGAAACAAGTATTCCGCTTGCAAATTATGGTAGTTCAAACAGTGGCCAGATGAAGCATATTTACCGGCGTGGCCTGGGCTATCGCTATGGTCGTGTAATGCAGGCCATAGCAGGCGTGCACTTTAATTTTTCATTTGCGGATGAGTTTTGGCATGCCTATCAGTTGGTCGAAGAAAATAAGGAATCAACACAAACCTTTATTTCAGAATCTTATTTTGGTGTATTGCGGAATTTACAGCGTTTTGGCTGGGTTGTGCCGTATTTATTTGGTGCTTCGCCTGCTATTTGCAAATCGTTTCTGCATGGGCAGGAAACAACTTTGCAGGTATTCAATGAAAATACCTTTTATCATCCATACGCAACCTCTTTACGAATGGGTGATATTGGCTACCAGAATAACAAAGAGAACGAGATGGGGGTTGTCGCAAACTATAATAGTTTAAATGAATATGTAAACAGTTTACGGTATGCAACTGAAACATCCTGCCCTGAGTATGAAAATATTGGTGTAAAGATTGATGGTAGTTACCGTCAACTTAATTCAAATATTCTACAGATTGAAAATGAATATTATTCAACCGTCCGCCCTAAGCAAATTTTAATGGGCAATGAAAAACCGTCACTGGCACTGTCGAGACGGGGCGTTAAGTATGTTGAGTTGCGTTCTTTAGACGTTAACCCGTTTACCCCGATGGGGATTGACAGTGAGCAGCTGTATTTCTTGCGTGCTTTTTTAATGTATTGCCTGTTGGAGCAAAGTCCACCAATACTACGTAACGAAGAAAAGGCAATTAATGCCAATGAATTAAGTACTGCACATCAGGGACGGGATCCTGACCTGAAAATCAACATTCGGGGTAAGTTGCTTAATATGCGGCAGCAGGGGCAGGTTCTTTGTGACGCAATGGTGGGCTGCTGTGAGATACTGGATCAGGGACTGGATTCAAAACCTCATTCTGCGGCACTTGCCACTCAGCGGGAAAAATTTAATGATCCCGATGCAACACCATCGGCAATGATGCTGGCAGACATGGAACAGCATGATGAAGGTTTTTTTCACTTTTCAAAGCGCTGGTCGGAGCAGCATCTCGAATATTTTAAAAACAGGGTGTTGGAACCAGCCTTTGATGATAAATTTCGCTGTTTATCAAAGCAGTCCATTCAGCAACAGGAGGCCATTGAGTTGACTGAAACACAGTCATTTGATGACTTTTTAAGTGATTATTTTTCGCAATAATGCATTTATTATGAACTTAGTATTTATCTGTGGTCTATTTTGTGTGAGTTTCCTTAAAGCTCTTTGATAAACCATGAATTTAATCGACCTATTACCAAAGAGGGAGTATCACCTTGAAATTAACTAAATTACTTACAATTATTACTTTGTTTACAACCTTATTGATGGGGGCAGGATTTGCTGCTGCTGACTCTAAAGGTGTGGTGTCAGGGCTAACCGATTTCAACAATACTCCAAAAACAATTGAAGATTTTACCGGTAAGGGGAAATGGTTACTGGTGATGTTCTGGGCTTCCAGTTGTCATATTTGTAATAGAGAAGCGCATGAGTATGTTGATTTTCATTTTGCCCATTCGGACAAAGATGCAACCGTTTTAGGTATATCCATTGATGGCAGAGCACGATTGAAAGAAGCTGAAAAATTCATTAAAAAACACAGCATTGATTTCCCGAACTTAATCGGTGAACCTGAAGTTGCAACAGCCATTTATACCCAATATGCAAATTCACGTTGGGTTGGAACGCCCAGTTTTCTGCTATTTAATCCGCAAGGTGAGTTGCAGGCTGCGCAAGCAGGTGCTGTACCAGCGAAAAATATAGAAAATTTTATTAAACAGAATACCCCAAAGCCAAAACAAAAAGAGGTCTCTCAATAATATACCAGCAGTTTAATGAAGGAAGGGATAGCACTTAAAGTGTAAGGTATTACCCCGTTCACTTGAACCATCACGTTCAAGTGGGCGCAGCAGAGATGCTTCAGGATTTCCAGTCAAGCTGGACATTCACACCACATCTACAAATTAGCTCCCGGAATTAATGGAATAGGCTCAAAGAAAATCCGGGGTAACACGTTTACAGTAATAAAGACTAGCTGGAATTATTTTTTTTGCTATATTGAATTTTAGTAATGCTTTTGCTACCCCTGGGTTACTTTCAGTATGTTTTGTTTATTATTAAGGACTTAGAATCATTTCTTAAAGCCATTATTTTTTAAGAAAATCCACAGAAAATCATTTAAAATAGTATCTCGGTGAGGCTAAATGTATCTCATTGATTCTGTTTGTCACCACTTTCATGAGGTTATGCATATGTCCGGTATTTTTGTTGTTTTGGTCAATGGCGAAAGCCAGATTGAGTATGATCGTGCCAGGCCGTTACCGGCCAAACAAATAGAATTTCTTGACAAAATGGATTCAAAAATGACCCAGGGGATTGTCCTTAATGGTCGTACTATTGCTGAGCCTGATATTATGCAACGCACGCAGTTTGTGTCCATGCAATTGATTGCCGCACTTATTGATGACAATGATCAGCTTATTGCAGCAACCTGTGCCTATCTTGCAAATCGCCTGCCTGATTTAAAACAGTTAAAAGTAGACGAAAATTATAATTTTGATCTTGTCTTTGATGAAGAATATAAAAATAAAGTCAAGGTTGCTTTTAATGCAGATGATTTAAAGACTTCCCCCGTACATTAACCGCCCATAATTAAATTTAAAAGAAGAAAAATACATGTTATCAATACTAAAAAAAATACGGCCAATGCGAGTCATGCTGATTTTACTGGCTATTCTCAGCCTGATTTTTAAGGCAAAAACCGGCACGCCCGTTTCTTATGATGGCTGGCCAATGATTGAGACCGTCTTTATCCCGGTGATGGCACCGCTGATTACAATGGTGTTGCTGCTGGACAGCCTTATTGCAACTATCTGGTTAAGCCAGAGTTCCGGCGAAGAAAAAGGCCGCTACCGGCTGATATTAGGCTGTAATTTGACAATGGTTATTATCATGTTAACCGTATGGATACCTTTCTTTATAGCGGTTTTAACCTAAAGTAGTAGTTATGGCGAAGTTGTTACAGATTAAAGACGGTGGTACTGGGGTTGTTTTTCCTATTCAAAAGGCAAAGATAACACTGGGGCGGGATGAGGCGAATGATATTTGCTTAAATGATAGCCTGGTTAGCAAGTTTCATGCGGTTATTGAAATAACGGTGAACAATGCGAAAGGCGGTGTTTATGAATACATCCTGCAAGATCTTGAAAGTACCAATAACACTTATGTAAACGATCAGCTGATTAATCTGCATCGTTTAAGCGAAGGCGATCGCATTCGGAT
Source organism: Chromatiales bacterium (assembly GCA_027076325.1). Taxonomy (GTDB): domain Bacteria; phylum Pseudomonadota; class Gammaproteobacteria; order UBA6429; family Thiohalophilaceae; genus SZUA-37. The sequence goes on along the minus strand of JALTJZ010000050.1, from coordinate 46,005 downwards.
TGGTACCAATAACTTCACCTTTGATGATTCTGAAGATCAGCGTCTGGACGAAACAGCTAAATTACATAAGTCGTGGATACCGGGTGTTTATTATACGAAACCTAAATAGTATTTTTTAACCACAAAGAAATTATTAATATATTTTATTTTGTTGTCAGTTTGTCATTGCGAGCGATAGCGCGGCAATCTCGCTAATGTGTGCTTCAAATAAGACAGATTGCCGCGCTATCGCTCGCAATGACCAGGACTGTGATATTTAAGAATTAATGGGGCAACAATAAAATATATTAATAATTTCTTTGTGCTATTTGTGGTTAAATATTTTTTAGCAAAACACTGTATTGCTGAATAAACTGGTCAATATAAGAATAGCTTTGCGCACTGCTGAAGCGTTCGACTTCAATACCCTTTTCGAAAAGTATAATTGTTGGAAATCCACGCACCTGATATTTCCCGGCCAACTTCATATTTTCGTCTTCATCAACTTCCAGCTTGGCTAATTGAATTGTACCGTTATAGTCATTAATAATTTTTTCAAGGATGGGAGCAATGACGATACACGGGCCGCACCAGTCGGCCCAGAAATCAACCAGAACAGGTATGGTATGGGAAGTTTGAATAACTTTTTCATCAAAGTCATCCAGATTTACATTAAATAAATGTGTAGAAGCCATCGTTTGTACTTAAAATCGATTTACTGTTTACGGGTAAAAGTCCAGTCTGTTGTGGTCGATAGCTTTTTATTAAACTTATAGCCATCTAAATTAAAGGCTTTCAGTTCTTCCGGATTTTTTATTCGGTTTTTAATAATATAGCGGCTCATTAGCCCGCGTGCTCTTTTTGCATAAATACCAATCATTTTAAAACCACCATCGCGTGCTTCTTTAAAGGCAGGGGTAATAATGGTGCCATTGAGGTTGTTTTTTTGTATTACCTTAAAGTATTCATTGGATGCCAGGTTAATTAAAGTATTCTCTTTTTGTTTTTTGAACTCAGCATTGATTTTTTCAGTAATCTGATTGTCCCAGAATTCATACAGGTTCTTTGCTTTTTTTACAGGGAGTTTTAATCCCATTTCCAGACGATATGCCTGCATCAGATCCAGTGGTCGCAACAAACCATAGAGACCCGACAATATCCGTAAGTGTTTTTGTGCAAAGTCCAGATCACGGGCATTAAAATCTTCAATATTCAGGCCGGTGTAGACATCGCCTTTAAAGGCCAGCACGGCTTGTTTAGCATTTTTAGTGGTAAAAGGGGTTTTAAATTTCTTAAAGCGTTCAACATTCAGCTCAGCAATCTTATCACTCACATGCATGAGTTTTTTAATATCATTTTGGGAATAATGGCGCATTTCTTTGACAAGCTTGTTTGACTCACTTAAAAAGTCAGGGGTGGTAAATTTCGAAGTTTGTGGTGGGGTTTCAAAATCGACTGTTTTTGCGGGGGAAATAACAATAATCATTGTACGGCCTTGAATGCGGTAATTTGGCAAGGCGGTATACTAGCAAATTTGCCGGTTACGATAAATATAAAATAGTGTGGTAAGCTTAATATCCGGATTAAATGAGGTGGTAAAGTTGTTTATATTTCAAGATACCGGTTTTAAATCTTGCTGTTATTACAGAGTATAATGACAATGTTGCTGCCTATGGTAAGGATAATAATATAAAATGTCTTATATTAAGTAATCGTCTGGATAATCTGGGTGCGGCAGAAGCGTATCATACGATTGTTACGCCTACCCGGGTACTCGTTAACCCTGAAGGTAAAGTTGCTTTATATGGCCATTTTTTACCCGATATTTCAAAGTTCGTTAAGTAGACACTAAAATATGCAAAAACAAGTTATTGAACCTGAAACACTTCACTCTTCATTTGAATGGGTTCGGAGTGAACCCATTCATTCATTAAATTTAACCATCGAAGAATATCGACACATTAAAACAGGGGCTACTCATTATCACCTTGCAGCCAATAATAGCGAAAATGTTTTTCTTGTTGCTTTAAGAACGGTGCCAATGGACTCTACCGGTGTCGCGCATATACTGGAACATACTGCATTGTGTGGTAGTAAAAAGTATCCAGTACGAGATCCATTTTTTATGATGATTCGGCGTTCACTGAATACCTTTATGAATGCCTTTACCAGTAGCGACTGGACGGCTTACCCTTTTGCCAGTCAGAACCGTAAAGATTTTTTCAATTTGCTGGATGTTTATCTGGATGCGGTTTTCTTCTCACGGCTGGACGAGCTGGACTTTGCGCAGGAAGGCCACCGCCTGGAATTTTCCGAGATGGACAATGCTGAATCCGAGCTCCTATATAAAGGAGTGGTGTTTAATGAAATGAAGGGCGCATTAAGCTCGCCGGTGAGTCAGGTATGGGAATCGCTATATAAATATCTTTACCCTAGTACAACCTACCACTATAACAGCGGTGGCGATCCTGAATTTATTACCGACCTGTCTTATCAGCAACTGCGTGAGTTTTATAAAACACATTATCATCCATCTAATGCCGTGTTTATGACTTACGGTGATATTGCAGCGAATGAGTACCATAAGATTTTTGAAAAAAATGTACTACAAAATTTTGATGCACTGGATAAAACAATCAAGGTGGATGATGAAAAACGTTATCATGCACCGGTTGTTGTTGAAGAATATTATGGTATTGATAGCAACGAATCGTTAGAAACAAAATCCCATGTTGTTATGGCCTGGTTGTTAGGCCATAACACCGATTTGGAAAGTTTATTAAGTACACATTTATTATCCAGTCTTTTGCTGGACAATAGTGCCTCACCGTTACGTAAAGCACTGGAAACCAGTGAGCTGGGGGCAGCGCCTTCATCGTTATGTGGTCTGGATGATTCCAACTATGAAATCGCCTTTATGTGCGGGCTTGAAGGTTGCAAAGCCGATGACACACAAAAAATTGAGGATTTAATTTTAGGTGTGTTAGCAGATATTGCAGAAAAGGGCGTGCCATTAGAAAACGTTGAAGCGGTGTTGCACCAACTAGAGTTAGGGCAGCGTGAAGTGAGTGGTGATGGCTACCCTTATGGGTTGTCAATTATATTAGAAGGTTTATCGTGTGCCATGCATCGTGGTGACCCGGCCGAACTGCTTAATCTTGACCCTGTTATCAAATCTTTGCGCAAAAAAATTCAGGATCCGAATTATGTAAAAGAATTAGTTAAAACAAACCTGATCAATAATTTACACCGTGTACGCCTGACCATGAAGCCAGACGCAGAGTTAAACCAGCGCAAAGAGGCTTTCGAAAAATCAAAGTTGGCAGTAATTAATGCTGCACTTGACAGCGATGCAAAACAAAAAATTATTTCACAGGCCAGAGCCCTGGAGAAAAGACAGGCCAGTGAAGATGATATTGAAATATTGCCAAAGGTAACTTTGCAGGATGTACCACTGGAAATGTCGATTGCCAAAGGGAATAAAGTGGATGTCCAGAAAACGCCAGTTTCACTATACCCTCAGCCGACTAACGGGCTGGTGTATCAGCAGGTTATTTGTGCTTTGCCAGAGATGGATCAGCATACTTTGTCTTCCCTACCTCATTTTTCAACGTGTTTGCCTCGCTTAGGTGTTGCAGACAAGGATTATCTTGCAGTACAAAATTGGCAGTACAGTGTCACTGGTGGGGTGAATTCCTTCCACACGATTCGTAGCACAGTGAATGATGCGAATACCTTATCCGGCTATTTTGTTTTATCAGGTAAAGCATTATTACGTAATCAACCTGCCTTGAGTGAGTTATTACAGAATACCTTTGAGTCGCCGCGTTTTGATGAGTATGAACGCATTCGTGAATTAATTTCACAAAAAAGAGTTCGCGCAGAACAAAGTGTGACCGGAAATGGACATGGACTTGCGATGTTGGCTGCTTCTGCTGGGGTGAGCAAGGCAGCTAAGTTGTCAAATGCGCTACGTGGTTTGGAAAGTATTCAAAAATTAAAAGAACTGGATGATCGTCTGGCAGATAAAACAGAGCGAGAGAAATTTAGCCAGTGTTTTTCTGAACTGCATCAAAATATATTACAAATGCCGCGCGAATTCTTATTGATAGCCGAGAAAGATCAGCTTGTCGAATGTCAGGATCGTATGCTGGAGCCCTGGTCACAAATTCCAGCCACACAAAAGCATCATGGATTTAATCTGGCGGAAGACACATCGCCTGTTAAACAGGCCTGGCTAACAAATACCCAGGTTAATTTTTGCGCTAAGGCTTACCCTGGTGTCACACTCACACATGCCGATTCTGCTGCATTAATGGTGTTAGCTAATTTTATGCGTAATGGCTTCTTGCATACCCGCATTCGTGAGAAGGGAGGGGCTTATGGCGGCGGTGCCAGCTATGATACAGAAACGGCTGCTTTTCGTTTTTATTCATACCGCGATCCACGTTTAGTTGAAACCCTGCAGGATTTTGACGCTGCCATTGACTGGGTGGTTTCTGGCAAGTATGAACCGCGTTTGTTAGAAGAAGCAATTCTGGGGGTTATTGGTACGCTGGATAAACCCGGGTCACCTGCTGGCGAGGCAAAAGATGCCTTCCAAAACCAGTTATTTGGCCGTACGCCGGAAATACGGCAAGCCTTTCGCCAGCGTGTTCTGTCGGTAACGGTCGACGATTTGAGGAAAGTTGCTGAGTCTTACTTGTGCACCAAATACGAGAATATTGCCGTGGTAACAAATGAAGCAAATCTTGCTGCAAGTGAGATAAATAAAACATCAGGAATTGAACTTGATGTTTTAAAGCTGTAAGGTAGCAGTATTAGTAAGGCTATATTATATAAATAGCTAATAATTAGAGAGAAAAACACATGGGTGTGTTAACAGAATTAAAATTACAGGCGCAATCAATTTTACATAAGGAAGATTCGCATTCGGAAACACCGGAATCGTTGCTTGAGTTGCAGCGTAGTCAGGTTATCGATAGTTTACGGAATGTTTATGACTATATGCATGAATTGCTCGATCAACTGCACCTGGTTAAGCCGGTTATTGAAGTTGACTATCAATTTAATGATGAGTTGATTCTTAAAGGCCTGGAACAACGAAGTTATGAAATCCAGGTACGCAGCAGTTATGACGATGATGTGGTTGGCTTTTTGCTTAAACTTGAACGCAAAGAACCTATTTCTTTATCGTTGGGTTCGTCACAATCCACTCAGGACTATATCCGTACAATAAAAAATGCAGGTTGCTTAATCGCCAAGCAGTCAACTTATAGTCTTGAGCTACAGGGTATGATCCCGGTTCGAGTTTTCTTTAAGTCGAATTTTCAGGAAAATCGTATTTACGTTATTATTGATAACTACACCACAATTGGAAGCCAGCAATATTCGATAAAATTAGATACTATCAATAAAGAATTACTGAATGAATTTGGCAACCTGATTTTACGTCGTGAATCATCGTTTATCGAGCTTCTGGAAAATGCACGCAGTGATTCATCACAAATTATTACAATACATGATGCCGATTCGGTTGATGACCTGGAGCGCACCACTTTAACCCAGAATATGAATGAGTCACGCATTAAGTCATTATTTACCCGTGGCCAGCATTTATACTTAACTTATAATGAACATATTACTGAAGTATCATCGCGCAGTAATGATTTAATGCTAGGTCGAAGTAAGAGCTGCAATATTATAGTGGATGCCGATTGTGTCTCAAGGCACCATGCACAGCTGGTTTACCGTAAAGGAAAATTTGTGGTAGTTGATCAAAGCACCAATGGTAGTTTTATTAAAACGCAGGGTGGGCAGGAAGTTTTTATACAGAATGAAGAATACCCTCTGTCCGGTTCTGGCTTTATCAGTTTAGGAAAAACAGTATCAGTTGATAATGAAAATTTAATTTATTTTTCCTGTCAGTAACTTTCGTTGATAAAAAAGGGCTTTAAAAGCCCTTTTTATTTTCACAGACAGGTTAATAATTAGTATTTATTTTCATTGGCATAATTTACTTTTAATTCTCGCCCCATAAATTCATAGCCATTCAGTTTTTTAACCGCAATTTTGGCGTGCTTCTTATCCATTTCAACAAAGCCGAAACCACGGGGTTTACGCGTTACTTTATCTGTCATCAGGCGAAGGTTATGCACTGTACCGTGTGCTGAAAAAACCTGGCGTAATTGCTGGTTTGAGGCACGAAAAGGCAGGTTGCCAATAAACAGGCTGACAACTTCTGTTGGACGATTTTGATATGCGTGGATAATCTGAACAGCAAGTGCGCCGAGCAAGGCTCCAATCATTAAAATATAAGTTTGATAGCGAGAGCTATTTTCAATGTCGGTATTTATTGAGCCCAATACGAAATAGCCAATGGCGCCAATAATAAAAGATACGGTAAGTGAGATGCCAATAATGCGCAGAGAGGGTAATACTGATTTCATAATATAACTTCCAAGCAGGTAACAAAAACAGAAGTATAGCTAAAATTTTAAAATAACTGAACTGATAAATGGTATTGGTATCTTAAAGAATAAATGGCAGACTAAAGAACACAGCCTATACTTGGATTATGATGCAGCATAATATGGATAGCATTTTTTATATTCATCTGAATATCACATCGGCAGAATTTGAACACTATTATGCTCAAAACATAAATAGTGTCATTGCAACGAGCCTTGATGGGCAACGTGTCCAGTTTCCTGCAAATATTTTGCGGCCATTTGTAACAACTGCAGGTATTCAGGGCAAGTTTAAGCTGGTGATAGACAAAAATAAAAAGTTGAAGTCTGTTAGTCGAGTCAGTTGATATGGGTTTGGACGTGTTTATGGATAAAAACAGGAAGCCGGAAGATTGCCTGGTGGCACATCGGGGGTATGCTCAGTGTTTTCCTGAAAACACCTTGCTTGCCATTCAGGCTGCACTTGATGAAGGTGCCAAATACATTGAAATTGATATTCAATTAAGTGCTGACAAACAGGCAGTGGTTTTTCATGACCGGGATTTGCAACGCCTGTGTCACCAGACTGGCTCAATACACGATTACTCATTGCAAGCACTACGGCATTTTTCAAGTTATTCACCGGGTAGATTTAAAAATAAATACTTTGGAGAAAAAATTGCAACGCTGGATGAGGTGATTGCGCTGCTTGCTGCTTATCCTGATGTCACTTTGTTTGTTGAATTAAAGCGTATCAGTATTGATAAATTTGGTGGTGATATTGTTCTGGATGTGGTTGGTAACTGTCTGCAACCAATAATCAAACAGTGTGTGGTTATTTCTTTTTCAGTGGGTATTCTTGAGTTAATTCGGAAAAGGACGGATCTGCCTCTTGTGCAACAGCCTATTGGTGCCGTTGTAGATAACTGGAATGCGGCTATCACAACAGAATATAAAAGGTTGGCGAGACTTAACCCAGAATACTTTTTTTGTGACATTACAAGCCTCCCTGATAAGGGGCTGCTTACGTTACTAAACAGTAAAATTGTCACCTATGAATGCATTAATCCGGAAAAAGCGTTTGACGCACTACAACGCGGTGTCCATTTTATTGAAACGTTTGATATAAAAAATATGCGACAGGGAATAGCCGATAAACTATCAGAAATATAAATGCCAGATATAGAAAAAAATACAACATATTATGATATTGCCATTATTGGTGGCGGTATACAGGGGGTGGGCGTGGCACAAGCGGCAGCGGCAGCGGGTTATTCTGTGGCTGTTTTTGAACAAACGGCGATTGCCTCAGCCACTTCCAGCAAGTCGAGTAAACTTATTCATGGTGGTTTACGTTATCTTGAATCTGGCCAGTTTAAATTAGTTAGAAAATCTTTACTGGAACGGGAGCGGTTGATTAAGCTGGCACCGGGTTTGGTTAAACCGGTTGCTTTTTATATTCCTATCTATAAACAAACATCACGACCGGCCTGGCAGATTGGTATCGGGTTATTTTTATATCGAATACTTGGCAGTTTTAAAAAATACACACAATTTAAACGTATTCGCGTGTCTAAAAGAAAAATGCTACCGATAAAAGGTTTACTGAGCAACGATTTAAAAACCGTGTACCAGTATTATGACGCGCAAACAGATGATCGTTTGTTAACGCAGGCAGTGATGCATTCGGCTCAATCACTGGGAGCAATCTTATATTGCCCTGCAAAAGTAACTCAGCTTGATTTTAAAGAGGGGTGTTATCATATTCAAACAAAAGGTATGTCGTCAGTACCTGACGTGATTGCAGCAACGTTTGTTGTGAACGTATCAGGGCCGTGGGCGAATGATGTGCTGGCCAGGATAACAGGCACGCCAGTTGAAACAATGGAATATGATCTGGTGCAGGGAACACATATTGTGCTTGATGCGGCCGCGCCAGAAGGGGTTATCTATGTCGAAGCACCAGAGGATCAACGCGCCGTTTTTATTATGCCCTGGAAGAACAAAACACTGGTTGGTACGACCGAAAAAGTTTACACCGGCGATCCGGCCAGGGTGACAGCAACAGAGGGTGAGATTGAATATTTAAAAAAAATATACTCTTATTATATGCCACAACAAAAGGTCAATGTGACTGATACTTTTGCAGGTGTTCGTGTGTTGCCAAAGCTGGAAAGTTCTCTTTTTTCCCGCCCACGTGATACTTTGTTACATGATTCGGCCAAAAATTTACTTACACTCTATGGCGGCAAACTAACTAGCTACCGGGCAACGGCTGAGCAGGTGCTGGCTAAAATAGAGACTCAGCTACCCGCTAGAAAACCGGGTAAGAAAAAATCAACGCGCAACATACATCTTGTTTAGTATGATGCTTTAATCCCGTAAGGCTTTAAGCAAAGCGCTGTTCCACTCTTTATAGCGTGCCTGCAACCCGGTATTTGTTTTCGGCTTGAACCATGTGCCGACTTCTTTTTCAGGCCAGATTCTGGGCTCATTAGCCAATTTATAGGCCAGTCCCCGTGCGGTTGCTTCGCATTCAACGGGACGGTAAACAGCGAGTTTGGTCAAGTCAGCTAAACGCTGGCAAATTTCATCCTGTGTTGCCAGACCGCCTGTCATTTGGATTTGTTCGGGTGGTGAAGATAGTTTTAACATTTCTTTTATATTTTCAAAAATCAAAAAGATAATGCTTTCTACAACGGCAACAATTTTATCCTGGTCGTTACTTTTATGTAAAAACTGGCTTTTAAAATCTGCAACCCAGAACGGTGCACCCAACCCGGAAACACCATTTAAATAAAGTTGCTTAAAGTCGTTATCATGTTCATTGCGAGTAGCGTGTAACCATTCGCTTAAGTTATTTAGTGTATTATCTAATTTCAATTCTTTACTGACAAAATCGATGGCAGAACCCGCACCATTAATAGTCCCTTCTAAAACGTATTGGCTCTGTTCTTTATTCTGGTAAATAACGCTGGTTAACAAACGTCGCCCGAATAACATGGCATAACCGGATGGCCGAGATACAAACGCACCGGTACCGGTATTAACGTAGGCTGTTTCCGGCTGAACTTGCCCATAGGCATACATGGCTGCTGACTGGTCGCCCATGCAGAGTTGGATGGGGATGGATAAGCCAGATACTTTTAATGTACCAAACGGATGGTTAGAAGGTACACAGTTGGGTAACAGCTCGGTATCAATCTCAAACAGTGTCAGTAGATCAGGGTGCCAGTCTTTTGTTATTAAATCCCAGAGTTGTGTACGCGAGGCATTGCTAGGGTCGGCAACCAGCGGTTGTTCATCTGCAAGATGGTATAAAATAAAACTGGCCATGGGTCCCATGACCAGCTCGTTGTTCTTTTGAGCTTGTTGCACCGCGGTAATATTTTGCAGACACCAGCGTAACTTGCTGGCTCCATAATGCGGGCTCAGAAACAAACCGGTTTTCTGGTGAATGAAGTGTGCTTTGGACTGTAATGATTTTAGCCATTGGTGTTCGCGTACATCCTGCCAACTGATAACAGGTGATAGTGCTTCCCCGGTTATTTTATTCCAGCACACGATATTCGAGCGTTGCGTGGCTAAACCTGTTGCAGCGATGTTTTTTGCCTTGTCACCGAGTTGTTGAATAACGTCGTTGATGGAATCATTAATAGACGCAAGTAATTCCAGCGGGTCATGTTCTACAAAAGTTTCATCATGTCGGTTTATGCTCAGATTTCGATGTGACTGTGCAATAATTTCACCACTGTTACTAAATACAATGGCGCGACTGGCATGACCACCTTGATCAATAGCAAGGTAAAGATCATTAGAAAAACGTTTTTCGGGTGTCGTCATGGTGTGGCTTGTTATCCTTATGGTTTGCTTTTGTGGAAAGTATTATCCTTTAATATTATAGCGGCAGTTTGAAAAATAAAATGAGTATTAGATTTCACTATCTATCCTAGGGGTTGTTGATCTTCCAGATGTTAGCCAAAAGCAGGCAATAGGTGAAAGATCAATAGTCCCTAATGTTAACTGGTTAGTAGTGATTAGATTTATAATATTTCAGAGAGTCTGTTATGTGTAGTATTACAGGTTTTTGGCAATTAAGCCGCGTTGGTAATTGGCTTTGGGTAACGTAAAACGTACCTGATAACCGCTGCCGAGTGCCTGTTCGATGGGTTCACCTTCTAATGTTTCCATTTCCTCAAGCACCATTGAGATATTGCCGTGCGGTGCAACCACTTCAATGCTGTCACCCACACAGAGTTTATTTTTAATCGCCACCTCGGCCATTTGGCGCTGGTCGTCATAGCCGGTTATCTCGCCAACAAACTGTTGTTGGACTGATTTGGATACACCGGTAAGGTAATTCTGGTAGTCCTGATTGGGGTGGCGCTGATAAAAGCCTTCGGTATAACCGCGATTGGATAAATTTTCGAGTTTGCCATAAAGCTGTGCATCAAATTCACGTCCGGCAATGGCATCGTCTATCGCCTGGCTATAAAGTTGCGCGGTACGTGCAACGTAGTAGTGGGATTTAGTTCGACCCTCAATTTTAAATGAATCAATGCCCATTTTAGTGAGTGTTTCGATATGTTGAATGGCGCGCAGATCTTTGGAGTTCATAATATAGGTGCCGTGTTCGTCTTCCATGATGGGCATATACTCGCCGGGGCGGTTCTTTTCTTCAATCACATAGACGTTATCCGCTAGCGGGTGGCGTGGTTCTTTTTCTGCAAAGGCCTCGGGTGGTTTTTTAATCGCCGCCATCGCATCGAACTGTATTTTCTCCGGGGTGGTTTTTTGTATGTCGCCCATAATATTTTCTTCTGCTGGCTGCACATCGTATTCCCAGCGGCAGGCATTGGTGCAGGTCCCCTGGTTGGGATCGCGGTGGTTGAAGTAACCCGATAACAAACAGCGGCCGGAGTAGGCAATACAGAGCGCGCCGTGAACAAACACTTCCAGTTCAATATCCGGGCATTGCTGGCGGATTTCTTCAATTTCTCCCAGCGAAAGTTCACGCGATAAAATAATCCGTTCCAGCCCCAGCGACTGCCAGAACTTGACCGCAGCATAGTTTACCGTATTCGCCTGCACCGACAGATGTACGGGCACGTCCGGCCAGCGTTCACGCACCATCATAATCAAACCAGGGTCGGCCATAATGAGTGCATCGGGCTTGAGTGCAATGACCGGCTCCATGTCTTTCATATAGGTTTTAATTTTGCTGTTGTGTGGCATTAAATTGCTGGCGACAAAGAATTTTTTATTTAAGTTGTGTGCATGCTCGATACCTTTGGCCAGATTGTCTAATTGAAAGTCATTATTGCGAACCCGCAAACTGTAGCGTGGCTGACCGGCATAGACTGCATCGGCACCATAAGCAAACGCATAGGTTAAATTTTTAAGGGTACCGGCGGGCAAGAGTAATTCAGGGCGTTTCATTATGTTTAGTCGTTTGCGTTGGATGTTAAAGGTATGAGTTAGGTTGATCTTTGTATTATATCGTAATTTTAAGCGGATTCAGGGCAGGAATGATGAATATTTATATATCCCCTGCTTTTCTACGGGCAATTTAAAGTGTGAACAGGTTAGCTTTTTCATCATTTATAAACGGTATACTTTTTACTTAAACAATTCTAAAACTCAAAAATAAAATTAAGAAGGTTATAGTGTGATGATTTCGGGAAAAGTTAAATGGTTTAATAATAGCAAAGGATTTGGTTTTATTTCCCCCGATGATGGTGATATGGATATTTTTGTGCATTTTTCTACTATTAAATCAGAAGGTTACAAAAGTTTAAAGGAAGGCCAAAGTGTGACTTATGAAGCTGAGGAAGGCCCAAAAGGCTGGCATGCTGTGCAGGTAGAAATTGCCTAGCCAATTGTCGGTTAATTTGCTGTAAAAAGTACTTGCTAGAGTGGCTATATTCAGGGCATAGTTAGCAGAAATAATATCTAGTGCATTGAATTTTAAGGGGATACACGTTGGGTACGCTGGAAGCAAGTCAAGAACGTCGTAGTGAATCACAATCACAACTTCATACATTATTAGAAACGCGCAAAGAAACACTGACGCTTTTTAATCAATTAGCCGAGATGCGGCCGTTTACACCGGATCGCGAAAGCCAGTTAATGCTGCAAGAATTTTGCGAGGCTATCGTTGATTACACTGCAAGTGCGCATTTTCAGCTTTATCGGTTTATTGATGAAGGTACCGAGCGGCGAAATGACATTAAAGAGGTTGCTGCTAATGTTTACCCTCAAATTGCAGATATGACAAAAGTTATTCTGGCTTTTAATGAAAAATACGATTGTTCCGACCATTGCAATAATCTGAGTGAACTGGCCGACGACTTGTCACAGCTTGGAGAAGTGTTAGCTGATAGAATTTTGCTTGAAGATCAACTTATTTCCTTGTTGCTGGGGAAACGCTAAATTTTTTCTAAAAGCATGTTCTATAAAAAAGAAGCCTGACAAATGTCAGGCTTTTTAAGTTTTGGTTTTCCATCGTCAGGGGAGAAAAGGAAAACACGGGAGGTGTCCGTTTATTATTATGGTTGGCTTAAATCACTTGCGAGAATTTCAACGGCTTCTTCTAAACTGATTTCTTCGACTTCATAGGTTGGTAATTCATCGTTCATTGTCTGGCTCCCACTTTTTGTTTTAAGTGTTGTCACAAAAGTAATATTAGACAATTAAATCTTTTAATTCAAGTAAACTATCATAACAATGCCGTAAGTTATTGAATTTTTATATGGTATACCCTATGAAATACCCAAAAATACGCTATTTTGACCGAATTTGTCCCTTAAAGGCCAAATTTGGCGGGTTTGCAGTATTTTTAACCACCGCTGGCAGGTGTATGGCCTAATCGGTCATTTTTCGCTAACTGGGTGTTAACTATTGCCTTTTGCGGCCAGCGCATTTTGTTAAAGTAAACGAACCGCTCTTATCTAATGGTAACGACAAATTAAGGACAACAGTGTATGGCAGAAATCCCCAGTTTAAGGCGTGAGACGCGTTACGGCATTCCCGCTGCCGATCAGATTTTATTCAATCGATACTACCTTGTTGGTTATTCCTATTATTTCAGGCAGGCGAAATGGGCGCTTGAAATTATGAGCCCCGACAGAAAGTATGTTGATCCTGACGAAGTGAAGCGCATTAATAATTTTCGACCGGATTTTAGGATACCGGAGATGTTTCGTGCCGATCTGGTCGATTATGTTGGCTCAGGGTTTGATCGTGGCCATCTTGTTGCCAGTGCCGACAAACTTGAAACACAACTACAAAACAGTGAAACGTTTTTGTTGTCGAATATGTCGCCCCAACTACCGGGCTTTAATGGCAAAATCTGGAAAGATCTGGAGGCTGAAGTCCGGCGCCTCGATGCCAAAGCTAAAATATTTGAAACCTATGTGATTAGTGGGCCTATTTTTGACTTTATTAAGCCCGTCCAGAGCATTGGTACGGAAGATGGCAATGGGGTGTCCATTCCCATTCCGCATGCTTATTTTAAATCGATACTGGTCGAGAATAACCGTGGCGCACTAAATATGTGGTCATTCATTATTCCGCATGAAGAAACCGATAAACCATTGCAAGATTTTCAGGTTTCGGCCGGTGAGGTTGAGCGCTACGCGGGTATTCAGCTATGGGAGCGTTTAATGGGCACTCAAATGGACAAAGAGAAAAACAAAATACGGAAAATGTGGTGATGAGACTGTCTATTTTATTGGGCAGGATGTGGGGCGCACCCTGTTATTGGATGCGTTTAGCCTAACTGCTGGGGATCCATTGTTTGCCGTTGTGGGCGTGTTTCCTCAAGGTGGTCTCGAATATGCTGAGTCTGGCTCATTTGGTTACCCAGGTGGAAACCCAGTTTAAAAAGTACATAGCCGATAGCGGTGCTGGCAATAAGGCCGATTACAAAAAACAACATCATTATAACCTCCAAATGATGAGAATGGGTGGTGGCGATTGAAGCTGACAGGTCAACTAAAACGTCGGTGGTGTAACATTAGTACATTAAGTATCGACCAAATTCCCGAAAATTTAAATTTATTTTTGTGAGCCAGATACGGTATTGGTGCAATAGTTACCAATGATGTCGGGTTATGTGAATTGGTCGGCTTAAGAGGCCGGGATTTGACTGGCGCGTTGTTTAGCAATTGTCAGGTCATGGGCAATGGGCTGCATGCGCTCGAGCAGCGTGGATGAAGGCAGCCCCAGACGTTTTTCATAAATCACAGTGTAAGTAAGTACTCGCTTAAGGTAATTGCGGGTTTCATTAAACGGCACCATTTCAACCCAGAGGTCGGCCGGTACGTGTGTGCCAGCTTCTGGTAGCCACGATTTTACCCGCGAGCTACCTGCATTGTAAGCGGCCGTTGCTAGCACAGGATGGCCGTTGTAACGGTCAGAAACACGTTTTAAATAGCTCACGCCAAGCCGTACGTTGGTATTGATATTAAGCAAGGCTTTGCGGGTGCTGCGCATGCGTACGCGCAGTTGGCGTGCAACCTGTCGTGCCGTTCTTGGCATCAGTTGCATTAAGCCCAGTGCACCGGCATGGGATTTTGCATCCGGTGTAAAGGCACTTTCCTGGCGTATTACCGCAAAGGCCCAGGCCGGGTTAATGTTTTGTTTTTGTGCCTGGTTGATCACTAATGCCTGATGGGTGAGCGGAAAACGTAGCTCGAGATCATCCCAGTACTTGGCCTGTGCCAGCGTTTGAATGGCCCGGTCAGGCCATTGCCATTCAGAGGCCAGTCGGGCAGCGGTTAACATTTGCGGGTAGCTCATGCGGGCAACCGCATAGTTCCATTCACGCCGCGCATCGGCCGCACGTTTTAACGCCAGCAGTTCACGAGCACGCAGAATGGCCGGAATTTTTTCAAGTTTATCCATTGCTTTAGTGCTGTAGTTAACGGGGCGATGGCTGAGCCGATAGACCTGGCCAATACGATCAGCAGCTAAAAAGCCGTAATAATTACGCGAGTCGGTATTGACCAGATAATAACTGCGCGCTTCATCGAGCTCGCCAACGGCTTCCAGTGCACGGGCGCGCCAGTAAAACCATTTCGGTTTTTGCTGCAATTCGGGCGACAGCCGGTTAATCCAGTCGAGTGCCGATGCCCAGTCCTGATCGCGAATGGCCGTCATCACATGCCAGCGGCTGAGTTTGTCATCAACAAGGTTAATGTTCAGTTTTGCCATCCAGTCGCGTGCTTCGTCGGTGTTTTCTTTAAGTAAGGCAATGGATAGGCGACGTAAAATACGTTCGCGTTCTTCAGGTTTAAAACTGTAAGCCGGTTCGAACTCTTGCCAGAGTTGGGCAGCCTGAGTGGGATTTTTTCGTGCCAGACGTGATAAACCATCAGCCATCATCCAGCGTAGCATTTTGGGGCGTGCTTTTTCAGGAAAATACGCGTGGGCTGTGATGATGTAATCAGGGTTACGCCGAATTTTTGACCACATATTTACCCAAAAGCGCTCATTTTTGGGTAAATAATTGCGTGCCAGGTAACGTGCCAGTCTTGCACGTCCGGCACGCATTGTAAGATGGATACGCTGCCAGATAAGTGAATTGCTAAGCTGCCCCGACTTGTACCATTGGGTAATAGGGGCGTCGCATTGCCTGGGCAGGGACTTATTGGTTAGCCAAAGTCCTTCAAGCACGGCATAGGCACTGTCCGCTTGTTTGGTTTTGAGTAGCGCTTTGGCAAAATAACACTGCATGCGCCGGTCATTATTCGGGTAATAATTATTAATAAACATTTGCCAGTGGCCGCGGCGTGCCAGGCTATTAAGCCAGCGGTGGCGTAGCCGAATAGAAACAGGGGTACCGGCATTTTCATTGATAAAATCCTTGATTTTACTTGCGGGCAGGCGAGCCAGACCACGCGTATATTCATTGAGTTTTAAATAAGAATGCAGTGGGTAAGATCGAAGCTGCTGTTCTAAACGACGATAGGTTTTAATATGGCCGCGGCGCAAAGCGCGCTGTGCCGCTTCATACTGGTAGCGCTGCGTGAGGATTTTTTGGGCATCTGAATAAGCAAAAGCCGGTGCAGAAAGAGTTATTAGCAGCAAAAGAGCCAAAAGCAGCGCCCGCGAAAGCACACTAGATAGTGTCAATATTTGCGGGTTTTTGAGCGTTTTACACTGCATTTTATTAATCATTCAGGAATTGTGCCAAAGATCCTTAAACTGGTTTATAAGTAATTTGTGCTAAGTTATTGAATTTGAAATGATACAATCAGCCTATACACTGCTTTAACATTAGCATATCGGCATGGCCTACGCATAGATGAAGTGTTATTTGTAGAGTGAGTCACAACCTTGACTCTTTTGTTGGTTTTTAAAGGGGGCAGAGCAATTGATAGTGGCCTTTTTGAGTATATTGAAGTATTTTACAATCGCATAGGAAGACACTCTTCACTGGGATACAGATCACCGACTCAGCATGAAGAAAATTATTATGTGCTATGTGCTTAAATAAGGTGTCCACTTTTCGTGGATAGGATTACATAATAAAAAAGGGAGAATTCAATATCTGTTTACATAGCTGCTAGAGACTTAGCTGGTATAGTACCAATAGGAACACATCAATTCATAATCATAGATAAATTGTCTTCACCCCATCCAAATGGAATGCTTGGCGGTAAAATAATAGCCCCAAAAAATTTAGGTAATGGAAAGTTAGGCTATGTAATTGGAGCGCATAGTCGGGGAAACTTAGAAGCCATGTATTTTGAAAAAAGCGATTATGAAGCGACGCTAGAATACTTTGATAAAAAAGAGTGCATTTCTTTAAATCCGATTTTGATACTGAAATAATAAAAGTTACTTTCCCTAATACCAATGAAAAAATTGCAGTAGTAAAAATTCTTAGAATTGTAAATGATTATTCACTAAATCAACTCACAGATAAAATAGCTTACCCTTCTGCTGGGTTTGGTTTTAATAGTAATAGCTGGGCTCAAACAGTCATAGAATTGGCTGGGGGAGTAGTACAAAGCGATTTAAAAGGATTTGATATTTCAAACAAAAAAAGAATACCGAAGACATATTTTATGCCCGTTTGTCCATCAAAACCAAGACAAAAAATAAATTAAGAAGGTGGCATTATGAGCTATAAATCAAATTTACTATATGCTTGGAGTGCATATATTTTCATTATTTTAATCACTTTCTCAGTTGATTATTACATCCGAATTATAAATGGTGGCTTTTATTATACTGGACTTAATGAGTACATTTGGCTTACCGCTATAGTATTGGCCGCATTGATTGGTGGGTGTTTTATTATTTGTTCAATAAAATATATAGATAAAATATTTTATAAAATTATTTACTTGTTAGCCAATATAGCTTTAGGATTTATATTTTATGCTATTTCTTCATATTTATATGTAGTTGGTTTTGGAATTGATTCTGTCTAAAAGAATTAATGGGGTCAGAGTAATTGATTATGCTTGTTGTATCATTATTAAAATCAATAAGTTAGCATAAGTTATTAAACCGGTTTAAGAGTCTTGGCACAATTCCCGAATGATTAATAAAATGCAGTATAAAACACGCATCCGTTAAATCCTAAAATCAATTACTCTGTCCCTGAGGGAACCCCACGAAATTTAGCCTTGCCTGTCTTTGCGAGGAAACACTGAAAAACAGGTGTTTTTCAGTGTTGACGCGGCAAACTTATCATTAAAGGTTATCAACTTAAGGTTGCCGCCCTCACGTTGTTGCTTCGCAATGACCGCGTTTTATTCCCGTATTGATACCTCAGGCTCTGCCCCCCCCTTTAAAATATATGCATGAACTCAAAGGATAAAATGTTTATACTTTGCCCTTTGAATAGATTGCATCAGACTCGAAGGAAATCCCCATATGTCGAACCAGAAGAAGCCAGACCAGCCACTTAATAAAATCAGCGCCAAAATAACCCAGCAAAAATCGCAGGGGGCTTCGCAAGCCATGTTGTATGCCACCGGCTTGACTGAAGAGGATATGAACAAGGCCGAAGTGGGTATTTCCAGCGTCTGGTATGAGGGCAATAGCTGCAATATGCATTTAAACGATTTGGCGGCCAAAGTAAAAGAAGGTGTGCAGGCTGCGGGTCTGGTGGGAATGCGTTTTAATACCATTGGTGTGAGTGACGGTATTTCGATGGGCACTGATGGCATGAGCTATTCGTTACAGTCGCGTGAGATTATTGCCGACTCGGTGGAAACCGTGATGTGTGCGCAGTGGTATGACGCCAATATTTCAATTCCCGGTTGTGACAAAAACATGCCCGGTGTGCTGATTGCGATGGGGCGGTTGAATCGTCCTGCGCTAATGGTTTATGGTGGTACGATTCGTGCGGGTCACTATGGTGAAAAAACACTCGATATTGTGTCGGCTTTCCAGAGTTACGGTGAGTATATTGCCGGGCGCATTACCGAAGAAGAACGGCAAAGCATTGTGCGTCACAGTTGCCCGGGTGCGGGTGCCTGTGGGGGGATGTACACAGCCAATACCATGGCAACGGCTATTGAAGCGATGGGTATGAGCCTGCCGTACAGTTCGTCCACACCAGCCGAAGACCCCGGCAAGTTGCAGGAATGTTTAAATGCCGGCGCGGCAATTAAAAACTTGCTCGCCAACAATATTTGCCCACGCGACATTATGACCCGCGATGCCTTTGAAAATGCCCTGGTGATGCTGATGGCACTCGGTGGCTCGACCAACGCCGTGCTACATTTAATTGCGATGGCCAGAGCGGTCGACATTAATTTAACTATTGATGACATCCAGGCGGCCAGTGACCGCATTCCTTTTATTGCCGATCTAAAACCCAGCGGTAAATATGTCATGGAAGATTTACAGGACATTGGTGGTATTCCCGGTGTGATGAAATACCTGTTGGACAAAGGTTTGCTAGTTGGCGATTGTATGACCGTGACTGGCCGAACCCTTGAAGAAAACCTGAAAGACTTGCCGAGCTTAAAAGGTGGCCAAACGATTATTATGCCACTGGAAAAACCGATTAAAGAATCTGGTCATATTCGTATTCTGCGCGGTAACCTTGCTCCGGGTGGCTCGGTTGCCAAGATTACTGGCAAAGAAGGGTTAAGCTTTACGGGGCCCGCAAAAGTATTTGATGCTGAAGAAGATATGCTTAAAGCGCTGGAAGATGGTCAAATTGTAAAGGGTGATGTGATTGTGATTCGTTACGAAGGCCCCAAAGGTGGCCCGGGTATGCCTGAAATGCTTACCCCAACTTCTGCCATTATGGGCGCAGGCTTAGGCAGTGATGTGGCGATGATTACCGATGGCCGTTTTTCCGGTGGTTCGCATGGCTTTATTATTGGCCATGTGGTGCCGGAAGCACAGGAAGGTGGACCGATTGCGTTAATCAAAAATGGTGATGTGATTACGGTGGATGCCGACAAGCTAGTGCTTGATGTGGATGTGGATGAAGCCGAAATGGAAGCGCGTCGTAGTCAATGGACAATGCCTGCGTATAAAGCAACGCGTGGTACCTTGTTTAAATACATTAAGCTGGTAAAAAATGCATCTGAAGGTTGTGTGACGGACGAATAAGCCGGGCATAGCCGGTGAATACAGCTGATTAAAAATCGTTTATAGCCACAATGAACGCAATAAAAAATTAAAGGGTATATATTGCGCCCCTGGTGTTCGTTGTGGTTAATAATTCAGTCTATTTTCCTCCCTTATTTTTTTAGCGAGTTAATTTTTTATTGTAAGTATTTGCTTACATATAAGCCTTTGTATTTATGGTATTTAATCAAATGGTTATATGCATGCATTCTGCAAAGTTTTTACTTGTCAATATGCCATAGGCATAAAGTATTTGGTAAAATACCTATCTGGTACTGATACAAGAAATTAAAAAAAATCAAAAAGTTTCATGCAGTGCAGGGGAGATTTTTATGTTTACTTCGTACACACCGGTTGTTGGCGAATGGTATGTAAAAAGTACAGGCAAACTCATTAAAGTGAAAATGCTGTCATATTTTGAAGGCAAAGTTGAGCGCATTATCATTGAATATCTCGATGGAACGACACAGATGTTAGCGTTTAACGAGTGGTTAACACTTGATCTTAATAAACGCATTAGTGATGTGAGTCGTAGTATCGTTTTACGTTAAGTTTTCCATCATTAGGTAATATAAGCAAAACTCTGTAAGTGCCCGTAAATAAACGGGCACTAAAAAGCCCTTAACGGGCTTTTTTTATTTTCGTGATTAAGAATCAATTTATTTGAGATAGACGTGAAGTAAACATGAGTGGAGCATTGCGGGTGGCAGGCTGTTTTTAGTTGATATAATTTATAGGGCGCAGATGATATGGATCTAAATGCACTAAAAAAACAACTCCGTCATTTTGCCGAAGAGCGAGACTGGCAAGGCTTTCATGCACCTAAAAATCTGGTGATGGCGATGAATGTTGAAGTTGCCGAATTAATGGAGCATTTTCAATGGCTCACCGAAGAACAAAGCGAAAACCTCGATACAAAAACATTTGAGGAAGTGCAATACGAAGTCGCCGATGTGTTTATTTATCTGGTTCGCCTGGCAGACAGGCTGGGCGTGGATCTCGATGCCGTCGTGGCAGAAAAAATAAAGCGCAATGCCGCGAAATACCCGGTAGATAAATGTCAGGGGAGTGCCGCGAAATATACGGAGTATGAATAAAAGCTATTTATTATTACTGTTGCTCCATTAACTTTTAAACCCTGGTTTTAGTCATTGCCGCGCTATCGCTCGCAATGACCAGGACTTGTGATATTTAAAAGCTAACAGACAATCCCTAGTCTTTTTTATTTAGCAGTTCAATTTCATAGCCATCCGGATCTTTTACAAAGGCAATAATGGTTGTGCCGGCATTCATTGGTCCGGCTTCCCGAATAATATTACCACCTTGCAGTTTTATTTTATCGCAGGCAGCATACACATCGTCCACTTCAATTGCTAAGTGGCCAAAGTCATTGCCCATCTCATAATGGTCGGTATCCCAGTTATGGGTGAGTTCGATCACGCTATTGTCTTTTTCGTCACCGTAGCCGACAAAGGCGAGAGTGAACTTGCCTTCGGGGTAATCTTTTTGGCGGAGTAGTTTCATGCCAAGTATTTCAGTATAAAACCGGATTGATTTTTCCAGATTACCGACGCGGAGCATGGTATGAAGTAGTCGCATAATTTATGGCCTTTTAGTGTCTTTCTTATTCTAACTTTAACTTTTTTTCGAAACTTAATACAAGTGCTGCGCCGAAGCCTAAAGCCACTGCAAACCAGAGGGTAGATAAACGGCTGATAAGGGCTGCTGCAACAGCGGTTGCCGTTTCGGCACCTAGTAATGTCAGCAGTAGTGTCATTACGGCCTCGGTTGTACCAACACCACCAGGAATAAAACTGGCTGCGCCAGCCAGTAAGCTAATGGCATAGATGCCAATGCTTTGTTGCAAAGTAATCTCGACACCCAGTGTTGCCAGGATAAAGTAAAACGCCAGCCCCTGAATAAGCCATGCAATGCTGCCAAGTAACAACCCGGTGTAGGCCGGCCTGTAGGCAAACAGATTTCTGGCGGTGGTTAACAGTCGGGTTAAATGTTGCAACAGTGCTCGAATGGTTTTCCAGGGTATTTTTACTGCGACTGAATTAAAATATTGAGTGACAAAAGTTTGTCGCAGCAGTGGTATAAAACTGACGACCACAACGACGCTGACAACAACAAAATAATGGTAATGGTGTGTTGCATTTTCGAATTGAAATATAAACAGGCTAAGTAAGGCAATCACAACCACATCGAGAAAACGCTCGGTAAAAAAGA
Source organism: Chromatiales bacterium (assembly GCA_027076325.1). Lineage (GTDB taxonomy): Bacteria > Pseudomonadota > Gammaproteobacteria > UBA6429 > Thiohalophilaceae > SZUA-37. The sequence continues at coordinate 23,737 of JALTJZ010000050.1, read as the reverse complement.
CGGCGAGTGATTGTGTATAGGCGACGGCATGTTGTGCAAGGTAGGCCGAGCGAATGGTTTCGCCTACCTTTGCCGGGGTCAGGGTGAGTGCAAAGCCGGCCATATAATATAAAAAGTGCAGTATTAAGGGGATTTGATGCCCCAGGTAGTGCAAATAATAGTGCCAGCGTATAAAACGCAGTAGGTAGTTTGAAAATGAAGCGCCTAGAATCAGCAGCCAGCTGAACAGGCTCATTTTAGAAAAGGCCGATAAAATCTTTTCAGGTTCGGCGAATAAAATCATTGCAATGTACAACAGGCAAACAAAAACAAGAATAATGGATAAGTTACGCTTGTTTTTTAGAAGTAATGTGTGGAAGGTCGATAGCATTATTAATGTTGCGGATCTGGTTTTTATTGGCTCAAGTTGGCGTGGTTTTTGCTGTTATTTAATCAGAAATGGTCATTAAGCAATGGAATATAGCATGCAATGGATAAACGAGCATAGCTCCGAACAGAATGAGAAAATTATACGGCATTATATCCGGCATCCGGTTGATATTCCTATTGAAGTGATTCCCGATAATAATGTGTTGGCTTTGTCTGATGATATCAATGATGGGGCGAAAATTGAGAAGATGGAAAATGTCAGTTTTGGTGGACTCATGTTTCAGTCTGCTGTTCCTTATACACAAAACAAAGCAATGTGGGTAAGAATAAGCAGTGTGACTCCCGAGTTTGAAGCACACGCGACGGTAAGCTGGTGTCGTAAGTTCGGGAAATATTATTTAGTGGGACTTGAATTTACAGATAAAGACAGCGAATTTAAAGTGCGTATGGTAGAACAGGTCTGTCACATTATGCACTATCAGAAGCAGGTTCTGGCAACTGAAGGGCGGGAATTAAATGGTGATGAAGCTGCACGAGAATGGATTGCTCAGTATGCCGAGGATTTTTCCAGATAGCTAAGTCCAGCTGTGGTCACCAGAAAATGCCTTGAATATAGTTATTCAGCTGTATTTCACGGTATAATTACCTTATGTATTGTTAATCTATTATTTCAGGGGATTTGTAATGGCAACAACGGTTGATGAGCTAACTGTAAACTACGAAGAAGATGGTCGAATTGTTTCAAGAGAACTGGACAAAGTTATTCTAACTAAAGGAGCCTGGTCAACCATTATTTTCCGTTATCAGGATCTGGATCGTAAAACGGATGAGTTTGGCCCTGATAAGTTTAGCATTCGTCGTTATCAGAAACGCAATGGTGAGTATCAATATAAATCAAAATTTAATATTTCGAGCCGTGATCAGGCTACTAAAGTTGTGAATGCATTAAATACCTGGTTGGCGGAAGAACCTGAAGATAAAGCCAAAAAGTAAATCTGGAAAATAAAGGTAGATATATTGAGTACTTTTAGCTGTGTGTAAAATGTACCTGTTCTGCATCAAGGCCTTGCGCCATAAAAAAAGTATTTGCAAATTCAGTTAATGATTCAGGGATAGCTGAATAAATGTCTACATTAGCCAGGTCGATATGATCTTTTATTAAATTTGAAAGGCAGGCCGAAAATACGTCCTTATTGAGTATTTCATTGTGGCAAAGATGGGCAACATTGATTGCAGTGTAATTAAAATTATCCAGAGCATCATTCCATGCTCGGCAAATATTATGCAAATAAGGTTTTTCGGCCTGAGTGTTAATCCAGTAAAAATGGATATACTCGGCTGCCTCCAGGCTAAGTGCATTTTCAATTAAACTTTTAATCGGTGCAAAGCCTGTGTCCACTGCAATAAAAATAACCGGTTTAGTTGAATTCTTGTCTAACACAAAGTGGCCTTCTGGGCCGTTTACTTTTACCGTATCCCCTGTTTTTAGCTCATTATTGAGGTAGAGGCTAAAGGGTGTACTATTGTTTTTAATATGAAACTGGATAAAAGATTCGTCACATGGGCAGCTAGCGATAGGCAATGTAGCTACAATGTTATCTTTTAAAGTGAGCTTCACTTCCTGACCGGCAAGAAAACGCAATCGTTTTGTTCGTTGGGTTTTTAAAGTTAGAACCGAGACATACTTGTTTATTGCCTCGAATTTTTTTACTTTTGTTGATAATGATTGTTGTGGAATATCGTCTTCGCTACCGGCAACATCGGCTTCAATTTCGACATCAGTAACCGCTGTGTTTGAACACATCAAAAAATAGTTCTGATTTTTTTCTGCTTCAGTAAACGCATATTCATGTTGTTTGATTTTTTCAATTTTACCGGAAATAAGTTTTGCTTTACATTTTCCACAATTTCCATTACTGCAACCATAATTAAGCGCACTACCTGTTGTTAATCCTGCCTCAAGAATAGAATTTTTACCCTCAACAAAATACTCTAGCCCACTAGGTGTAATATGAACTTGTGCAGCTATAATACGTAAGAAATCATCTTTTTGTATTAACGGTTCAATTTGTAGGGTGTTAGTTGTTATATTTTTTTCAGTATTGTTTAGCCATTCTGTCAGTGAGTTGTAAACAGCAGCCGAGTTGTTATTTTTCTTAGATTCTTCGGTTAAGTGGTTATGTAGTTTACTCAGTAATTGTTCTTTATGGTATAACGCTGTTTTGGTTTCAGCTAACTCTTTACTCAAATTGCCAAGGCGTGATGCCAGTGTGGCAGTATCGGGTGTAACAAGTTTCTGAAATTTGGCATAGCGGGCACGTTTAAGTGCACTGGCAATAAATTCCTCAATTTTTTCAAACATTTCATCTTTTTCAATCCCGGAATCAGGGTAAAGTTTTACCAGTTGTGATAATTTGATTTTTCCTTCAAAGCTGGTGAGCTCTCCATTTTGAATATGTTTCTGGATAATACCGCGCGGCACACCTACAATAGATGCAGCACGTGACGCTGAAAGTAGTCTGGCCATAATTTCCTTATAATATGTGCAAGATTAAAGTGTTTTTTTGTGTGAGTTCTTATATATTGGTACATATATATCAATTGTCAAACCAACTGTTATGTAGAAAAGAGGTTCACGGTTATCACTATGGGCATTTATATGAAAAGATTGTTATTCATCTTTTTATTTTTTATCACAACTGTGATGGGAAATATGGCGAATGCTGTATTACCTGGCCTTGAATTCAGTTTACACAAGAACAGCCCCGAAAATATTGAACATGCAAATAGTGGCCCAACACTGCTTGTGATTGGTGGTATTCAGGGCGATGAACCGGGGGGCTTTACCGCAGCCTCACTACTGGTTACGCATTATAAGATCACAGCGGGGCAGGTATGGGTTGTGCCTAATCTGAACTTTGAAAGTATTATAAAAAGATCCCGTGGTGTGTACGGTGATATGAACCGGAAATTTTCAAAATTAAAGCAAACCGATCCTGAGTTCGAAACTGTTCAGAAAATAAAACAAATTATCACTTCTCCGGATGTCGACATTATATTAAATCTGCATGATGGCAGTGGTTTTTATAATGAGCAATATATTGACGCATTACATAACCCACAACGCTGGGGGCAAAGTCTTATTATTGATCAGGCTAAAATTGAAATAGCTGATATTGAAACATCGGGTAGCGGCAGGATAAAAACAGAGTCAACACCGTTTTCTCATCTGGAAAAATTAGGCAGGGATGTTATTGCCCTGGTTAATACTTCTATTCCTCAAACTCTTCACCAGTACCGTTTAAAAAATACGCATACCGCTAAGGGAGATAAAGAGATGGAGAAAACGCTTACCTATTTTGCTATTAACCATGCAAAACCAGCATTCGGTATTGAGGCGAGTAAAAACTTTTTAACACATAAGCGAGCCTATTATCATTTGCTGGTGCTAGAAGCCTTTATGAATAAGACAGGAATTAAATTTGAGCGTAAATTTAATTTAGCTGAGGCAGATATTAAAAAGGCAATGTACGATAAATTGCAGCTTGCATTTTATGATAAAAAAATATTCCTGGATGTTGCTAATGCACGCAAAAGGCTAAATTATGTACCATTAAAAAAGAATGCTGACATTGATTATATTGCAGGTAATCCACTGCTTGCTGTCGTCAGTAAAAATAACCGTTTTAATGTGCGTTATGGTAATCGAAATCTGACTTCACTTAAGCCGTCCTACTTTGAATATGATAATTCACTGGAAGATATTAAAATATCCGTTGATGGAAATATCAGAAGAATAAGCCTGGGTAGTATGGTTGATGTGCAACAGGAATTTAATGTACATGCAATAGCAGGTTATCGTGTTAATGTTATCGGGTTTACTCGTAAAGGGGTAAGAGATGAAAGTAATCTGACCATTAAGTTAAAAAATATACGTAGCCGTTATTCTGTTGACAGGCAATCAAGAATATTTCGGGTAGAGATTTATCAGGGCAAGAAATACTGTGGTATGATTCTGGTACGCTTTAACAAGTTAAAACAAACGACCTGATAGAATAGATATAAAGTCAGAATAATAAACGAAAGAATAAACAGGCTTAAATGATGTCCGAACTGCTCTCTTTACCTTATATGCAACAGTTTAAATGTATAGCAGACAAGTGTGAAGATACCTGCTGCCAGCACTGGCAGGTCAGGATTGATAAAGCACATTATCAACATATGTTGGACTGGGTAGCAGAAAACCCGTCAGAGAAAACTATTTTCTCGAAAGCTGTATTGTTAAATAAATCAAATGTAGCATCAGATAAAAGTTATGCTTATATTCAAATGGATGAGAATGGATACTGTCCCTATTTGAATACCCAGCAGCAATGTAGCTTGCATATAAAAAAAGGGATTGAAATTCTTTCAGATATTTGTGCCTTTTATCCCAGGATTATTACCGAGAAAAATTCACTACTGGAACTGAGTGGTGCTTTGTCCTGCCCTGAAGTGGTTCGTTTATGCCTGTCGGCTGATATTAATAGCCATGTTATGCTAAGTTCTGATAATGCCATCCTGCCTCAGAGAGAAGATATTCCTGTTCACCGTACATTAATTACAGATGATAACAGCCCGGTTTATGAGATTTATTTTGAAAAAGTGCAGCAAACATTTATCGACATAGCCCGTATGGTTGATTGCGATTATTTTACTCGGCTGTATATTCTGGCAAGTTATTCACATTCAATTTCAACTATTTATTTTGATAACTGTGTGTCACTGGATTCAGATGCACTTGAGAATTACCGTGTGCATATTTTTGATCCGGACTATAAACAGTCCGTTTCTCATTTTATGAGCCAGTATGAGAATGATCAGCCTCTTGCCTGTATCGTTATTTACTCAGTGTTATTGTTAAAACAACAACAGGCGCCGGAAGAAAAATTATCAAAGATAGTCGATGAGGTATTTAATGACTACGCTCAGCAATTGGGTTTTTCCAGTTCTAAGGACATTAAAAATGCAGCTGATTATGCCAATGTGTTTCAAAAACGTTACCAGATGTTTTCCAATAGCGTTCACCAACAGGTTGAAGATTATTTAGCTAAATATCTGTTAAATTGCTTTTATCGTGAATGGCATATTACGATGCCGAGTGCGTTCATTTATATCCAGATGTTACTGGTAAGAGTTGCCATTATTCGATTTATTATCTACAGCCGAATTTTGCCGGGAATGACAACTGAGCAGATTAAAGATATTGCAGTCGAAGTGATTTACCAGTTTGCACGAGCGGTTGATCATAACCTGCCTTTTTTGCAGATTGTTTATGAAGCATTAAACGAGCAGCAAATGTTGCATTTTGACTATTCAACACCGCTTATTAAATTTTAAACCTTTCTTATTGTGTGCCATTAAATCTAAATTCTTCGTCCGTTTGAGGCAGGCGCAAAACGGTTGGGGTTTCCATAAGGGAAATGGCTTTCTTCTTTTATTATCAGTCTGTTACACAAATACAGCACTTTTTGTAAAATGTTGGTAAAATAGCAAACTTACGTGCATTGGCTTGAGGTTTAGGATGAAAGAATTAAGTAAAGAAGATAATTTATCATTAACAAAAATGATAATTGGCATTCTTGAAAGTTGGGGGTTGAATAGCCGCCAGCAACATACCTTGCTCGCCTTCTCGAAAAAGGTTCCGGTTCGTGGTATGCGCCGCTTTCAGGTAGATCGCGCTTTTCCTGATGAAGCCGAATTAAATACCCGAGTAGAACATATTGTTGGGATTCACCATGCGTTGCATACAACCTATCCGCATAACCCGGCGATGGGTGCGTTATGGATTAAAACAAATAACAAGCGTTTTAATAATCAGTCACCGATTAAATTGATGCTGGAAGAAGGCACGGCAGGTGTTGAGCGGGTGCGGGCACATTTGGACTGTGCTTATGATTGGCAGGTAAATCCGTAATTAATTTCAGGTACTCTTTGTAACATTGCCATGCTATTGCTGTAATTCCCTAAATTTGGCTATGACGAGCAATGGCGAAGCACCCCTGGCTTATGATATGAAGCAAAGGTCAATTATTTTTTTGTCTTTTACGTTTGGGGCGGCCTTCATAATTCACTATTGATCGGATCAGATTCTCATATGGCAGGTTTTCAATCGTTTGATATTTATTTAAGCTGTCAGTGAGCAAGGTGTAAATATTATCTACCTTTTTATCTTGTTCTATTTCAATATTATTATCTAAAGCCAAACCAATAATACTGCCCATCTGGACTTTTATTTCCTTTGCGTGAGGTAAAGGCCCGCTGTAGTTTTGTAATTTTAGTGCAAATAACGACTTTGAACGCAAGGTTTTAAGAAAGGATGTACATAGAGTGCAGGCATCCTGTAAGCGGCAGGCAACGGCCTCCCGATCGGCTAAACGAATTTTATTGGCCTGCTTGCAACTAGTTCGTCGGCTGTTTATGGCCTTTTCATAGACACACTGGCGTGTAATCATATTTTTATAGGTACTACGATACTGATCCTCATCCATGCGATGTTAACCTGTTTATTTTTCCCACTCTTTTACAACCGTTTCTTCACGTTTTTCATGTAAACGTTCTTCGGCTTCAATTACATTGTCGGCAAAAATAATTCGGTACGTGGCATCAGACCCAGATTCATTCTCCATCCTTAATTTTTTTGCCTGTTGTTTGGCTTCTTTATATATTTTATATTCACCCACCTGTTCAATATTTTTTATAAGGTTTGAAACACTGGGTAATATTTTATACAGGAAATAGGGCATGGCAATAGAACCTCGGTAAATAGACTTGGATATACAATGGTAATAATGTTTATTTTAGATGGTTTTTGGGATTATTGAAGTATCCTCAAGGTGATAGAGTGTTTACAATAACGCTATGAATAATAAGACTATTAAAAACAAATATTTGCTTTCGATTGTAGAGCTGGGTGGTTACCCGGATTTCAGTCATATTTATAAACAATATCAGCTGGAAGTGGAAACAACTAACTCAATGCGTAAGGCAGTAAAACTTCTTAAGAAAAATACACCGGATATTATTGTTGCAGAATTCAATTATCAGTCCGATTTTCGTGACCGAACCAGTAATCTTGAGACTTTGCTGGCCGTATTACAAAAAAAACCAGAGGTTAAGCTGATTATTTTTTATGAAAAGGAATTTGCACATCAGTTTGAACGGGTAACCCGCCGTTTTGACTTGCCTTTTACTCTGTCTTTTCCGATTGATGAACAGGCACTGTCTGAGATGGTTCAACGTTGTCTTAATGATTAAGTAAGATTAAATCTCTAATTAGCAACATCTTCGAGAATTTCTTTTATTTCATCAGACGGATCGTTAAGGGTCGTTTTAATAAAGTCAGCTAGTGGCGCATGTGTTTTATTGGTTGCTTTAAAAGCACTGTAAAGAAGTGATAAAAAATAAATAAGATCAACGCGAATGGCATGGCTAGTGGCATTCGATGCTTCGATGAGTGCAGATATAATTTCATCAGCCTGAGTAATGTTGATTATTTCATTCCTGGATGATTCAAAAAGGGCTGTAATGCCTATTCTAACCTGCATTTTTGTTTCGCTGTCTTGTGCGAGCTTAATAAGTTCCAGCCAGTAATCAGGTTTACGTTTAATAAAGTGTTCTACCTGACTTATTTGTCCATTCATTAATAAATTTGTAAAGTAGTTGCTGGCGAAGTTTCCTTCTTTTTGGCTTGATACCCAATCATCTAATTCTGCTTTTTTTAATTCACCATGAAATTCGAAATCTCCAATCTGAATAAATGGCACACTACGAATATGTGGGTAGGCATCTGGATTTATAATCGTGTTTAAGTTAATTATTTTTAATACACTAATATCTTCATCTTTAATGGCGGCTGTTAGCAGTGTAAGTGTTTGCGCACAATGCGGACAGTGGCTTGAGATAAATAACTCAATGTTTAACTTTTCGTTAGTCATGGCATGTTAATCAGGAAACAGGGTTGTAGATGTTATGCTTCAATATCCGGTATCAGCAAATTTTCAAAGTAATGGATTCTTTCTTTTAATTTTAATTTACGCTTTTTGAGTCGTGTGATCTGCATTTGGTCGACCATTTGTGCTTCAGTCAATTTAATAATAATTTCATCAAGATCGCGGTGTTCGTTAATAAGCTCAGAGATTTGGTGCTGTATTTTTGCCTGATCTTGAGGGTCTATTTGCATGGGGTATTGGGTATGTCATTAAGAATAGTAGGTTAAGTATAATACATCTTCTGGAATATTCCCCATAACAGGCTTAAAGAATAAAACCAGAATGGTTATTTTTTTACCGGGTCGCTATCTGGTTTTGTTTTAGCTGGTTTGATGTCGGCCATGGAAACCACTACATTTTTAGGAGCCTCATCAACATAACGCGGGCGGCTGGCACTGACATCACTTGAGTGGCCTGATAATTCAACTTCACGCACGCTAATGAGCTTTAAACATTCACGCATATTATTGATGGTGGCATCGCATAGTGGATGACGAAGACCCGGGCGGGTAAATGTTTCTTTTGCGATATCGGTCAGGATGCGCTTCATGGCGGTTAGAATTTCCTGTTCGGTAACTTGTTGATCTGACATTGACTTTAACCTTATATAGACATATTTTACGAGTAGACTATTTTAAATGAGTTTGCTTTCACTTAACAGTGATAGGCTCAATTTCTTTGCTTCCGAATCTTCAATATTCTGGCGAATCATTAGGGTTTTAATGATAAAATCATTCGATTATTTGAACAGGAACAGGTATTTAATGCTGAATACAGAATCACAGTACCGCCTGGTTTTTTGCACCAATTCAGATATTCAATTAACTACCTTGCTTAACGGTTTGAATAACCTTGGTTTTATTGGGAAAACTGTGTTTAATCAAAGTATAGATCAGGAATACTGTGTGGGCGATTCTTTTCTCCAGTTGGTGACTTTTATGGGGTGTTCACCATATATTGAATTTGAGCCACCTGCGCAATTAAGACCGGAAGGTGTGGCAGATTTTTGTTTTATTCGTGTTTTAACCACAAATGGTAACCCTGTTTTATACCATGCTACACAATTAGATAAGCTAAAAACCGTTCCACGTTGCAAACATTGTCGCAAAGTGATTGCTGGCTGGGTTGAACATGCTCCAGTGTTTAATACAACGAATCACTGGCAGTTGGACTGCCCTGCTTGTGGGCACAAATTGACACCGGGTGAGCTTGACTGGCGTAAAGCATCGGGCAGTGGTAATTTGTTTATTGAAGTTGTTAATGTTTACTTACAGGAGGCGGTGCCAACCGATGCCTTTTTACAGCAGCTGGAAACGATTTCGACTTCACCGTGGCAGTATTTTTATACGGATTCAAATATGAATACAAAGTTGCTTGACAGTAACTAGATTCTAAACCACACTCCAGATATGACTCGGTATATTTCAGCCTTTTTTATGACATGCAATCTCGGTTTAAAACCGATGGCGTGGGCACGTGTCCGTCATATTATCCGGCTGGAGGTATTTGATTAGTTTAGATTTAGAAAAAATCACGATACCGAAGGCCACCGTTTAACAACAGTGGCCTTTTTTTTTACTGGCACTAACAATTTCATTGTAAGTGCCAGTAAAGAGAAACTGGCACTAGCAATTTCATTATAAGTGCCAGTAAAGAGAAACTGGCACTAGCAATTTCATTATAAGTGCCAGTAAAGAGAAACTGGCACTAACAATTTCATTATAAGTGCCAGTAAAAAGAAAGAGAAACTGGCACTAAATTTTAAACAGGAAATTAAAATGTCTGTACCTGCTGCGTATTTAGGGATTGTATTAATCTGGTCAACCACACCGCTTGCGATTAAATGGAGTGGTGAGAGTGCCGGTTTTCTTGTGGGTGTGTCTTTAAGAATGTTTATTTCAGTATTGGTTTGTGCCTTGATTATGTCGTTTATGACTCGTCGTTTACAGTGGCACCGTGAAGCATTAAAAGTTTACTTTGTTGCATCCATTGGTATTTTTGGTTCCATGCTAAGTGTTTACTGGGGCGCTCAATTTGTCGAGTCGGGTTTGATATCAGTTATTTTTGGTTTAACGCCGATAGTCACAGGCCTGTTTGCCATTATCTGGTTAAAAGAAGAAGCTTTTAGCATTACAAAAGCAATTGGGCTTATCTTGGGTATTGCCGGAATCGCAATAATATTTTTGCGTGGTGTTTCTTTTGGAAATTTATCCATTATGGGGATCAGTGCTATTTTTGTTGCAATGTTATTGCATTCTGGTAGTACCGTATGGATGAAACAGGTGCAGGCTAATATTAAATCACTGGATGCAGTTTATGGTGGCTTACTGGTTAGCATGCCCATGTACGCAATTGTCTGGTTGTTGCTGGATCAGCCCTGGCCCGAAACAATTTCGGAGCGGTCACTTATTTCCATTAGCTATTTAGGCTTAATGGGTTCGGTGGTTGGCTTTATGTTGTTTTATTATGTGCTACAAAATATATCGGCCAGCCGAGTGGGTTTAATCCCGCTATTAACACCAGTACTGGCCTTACTATTAGGTAGTCATTTTAACCATGAAGTGATACCACTGACCGTTTGGCTGGGGACGGGGTTAATTTTGCTTGGAATGAGTGTGTACCAGTGGGGGCACCATATTGTTCGGGTTAATCCTGTTGCCGTTGATGGTGCGGTTGAAACGGAGTATGACTAGTTATAATATTTTAATCATGAAGGAGGATCTGCTTCAGAAATGTTACAGCTCAGCAAAGGCTGAAAAGTTTTAATTGCTATAATGGTCAACAACATAGTTATCTACAATTTTCTGAAATTCCTTTGCGATGTTGTCACCTTTTAATGTGACTGTTTTCTTGCCATCGACATAAACAGGGGCAACGGGTTTTTCACCGGTGCCGGGCAGGCTAATGCCGATATTAGCATGTTTGCTCTCGCCGGGGCCGTTGACCACGCAACCCATTACGGCAACCTGCATACTCTCTACGCCGGGGTGCTTACCGCGCCATTCCGGCATTTGCTTGCGTAAATGGTTTTGAATATCCTGTGCTAGTTGCTGAAAATAAGTACTGGAAGTGCGGCCACAACCAGGGCAGGCAATAACCGGTGGTGTAAAGGCACGTAAACCCATGCTTTGTAAAATTTCCTGTGCAACGATCACTTCTTCACAGCGGTCGCCACCAGGTTTGGGGGTGAGTGAAATACGAATGGTATTGCCGATACCTTGCTGTAATAAAATGGCCAGTGCTGCGGTTGAGGCGACAATCCCTTTGGCGCCCATGCCTGCTTCAGTTAAACCAAGATGTAAGGGGTAATCACACTTGCTGGCTAAGTCCTGATAGACCGAAATTAAATCCTGTACACCACTCATTTTACAGGAGAGGATAATTTTATTTGCATCTAAACCAAATTGCACCGCTTGAGTTGCACTTTCCAGTGCCGAGGAGACAACGGCGTGGTGCATCAGTTGTCGGCTATCCAGTGGCTCAGCTAATTTTGAATTTTCATCCATTAGTCTTGCCAGTAAAGCTTGATCCAGACTGCCCCAGTTCACTCCGATACGCACCGGTTTATTATAGCGACAAGCGACTTCAATCATACTGGCAAATTGATCATCCCGTTTTTTGCCTTTGCCGACATTACCAGGGTTAATGCGATATTTATCCAGTGCTTCGGCACAGGCAGGTTCCGCTTCCAGCAATTTGTGGCCATTAAAATGAAAGTCCCCAACCAGTGGGACATTGCAATCCTGTGCCAGCAGTTTATCTTTTATAACGGGTATGGCTTTTGCCGCTTCAACGGTATTGACTGTAAGCCGAACCAGTTCGGAACCGGCCTCTGCAAGTTCAAGTATCTGCTTAACGCTATCAGCTATTTGGGTGGTATCGGTATTTGTCATGGACTGCACTGCAACAGGGTAAGCTGAACCTATAAAGACGTTACCGACCTGTACTGTTTTTGTTGTATGGGTTGTTGCTGACATGACATTATTTTCCCAGGATTTATATGACGTGTATTTTAGCATCTTGCGTGAGTACAGTTAACTGTTCCTGTGAGAGAATGGTTTAAATAAATGGGTAAAAAGCCCTGAAATTTGTGGGCTAAACCAAAGTGAACAATGATATAATGCAGCATTTATTGTCTTAGTAATAACGTATTACAGAATAATTAAGTTTTGGGGAAGTATATGTCTAAATCATCAGAAGCAAATAAATTAACTCTGGCTGAGCAGGCCGATCGTCATGCTTTATATCAGGAGTCAGTGCAGGCACCTGAAGCCGAAATTGATTTCTTTGAGAAAACATTTAAAGCCCTGCGTAACCGTGATGCAGTTTCTATTCGTGAAGATTTTTGTGGTACGGCTTATCTTGCTACAGAGTGGTGTAAGGGTCACCCTGACCGCACTGCCATTGGTGTTGATTATGATGGCGAAACACTGGAATGGGGACGCAAACATAATATTGAACCTGCCGGTGAAGATGTTGCCAAACGGGTTACCTTGTATAAGGATGATGTCCGCAATGTGTCAGACGAAAAAGTCGATATTACCTGTGCGTTTAACTTCAGTTACTGTATTTTTGAAACCCGTGACGAGCTAAGAGATTACTTTACAAAAACACAAAAAGGTTTAAAAGATGACGGTATCCTTATCCTGGATCTTTTTGGTGGCACTGAGTGTGAAGATGTATTAGAAGAAGAAACCGAGCTTGAAGATCATCCTGCCACTTATATATGGGAACACGTTTCATTTAATCCTATCGATGGCCATATGGCCTGCGCGATTCACTTCGAGTTTGATGATGGTTCGCGGTTAGACAATGCTTTTAAATACGAATGGCGCCACTGGTCGATTCCTGAAATTAAAGAATTGCTATTGGAATCAGGTTATAAAAATGTGCGCATCTACTGGGAAGAATACATTGATGCTGATGATGATGACGATGAACTGGAAGGCACTGGCAATTACTACGAAACCACCGAAGTTGAAAACCAGGAATCGTGGATGATTTATCTGGTGGCGGAAAAATAACAGTAGGGCAGGTGTAACCCATTATACCCGGTAATGAGTATTGATGGGTTGCGTTGGCACTCCACCCATCCTACTACGGATAAATCATAGGTAGGATGGGTGAAACCCATCATGTACATAGTGGATGGGGTTTGATGGGTTACGTTGGCACTCCACCCATCCTGCCTGAGATTTTTATTTGGTTAAGATGACGATGATGAACTGGAAGGCACGGGCAACTATTATGAAACCACCGACCCGGTAATGAGTATTGATGGGTTGCGTTGGCACTCCACCCATCCTACTACGGATAAATCATAGGTAGGATGGGTGAAACCCATCATATACATAGTGTATGGGGTTTGATGGGTTACGTTGGCACTCCACCCATCCTACCTGAGATTTTTATTTGGTTAATAAGCCGGTTAAATCTTAAATTGCATCACTAGTTGTTGCAGTTCGTTAGCCAGTTGGTTCAGCTCAACACTGGATGCCGTAGTACGTTCCGAACCTTTGGTTGTCCCTTCTGATATATCACGGATTTTCTCGATATTTTGGTTAATTTCGTCGGTAACAGCGCTTTGTTCATCCGCTGCGCTGGCAATGGCAGCATTCATTTCTGTAATCTCCTGAATGGACTGCGCAATAGTTGTAAGTGCTTCGCCAGCACTGGCCGCATTATCGACACTGGATTGGGTATGTTCTTTGCTATTGTCCATTTCGGTTACCGCATGTTTCATTTCAGACTGTAGTTCGGAAATCATATTTTCAATTTCCCCTGCCGACTCCTGGGTTCGGCTAGCGAGAGAACGAACTTCATCGGCAACCACAGCAAAACCTCGGCCCTGTTCACCCGCACGTGCGGCTTCAATGGCTGCATTGAGTGCAAGTAAATTGGTTTGTTCTGCAATTCCTTTAATCACGTCCATTACAGCACCGATACTTTCACTTTTTGTGTTAAGCGAAGTAATCACTTCTGCAATGCGTTTATTTTGTTGTGCCAGTGTGTCAATCGAATTAATGGTAGATTCAACAACGCGTCGACCATGATGTGCTTGCTCATCTGCGGCTTCGGCCGCCGTTGCGGCCTGACTTGCATTATTAGCAACTTCCTGAACGGTTGCTGTCATTTCGTTAATCGCCGTTGCAACCTGATCTATTTCATTAAATTGCTGTTCAATACCGGTGGAAGTTTCTTTTGTTATTAGCGACATTTCCTGTGATGCATTACTTAGCATGGTAGTTGATGAAGAAACTTTGGTCATGCTATCTCTAAACTTGTTCAACATACTGTTAAGCATTTTTGCAATATGGCCAAATTCATATGTTGAGCTAATGGGAATATCACAAGTAAGATCAGACTCATTTTCAATATGTTGAATGGTTTTATCCAGTTTAGTAAGAGGCCGGATTAAGCGAAGTGAAAAAGTGCTGCCCAGAATAATGGCTAATATAACCATCACACCAACCACTATTATGGAGGTAAGTAATAATGTATTTGACAGGTTCTCATTTGCAATAAACGCTTCTTTGGTTGTTAACCCGCTTAAAATGGCCCAATGGAGCCCGAATGCTTTCATTGGTGCATAGGCGTAAAGTGCGGGTTGGTTAAATAGGTTGTTTTCCATTAATACACCGGACTCACCTTGCAGGGCAAGTTCCACGGCTTTACCTTTTACCGGCAAGAGACCAACGGTGTTATTTTGCTTTTTTATCTGGTTCTGGGTTTGTGTATCAATGCCGGCCTTGTCAATTAATGAAAAGAATAAATTTTTATCTTCAAATAAAAGTCGGCTGGTATTCAGGATTTTTTTATTTTTATCGACCAGAAATATATCACCGGTTTTACCCAGGCCAATAGAAGCCCATTGCTGATGGCTGGACATGATTTCATTTAACATAGTGGGTCTGATTTTAATAATCAGGGTACCCAGTATTTCAAAAGCATCTTCTTCTTCTAAATCCTGGATGGGTGAAATAATAAAAGCCGATTGTTGATTAAAGTCACCCAGGTGAGGATTAAAATCGGTCATCATCGAAAAAGAGGCATCCTCAGTTTTCATGGCTTTTTGATATGCCTGCCCCAGATCGGTATCTTTAAATGGACCATTGGTAAGATTGGTTGCAAATTCAATATTCTTTTGTGTGCTGTAAACGACATAGCCGTTCGCATCAACCAGTAAAATATCAGCAACACCTAGTTTTTTATAAAAACCAAACAGTGTATCGTAATTTTCATTATGTTTACTGGCGAGCACTGTTTCATTATCGGGATCCCGTAAATTATATTTTTCACCGAAGGGGCTTTCGTTTAAAAGAATAAATGCATATTGTTGAAATACGCTGGCATCATCCAGTTGACTGACAAAAGTTTCGGCTGATGTAAATGCAGAGTTGTTGTATTTTTTGAACTCGTTAGCAAAGTTTGTTTTGTAAAAGGCGGTAAGCTCTGCACGTTTTTCAGCGATACCATCGGCTGCCTCTTTTTTATCACTTTGGAATCCACTGCTCAGTCCCTGAATACTTGAAACAGTGCCGGGATCAACCGAGTAGTCAAGTATTTGCTTCTTAAGATTATCAAGGTACATCTGTACCTGAATTTTTTTTACTTCTCGTAAAGAAACTAAACGTTCAGTAACTTGCATTTTAATGGCTTCGTAGGTCGCAGCATCTGTTTGTGTGTAGGTGGCGACGCTGCTAATAATCAGTGGAATGGCGGTGAGTAGAGCAAAAGTAATGAGTAATTTTGTTTTTATGCTATTGAGTTTTAGCGCCCGTTTCATTTTTTAACCCTTCTCAGATTATGCTATTTTTAGCTGTATCGGTCGAAGTTGGTTAAACTTTAGGCATTATAAGTTTTATTTATTCTAATTATTCACTTTTTCTTTGGAATGGCAGTATAAGGACTGTGGCGAGTACGATCATGGTCATGCATGCGGTATTGCACAAAGTCGCTGGCATGATCAAAATGCATAAAAGGATTGCCCTCTATTTCTTCATGCATGCTGCATGTTTCCTTTATCGCGTAATTATGTCCCGGCAGGATCAGGGTGGAGGGTGGCAGTTCTTCGCCCATTTTCTTTAAAGTGGTGTACATTTGCTCTGGATCACCACCGGGTAAATCACAGCGGCCACAGCCGAACACAAACAGGGTGTCGCCGGTGATTAAGTCGTTATTTATTTTGTAGCAGGCTGAGCCGGGTGTGTGCCCCGGTGTGTGCAGGATTTCAATGTCGGTTTCGCCTAGCTGGAAAATATCACCGCCGTGGTGCAAGCCTGGCTTGCCAACATCCTGTCCCCAGAACTGTGCCTCGGGTTTAAGTAAGTGGAGCTGGGCATCGGTTTTTTCTAAAACACCAGCTACCCCGTTGATATGGTCATGATGCGAGTGGGTGAGTAATATATCGGTTATTTGTACCCCCTTTTTGTCAGCGAGCTGCAAAATGGCGTCGACATCCCAGGCTGGGTCAACCACGGCGGCACGTTTGGTTGCGGCATCCTGAATAAGGTAAATAAAATTTTCCATTGGCCCTAATTCAAGGGTATCAATATGGTAAAGTGCGGAGTTTTTCGAGTTTGTATTATTTGACATAGCTATAGAGTATAGCGATTTTAGCTAACAGAAGTAAATTGAGAGTCACTCACTATGGAAGCATCATTCTGGCAACAGCGCTGGCAGGAAAATAAAATTGGATTTCATCTGGATAAGGTGAATCCCTTGTTAGTTCAATACGTTGACAGGCTGCAACTGGCACCAGGCCAGCAGGTCTTTGTTCCCTTAAGCGGCAAAACCCACGACTTAATCTGGCTCGCCGAGCAGGGTTATCGGGTGCTGGCAAATGAGTTAAGCAAGGTCGCAGTGGAGGCCTTTTTTGCAGAAAATAATCTGAACCCCAGTCAAATGCAAAAAGGGGATTTACGCTTTTATCAGTCGGGGCTTATTACCTTTGTGTGTGGCGATTTCTTTAAATTAACCCCTGTGCAAATGGTGAACGTGGCGGCGGTGTATGACCGTGCGGCACTGGTAGCGTTGCCGCAAGCGATGCGTGCCAATTACAGCCAGCAGCTTCATTTACTGTGTCCAACGCAACCCCGCTTGTTGGTAAGCCTGGAATATGAGCAGGCAGAAATGTCCGGCCCCCCTTTTGCTGTACTGGAAGATGAAGTGCGTACTGATTATGCCGCTGGGTTGCAGGTCGAGTGCCTACAACGTAATGATGTATTGGCCGAACATGCACATTTTGCGGCAAAAGGGCTGCGTGCCTTGCACGAATCGGTCTATATTTTGCATCCATAATAAGGCATTATCTGCTGTTTTTAGTATGCTCAGGCTTATATAATGATAGGTATACAAACCTATGTTTGGTTTAGGGTGCAGTATTCATGTTTCTTAGTCGCTATTTTCTAATATTTTTCAGTTTGTTAACACTGACTTTTTACGCTCATTCGACTAGTGCGGGCTACTACGTCTATCAAATGCCGGATGGCAGCCGAGTTGTTACCGACCGGCCGCAGCATAACCGGACTGCAAAATTAGTACACAAAAGTCGGAAAATTGGCGGATTAGGCCAAACAGCCGCCAATACTGTTGTGATTGAACCGGCTGATGGGGCAGATAAATATGACGATCTTATTAATCTTGTAGCAAATAAGCACGGGATGGATCCGGCCCTGATTAAAGCCGTGGTGCACGCCGAGTCGTATTTTAATCCGAATGCCACATCCCGAGTGGGGGCTTCCGGTTTAATGCAGTTAATGCCTCGTACCGCCGAAATTTATGGCGTCTTTGATTTATACAGTCCAATGAAGAACCTGGATGCGGGTGTTCGACACCTGCGCTATTTACTGCGGCGCTACAAGAACCGTTTAACCCATGCGCTGGCAGCCTACAATGCCGGTGAAAAAGCGGTACGGTTTTATAATGGTATTCCGCCTTATCGGGAAACGCAGCAGTATGTTAAAAAAGTCATTCATTATCAGTCGTACTATCAGAACCAGTACCGCTTATAGCCTTTAGCCAAACCCTGCCACCCGTTGCGATTAAATTTTAAATATCTGCTTTAAATGTACTGGTGGACGGGTATGATAATGCAATGCCTCGCCTTGCCAGTGAAAATACCGCATGATTATCCACGTCGACATGGATGCCTTTTATGCTTCGGTTGAAATAAGAGAACAACCGGAACTGGCCGCTTGCCCGGTTGTGGTTGGTGGCCGTGAAGGTCGGGGCGTGGTGGCCGCGGCGAATTACAATGCACGGCAATTTGGTGTGCGTAGCGCCATGCCAATAGCCGAAGCGAAACGGCGCTGTAAACATCTTGTTTGTTTGCCGGTGCGTATGCCGTTGTACGTGGCAGCATCTCAAAAAATCAATGAAGTTTTTTATCGCTATACACCCGAGATAGAACCACTATCGCTTGATGAAGCTTTTTTAGATGTGACGGCGAGTGAGCATTTATTTAAAGGTGCAGAAAATATCGGGCAGATGATTAAGCGCGATATATTAAATGAAACAAAACTGGTTTGCTCGGTAGGAATTGCCAATAATAAGTACGTTGCCAAAATTGCATCGGATATTAATAAGCCAGATGGTTTTGTATATGTGAGTAAAAAAAAGCAACAACAGTTTCTGGATCCGTTACCAGTAAGTCGTCTATGGGGTGCAGGGAAAGTAACACAAAAAAAGTTTAGCCAGTACGGAATACAAACCATTGGTGATGTGCGAAACCAGTCGGCGGTATTTATGCAATCAGTTTTTGGTAATCTTGGGCTGCATTTTCTGGAACTGGCCAATGGCCGTGATGGTCGTCGGGTGAGCCCGGAAAGAAAAACAAAATCCATTTCGCATGAAACAACGTTTGAGCAGGACGTTGATGATATACTTGTTTTACGCGCCTATCTTACCGACCTCTGTGAGCAGGTTGCAGCAAGATTAAGAATGAAACACTACCTTGCGAAAACAGTGAATATCAAATTACGCTACCCTGACTTTAAAACCATTACCCGCGCAGTGAGTCTGGAAAGCCCCGATAATAATACTGATATTTTACGGGAACATGCCGTTGCTTTATTTAATAAAGCGATGCAGCAGAACAAATCGGCCATTCGACTTATCGGTGTGGGTGTTTCGGGGTTAATTAATAGCAATCAACGAATAGAAGACGAAGAGAACCCCTTGTCCTTTCAATTGGAAAAGCAGGTCGATATGTTTGAAGCACAGAAGAGTAATAGCATATTAAAGAAGCAGAAAAACATTGATAAAATAGCCGATGAAGTCAATCAGCGGTTTGGGAAGAAAACAGTGCGACGCGGGCGTAGTTACCATAAGTAACAACCGCTTTGTGCAAAATAAATGTTGCCGCACTATTATTTGCAACGAGATAATATGGTCATTGCAAACAATAGCGCGGCAATCTGAGATTAGCATTGCTACTAACAAATACTTAAATCCGGTTTAACCAGGCGACATCACTGGGTTTTAATGGAGAACAAATTGAACACGAACGTAAAACAACAGGCTATACCCCATACAACGTATCTTAAAGATTATAAAATACCGGATTATCTTGTTGAGCAGGTCGAGATGGTTTTTGAGCTGGATGCAAAGCAAACACGGGTTACTTCAACTTTGCAGGTTAAGCGAAACAAGGGTGTTTCCAGATCCACGTCTTTTATTTTGAATGGCCAGTCACTTGAACTATTGAATGTCTATTTGAACGACAAGTTACTAACGGATTCAGATTATAAATTAAACGATGAACATCTGATTATCTCTAATCCGCCAGAAGCGTTCACGCTCACAACCGAAGTAACCCATTCACCTGAAAAGAATACTGCGCTGGAAGGACTCTATGCTTCCAGTGGTATGCTATGTACGCAATGTGAAGCAGAAGGGTTTCGGCGGATCAGTTACTTTCCGGATCGCCCCGATGTGATGTCTGAATTTACCGTGACCTTGATAGCAGACGAGCAAAAATATCCGGTACTTTTGTCCAATGGTAATTTGGTGGACAGCGGTAAAAAAGAAAATGGCAGGCATTGGGCTAAATGGCACGACCCAAGTTTAAAACCGTGTTATTTGTTTGCACTGGTTGCCGGGCAGTTAGTTTATAAGCAGGGTTCTTTTACAACACAGTCGGGCAGGGAAGTTGATCTGCGCGTGTATGTTGAAGAAGAAAATAGCCATAAAACCGATTTTGCACTGGCCTGTTTAAAACAATCGATGCTATGGGATGAACAAACCTATGGCCGTGAATACGATCTGGATATTTTTATGATTGTTGCGGTTAATGATTTTAATATGGGCGCAATGGAAAATAAGGGGTTAAATATTTTCAATTCCTCCTGTGTGTTAGCCAGCCCGGAAACCGCAACCGATGCTGATTTTTATAATATCCAGAGTATTATTGGCCATGAGTATTTTCATAACTGGTCGGGCAACCGGGTGACCTGCCGAGACTGGTTTCAACTCAGCTTAAAAGAAGGTTTTACTGTTTTTCGGGATCAGGAATTTTCTGCCGACCTAAATTCACGAGCCGTTAAACGTATCGACGATGTCAATGTTTTGCGCAATCACCAGTTCGCACAGGACTCAGGGCCACTAGCTCATCCCATTCGGCCGGATAAATATATTGAAATAAGCAACTTCTATACGGTAACGGTTTATAACAAAGGTGCCGAAGTGGTGCGCATGCTACATAATCTGGTGGGTGGTGAAGGTTTTAGAAAAGGCACCGACCTGTATTTTTCAAGGCATGACGGGCAAGCGGTAACAACCGAAGATTTTGTAAAGGCCATTGAAGATGCCAACCAGCGAGATTTTAGCCAGTTTAAAAACTGGTATCACCAATCCGGTACACCGCTACTTACCTTTACCGATGAATACAATGCACAACAGCAAAGCTATACATTAACAGTGAAACAGTCTTTTGGGAGCCTGCCTGAGCAAGTTAATAATAAACCCTTTCATATTCCGGTCGAAGTGGGCTTATTAAATTCAGAAGGTGACGACATGCTGCTTAATATTCATGACAGCCATGTTTCCAATGTAACGAGTACGGTACTGGAAATAACTGAACTGGAACAGTCTTTTGTTTTTAATGACATCAAAGAAAAGCCATTACCATCATTATTACGCGGGTTCTCTGCGCCAGTAAAAATAGAATATGATTACAGCAACGAACAACTTGCCTTTTTAATGGCAAATGACAGTGATGAGTTTAATCGCTGGAATGCAGCGCAACAACTTGCTATTAACTTAATCCTGTTGCTTGTTGAAGATATAAAAAATAATAAGCCACTGGTGGTTGATGAGTTCATTATCAATGCTTTCAGGTCTGTACTAGAAGATAAGTTAATGGACAAAGCACTGGCAGCACAACTACTAACACTACCATCAGAAAGTTATCTGGCCGATCAATGTGACGTTGTGGATGTGGATGCAATTCATAGTGCAAGAAAATTTATGCGCAAGCAAATCGCATTAACACTGGAAACAGAATTAGAAGCCTGTTATCACCGCAATGTCACGCATGATGACTATACATTTAATGCCGAAGCAATGGCGCAACGTAGTTTAAAAAATCTGTGCCTGTCATACCTGGCTGAACTGGCAACAGAAAAATATTTACAGATTTGTTACCAGCAATTTCAGACAGCAAATAATATGACTGACCAACTGGCAGCGGTAAGTATACTGGTGAACCATGAATGTGAATACCGCCAGCAAGCACTTGATGAGTTTTATCAGCAATGGCAGTCAGATAATCAGGTGGTTGAAAAATGGCTGGCAATACAGGCTTCGGCGGATGTACCAGATGCACTGGCCAAAGTGAAACAATTAATGCAACATCCTGCTTTTTCCATGAGTAACCCGAATAAAGTACGTGCCGTTGTTGGCCGCTTTTGTGGGGTAAATGCAGTGGCGTTCCATGCAGAAAATGGGGAAGGTTATACTTTTTTAAGTGATCAGGTTCTGGTTCTGGACAAAACCAATCCGCAAATAGCCGCAAGGTTATTGCAACTTATGATTCGTTGGCAACGCTATGATAAAAAACGTCAAATATTGATGAAGCAACAGTTTAATCGAATACTGGGAACAGAATCGTTATCGAAAGATGTTTTCGAAATTGCATCAAAGGCAATAACTTCAAGTTAATCTTTGAAGGTTTATTTACTGCAATTTTTATTCATAACCCGTTACTTCCCTTGCGACTCTTTCAATTCAAGCTCCTGCAACTCATCTTCAAACAACTGGTCACGCGGTAAACGAATAGCGATTTGGCCATAGGTGTAATTTCGTACATCCGAGAAAATAGCCGGGTCAATGTCTTCAAGTGCTTCAACCTTGATTAATTGCTCTCCGGCCAACGCACTGCCCACATCAAAAAAGTTAAACGGTATTTTTGATAAATCCTGAAACTCGTTAGTGGGGCCCGGTGGGGTTAAACGCGGATACACCGAACGGTTTGCAGAGATAAAACCACCGTTGTTCAGGTTTAAAATCAGTTGCCGTCCCGGCCAGCCAAAGTCACCCGGGAAAATAGTAAAAACAGCATAGTAGGCGGTGATATCGGCATTGTTAATGTCACCCGCACTGTTGGCGCGTGCGCGCAGGCTGCCGCCGCCGGTCAGCTCCATTGTGAAGGTGGGGCCGGGGCTGCTTTGGGAAACACCACCGGGGTTGTTGTAGCCGGTGTCGATACTGCCGGCACTCACGGTGACATCCGCGCTGTTGTTTAAGGTGACATCGCCAACGGCCGTGCCATTGCTGCCACCTTGTGCCCCGGTGTAACTGTGCAGGCGGATAATATCAACGGTCTGGTTGTTGTTGATAGTCACATCGCCCGATGCAAGGGTGTTGCCCTGGTCAATGTTTTGCACATCCAGCGCAGCGGTGGCCGTGGTGGCGTTAATGCCGTTGCTGGCCAGCAATGCCACGCGGGGGGCACTCAGGGTCCCGCCGCTGATGCTGGTTGCAGCGGTTAAGTCAATGCTGTTCGCTGCGGTGAGGTTGCCCAGTTGCAGTGCGGTTGCATCGTTTACGGTGATGTTGTTGGCCGCGGTCACGCTTAAGGTGCCTTGAAAGTCGGTATTGGCCAGCGTTATGTTGCCCGTGCCTGCATCGAACGTGGCGGTACCGCTTACGGTGACGGCACTGCTGTTGTTGTCGCTGATATTGCCATTGGCCGTCAGGCTAAGGGTACCGCTGGCGGCCGATGCGCTGCCATTGCCACCGATGTTGATGCCATTGACATCGTTAATGGCCACATTGCCCCCCGTAAATGCAATGTTACTAAAATCATTGCCCCCCTGAGTTAAATTAATGGCATTGCT
>JALTJZ010000049.1 GCA_027076325.1 Chromatiales bacterium | reverse complement strand
TGTACATTTTAGGCAAAGACGAAGGTGGACGACACACGCCCTTCTTCAACGGCTACCGTCCCCAGTTTTATTTCCGTACCACCGACGTCACGGGCGCCTGTGACTTACCGGAAGGCACAGAAATGGTAATGCCAGGCGACAACGTACAAATGACCGTGACCCTGATTGCGCCGATAGCGATGGAAGAAGGCTTACGTTTTGCGATTCGTGAAGGTGGCCGTACCGTGGGTGCGGGTGTGGTTTCTAAAGTTATTGAATAACTGAGTTATAAACATAGAGGTTCTAAAAAACTGTTATTAGGCCAGTGGCTCAATTGGCAGAGCAGCGGTCTCCAAAACCGCAGGTTGGGGGTTCGATTCCCTCCTGGCCTGCCATTTTTATGGCATGGTTGATTATTTGGTAACAGGTTTAAAATACGGCATGGATAAAATAAAGTTTGTCATTGTTTTGCTGCTTATCGTCGCAGGTATTTATGGTTTTTACCATTATTCTGACGAAGCATTTTTATTCCGTGTACTCGGCTTGCTGGCGGTGATAGCGGTTGCTTTTGGTATCGCTGTTACAACGCAGGCGGGTGCCAACGGTGTTAGCTTCGGTCGTGCAGCCGTGGTTGAAATGCGTAAGACGGTCTGGCCAACCAAAAAAGAGACAATGCAAACAACCGGTATAGTGATGCTAATGGTTAGTATTATGGGACTGGTTTTATGGTTGTTCGACACGATTTTAGTTTCAATTATTCGTTGGCTGACGAGTTAATCACTTAGGGCTAAAGGGAGATAAACGTGGCATTACGTTGGTATGTTGTACACGCCTATTCAGGTTTTGAAGCACACGTTCAGCGCGCTTTAAAAGAGCGTATTGAGCTGGCTGGCGCACAGGATCAGTTTGGTGAAATTATGGTGCCAACTGAAGAAGTGGTTGAAATGCGCAGTGGAACGCAACGTAAAAGTGAGCGTAAATTTTTCCCGGGCTATGTTCTGGTTCAAATGGAGCTCACTGATGAAACCTGGCATTTAGTAAAAGAAGTGCCTCGGGTGATGGGCTTTATTGGTGGTACGGCAAATAAGCCTGCCCCGATCAGTGACAAAGAAGCGGCAACGATTTTAAACCGTGTTCAGGAAGGGGTTGAAAAACCACGTCCGAAAGTCCTGTTTGAAGCAGGCGAAGTGGTTCGTATTACCGAAGGACCCTTTAACGACTTTAATGGTGTTGTTGAAGAAGTCGATTACGATAAAAGCCGTTTACGTGTTGAAGTGTCTATCTTTGGCCGATCAACACCGGTTGATCTTGAGTTTAGTCAGGTAGAGAAAAGCTAAAGAGTTAAAATTTTTTATGGCTGTTTGCTTTAAATAGCAGGCAGTTTTTTTGTAACCCCGGGGAGCCGAGGTTGGTTATAAATTAAGGTGTTATCGCTTTTTTTATTAATCAGGCCAACGCGCATGTACCCGCAAGGAGAAAAAACATGGCAAAGAAGATAGAAGCCTATATTAAGCTGCAAGTTGCAGCAGGCGAAGCAAATCCTAGTCCGCCGGTTGGTCCTGCTTTAGGCCAGCATGGTGTGAATATTATGGATTTCTGTAAAGCATTTAATGCAAAAACACAAAGCGTGGAAAAAGGCCTGCCTATTCCAGTTGTGATCACGGTTTATTCTGATCGTAGCTTCACTTTTGTAACAAAAACACCCCCTGCTGCTGTTCTTTTAAAGAAAGCGGCAGGCATTCCTAAAGGTTCAGGTGTACCGAATCGCGATAAAGTGGGCAAAGTATCACGCGCTCAGCTCGAAGAAATTGTAAAAATGAAAGAACCCGATCTTACTGCCGCCGATATGGATGCAGCCGTTCGTACTATTGCAGGCACTGCACGTAGTATGGGTCTTGAAACGGAGGGCGTGTAAATGGCAAAGTTATCTAAAAGAGCTAAAGTTGAACAAGAAAAACTGGAAGCAGGCAAACACTACGAAGCGAATGCTGCGTTTACTTTGCTAAAAGAATTACCTAAAGCAAAATTTACTGAAGCTGTTGATGTTGCAATTAAGTTAGGTGTTGACCCACGTAAATCAGACCAGGTTGTTCGTGGTGCGTGTGTATTACCAAATGGTACCGGCAAAACGGTTCGTGTTGCTGTTTTCACACAAGGTGCAAATGCCGATAAAGCAACAGCTGCGGGTGCCGACGTTGTTGGCATGGACGATCTAGCCGAAAGCATTAAAGGCGGCAACCTTGATTTTGATGTTGTGATTGCATCACCGGATGCAATGCGTGTTGTTGGTCAGCTCGGTACTATTTTAGGCCCTCGTGGTTTAATGCCTAATCCGAAAGTGGGTACTGTTACACCTGATGTTGAAACAGCCGTTAAAAATGCTAAATCCGGTCAGGTTCGCTTCCGCACCGATAAAGCAGGCATTATTCATGCACGTATCGGTAATGTGGATTTTGACGGTGCAGCATTAAAACAAAATATTGAAGTTTTGTTAGCTGACCTTAAAAAAGCGAAGCCAGCATCGGCGAAAGGCCAATATATAACAAAAATTTCAGTGTCCAGCACTATGGGGCCTGGAATTATGATTGATCAAGCAACGCTCGAATTTTAATTCGGGTTAGTTGTGCAACAAACTTTGGGTTTTAGTAGCCTTGTTTTAACTTGTGTTCATAGCAAGTTTTTACAAGGGGGCTAGAGCCGTCAAAGACCGTGGGCAGGCAATGAATCTATAGCTTTATGAGCTAGTAGTGTAGGTTCAGAGTCATTAAAAGAGAAATCTACCGACGTAGGCGGAACACCAAGCGAAATTTTTTATAAATTTTCTATCGGTTATTACGTACAGGGTAACAGGAAGTGCAGTTGCTTTTTATTGAGCAAATAGCACGGCCTGTTACATTTTTTAGTTCGCGCTTAATTTTAAGCGTTTTAGTGAAGGAGGTTTACGTGGCACTTAGCTTAGATGAAAAGAAGGCTATTGTAGCAGACGTTGCCGAAATCGCTGCCACAGCACACAGTGCTGTATTAGCAGAATACAATGGCTTGTCCGCAGAAAAAATGACTGAATTACGTGCTAAAGCGCGTGAGAATGGTGTTTATCTGCGTGTTATTAAAAATAATCTTGCCAAACGTGCAGTCGAAGGTACTGAATTCGAATGCATGGTCGAAGCTTTTGTTGGCCCCATGGTCTATGCGTTTTCGCAGGAAGATCCGGGTTGTGCCGCAAGGGTTTTAAAAGATTTTGCTAAAGAGAATGAAGCCTTGGTGGTCAAAGCATTGGCCGTGGGTGGGCAGCTATTAGCTGCAAATGAACTCGATCGTTTAGCGAGTTTGCCAACCAAAGATCAAGCTATCAGCATGTTGATGTCTGTCATGCAAGCGCCGATCACCAAACTTGCTCAAACCCTCAACGAGGTACCGGGCAAGCTGACTCGTACAGTGGCAGCTATCCGCGATCAGAAACAAGACGCGGCATAAGCAACCTGAAGTTAAATTATTTATTCAGTCACAGACTGAGACATAGAAAATTGGAGATAAACTCATGGCAGTTTCAAAAGATGATATTTTAGAATCAATCAGCAATATGACAGTAATGGATGTTGTTGAATTAATCGAAGCAATGGAAGAAAAGTTCGGCGTTTCAGCGGCAGCCGCCGTTGCCGCAGCACCAGCCGCCGCGGCTGGTGATGCAGGTGCAGCAGAAGAGAAAGACGAATTTGATGTTGTAATGACTTCTTTCGGCAGCAACAAAATTTCGGTTATCAAAGCGGTTCGCGGAATCACAGGCTTAGGCTTGAAAGAAGCGAAAGAAATGGTTGAAGGTGTACCTTCAACTATTAAAGAAGCCGCAGCGAAAGCTGAAGCTGAAGACATCAAAAAGCAGCTTGAAGAAGCTGGTGCTGAAGTTGACCTTAAATAATCTCGAACAGAGAGAAGCCTGATTACGGCATTGCAAGCTAAGCCAAATTGCTCATTTACACTCACGTAAACATCGCATTTTCGCTTAACTTGCGCGCTTATCCCCAGGCTTTTCGTTGCCCGAGCTAGTTTTATACTTAACAATTTTAAGCATTAGGTTAGAAATAACTTGCAAATTGATGCATTTACTGGTAAAAATCCTGCCAATCACAATGGTCGGCAAGAAAATTACTCCAGTAAACGATACAAATAGACGTTGCGCTGCGTCCTGTTAGCCTTTGCTAACAGGCTCGTGGCGTGCTTCTGTTTGTGTTTTTTTAATGGTTTTTACTATTAAGTGGCTATAAAAAGGCCGTTTAATTTAACAACATTTATCGCGTAGGGTGTTCCATGGCTTACTCATTTACTGAGAAGAAACGTATTCGTAAGAATTTTGGTCGTTATAGCAGCGCTTTAGAAATTCCATATTTACTTGCAACACAAATTGAATCTTACCGTGGCTTTTTGCAGCAAGGTGTTGACAAAGATCAGTTGGCAGAAAAGGGCTTGCATGCTGCTTTTAGTTCTGTTTTCCCGATTGTTAGCTATTCAGGCAATGCTGCTCTTGAATATGTGAGCTATCGTTTAGGCACGCCCACCTTTGACGTAAAAGAATGCCAAATGCGGGGTGTAACTTATTCTGCACCGTTACGCGTAAAAGTACGTTTATTAATATACGATAAAGAAGCAAAAACCCAGACAATTAAAGATATCCGTGAACAGGAAGTTTATATGGGTGAAATTCCGTTAATGACGGATAACGGTACCTTTGTTATTAATGGTACTGAGCGTGTTATCGTTTCCCAGTTACATCGTTCTCCTGGTGTGTTCTTTGATCATGATAAAGGTAAAACACATTCTTCAGGTAAGCTCCTGTTTAATGCCCGTGTTATTCCATACCGTGGTTCATGGCTGGATTTCGAGTTTGATCCAAAAGACAGCGTTTATTGTCGTATCGATCGTCGCCGCAAATTACCAGCAACAATTCTGCTAAAAGCACTGGGTTACAGCAACGAAGAAATTCTGGAAATGTTTTTCGAAACAACCACCTTTAACTTTACTAAAGACGGTATTTCAATGGCGCTTATCCCTGAGCGTCTGCGTGGTGAAGTGGCTACTTTTGATTACAAGATTAAAAATAAAGTGGTTGTCGAAGAAGGTCGTAAAATAACCCCTCGCCATATTCGTGAATTTGATAAAGCAGGTGCAAAAAACCTGAGTGTGCCGGATGACTATCTATTAGATAAAGTACTGGCACGCGATATTATTGATGAAAGCACGGGGGAACTTCTGGCTGCAGCGAATACTACGTTGACCGAAGAGCTTATCGAGCAGCTAAAAGAAGCAAAATTAAAATCAATTGATTGTTTGTATACCAATGATATTGATCAGGGGCCGTTTATTTCAACGACGTTAGCGATTGATATTACAACAACGCAACTTGAAGCTCAGGTTGAAATTTACCGTATGATGCGTCCGGGTGAACCGCCAACAAAAGATGCAGCAGAAAACCTGTTTAATAATTTATTTTTCACTCCCGAACGTTATGACCTGTCTGCTGTTGGTCGAATGAAATTTAATCGCCGTATTGGCCGTAAAGAAATTGAAGGTGAAGGCACGTTATCTAAAGAAGATATCGTCGCAGTGGTTAAAACTTTAATTGATATTCGAAATGGCCGGGGGATGGTTGATGATATCGATCATCTGGGTAATCGACGCATTCGTTCCGTTGGTGAAATGGCTGAGAACCAGTTCCGTGTAGGTTTAGTTCGTGTAGAACGAGCTGTTCGTGAACGCTTGAGTATGGCTGAAGCCGATAATCTGATGCCTCAGGAAATGATTAATGCCAAGCCTGTTTCTGCTGCAGTTAAAGAATTCTTTGGTTCAAGCCAGCTATCACAGTTTATGGATCAAAATAACCCGTTATCAGAAGTGACTCACAAACGCCGTATTTCAGCATTAGGGCCGGGTGGTTTAACCCGTGAGCGCGCCGGGTTTGAAGTGCGCGATGTGCATCCGACCCATTATGGTCGTGTTTGTCCGATTGAAACACCAGAGGGGCCAAACATTGGTTTGATTAACTCCCTGTCGGTTTATGCGCGTACAAACTCATATGGTTTCCTTGAAAGTCCTTACCGTATAGTAAAAAAAGGCAAGGTAACGGATGAAATCGAATATCTGACGGCGATTGACGAAAGTGAATATGTTATTGCGCAAGCCAATGCTGAAATTGATAATCGTGGACGTTTTACCGAAGACATGGTTTCCTGTCGCCACTTAAATGAATTTACATTGGCACGAGCCGAAGACATTCAGTATATGGATGTATCACCGAAACAAATTGTATCGGTTGCTGCGGCACTCATTCCGTTCCTTGAGCATGATGATGCTAACCGTGCCTTGATGGGCTCAAACATGCAACGTCAGGCGGTACCAACCTTGATTGCACAAAAACCACTCGTGGGCACCGGCATAGAACGTAGTGTTGCGGTTGACTCCGGCGTTACCGTAATAGCCAAACGTGGTGGACGAATCGATTCGGTTGACGCTTCGCGTATTGTGGTTGTTGTCAATGATGATGAAGCGGTAACAGGGGAATCCGGTGTTGATATTTATAATCTCACCAAATACACCCGCTCTAACCAGAATACCTGTATTAATCAGCGTCCATTAGTGCGTGTAGGCGATATTGTTGCCCGTGGTGATGTGATGGCCGATGGCCCTTCAACGGATATGGGCGAGTTAGCGCTTGGTCAGAATATGTTGATCGCCTTTATGCCGTGGAATGGTTATAACTTTGAAGATTCGATTCTGGTTTCTGAACGTGTTGTTCAGGAAGACCGTTATACAACGATTCATATTGAAGAACTGACCTGTGTTGCCCGGGATACCAAACTAGGCTCTGAAGAAATTACCGGTGATATTCCTAATGTGGGTGAGTCTGCTTTATCTAAGTTAGATGAAGCCGGCATTGTTTACATTGGGGCTGAAGTGAAGTCCGGTGATATTCTGGTCGGTAAGGTGACACCGAAAGGTGAAACCCAGTTGACCCCGGAAGAAAAACTGCTGCGGGCTATCTTTGGCGAAAAAGCATCGGATGTAAAAGATACTTCGTTGCGTGTGAAGTCCGGTGTAACCGGCACGGTTCTCGATGTGCAGGTGTTTACCCGTGATGGTCTGGAAAAAGATTCACGTGCCAAAGCAATTGAAGAATCTGAACTGGCGCGTATCAAGAAAGATTTGGCTGACCAGATGCGTATTATGGAAAACGATCTCTATCAACGTGTTGAAAGCATGTTAGTTGGCAAAATGGCCGATGGTGGTCCAAACCAGCTTAAGAGTGGTTCAAAAATTACAGCGGCATATTTAGAAGAGGTGGCGCGGGAAAAATGGTTTGAAATCCGTTTGCGTAATGATGAGGCAAATGCACAACTTGAAGCCGTTGCAGAACAGCTTAAGCAGATGCATGTCGATTTCGATGAAAAATACGAAGAGAAAAAATCAAAATTAACCACCGGTGACGATTTAGCACCTGGTGTGTTGAAAATGGTTAAAGTTTATCTGGCGGTGAAACGTCGCATTCAGCCTGGCGATAAAATGGCGGGTCGTCATGGTAATAAAGGTGTTATCTCGATGATTGTGCCTGTTGAAGATATGCCACATACACCCGAAGGTGAACCGGTGGATATTGTGCTTAATCCACTGGGTGTACCATCGAGGATGAATGTTGGTCAGGTACTGGAAACTCATTTAGGTTGGGCGGCACGTGGCCTGGGTAAAAAAATCAATAAAATGATTAAAGACGAGCAACAGAAAGTCTCCAGTATTCGTAAATTCCTTGATGAAATTTACAATAAAACTGAAGGCGAGAAAGCCGATCTTAAATCGTTTACCGATGAAGAAATCATGGAGCTTGCACATAACCTGTGCGATGGTGTGCCGATTGCAACACCTGTATTTGATGGTATTAAAGAAACCGAACTCAAAGAGTTGCTGGAACTGGCCGACTTGCCAGCCTCCGGCCAGACGAAGCTCATTGATGGTCGAACCGGTGAAGAATTTGAGCGTGCGGTCACCGTGGGTTATATGTACATGTTGAAGTTAAACCATCTGGTTGATGACAAAATGCATGCACGTTCAACGGGGCCATACAGTCTTGTTACGCAACAACCACTGGGCGGTAAAGCGCAGTTCGGTGGCCAGCGTTTCGGTGAGATGGAAGTTTGGGCATTGGAAGCATACGGTGCAGCTTATACCTTACAGGAAATGTTAACGGTTAAATCGGATGACGTGAATGGCCGAACCAAAATGTATAAAAACATTGTGGATGGTAACCATCATATGGAAGCCGGCATGCCGGAATCCTTTAACGTATTGTTGAAAGAAATTCGATCTCTGTGTATCGATATTGAATTAGAAGAAACCAAATAAGTTTATACCTAGTAGGCCGAGGGTCTGGTTTAAATCCAGCACTCGGAGTGGAGGCCTGGCTTAATTATATTTAGCTGGCCAACCTATTATTTAGCAGGAGTGACGACGTGAAAGATCTACTTAAGATCCTAAAGCAGCAAGGGCAAAACGATGATTTCGATGCAATTCGAATTGGCCTGGCATCACCACAAAAAATTCGGTCTTGGTCGTATGGTGAAGTAAAAAAACCGGAAACAATCAATTATCGTACCTTTAAGCCGGAACGTGATGGTTTGTTTTGTGCGAAAATTTTTGGCCCTGTAAAAGATTATGAGTGCTTATGTGGTAAATATAAACGTTTGAAGCATCGTGGCGTTATTTGCGAAAAATGCGGCATCGAAGTGACTTTAGCTAAAGTGCGCCGTGAGCGTATGGGGCATATCGAACTTGCAAGCCCGGTTGCACATATCTGGTTCTTAAAATCACTACCATCACGAATGGGTTTGTTACTCGATCTCACATTACGTGATATTGAACGTGTGCTTTATTTTGAAGCCTTTGTTGTTATTGAATCGGGTATGACTGATCTTGAACCCGGCTCATTAATGTCCGATGAACAGTACCTTGATGCTATCGAAGAATACGGTGATGAGTTTGATGCGCGCATGGGTGCCGAAGCCATCTTTGAATTATTGCGCAAGCTGGATCTGGAAGCGGAAGCCGTACAGGTTCGTGAAGACATGGGTAACACCCGTTCAGAAACTAAAATCAAAAAATACACCAAGCGCTTAAAATTACTTGAAGCATTTATGGAATCAGGCAACAAACCTGAATGGATGGTCATGACAGTACTGCCTGTTCTGCCACCGGAATTACGTCCACTCGTACCGTTAGAGGGTGGCCGTTTTGCAACGTCTGACTTAAATGACTTGTACCGTCGTGTTATCAACCGTAATAACCGTTTAAAACGATTGCTGGATTTAAATGCACCCGACATTATCGTGCGTAACGAAAAACGCATGTTACAGGAATCAGTGGATGCACTATTAGATAATGGTCGTCGCGGTCGTGCCATTACCGGTTCAAACAAGCGTCCATTAAAATCACTTGCTGACATGATTAAAGGTAAGCAAGGTCGTTTCCGTCAGAACTTGCTTGGTAAGCGTGTTGATTACTCTGGCCGTTCCGTTATCGTGGTGGGACCAACATTGAAATTGCACCAGTGTGGTCTGCCGAAGAAAATGGGGCTGGAATTATTCAAGCCTTTTATTTTCAGTAAACTGGAACGCCGTGGTTTAGCGACAACGATTAAAGCTGCCAAGAAAATGGTTGAACGTGAAGGCCCTGAAGTCTGGGATATTCTCGATGAAGTGATTCGTGAACATCCTATTATGCTTAACCGTGCGCCAACCCTTCACCGTTTAGGTATTCAGGCGTTTGAACCAATGCTGATTGAAGGTAAAGCGATTCAGTTGCATCCGTTAGTTTGTACTGCATTTAATGCGGATTTCGATGGTGACCAGATGGCGGTACACGTGCCCTTGTCGATTGAAGCACAGCTTGAAGCACGTACCTTAATGATGTCGACAAACAATATTTTATCCCCCGCCAATGGTGAACCGATTATTGTGCCATCGCAGGATGTTGTTTTAGGTTTGTATTACCTGTCGCGTGAACGCATTAATGCAAAAGGCGAAGGCATGGTCTTTGTTGATGCAAATGAAGTTCAACGTGCCTTTGCCAATGGCGTTGTGCATTTGCAAGCGAAAGTAAAAGTACGTATTAAACAGGTGATTGTTGATAATGACGGTAATCGCACAGAAGAAATTAAACTGGAAGACACAACCGCTGGTCGTGCTATTTTATGGGACATCGTGCCTGATGGCCTGTCGTTTTCGCTGGTAAATAAAGATTTAACGAAGAAAGCGGTATCACAACTTATTAATGCCTGTTATCGAATTAATGGTTTGAAAGACACGGTTATTTTTGCTGATCAGCTTATGTATACCGGCTTCCGTTATTCAACCAAGTCTGGTATTTCGTTTGGTGTGGATGACATGGTTATTCCAGCAGAAAAAACCGCTATTTTACAGGCATCCGAAGACGAAGTGCGCGAAATTGGCGAGCAGTACACCTCGGGTCTGGTAACCGTGGGTGAACGCTATAATAAAGTGGTGGATATCTGGTCACGAACTAACGATCAGATTGCAAAATCCATGATGGACGGTTTGGGTGTTGAAGATGTTGTGAATGCCAAAGGCGAAACAGTTCAG
This sequence comes from Chromatiales bacterium, assembly GCA_027076325.1. GTDB lineage: Bacteria > Pseudomonadota > Gammaproteobacteria > UBA6429 > Thiohalophilaceae > SZUA-37. Next base: position 5,954 of record JALTJZ010000049.1, on the reverse strand, counting down.
CAAAAATCATTCAATTCTGTATTTATGATGGCCGACTCCGGTGCACGGGGTAGTGCTGCACAGATACGTCAGCTTGCCGGTATGCGTGGTTTGATGGCAAAACCGGATGGCTCAATCATTGAAACACCGATTACTGCAAACTTCCGTGAAGGCTTGAATGTATTGCAATACTTTATCTCGACTCACGGTGCACGTAAAGGTTTGGCCGATACCGCATTAAAAACAGCGAACTCGGGTTACTTAACCCGTCGTCTTGTGGATGTATCTCAGGATCTGGTGGTGACCGGTGAAGATTGTGGTACCGAAAACGGTTTAACGCTTGCCAGTGTGATTGAAGGTGGCGATGTTGTTGAACCATTAAGTGAACGTGTATTAGGTCGAATTGTAGCTAAAGACGTTGTTAACACTAAAGGCGAAACCGTAATTGAACAAGGTACGCTACTTGATGAAGCATGGGTAGATAAACTGGATGAACTGGGTGTGGATCACATGCTGGTTCGTTCCGCGATTACCTGTGAAAATTTACATGGTGTCTGTGCGACCTGTTATGGGCGTGATTTGGCTCGAGGCCATAAAGTGAACGAAGGTGAGTCGGTTGGTGTTATTGCAGCACAATCTATCGGTGAGCCGGGTACACAGTTAACTATGCGTACTTTCCATATTGGTGGAGCGGCATCTCGGGCAGCGGCCATCAGTAATATTGAAATCAAGAGTAAAGGTACCGTACGTTTGCACAATATGAAAACAGTGCAACATGCCAATGGGCATAATGTTGCGGTGTCACGTTCAGGTGAAATCACTGTTCTTGATGAAATGCAGCGCGAACGTGAGCGTTACAAAGTGCCTTATGGTGCGGTCATTACCGTCAATGACGGTGATACCGTTGATGGCGGACAGGTTGTTGCGAACTGGGATCCGCATACACACCCGGTTATTACTGAAGTGGCCGGTAAAATTGAATTTGTAGATATTGTTGAAGGTTCAACGGTGTCTGCCGATGTGGATGAAGTAACGGGCTTAAGTTCTTTAGTTATCATGGATCCTAAGCAACGGCCGACAGCATCAAAAGATTTGCGCCCAGCAGTGCGTTTGATTGATGCCAATGGCGAAGGTTTGAATATCGCGGGTACGGATATTCCTGCGCATTATTTCTTACCAGCCGGCGCGATCGTTACCATGAAGCACGGCGCCGATGTGGGTGTGGGTGATGCGATTGCACGTATTCCACAGGAGTCATCGAAAACGCGTGATATTACTGGTGGTCTGCCGCGGGTTGCCGATTTATTTGAAGCGCGTAAACCGAAAGAGCCCTCTATTCTGGCTGAAATCACCGGTACCATTAGTTTCGGTAAAGAAACCAAGGGCAAGCAGCGTTTAATGATTACGCCTTCTGAAGGCGACCATTATGAAGTACTGATACCTAAATGGCGTCATGTCACGGTGTTCGAAGGTGAGCATGTTGAACAGGGTGAAATGATTGCCGAAGGCGAGCCTAACCCCCATGATATTTTACGCTTATTAGGGGTAGAAGAATTAGCTCGCTATATCGTAAAGGAAGTGCAGGACGTCTATCGTTTGCAGGGTGTAAAAATTAATGACAAACATATTGAAGTTATTGTTCGTCAAATGCTACGTAAATGTGAAATTACTGACGGTGGAGACAGTAAATTCCTGCGTGGTGAACAAATTGAACGTTCGCGTGTACTGGAAGTGAATGAGAAGCTGATTGCTGATGGCAAAGATCCGGCGAAATATTCCTATATGTTACTGGGTATTACCAAGGCCTCACTGGCAACCGAGTCTTTTGTTTCGGCAGCTTCATTCCAGGAAACCACCCGTGTTCTGACCGAAGCGGCAGTAACCGGAAAAGTCGACAATTTACGTGGTTTGAAAGAAAATGTCATCGTGGGTCGCCTCATTCCGGCAGGTACTGGTCTGGCATACCATGAAGAACGGCATCGTCAGCGTCATCAGGTTGATGAAGCAAAATTAGCGATTGAAGAAGCCACTTCGGTACTCGAGTCTGAAGTGGCTGCGGCCGCCGCCGAAGCGGATTCCGAATCGGCTTCTGAGTCGATACCTGAACGGCCCACAGAGTAAAAAAAGGCACTTTTAAGTGCCTGACTGGATATTGAGTCAGTAAAATGGCCAAATAATTGGCGGATAGCCCTGAAAGTTAATTTTGTGGGTAATTAAGTGTAAATCTGGTTGACAGTACACCACTAGATTCACTACAATCCGCGCCTCACATACGACAGGTCGAGAATTTTTTTCGGCCTGTCGTTTATTTTCTGGAGTTTAGAGAAATATGACCACAATTAATCAGCTAGTTCGCAAGCCGCGTAAACGCAAGATTGTGAAATCGAATGTACCGGCATTGGCTGCTTGTCCACAACGTCGTGGCGTATGCACCCGTGTGTATACAACCACACCGAAAAAGCCAAACTCGGCAATGCGTAAAGTTGCCCGTGTTCGCTTAACCAATGGCTTCGAAGTCAGTAGCTATATCGGTGGTGAAGGCCATAATTTACAGGAACACTCGGTGGTTCTGATTCGTGGTGGCCGTGTTAAAGATTTACCAGGTGTACGTTATCACGTTGTGCGTGGTTCATTAGATACATCCGGTGTAGGTGATCGCAGAAATGGCCGCTCGAAGTACGGCGCCAAGCGACCTAAAAGTTAATAAAAGTTAGGAAATACAATGGCTAGAAGACGCGTTGCGCAAAAACGAGAAATATTACCGGATCCAAAATACAAGTCCGAGTTAATTGCCAAATTCATCAATATGGTGATGATGCACGGTAAAAAATCGGTTGCGGAAAGCATTGTATACGGTGCATTGGATAATGTTGCCGAGAAGAAGCATGGTGAAGCGCAAGGTATTCTTGAAGTGGCACTGGACAATGTTCGCCCGACAGTGGAAGTAAAATCACGTCGAGTGGGTGGTGCAACGTATCAGGTACCGGTTGAAGTTCGCGCCAGCCGTCGTAATACACTGGCAATGCGCTGGATTATTGATGCTGCGCGTAAGCGTGGTGAAAAAGGTATGGGTGCACGTTTAGCCGGTGAGTTGTTTGATGCAACAGAAAATCGCGGCTCAGCAGTGAAAAAACGTGAAGATACACACCGTATGGCTGATGCGAATAAAGCGTTCGCACATTATCGTTGGTAAACAAAAGCTTAGAGAGCAAACGTTATAAAGTAGGTTCTCACTTTTTAATATCAATACAGTAGGTAGTTAATATATAGAGTAAATAGAAGTGGCACGTAAGACACCTCTTAATCGTTATCGCAATATCGGCATCATGGCACATATTGATGCAGGTAAGACAACGACCACAGAGCGGGTTTTATTTTACACGGGTATTTCACACAAAATTGGTGAAGTACACGACGGTGCCGCGACCATGGACTGGATGGAGCAGGAGCAGGAACGAGGCATTACCATTACCTCGGCTGCAACCACTTGTTTCTGGCAGGGCATGGACAAGCAGTTTGACGAACACCGTATCAATATTATTGATACACCGGGGCACGTTGACTTTACAATTGAAGTTGAGCGCTCGTTACGTGTTTTAGATGGCGCCTGCGCGGTTTTTTGTGCGGTCGGTGGTGTCGAACCCCAGTCTGAGACAGTCTGGCGGCAAGCGAATAAGTACCAGGTGCCACGGTTGGCATTTGTGAATAAGATGGATCGCTCCGGCGCGGATTTCTTGCGTGTGGTAGAGCAGATTAAAGAGCGCCTGGGTGCGACACCTGTTCCAATGCAGTTAAATATTGGTGCAGAAGAAGGTTTTGAAGGCATCATTGATCTGGTGCGGATGAAAGCCATTTACTGGAATGAAGATGATTTAGGCGTAACTTACGAGGCCAAAGACATTCCAGAAGAGCTAAAAGCACAAGCGGCTGAATTGCGGGAGCAAATGGTTGAATCAGCGGCCGAAGCGAATGAAGAATTAATGGATAAATACCTTGAAGAAGGGGATTTGTCCAATGAAGACATTAAGAAAGGCATTCGTTTGCGTACATTGGCAAACGATATTATTCCTTGTTTTTGTGGTTCGGCTTTCAAAAACAAAGGGGTTCAGGCCATGCTTGATGCCATTGTTGAATATATGCCCTCCCCCGAAGAGGTGCCTGCGATTAAAGGTATCCTCGATAAAGTAGGGGGCGATGGTAAGGAAATAGAAGGTGAGCGGCCTTCCTCTGATGATGCGCCGTTTGCCGCACTCGCGTTTAAAATCGCGACTGACCCATTCGTTGGAACATTAACGTTCTTTCGGGTGTATTCGGGTGTTTTAAAGTCGGGTGATTTTGTTTACAACCCGGTGAAAGGCAAAAAAGAACGCATTGGCCGTATTTTACAAATGCATTCAAATAGCCGCGAAGAGATTAAAGAGGTCCGAGCAGGCGATATTGCAGCGGCTGTTGGTCTTAAAGATGTCACCACAGGGGAAACGCTGTGTGACCAGAACGAAGTGATTACGCTCGAGCGTATGGAATTCCCGGAACCGGTAATAGCGGTTGCGATTGAGCCAAGAACACAGGCCGATCAGGAAAAGATGGGGATTGCATTAGGCAAGTTGGCTCAGGAAGATCCGTCATTTCGTGTGAGCACGGATGACGAGTCCGGGCAAACGATTATCGCCGGGATGGGCGAGCTTCACCTCGACATTATTGTTGATCGGATGAAGCGAGAATTTAGTGTTGAAGCCAACGTTGGCGCACCACAAGTTTCATACCGCGAAACCATCCGCGGTTCTGTTGAAAAGGCAGAAGGGAAATTTGTACGTCAATCGGGTGGTCGTGGTCAGTACGGGCATGTTGTGCTGCGAATTGAACCACAGGAGCCGGGCAGCGGTTATGAGTTTGTTAATGAGATAGTGGGTGGCTCGATACCAAAAGAGTACATCCCATCGGTTGACAAGGGTATACAGGAAGCCATGCAAAACGGCGTGGTCGGCGGATATCAGATGGTTGATATCAAGGTAACGCTGCATGACGGTTCATTTCACGAGGTTGACTCGAATGAAATGGCTTTCAAGGTGGCCGGTTCCATGGGCTTTAAAGCCGGTGCCGCCGAATGTGACCCGGTTCTACTGGAACCGGTTATGAAAGTAGAAGTAGTCACACCCGAAGAGTATATGGGTGATGTTGTTGGGGACTTAAACCGTCGCCGTGGCATTATCGGCGGGATGGAAGACAGTCCATCCGGCAAAGTTGTGCAGGCAGAAGTCCCGCTAGCCGAAATGTTTGGTTACGCGACAGACTTACGTTCAGCAACACAAGGCCGTGCGACGTACAGCATGGAGTTTGAAAAGTACAGTGAAGCGCCTGGCAGTATTGCAGAGGCGATTGTTAAGAAAGCGTCTTAAAATAGAATTTTAGACGATATTAATTTAGAAAGAGGGCAAAACGGTGTCAAAGGAAAAATTTGAACGAACTAAACCCCATGTTAACGTGGGAACAATTGGTCACGTCGATCACGGCAAAACCACCTTAACCGCGGCGATTACAAAAGTAATGGCAGAAAAGCACGGTGGTGAATTCAAAGACTACGCGAACATTGACAGCGCCCCGGAAGAACGTGAACGCGGCATCACCATTGCCACCGCGCACGTTGAATATGAATCCGACACGCGCCACTATGCCCACGTAGACTGCCCGGGACACGCCGATTACGTAAAAAACATGATCACCGGCGCGGCTCAGATGGACGGCGCCATCCTGGTTTGTTCTGCGGCGGATGGCCCGATGCCACAAACCCGAGAACACATCCTGCTATCCCGTCAGGTGGGTGTACCTTATATTGTTGTATACATGAACAAAGCCGACATGGTTGACGACGCAGAACTGCTCGAACTGGTCGAAATGGAAATCCGCGAATTACTCGACTCCTACGACTTCCCTGGCGACGACACGCCGATAGTAACCGGCTCTGCATTAAAAGCCCT
>JALTJZ010000048.1 GCA_027076325.1 Chromatiales bacterium | reverse complement strand
TTCAGGATTACCATTGATGGGTTTCACCCATCCTACATGGTATTTTAAGGTTAAAAATAGATGGATTGAGCATCCAGCTTAAAGGAAGTTAACCCCAACCTCAGCTTAAAACCAGCCGTAGGATGGGTGAAGCGCCAGCGCAACCCATCAAATTTCAGGATTACCATTGATGGGTTTCACCCATCCTACATGGTATTTTAAGGTTAAAAATAGATGGGTTAGCACCCAGCTTAAAGGAATTTAACCCCAACCTCAGCTTAAAACCAGCCGTAGGATGGGTGAAGCGCCAGCGTAACCCATCAAAAGTTCCCAGGTTTAGCCCTGATGGGTTTCACCCATCCTACATGGTATTTTAAGGTTGAAAATAGATGGATTGAGCACCCAGCTTAAAGGAATGTAACCCCAACCTCAGCTTAAAACCAGCCGTAGGATGGGTGAAGCGCCAGCGCAACCCATCAAATTTCAGGATTACCATTGATGGGTTTCACCCATCCTACATGGTATTTTCAGGTTGAAAATGGATGGGGTGAATACCCAGCTTAGCAGGAATTTGGCTCCCCGACCCGGGCTCGAACCAGGGACCCAATGATTAACAGTCATTTGCTCTACCAACTGAGCTATCGGGGAATTGAGGGGCGTATACTACTGATAGAACCCGGTTTGGTCAATATTGAGAAGCTAAATATTGCTATTTTTTTGCTTTAAAGCCAGGCTTAATGTCAACCAATATGGGCTCATCAATCACCGTTAAAATAAAACAGTTATTGCGAGCGGTAGCGTGGCAATCTTATTTCTTATCCCGAATAGCTAGCTGATTGCCGCGCTACCGCTTGCAATGACTTAAGTATTATTCCTGAAGTTTTCACATGAAATAGCCTGGCCGTCTGAACGTGTTTTACTCAGCCGCAGGCGACCGGTTCTGAACAAAATCAATGCCCGTTTATATTGCCCTGCACTATCACTGCAAAAGATAAAAGTACCATTCACGCCACTTGCACCATCCGCCCGAAACCGAATGTAGTTTGAACTACCTGAACCTCGGTAAGTAATATTAATGGTATCCACTTTGGGTTGATATTTTAAAACCGATTCCGATAATTCTCGCTTTCGATTCTGGTTTTCATCAACAAAAATCATCCAGCCCGTTTCCCATTGATTATTGCGGGTGCATTCCAGACCATTCAGCGTTTTACAAAGCTGAACATTCTGGCTACGCGTAATTGCTTCTGAGCGTGCATAAGCCATATCAGCAGCAATTTGATTTACTGCAACAACAACCTTATTGCTATTAATAAAAGAAGCTGAAACACCGGGTAAGGTGAAACCAACAATGGCGATAATCAGTAAAGTAAAAACCAGCTCTAAAAGCGTAAAGCCCGCTTGTTGCTGAGTTAATAGCAATTTTTTTGTGATAGATGAAAGGCGACAATCCTTGCCACCTTTCAGTAGTGTGTTGACATCCATGTCATCCCCCCACATCCGTGTAGGTCAGTACAATAAAGATAATTCAAACAAATGTATGTAGGACAATGTTGATACTTTGTGTAGGAATTAGCTTACGTTTTGAACAAGCAGCTTATCATCATTAAAACATGCCCTTGTTTGGTGCAGCCAGGTGTTTTTACCTGTTGCAAGCGAACAGGGAACGACGCGATATGCTAATCTAATCCTGGTTTCAAACCCGCTAAATAATCTTTAAACGAATGTTTTAATTCTGCATGCTTTAACGCATATTCGACCGTAGCTTGTAGATAACCAAGCTTACTACCACAGTCATAACGTGTACCAGTGAACTCATAAGCTAAAATCTGTTTTTTCTTTAGTAACATCGCAATGGCATCGGTTAATTGAATTTCACCACCGGCACCACGTTCAGTTTTCTTGAGCATATCGAAAATTTCTGGTGTTAAAATATAGCGCCCAACCACAGCCAGTGTTGATGGTGCATTAGCAGGTGCGGGTTTTTCAACAATACCATCAATTCGATGAACACTTTTTTCAAGTGGCACCGAGTCAACGATTCCGTACTTATCGGTTTCATCCTGACCAACCTGCTCCACGCCTAAAATGCTGGAGCTATAACGCTCATATTGCTCAACCATTTGAGCCAGACAGGAGTGCTCACCACCATCAATTAAGTCATCAGCAAGTATCACGGCAAAGGGCTCATTTTCAACCGCAGGCAAGGCGCACAACACGGCATGCCCTAAACCCAGCGCTTCAGACTGGCGAATATACACACAGGAAACATGGCTGGGTAAAATACTTTGTATCATCGCTAACATTTCTGTTTTTTTCTTTGCTTCAAGCTCAGCTTCCAGTTCATAGGCTTTATCAAAATGATCCATAATGGAATTTTTTGCTCGCCCGGTAACAAAAATCATCTGCTCCATGCCAGCGGCTATTGCTTCTTCAACTGCATATTGGATTAGGGGTTTATCGACAACAGGCAGCATTTCTTTTGGGCTGGCTTTAGTGGCCGGTAAGAAACGGGTACCTAAACCCGCAACGGGGAAAACAACTTTTCTGATTTTTTTCATTTTTGGATGCTATCCTTAAAATACAAACAATATTGCGTTGAGCCTATACTTTAACCCAGCGGGCTTCGTTGATAAATTATAACAAAAAAGGGCGCAATAATGCGCCCAATTTGTTTCAAACAACTTTAATTTTAATTACATACGAACAACTTTATTTATTTTTTGCCATCGCAATCGAAATATTTGCTCGATTTTTCTCCACTGTTTTAAAGCCAATCCCTTTCACTTTGGCTAAACTTTCAATGGTTTTAAAGGGGCCATTCTTTTTTCGATAAACAACAATGGCCTGTGCTTTTTTTAAACCAACACCTTTTAAGTTCTTCGCAATGGTTTGCGCGTCTGCAGTATTAATATTGACTTCACCTGCAAAACCCAGTGATGAAAAGGCTAATAAAAGAATAAACGAGAATATTTGAAATGATTTTTTCATAGTTAAGTTCCTTTTAGTTATTTAAGATAATATCCATCTGCTCAACAGAAGAGCAAAACACAGTGTACTGTATTTTTAATAAACAACAATCTAATTTATGTAGGAATTTGCTGATTTTTCTGTAGGACTAAGCGTACAAAGCCAAATGACCTTTGCCGCAAACGAACGGGATATCAAGTTGCAGGTTGGGTGGAGTAAAAGCGGAACTCAACAAATAAAACCTGCCGATGGGTTCCGCTTTGCTTCACCCATCCTACTATTTTCGCTAGAAACAGCAAAAATTAGATTAAACAATCTCGGCGGCTATTGCTTCTAATGTTTTAACCGGTGAATCTGACTGGGTAATGGGGCGACCAATAACAAGGTAACTTGAACCGGCTTTAATGGCTTCAGCGGGTGTCATAACCCGTTTTTGATCACCGGTTGCGCTGCCTGCAGGACGAATCCCCGGCGTAACAAGTAAAAAGTCTTCACTCAAATTTTGGCGTAATAAGCTGACTTCTTTGGCAGAACAAACAACCCCATCTAACCCGGATTGTTTTGTAAGCTGTGCCAGGTTAACCACTTGCTGAGTCACTTCCACCTGTATACCAATTTGCTTCAGATCGTCCTGCCCCATACTGGTAAGCACGGTCACAGCAATAAGCTTTGTCGACGAATGACTCACGCCTTCTTTAGCCGCTTGCATCATTGTTTGACCACCCATTGCATGCACATTGGTCATCCAGACACCGAGTTCAGCAACAGCTTGGCAGGCCTTCATCACCGTATTCGGTATATCATGAAATTTAAGATCCAGAAAAACATCAAAACCTTTAGACACTATTTTTTCGACAAACTGTGGGCCAGCCGCAGTGAATAATTCTTTACCTACTTTTAGTTTGCATAACTCAGGACTTACTTTATTAACAAATTCGACAGCCTGTGCCTCACTTGAATAATCAAGTGCAACTATAATTTTTGAATCTGACACCTTAATCACCTTCTACACCCTGAATCGGTTTAATGGTACCCCACTTTTTGCAACTGGGGCATTGCCAGTGCAATGTAAAACCACTAAAGCCGCAAACATGGCAATTGTATTTAGACTTATTTTTTAATAACTGTGCTGTCACCTCTTTTAAAACAAGCAACTTATCTTTCACACTTTGAGTTGATTGTTCCATATTTAACTCAATCAGTTTATCCATACCACGAACGGAGGGCTTTATTTTTAAGTGTTCGGCAATAAAATCAGCGGATACAAGCTCGCCCTGTTTTTGTTTAATAATTTCAGCCAGTTTAAGCATAATAGTAATACTGTCATTACGTTGAATGACTTTTTGTAGGTAAGCCTGCATATCATCAGTCTGCCCCTGTGCTTCGTAACATTCCTGTAATGGTTTTATTATTTCAGGCAGGTAATCTGCATCCTGGTTTTCCAGACGTCGATAAGCTTTAATAGCTGCTTTAAAATCGCCAAGCTGTTTATGAATATCACCTTCCAGCATACTTATCCGCGGGCAAACACTGTCTTCAGACTCGGCACGTTTAAGCATTTTTAATGCTTTTGATGACTCGCCCTGCTTCATCAGGTTTTCGGCCTGCTCACAATAGTAATGTGCAATTAAGCCACTTAATTTTGTACCTGTTTTAACTTCAAAACGTCTTGCAGTTTCAATCGCCTTTGCCCAGTCTTTTTCCTGCTGATAAATGTCGATAAGCTGGCGCAGAGCAGACTCGGTATGGGGCCCGCTATCAATTAATTCAGTAAATAAGGTTTCAGCACGGTCAAATAAACCGGCACGCATATAATCCTGCCCCAGATCATAAAGCGCCTGCGCGCGCTGCTCCTGACTTAAAGTGGGGCGTGCAATTAAGTTTTGATGAATACGAATCGCCCGGTCCACTTCACCACGACGGCGAAATAAACTGCCTAAGGCTAAATGCGTTTCGACAGTGTCGGTATTGACCTCAAGCAACTGAATAAAAATTTCGATGGCTTTATCCGGTTGCTCGTTTAACAGGAAGTTTAAACCTTTTAAATAATCAGATGGGATACCAATGGATGCGCCAGCCTGTTTTTTAATCGCCGATTTTCGACCGATCCACCAGCCCGACAATACCGCCAGAGGCAATAGTAAAAATAAAACCTCAATTCCCATTAATGCTTGTCCTTAATTGGAATCGCTCGCAGATTAGTGAGTTCTTTTCTTGCAACGTCCGCCTGTTTTTTAAGACGTTGAATTTCACGCCGGGCTGAAACCATCCATATCAGGCTAACCAATACGCCTAAGCTGGCACCCAGAATCAAAGCTATAATAATCGCCAGCGAAAGATTGGTGTCCACTACCATGAAAATAAAATCCAGTTTCACTTCGTCGGCATTACGGGCTGAAAAAACAGCGCCCACTACCAGGGTAAAGATGATTGCAATGATGTAAAAAATTCGTTTCACTTAGTATTCCACTATTATAACCAACGAGATCGTTTTGTTGAGTATACCTCTTCTTCATTTAGATGCTGATGGGTTGCACCCATCCTACACAGCCATTATTCCTGTTTCCACAGGAATGGCGTGTTGAAGTTAAAACTATAAACAAAAAACGGTATGACGAATACTCGACATACCGTTAAATAAAACTATTTTGTAATGACTTATTCCGAAATTTTGACCTTATCCATGCTTTGATTCACGCGTTCACGCATTTCTTTGCCTGGCTTAAAGTGCGGTACGTATTTAGCAATTAACGAAACAGAGTCGCCGGTTTTAGGATTTCGCCCGGTTCGTGGTGGACGATAGTGTAACGAAAAACTACCAAAACCCCGTATTTCAATTCTGTCACCGCTCGATAAAGTAGAAGCCATGTGTTCGAGCATCGTTTTGACCGCTAGTTCTACATCACGATACGCAAGCTGCGTTTGTCGTTGAGATAGAATTTCGATCATTTCCGACTTTGTCATTATTATTCCTAAATTTATGATCTAATTACATATTTTTAGCATATTGGGGGGAAATGTCCACCCCCCAACAGGCCAAAATAGCCTAAATAGGCTGTTTTTTCAGGATACCGGACTACTCAGAATCCATTTTTTGCTTCAGGATATCACCCAAAGTGGTGGTTGCGGCTTCTGCACCGGCATTAAAGTCGCTCATCGCTGCTTTTTCATCCGCAGAGTCCTTGGCTTTAATCGACAATGAAATGGTGCGATTTTTACGATCAACACCCATGAAGACTGACTCAATTTCGTCGCCTTCTTTCAGCACTGTTTTCGCATCGTCCACACGTTCCTGTGAGATTTCTGAAGCACGCAAGTAACCTTCAATACCCTCACCCAGATCAATCACAGCGCCTTTCGCTTCAACTGACGTTACTATGCCTTTCACTTTGCTACCTTTAGAGTTAACTGCAACAAAGTTCGAGAACGGGTCTTTATCCATTTGCTTGATGCCTAATGAAATGCGTTCACGTTCCGGGTCAACCGATAATACAACGGCTTCAATTTCGTCGCCTTTTTTGAAGTTGCGAACGGCATCTTCGCCCGTGTCGTTCCAGGTAATGTCCGATAAATGAACCAGACCATCAATACCACCATCCAGACCGATAAAGATACCAAAATCAGTGATGGATTTAATATTACCGCTGACTTTGTCGTTCTTATTATGCGTTGCTGCGAAGTGTTCCCATGGATTCGCCTGGCACTGTTTCATGCCAAGAGAAATACGGCGACGCTCCTGATCAATATCAAGCACAACCACATCAACCGCATCACCTAACTGAACCACTTTGCTTGGGTGAATATTTTTGTTGGTCCAGTCCATTTCAGAAACGTGTACCAAACCTTCCACACCGTCTTCGATTTCAACGAAACAACCGTAGTCCGCAATGTTCGTTACTTTACCATTTAAACGTGTGCCTTCTGGGAAACGACGTGCAATGTCGGCCCATGGATCTTCGCCCGTTTGTTTCAGGCCAAGCGATACGCGCATACGTTCACGGTCAAATTTAAGCACTTTAACGTCAATTTCGTCACCGACTTCAACAATTTCGCTTGGGTGTTTAACACGTTTCCAGGCCATATCGGTGATATGTAATAAACCATCCACACCACCTAAGTCGATAAAGGCACCGTATTCGGTCAAGTTTTTAACCACACCTTTCACCATGCTGCCTTCTTCCATATTAGCAAGAAGCTGTTCACGTTCTTCTGTATTTTCTGTTTCTACAACCGCACGACGTGATACAACAATGTTGTTACGACGACGATCGAGTTTGATTACTTTAAATTCTAATTCTTTACCTTCTAAATAAGTGGTATCACGTACTGGGCGTACATCCACTAATGAACCCGGTAAGAAAGCACGAATATTAATAACATCAACCGTAAAGCCACCTTTGACTTTATCAGTAATACGACCAGTCACGATTTCGCCGGCTTCATGCGCGGCTTCAAGTTTAATCCAGGATTCTGCACGTTTTGCTTTTTCACGTGATAGTTTGGTAACACCAAAGCCATCTTCAACAGCATCGAGGGCAACGTCTACACTGTCACCGACAGCAACTTCTAATTCGCCTTTTTCATTTAAGAACTGCGACTTAGGAATAACACCTTCAGATTTTAAACCGGCATTAACGATAACAAAATCATCTTCAATATCTAAAACAACGCCTTTTAAAATGGCACCGGATTTCATCTGGTTATTGGAAATACTTTCTTCAAAGAGTTCTGCGAAACTTTCGCTCATGTTTTTACGCCTTACTCGTAGTACGAGTATATTGTTGAGCCACATACTGAAATGTGGGGAGTTAACTAAAACCCGAAACAGGTTGTTCCGAATTCACCTGGTTTATAACAACACGTTTTAAATCTTTATTTAAAAACTTGCCGATATAATTGTAAAACACGCTGTATCACTTCATTGATTGGCATCGATGAGGTGTCAACAACATGTGCATCTTCTGCGGGTTCTAATGGTGCAACAGTGCGATTCATATCGCGCTCATCACGTTCATTAATCTCCCGAATAAGACTCCCTACTGTAGCATGAATTCCCTTTTCTTTCAACTGCTTAAAGCGTCGATTTGCGCGTTCTTCGGCACTCGCCGTCAGGTAAATCTTTAGCTTTGCCTCTGGAAAAACCACCGTACCCATATCCCGGCCATCTGCAATTAAGCCCGGTGGCACTAAAAACTGCCGTTGCCGTTCTAATAAGGCAGCTCGAACAGCCGGTATCGCCGCCACTTTCGAAGCATTATTGCCACATTCTTCGGTACGAATGCCATCACCAACCGCTTCCCCTTCCAGTATAACCGCCACTTCGGTCGCGCCTGTTTCAGGATTAGGTTCGGATACATCAAAACGAATATCCAGTTGCCGAGCATAATCGGCGATTTTGTCGGTATCGGTAAAATCAATTTGGTGTTTTAACGCGCCAAATGCGACCAGCCGATACAGTGCCCCGCTGTCAAGCAGGTTCCATTTCAGTTCGGCGGCCAGCAGCGAGCAAATGGTGCCCTTTCCTGAGCCACTCGGGCCGTCGACCGTAATAACCGGGATTGTATTTTTTTCCACTATTGACTCGCTAAACTTAAAATGGCTAGTCCAAACGGCTAACTAACCTCAGGTTTGGATAAGCCTTCTTTTTTGCTTTTAATACTATTTACAGAGCAAGGTTGCCGCGCAGCCTGCCGCGTTTTACTCGCAGCGAAAGACTCACCGCAATGACCCCTTTTTGCCGTTGCGAACACGCAAAGCAACCTGGTTTCTTATATCAAGCTAAGGTTAACTAATAGATAAACCCGCATGATTTGCCAGACGTAAAAACGAAGGGAACGAGGTGCTGACATTGGCACAGTCACCAATGGTGATTGTACCTTTCGCAACCAGTGCTGCCATCGCAAAACTCATGGCAATACGATGATCCCCGTGACTTTCCACATGGCCACTGCCAATCGTATTGTCACCGCCCTGAATACGGATCCCATCCGGCGTGGCCAGCGCATCAACACCTAAAGCCACTAATCCATCGGCCATCACCTGAATACGATCACTTTCTTTTACCCGCAGTTCTTCTGCACCGGTCAGCACCGTTTCACCTTCGGCACAACTGGCAGCAATAAAAATAGCTGGAAATTCATCAATGGCCAGCGGTACCTGATCTTCTGGAATTTGAATGCCTTTGAGCCTGGCGCTTTTCACGCGAATATCGGCAACCGGTTCGCCGCCCACATCACGCTGATTTAAAACTTCTATGGACGCGCCCATTAAACGCAAAATATTAATCACACCAATGCGGGTCGGGTTTATACCGACATGCTCTAAAGTAATATCGGAACCCTCGGCAATGGTTGCCCCCACCATAAAAAAGGTTGCCGAAGAAATATCCGCCGGAATATCGATGTCGGTTGCCGTTAATTTGCCACCACCTTGCAGGCAAATTTTGCCCTTATTGGATTCAACCGCATAGCCAAAACCACGCAGCATGCGTTCGGTGTGGTCGCGTGTGGGCGCCGGTTCTGTCACACAGGTCTGACCTTTGGCATAAAGCCCCGCCAGTAATAAACAGGATTTTACCTGTGCACTGGCCATTGGCATTGTATAGTCAATGCCTTTTAATGTTTGCCCTGAATAAATTTTAAGCGGTGGCGTACCCGCATCATTGGTTTCAACCCTGGCACCCATTAACTTCAATGGATCGGTCACCCGCTTCATTGGTCGGGTCGATAAGGAGCGGTCGCCGGTTAACACCACATTAAAATCTTTATCGGCAATGGCACCGGACAATAATCCGGATAGCAGTCGGATAGACGTTCCCGAATTGCCCAAATCAATATTACTCGAAGGCGCTTGCAAGCCATGCATCCCAACCCCCTGTATTTCCAGTTGGCCGTTGTCCGGTTCGGTAATTTTAACCCCCATGCTGCGAAACGCATTTAAAGTGGCCAGATTATCTTCACCGTTTAAAAAACCACTGACCCTGGTTGTACCTTCGGCCAATGCACCAAACATAATACTCCGATGCGAAATGGACTTGTCGCCTGGCACCCGAATGGCGCCTTTTAATTGGCCACCCGCCTGCGCTGTAAATTGAAGCTTGTTTTGATTCTTATGATTATCTGTTGTCATTGCTGTTTATAACTCATTACTAAACTGGTCACGCGCCTTTTTGGCTCGTATAAATATTCTGGAAATTGTTTCCTTGTCACCCGCCTGAATCGCTTTGCTTAACGCCGATAAATCGGTTTGAAATTTTTCGATAACAGCCACTAACGAGTCTGCATTAGCAACACAAATATCCTGCCACATTTCAGGTGAGCTTGACGCGATACGGGTAAAATCACGAAAACCGCCGGCGGCGTATTTAAAAATTTCCTGTTTATCATTCATCTTCGACAAGGTGTCGACCAGTGAAAAGGCCAGCATATGTGGTAAGTGGCTGGTTGCAGCTAACACTTCGTCATGGTGCGCAACCGGCATTTCGACCACTTCAGCACCACAGGCTTGCCATAGTGCAGCGATTCGTTTTATTGCGTTCGTATCTGTTATTTCTGTTGGTGTTAAAATAACACGCCGTTGCTGAAATAATTCGGCAAAGGCCGCTGCTGCGCCTGACTTTTCAGTACCGGCTATCGGATGCCCCGGTACAAAATTTTTCACAAATGGTTTAAGAATTCTGTTGGCCAACGCAACCACATTGCCCTTGGTGCTGCCCAGATCGGTTAATAATATCGAGTCGCCAAGAAAAGGTTGCACTTGCTCAAAAGCGGCTTCCATTGCACCCACCGGCATCGCAAAAACAACCAGTTCCACACCATCAAGCGCAGTCGCCATATTAGTACTAAACGAATCAATCACACCTAACGCTTGCGCCTCTTTTAAATGTGCTTCATTACGACCCGCACCTACAATTTCAATATTCGGGTTTGCTTTTTTACAGGCAAGTGCCAACGAGCCACCCATCAGGCCGACACCGTAAATACAGATTTTTTTAAATGTTTTTGCCATTAAATAATTATTTTCTTAGTTAACCATAAAACCCGAGACACTATTTTTCCGTCATTGCGATAAGCCTTTAGCTGCGAGCCACTTTGGCGTGGCACTCTAGCTAGATGATACCCCGTATCTTTAAGATTGCCGCGCTATCGCTCGCAATGACAATAGAACTTAAATTGCTTTTTTCAACGCAGATAAGAAGCGTTGATTTTCATCTTTGGTTCCCACACTCACTCGCAGATAATCCTGCATGCCGTAATTCCCAACCGGCCGAACAATTATGCCTTCTTTAAGCAGATTTTCATAACAACTATTCGCATCAACCACCTTAAAACAAACAAAATTACCGACTGAGGGGATAAAAGGTAAGTCCAGCGCTTGCAAACCATCGGTAATCAAGGTCATTTGTTCAGAATTGAGCTGAACACTTGCATCTAAATACGCATCATCAGACAACGCCACTTCAGCGGCTTTTAATGCCAATGCATTCACATTAAACGGCTGGCGCACTCGATTCAAAATATTGGTAATTTGCGGATTAGCAACCGCATAACCAACACGCAACCCAGCCAAACCATAGGCCTTGGAAAATGTGCGGGTGACAATTAAATTGCCAAACTGTTTTAATAGTGCCAGCCCATCGGGATAATCTTTTACGCCATAGTCAGGATGGCTTGCAAATTCAAAATAAGCTTCATCCAGCACTACGATAACATGGTCAGGTACTGATTCTAAAAATTGTTGCAAGGTTTTTGTGTTAACCCAGGTGCCGGTTGGATTATTCGGGTTAGCGATAAAAACAAGTTTGGTGTTATTCGTTACCGCCGCTAACATCGCAGTTAAATCATGTCCCCAGTCTTTTGCTGGTGTCACAATTGCGGTAGCACCAATGGCCTGAGTAACGATAGGATAAACGGCAAAAGCATACTCGGAATAAATCACACTGTCGGTTTTGTTAACAAATGCACGTGCAATTATTTCAAGAACATCATTGGAGCCATTGCCGAGCGTGATATTGTCACTACTAATGTTGGTGTATTTTGCGGCCAGCGCCTGTTTCAACTCAAAACCATTGCCATCAGGATAAAGTGTTAGCTCTTCCAGGTTGCTTTGTAATACATCAACAACACGAGGGCTGGAGCCAAGGGGGTTCTCATTTGAAGCCAGTTTAATAATCGAGGATAAACCGTATTCACGTTCAAGTTCAGCAATCGGTTTGCCTGGCTGATAAGGTTGTAATGCCTGAACACCACGTACAGCTAACTTTACAAAATCATTCATATTCCGTTCAAACCAATATTTTACTTTGAAGAGCTCGAACGACCATAGATATCTTCAAAACGCACGATATCATCTTCGCCCAGGTAACTACCCGATTGAACTTCTATCATTTCCAAAGGGATCGCTCCATTATTTTTTAAACGATGTTTGGTGCCAAGAGGAATATAGGTTGACTCATTCTCAGTCACTAAAAATATTTCATCGCCACGCGTTACTTCTGCTGTACCACTCACGACAATCCAATGTTCCGCACGGTGATGGTGAAGTTGCAATGACAATGCTGCACCCGGATTAACCGTTATACGTTTTGCCTGATAGCGTTCGCCACGATCAATCGATTCATAAGAACCCCACGGACGGAAAACAAGCCTATGGTTTTGATATTCATCTCGGCTTCCTTCTTTCAGGGCTTCGACAACCTTTTTAACGTCTTGTGCATTATTTTTATTCGCAACTAAAATCGCATCGGCCGTTTCTACTACAATGGTATCTTTCAACCCTACGGCAGCGATATACCGTTCACTGGAATACAACAAACTGTTTTCAGTTTCATGCAGGCTGACATCACCTTTTGTCACATTACCCTGGCTATCTTTGTCACCCACTTCCCATAATGTTGACCAGACACCCACATCTGACCAGCCCGCGTTTAAAGGAATAACGGCTGCTTTATGCTGGGTATCCGCACCGGCAGCTTTTTCCATCACTGCATAGTCAATGGAATCACTCGGTGAGGCTTCAAAAGCCGCTTTGTCAACACGGCAAAAATCATTATCCAGTATCGCGTTTTGATAGGCTTTTTCTGCTGCGGAAAAAATAGCGGTATTCAATACTTTTATTTCATCCAGCCAACTCGCTGCCGTCATCATAAATAAACCACTATTCCATAAATAATCACCCGACTCCAGATAGTGAGTTGCGGTTTTTGCATCGGGTTTTTCAACAAAACTTTCAATCAAACAGGCCGTATCCGTATCGCCTACCGGCGTTCCTGTTTTAATATAACCATAGCCGGTTTCAGGTGCATTCGGTTGTATCCCAAATGTTACTAAATAATTTTCGGCAGCAAGAGCTGCACCTTGTTTTACAACTTGATGAAAAACATCAATCTCATCAATCACATGATCTGCTGGCATCACCAGCATAATGGCATCCGCTGATTTTTTCTGTGTTGCCAATGCAGCCAGTGTTAATGCAGGCGCTGTATTCCGCCCCACTGGCTCCAGAATAATGGTTGGGTTTTCAATTTGTAGCTGTCGCATTTGCTCTGCAACAAAAAAACGATGGTCTTCATTACAAACAATAATCGGCGCCAGAACATCAATATCTAGATCGTTTAATCGCAGAGCCGTTTCCTGCAACATGGTATTGTCTGTTACCAGTGGTAATAACTGCTTTGGATACATTGCACGCGACAATGGCCATAAGCGTGACCCTGAACCACCGGATAATATAACGGGTTGAATTTGTTGCGACATAATAGCTTACGAATCCCTGAAAGAAAGAATAGAATAAATATTTATAAAACGGCTTTAGGGAAAGATCCTAAAACATTAACCATGGTTGCCGATTTGTTGAGTTCTTTTAATGCCTGCTTAACATTGTCGTCACTTTCATGGCCATCAATATCGACAAAAAAAACATAGTCCCATGTGCCGCGCCTTGATGGCCGCGACTCTATCCGTGTCATTGATATATTATTATTGGCAAAAGGCTGAAGTATACCTAATAGCGCACCGGAACGATTTGCCGTTGAAATAAGTAAGGATGTTTTATCTTCACCGCTGGCTGGTGTTTCACGTTTACCAATAATTAAAAACCGTGTGGTGTTGTCCGGTTCATCTTCAATGTTCGGTACCAGCATATTAAGTTTATAGATTTCTGCTGCTGTTTCACTGGCGATGGCTGCGGTGTTTTTTTCTTTCGCCGCCATTGCCGCTGCCGCCGCATTGCTACTCACATCAACCAGCTCAACCTCGGGTAAATTACTGTCTAACCATTGCCGACATTGCGCTAATGACTGCTGATGCGAATAAACCTTTTTAATGTTAGCAAGCTCCGTTTCATTGCTCAGCAAATTATGATGAATACGTAAAATCACTTCACCACAGATATTAAGCGATGATGTCATAAATTCATCCAGAGTATGATTAACCACCCCTTCGGTTGAATTTTCAACCGGCACCACACCATACGATGCCGCACCCGATTCCACTTCACGAAACACATCACTAATGGATGCGAGCGGAACGGTATTAATAGAATGACCAAAATGCTTTAATGCCGCAGCCTGAGTAAAAGTGCCTTCCGGTCCTAAAAACGCAATCGCCATTACCTGCTCTAAAGCAAGGCAAGCTGACATAATTTCCCGGAATAAACGCGCCATTTCTTCGTTGCTTAATGGCCCGTTGTTACGCTCCATCACCCGACGCAAAACCTGTGCTTCGCGCTCGGCACGGTAAAAAACGCTGTCGTTGGACTCCTGCTTGGCTTCAGCCACTTGCTGTGCAACACTGGCTCGTTCAGTAATTAACGCCTGGATCTGCTGATCCAGGCTGTCAATTTTTTCCCTCAATTCTAATAAACGGTCGCTCATAAAAAGATAAACCTAACCCTTAAAATATTAGGTGATGACCCGAACAGTTAACACACCATCAATCGACTTGATTTCATCAATGATACTTTGTGGCGGTTCGGCATCCACATCAATAATAGTGTAAGCTAAATCTTCGCGTGATTTATTTAACATATCAACAATATTTAAATCAGCGCTGGCTAAAGTGGTTGAAATTTGCCCCACCATATTGGGCACATTACTATTCACAACAGTAATACGATGCGAACCATTGCGTTCCATTTTTACGGCTGGAAAATTAACAGAATTTAACACATTACCATTTTCAAGGTAGTCTCGAACCTGCTCGGCAACCATAATGGCACAATTATCTTCTGCTTCTACTGTCGATGCACCTAAATGCGGTAGCGATACCACACGCTCATGATCTTTAATTTCGTTACTTGGGAAGTCACAAACATACGAATAAAGTTTTTTTGCATTTAACGCTTCTAATACAGCGGCATCATCCACAATACCATCACGGGCAAAATTCAGGATAATGGCATTGTCTTTCATTACCTTGATGCGCTCAGCATTAATCATATTTTTAGTTGCTTCAATAAGGGGCACATGGAATGTGACAAAATCCACTTTTGATAGAAGTTCTTCAATACTTGCCGCTTTTTGTACTGTTGATGAAAGTTGCCATGCGCCTTCTACGGTAATACCCGGATCATAACCAATCACGTTCATACCTAAATCCAGCGCAGCATTGGCAACATAGCGACCAATTGCACCCAAACCAACAACGCCTAATGTACGGCCGGGTAATTCAAAACCGGCATAATCTTTTTTGCCCTGTTCAACCGCTTTACTAATTTCGCTGTTATCACCTTCAAGCGCGCGCGTGTAATTCCATGCCTGACATAAGTTGCGACAGCCAATTAACATACCCGCAATCACCAGTTCTTTAACCGCATTGGCATTCGCACCGGGGGCATTAAAAACCACGACCCCTTTTTGAGACATTTTTTCAACCGGGATATTATTGGTACCGGCTCCGGCACGACCGACTGCTTTTAAGCTGTCTGGAATATCCATATCATGCATTTTATACGAACGTAAGATAATCGCATCGGGTGCACTGCACTCAGATGAAACTTCATAGCTGTCCCGTGGCAGACGGTCTAAACCGGCAACTGAAATATTATTTAAAGTTAGAATTTTTTTCATCATTTAATCTTTTTTATTTTAAATATTACAAACAGCAACAAAAAACCATTAACCGTTACGTTTTTCAAAGTCCTGCATAAAAGCAACCAGTGCATCCACACCGGCTTCTGGCATGGCGTTATAAATACTGGCACGCATACCACCGACTGAGCGATGGCCTTTTAATGTGGTCAGGTTTTGTTTTTTCGCTTCTTCTAAAAACGTTACATCCAGTTCTGCATCCGCCAAAGTAAACGGCACATTCATCCATGAACGGCACGGCACATCGACCGGATTGGCATAGAAATCGGAAGCATCAATGGCAGCGTAAAGTTTGGCGGCTTTACGTTGATTAACTTCTGCCATTTTTTCCAGACCACCGCGTTCTTTCAACCATGCGAATACCAGCCCGGCCAGATACCAGGCATAAGTCGGCGGTGTGTTATTCATTGAATCCGATTTAGCATGCACTGCATAATCAAACATGCTCGGTGTGTGTTTTGCAGCCTGACCGATTAAATCTTTTTGCACGATTACCATGGTTAAACCAGCAGGGCCAATATTTTTTTGCGCACCGGCATAAATAACACCAAACTTCGATACATCCACCGGCCGTGATAAAATCGTTGACGACATATCGGCAACCAGTGGAACATTTACATCTGGCACAAATGGAAATTCAACACCACCAATGGTTTCATTGGGGGTGTAATGTAAATAGGCAGCATCATCGGAAAGGTTCCAGTTGTCTTGTGCAGGTACAGTCGAAAAATTTTGTTCTTCACTACTGGCAACTACATTCACGTCACAAAAACGTTTCGCTTCGGCAATAGCCTTTTTAGACCAGGCACCGGTATTCACATAATCAACGGTTTTTTTATCGCCTAATAAATTGAGTGGCACCATCGCGAATTGTGAGCTTGCGCCACCCTGAAGAAATAAAACCTCATGTGTATCAGGAATCGACATCACATCAATAAAATCCTGTTTGGCTTTTTCTGCAATTGACATGTATTCCTTACCGCGATGGCTCATTTCCATCACCGACATGCCGGTACCCTGCCAATCCAGCATCTCCTGCTGAGCTTGTTTCAATACCGCCTCGGGTAACATAGCCGGGCCGGCACTGAAATTATAAACTCTGGACATCTAAACTACTCCTTAAACAATCTAAAAATTAAAAAATCTATTCAGTTTTATCGTCTAAATCAGAAGAGGTGATTACTTCTGCTTCAATATTTTCAATTCGTTCCAGACCCGACAGTTTTTCGCCTTCGGATAAACGTATTAAACGCACACCTTGTGTGTTCCTACCCATTTCAGAAATTTCTGCGACACGGGTTCGAACTAACGTACCACTGGTTGTGATTAACATAATCTCGTCGTCGTTATCAACGCGCACGGCACCTATCACATCACCATTGCGTTCACTGGTTTGAATCGAGATAACCCCCATACCGCCACGACCATGCACCGGATAGTCACTAATGGATGTGCGCTTACCAAAACCATTTTCAGTGGCAGTTAACAGATAGCCTTCCGAAGCAATCACCAGTGAAATCACTTTTTGGCCGTCTTTTAATTTAATGCCACGCACACCAAC
This sequence comes from Chromatiales bacterium, assembly GCA_027076325.1. Lineage (GTDB taxonomy): Bacteria > Pseudomonadota > Gammaproteobacteria > UBA6429 > Thiohalophilaceae > SZUA-37. Next base: position 38,089 of record JALTJZ010000048.1, on the reverse strand, counting down.
CGAGGCACGCCCCATTGAACGCACGTCACTTTCATTAAAACGAATCGCTTTACCTGCACTATTAAACAACATAACGTCCTGGCCGGCTTCGGTGAGTTCAACACCAATTAAACGATCACCTTCACGAATTTCAACTGCAATAATGCCGGAAGCCCGTTGCCTTGAAAAATCTTTGAGCGGTGTTTTCTTAACCGTACCGTTGGCCGTTGCAAATAAAATATATTTGTCTTCGCTGTATTCTCTTATTGGTAAGATTGCACTAATGCGTTCACCATCGGATAACGGCAATAAATTCACTATTGGTTTACCACGTGCGGTTCGCCCGGCTTGCGGCAGCTCGAACACTTTAAGCCAGTAAACTTTGCCCGCACTGGAGAAACACAGAATCGTGTCATGGGTATTGGCAACAAACAGCTTATCAACAAAGTCTTCGTCTTTAACCGAGGTTGCTGCTTTGCCTTTACCACCGCGACGTTGAGCGGTATAGGTTGTTAGCGGTTGTGACTTGGCATAGCCTTCATGCGATAACGTCACCACCACATCTTCTTCTGTAATTAAGTCTTCAATGGTTAAGTCTTCCTGACTTGAAATAATTTCGGTGCGACGTTCATCGCCGTACTGGTCACGCATTTCAATTAGTTCTTCGGTAATCACTTCCATTAAGCGTACTTCACTTGCCAGTATTGCCATCAACTCGGCAATCAATTTTAACAATTCTTCATATTCAGCAATGATCTTTTCGTGTTCTAAACCGGTTAAACGGTGTAGCCGCATATTTAGAATGGCTTGTGCCTGTGAGTCCGATAAATAATATTTACCATCGCGCAAACCAAACTCTTTACTTAAACCTTCTGGCCTTGATGCATCAGCACTTAACTCGGCACCGGCTTTTTCAATCATTTGAATAACCGCACCCGGTTCCCATGCCGTTGCTAATAACTGTTCTTTTGCTTGCGCTGGATTGGCTGCTGATTTAATTAATGCAATGATGGGATCGATATTGGCTAAGGCAATCGCTAAACCTTCACGCTCATGCGCTTTCTCACGCGCTTTACGTAACTCAAAAATAGTACGACGGGTAACAATTTCTTTGCGGTGACGAATAAAAGCATCAAGAACCTGTTTAAGATTTAAAATACGCGGCTGACCATCAACCAGTGCCACCATATTAATCCCGAACACATTTTGCATTTGTGTGTGCTTGTACAGGTTATTGATCATTACTTCGGATACTTCACCACGGCGTAATTCGATGACCACGCGCATGCCGTCTTTATCCGACTCGTCACGCAAACCACTAATACCGTCAAGCTTTTTCTCTTTAACCAGTTCAGCAATACGTTCTAACAAACGAGCTTTATTTACCTGATAAGGCAGCTCGGTCACAATAATGGCTTCTTTACCCTTCGGAGATGTTTCAACATGGGTGCGTGCACGAACATAAATACGACCACGGCCAGTGGCATAAGCTTCGGCAATACCACGCGCGCCATTAATAATACCAGCGGTTGGGAAATCGGGCCCCGGCATAATGCTCATTAGAGTAGGAATATCAATCGTTGGGGTTTCAATTGTGGCTAAGCAGGCGTTAATCACTTCCACTAAATTATGTGGCGGGATATTGGTTGCCATGCCCACCGCGATACCAGATGAACCATTCACTAAAAGATTAGGGATTTTCGCCGGTAATATTTCGGGCTCGTGTTCAGATTCGTCATAGTTGGGCGTAAAGTCGACGGTTTCTTTATCGAGATCAGCCAGCAACTCATGGGCAATTTTAGACATGCGCACTTCGGTGTAACGCATTGCCGCAGGTGCGTCACCATCAACCGAACCAAAGTTGCCCTGCCCGTCAACCAGCATATAACGCAACGAAAAAGGCTGTGCCATGCGAACGATGGTGTCATAAACCGCCGTGTCACCATGCGGGTGGTATTTACCAATGACATCACCCACCACACGTGCTGATTTTTTGTAGGGTTTGTTCCAGTCATTACCTAAAACGCGCATCGCGTATAACACCCGGCGATGAACCGGTTTGAGCCCATCGCGAACATCAGGAAGTGCCCGCCCGACGATCACACTCATGGCGTAATCTAGATAGGATTGACGCATTTCATCTTCGATATTAATCGGCAGGATTTCTTTGGCGAATTCAGTCATGAATTTTAATTTTGTCTCTTCATTCTTTTAGTTTTTAAGCAGATTTAAGCCCGAAATTGTACCATGTATTGCTTACTACTGCATAATGCTAAAAATCGCTGTACGGCTTGATACGGGCGTGAGAATAAATTTTGCTATTTTTAAGTGCCTGATTGCATCATTGCCAGAATTTTATCCGTGGTAGGTTGCTCAACCACTCCTTTCTCCGTCACAATGGCATCAACAAGGCTTGCAGGGGTCACATCAAACACCGGATTCCAGCTATCGGCACCTTCTGCCGCAACACGGTGCCCCATGACCGCCAACACTTCATCCTTAGGGCGTGATTCAATCGGAATGCCATCGCCCGAGGGCATATCCATATCAATAGTGGAGGTAGGCGCCGCCACCATAAACTTAATCCCATGATATTTTGCCGCTACCGCCAGGCTATAGGTTCCAATTTTGTTGGCCACATCACCGTTTGCGGCAATCCTGTCTGAACCCACCACTATCCACTGTATTTTGCCTTGCTGCATTAAATAAGCCGCCGCAGAATCGGCAATTAAAGTCACCGGAATATTGTCCTGCAACAATTCCCAGGCCGTTAAACGTGCACCTTGCAACCACGGACGGGTTTCATCGGCATACACTTTGGTGATTTTACCATTGGCCACACCCGAACGGATAACCCCCAACGCCGTGCCATAGCCACCGGTTGCTAATGCGCCGGCATTGCAATGGGTCAGTACGCCGCAATTTTCTGGTAACAAAGCACTGGCAAATTCACCCATGGTTTTATTCGCCTGAATATCTTCGCTGTGAATCGCTTTGGCTTCATCAAGCAAGGTTGCCAGGGCAGTGTCGTTATTAGTAGCCAATGTTTCGATACAGGCCTGCATCCGCACTATCGCCCAGTGCAAATTGATTGCGGTGGGGCGGGCTTTGGCCAGGTAATCAATAAAAGGAGTTAGTTCCTGTTGCCAGTTATTTGCCGATAATGCCATCGCTTCGCGTGCCGCAAGCACCATGGCATAAGCCGCTGTCACGCCAATTGCTGGCGCACCGCGCACCACCATATCGGTAATCGCATCGGCTGCTTCAGTTGATTTTGAATAATGCAGGTAAACAGTTTGTTCTGGCAAAAGCCGCTGATCTAACAGTAAAAGTTGATTATCCTGCCATTGAACAGGTTGAATGCCTTCGTTATCCATTGATTTTCCTTTATGTTTTACTTGCAGCGAAAACTGGTATCATAGCATTACTTTATTGCAAATTATTTGAATACTTTATGCAAAACATCGATACATTGATCCATGCAAAATGGCTTATTCCGGTTGAACCGCAGGCAACGGTTTATGAAAACTATTCGATTGCGCTCGATAAAGGTCGCATCCTTGCACTTTTGCCCTCCGACAAAGCCAATACGCAATACAATGCCAGTGAAGTGCATCAACTGGATAACCATGCACTGCTGCCCGGCTTAATCAATACTCATGGCCACGCAGCAATGACCTTAATGCGCGGTCTGGCCGACGACTTGCCATTAATGACCTGGCTCAATGAACATATCTGGCCAACGGAAGCAAAATGGGTCAGCAATGAATTTGTTTACGATGGTAGTCTAATTGCCTGCGCTGAAATGTTACGCGGTGGCACAACCTGCTTTACTGATATGTACTTCTTCCCTGAAGAAGTCGCGCGCGCCGCGAAGCAGGCGCAAATACGCGCCTCCGTTGGTTTGATTGTTATCGACTTCCCTTCAGCCTATGCGCAAGATGCCGACGAATACCTGCGCAAAGGCTTAGCCTTGCACGATCAACTTCATGGTAACCCATTAATCAAAACATCCTTTGCACCCCATGCGCCTTACACGGTTGCAGATACAGCTTTGCAAAAACTAAACACACTGGCTGAAGAGCTGGATATTCCCATTCAGATTCATTTACATGAAACCGAAGACGAAATTAATCAGGCGGTAAAGGAAACCGGCCAACGCCCTATCGAACGTCTGGAAAATTTAGGTTTATTATCCTCACGCCTGATAGCGGTACATATGACGCAGCTCACCGATAAAGAAATTCAAACTCTCGCCACCTATGGCGTACAGGTTGCACATTGCCCTGAATCCAACTTAAAACTGGCCAGTGGTTTTTGCCCGGTACAAAAATTACTCAATGCCGAGATCAATGTTTCGTTAGGCACGGATGGTGCCGCCAGTAATAATGATCTGGATATGTTTTCTGAAATGCGCACCGCCGCCCTGCTCGCCAAAGCTGTTGCCAAAGATGCCCGCGCCGTTTCGGCTGCACAGGCTCTGCGCATGGCCACCATTAATGGCGCTAAAGCACTGGGGCTGGATAACGAAACCGGTTCACTTGAAGTCGGCAAAGCGGCCGATATAATTGCTGTGGACTTGTCGGCGCTGGAAACCCAACCAATGTACAACCCTGTTTCACAACTGGTTTACGTTGCCAACCGCCAGCAAGTAAGTGATGTCTGGGTGGCAGGCAACCATGTTGTCAAGCAGCATCAGTTAACAACTTTAGACAGTGAGCAACTTTGCAAAACAGCACAACAGTGGCAACAAAAAATTAATGCTTGAATTAAACTGAGTAAACACACATGAACGCACAAACAAATAATATTAATGCCGAAACCTTAAATGTCGATCCGGCTGAAATCGAAAAATTTGAAGCACTTGCGTCACGCTGGTGGGATAAGGAAAGCGAATTTAAGCCCTTACATGAAATTAATCCCCTGCGCCTGGACTATATCGATCGCCGCAGCAATGGCTTAAAAGGTAAAAAAGTCATCGATGTGGGTTGTGGCGGCGGTATTTTAGCGGAGAGTCTGGCACAACGTGGTGCAACCGTTACTGGCATTGATATGGGGAAAGCCCCGCTGCAAGTTGCAAAGTTGCATCAACATGAGTCGGGGCTGGAGATTGACTACCAGCAAATGACTGCCGAAGAAATGGCCGAACAACATGCCGGTGAGTTTGATGTGGTCACCTGCATGGAAATGCTGGAGCATGTACCTGATCCAGCCTCCATTATAAAAGCCTGTGCCGGGTTGGTTAAACCCGGTGGCAACGTATTTTTTTCGACGATTAATCGTAATCCAAAATCCTACTTACTCGCCATTGTCGGTGCAGAATATATATTGCGCATGTTGCCAAAAGGCACCCACCACTACGACAAATTTATTAAGCCATCCGAACTCACAAGCTGGATACGGGAAGCCGGACTGAACGCACGAGAACTCACCGGCATGAGCTACAATCCATTCAGTAAACGTTACGCATTGGGTTTTGATGTGGATGTTAATTACTTAATGCACTGTCAATTGAATGTTTAGTTATAACAAACGACTGCAACGTTACTAAAGGGGAAGTCATTGCAAGAAAACAAACTGAGCACGGCTATCTGCTTCAGTAGAACCATAACAGCAAGATTGCCACGCCCTAAAAACAGGGCTCGCAATGACCATGAATTTTTTAGTGGACATTAACATGCCACCAATGACAACAACACCATGAACAAAAAAACCAGGCTAAAAGCCGTTCTGTTTGATCTTGATGGCACCTTTGCCGATACCGCACAGGATCTCGCCGAAGCACTGAACTTTGTTTTAACAAAAAATGGGCAGGCCGCTTTACCTTTTGAAGCGATTCGCCCGGTTGTTTCCAACGGCGGTATTGCATTAATTCAACTGGGTTTTCAAATCGAACCCGAGCACCCCAGCTTCGAAACTTATCGCCAGCAACTGCTTGAATACTACAAACAAAACATTGCCCGGTTTACCCGTCCCTTTAATGGCATTGAGACTGTTCTGAATTATCTGGCTGAAAACAATATCGGCTGGGGTATTGTTACCAATAAACCCGGCTGGTTAACCGATCCACTGATGGCTGCACTAAATTCATCAGGAGCCTTACCCAGCCAGCCTCAGTGTATTGTCAGTGGTGACACACTTGAAACCCGCAAACCCGATCCCGGCACCTTATTACACGCCTGTGAATTAATGAACTGTACCCCGGCCGATACTATATATATAGGTGATGCCCAACGCGATATTGAAGCCGGGCAAAATGCCAATATGCAAACACTGGTTGCCTTGTTTGGCTATATTGGCGAAGATGATAAACCTCTGTCATGGGGTGCAACCGATGTTGTCGAGCAACCTCAGGATATTATTGACTGGATAAAACAATACCGGAGCATGCCATGAATGCGCTAACCTTAGAACAGCTTTTAGTGGTCATCCCAGTTATTGCTGCCGTCGTGACCGGTCTGGTTGTTTATCTACTGGCACAGAATAAATACCGCAAACTTGAGCAGGAAAATATCAGTCTGGCAACCACCCTTGAACTGGAACGCAATACCAGTAAAGAAAAACTGCAGGCACTGGAAAATGCACGTGAGCAACTCACCCACACCTTTAGCGCCTTATCCAGTCAGGCTTTAAAACACAACAATGAAGAATTTCTGAAACTGGCCAATGAAAACTTAAAAAAATTCCAGAACACCGCCAAACATGAGCTAACCGAAAAAGAAAAAGCCATTGAAACACTCATTAAACCTATCAAGGAAGCCCTCGAAAAAAACGAACAACAAATGCGTTCAATTGAAAAAGATCGTAAGCACGCCTATGGCGCATTACAGCAACACCTTGAAACCATGTCGCTTAACCAGTCTGCATTACAAAATGAAACACGCAACCTGGTGCAGGCATTACGCCGTCCGGAAGTGCGTGGCCAATGGGGTGAAATGACCTTAAAACGTTTAGCCGAACTGGCTGGCATGGTTGAACACTGTGATTTTTACACACAGGAAAGTATTAAAACCGAAGATGCCTTGCAACGCCCTGATATGATTATACGGATGCCCGATGGCCGTGAAATTGTGGTGGACGTTAAAACACCGCTCGATGCTTACTTAACCGCCGTCGAAGCCAGTACCGACGAAGAACGTGATTTAGCATTGCAACGCCACTGCAAAAATGTAAAACAACGCGTCAACGAACTGGCCAGCAAAGCCTACTGGAACCAGCTTAAAAACACACCTGACTTTGTTGTGCTGTTTATACCCGGCGATCAGTTTTTATCCACCGCACTGGATTATGACCATGGCCTTCTCGAAGATGCATTAAGTAAACAAATTATATTGGCAACCCCGACCAGCTTTGTTGCCCTGCTACGCGCCGTGGCCTATGGCTGGCGACAGGAACAACTGGCAGAAAATGCCGACAAAATTCGTGATATAGGTGAAGAACTCTATCAACGTCTGGCTGTTTTTTCTGAGCACTTATCGAAGCTGGGCAAAAGCATCGAAACCAGCACCAAACATTTTAACAACGCCGTGGGCTCCTTTGACACCCGCATACTGCCGAGCGCCCGAAAATTTAAAGAACTGGGTATTAATGAGAAAAAACCAATAAACCAACCCGAGCAAATTGAAACCGCAACACGGTCGTTAGAGTCGACGGAAATTGATTAACAACCCACTTGTTTTTTTTAACTGGCTATATCGCGCTTGATTTTAAACATCTTCTTACGCTAGGATGATGCAAAACTCAACCATTAATAAAAACAAATCAAGGACTTTATCAATGGCCATTTATCTAAAATATGACGGTATTCAGGGAAACGTAACTGCGGACGGTTACCAGGGACATATCAATATAAAATCATGCGGCTTTAAAGTTAAACGAAAAGTCACCATGACTCCGGGGTCACTCAACAACCGTGAAATATCCCGTCCAATTATTAGTGAAATGTTACTATTAAAGGATACCGATAGTTCTGCCACCGAATTTTTTAAACAATCACTTTGTAACGCAACAGGGAAACAGGCTGTGATTAAATTTGTGCACACCAGAACAGATAAAATACACGAGTATATGGAATACACTCTGGAAGACTGTTTAATCAGCCGTTATGCGATAACAGCAAGCATCTATGCCCCACCATCTGAAGTTATTCTGCTAAGTTTCGCAAAAATAATTATTAATTATCAACAGCATGATGCAACAAACCGGGCTGGCACACCGCAACGAGTTGGTTATGATCTGGAGCTAGCAAAAGCAATATAAAATCTGTAAAAGGAAAATCAAAATAAGGACATTAAAATGGTTAGAATACATATATGGATGCCTGATGCGAATCATATTGGCCACACCGCAATATCTATACGAGATGAATATATAAGTTTTTGGCCTGACGGTGAAGCGGGAGTAAAAGATCTGAAAATAAAACGCAGTCAGCCTGGACAGTTTATGGACAGTATTCATGATGATATTCACAATGAAGGCAACCGAGCACCCATTACTATTGAGATAGCGAACTTAGATGAAGATGGTATTATGACATACATTAAGCATATGCTTAAAAATCCACCACGTTATCAACTTGCTAGAAATAACTGTTCGCATATTGTTGCAAAAGTACTGATTGAAGGTGGCAATTGCAAGCCATCCTTTATCCCGCACGCAGGTCACTATGGTACGGTCGCGCGTGTTTTGGGTATAGGGATATGGACACCGGATCAAGTCCTGAAATTTGCAAGCGAGCTGTCAGCATGAGAATTTATTATCATCCTCAATACAACATCAATCTAGGACTGCTCAATTACCTCCATCCGTTTGATGGGCTAAAATTCACCAAAGTCTTTAAAGCCATTCATAAGCTGGATAATATACAAATAATACAACCCGACAATCCGGTTTCACAGGAATGTATTAATAATTTTGTTGGTGAAATACAAAAGGAGCTGTTAACGGCCAAACGCTACATCCTCCGCGCATTGGAAATACCCTATATTCCTTTCTTGCCCTTTTCTGTTATCGACAAACGTATCCTTTTACCCATGCGTTGGGGGGTTGCCGGCACCATTGCCGCCACCCGGGATGCCTTAAATGGCAGAAATGCATGGAATTTATCCGGTGGTTATCACCATGCTACCCCAAGAAACTCACAAGGGTTTTGCATCTATAACGACATTGGCATTGCAGTACAGCAAATGCAAACAAGTGGCTTGCTCGACACTTCAGATAAAATTCTGATAGTAGATATTGATGCGCATCACGGCAATGGCAATGCATATACTTTTATGGACAACAAAAATATCACCCTTTTTGATATCTACAACAACGATATTTACCCGCAAAACAATCTAACTAAAGAACGGGTAGATATTAATGTGCCCTTGCAAGCGGGAACACTGGGGATAGAGTATAACAATGTATTAAATGAGGCATTAAATAAACTGGAACCGGGCTATCGCCTTGCATTTGTCATTGCAGGAACTGACGTTTTACAGTCTGATCCGCTAGGACGTCTGGGGTTGTCTGTTTCAGAGTGTGCCGACAGAGATAAGCGGGTGTATCAAAAGCTGCAATCACTCGCCATTCCAACCGTTTTTCTAGGCGGAGGTGGGTATTCAAAAGACAGTGCCAAAGCCATTATTGAAAGCATTAAAGCCCTGCACACCAATTTTTAAATAAACGGGTACTGGACAGAAATCGCTAATCTTTTAAACTATCCCGAATAACATCTTTCGCATCTTTCATTACTTCATTGCCTTTTTGCTTAATACGATCCTGCAGGCTAATCTCTTTGAAAGGATTACTGAAAATAGATTTTTCCTTACCAATATTAACGCCCGCCCATAAGCCAGCCGCAAGCCCGATAACCACGCCTAAAATAATTAATTTTAATTTTTTCATTTCGTTGTTACTCTATCCATTATGACTACACTAACTTTACAACAAGCTTACCAACATTGTCAGCAAATTGTACGCAATCATTATGAAAATTTCCCGGTTGCGTCGTGGTTTTTACCAAAAAAACTACGCCTGCCGATTAGTGTTATTTATGCGTTTGCACGCCATGCCGACGATTTGGCAGACGAAGGTGAGTTAGACGATGGCAAGCGCTATCAAGCCCTCGAACAGTATCAGGCTGATTTTGAAAAAGCACTGGAGGTTTCATATTCAGATAATCCGATTTTATTTGCCTTAACAGATGTTATTAAAAACCACCAACTGCCAACGGATCTATTTTTTGATTTACTTACCGCATTCAAGATGGATACAAAAACCAAGCGTTATGCAAGTTTTGATGATATTTTAAATTACTGCCACTATTCTGCCAATCCGGTTGGGCGTTTATTGCTGCACCTGCATCAACAAAATACGGATGAAAATCTGAAGAACTCCGATGCTATTTGTACTGCATTACAACTCATTAATTTTTATCAGGACATTTATCAGGATATTAATGAAAATAACCGCATCTATATTCCAACCAATGAACTTGTACAATTCAATATAACCGAGCAACATTTTTTAAATAAAATAAATGACAGCAGCATGCAACGCTTAATGAAACACCAGACCGAACGTGCAAAAAAAATCATGTTAACGGGTGCAGTGCTCGGGCAACAGCTTTCAGGTTTGTTTGGCCTGGAGATTCGCATGATCATACACGGTGGGCTGACCATTACTGATAAACTGCAAAAAATACCCAATGTATTTGATCGCCCGAGACTCACAAGCCGCGATAAATTTGTTATGCTCTGGCACGCATTCCGCAAAACAAAGATAAGCTAACGATGACACCGAGTGAATACTGCCAGAATAAAACCGCTGCAAGCGGCTCAAGTTTCTATTACAGCTTCCTGTTCTTATCTGCAAAAAAACGTCGCGCCATTACCGCGCTTTATGCCTTTTGCCGAGAAATCGATGATGTAACGGATGAGATTAAAGATCCCAATATTGTCCGAATAAAACTGGAATGGTGGCGGAATGATGTTAGTAAAATCTATAACGGCCAACCCGAGCACCTGGTTAATCAGGAACTGCAACAGGTTATCCAGGACTTTAACTTAAAAGAAGAACTGCTGCACGAAATGATCAATGGCATGCAGATGGATGTTGATAATACCCGCTACCCCAACTTTGATTCACTCGAACAATACTGCTACCGGGTTGCCGGTGTGGTGGGTTTACTCTCCATTGAAATTTTTGGTTATTCCAATCCTCAAACTCAGGAATATGCCCGGCTATTAGGCAATGCCCTGCAACTCACTAATATTATCCGTGATATTTATGAAGATGCCTTGCGCCAGCGAATTTATATCCCGGAAGACGAATTACAGCGTTTTAATATCACACAAAACCAGATTTATAGCGGCAAACTGGATAGTAAAGAAGATCAAACTAACTTTAAAAAATTAATACAGTTTCAGTGTGAACGTGCAAAAGCCTGTTATAAAAATGCGCGCGCAGTCTTGCCAGCGGAAGATCGCCATCAACAAAGTACCGGGCTTATCATGGCAGCCATTTACGAAGCAACACTGGATGAAATTATTGCAGATGACTTTCAGGTTTTAAAACACCGCATTAAACTCACCCCCATTCGAAAACTATGGATAGCCTGGCGCACTTATCGTAAAGAGAAGAAGCAGCATAAAAAATGGTTGAAGTCACATTAACGCCTGGCCAATCAAATAAACAAGATGGACAAACCAGATCATAAAACAGATGTACTTATTATTGGTGGCGGCTGGGCCGGGCTTAGCGCAGCCATTGAGCTTGTTGCTAATGGAAAAAGTATTTTCCTTATCGAATCGGCAAAACAGTTAGGTGGGCGTGCCCGCACAGTTAAAGTCAAACAAACAACCGTCGATAATGGCACCCACATTATGATTGGCGCCTATACAGAAACACTGCGCCTGATACAAAAAGTTTATCCTTTCGCGAGCTACTCTACAGAAAAAGATTTACTCAAACGGCAATGTTTATCTCTTCATTATAAACAAAAACTAAAAGCATCAATTACCCTGCCCTGTATACCACTGCCGGCGCCTTTTAATATTATTGGCAGTTTCCTGTTCGCTCGAGGCTTATCATTAAAAGATAAACTCTGCGTGTTGGTATTAGGTACAAAAATCAAACTGAAGTTAATTAAAATTCCGTTCGATTTAGGGCTGCAAGATTTTTTTGTACAACAAAAACAAACAGAATCGGTTATCCAGTCTGTATGGGAGCCACTCTGTTTAGCCATTATGAACACACCCATCAAGCATGCATCCACAGAAATATTTCTACAGGTTTTAAAGGAATCTTTTTTTAAGTCACGCCAGGCGTCGGATTTAATCTTTTTTAAAAAAAGTCTCTCTGAGATACTTCCGATACCGGCTGAAAAATACATCACACAGCATAATGGTAAAATTCTACCAGAACAAAAAGCACTGTCCATCACCAAAGAAAATAATTTTTATTCGGTTACCACTGCATCGTTTCAGCTACAGGCAAAACATATCGTGCTTGCCACGCCACCCCCTGCAGCAGCAAAATTACTGACAGGCTTAAACACACAGCAAATACTCGACCCCGTTATCAAAAACTTAAATCAATTTAGCTACCAGACAATCTGCACTGTCTATTTACAATACCCTGAAACAATTCATTGCGAACGCAGTATGCAGGGGTTTATTGGAACAACAAGCCAGTGGATGTTTAACAAAACAAGTTTAACCAACCAACCAGGTCTGGTTTCCATTATAATCAGCAGTGATGGCCCACATTTAGAAATGGATAACCCCTCGCTGATTAAAACAGTCACCGAGGAACTGGCCCAGTTTTACCCCCATTGGCCAGAACCACTCGATGCTTTTGTTATTAGAGAAAAGCGCGCAACCTTTACGGCATCAATTAATATCAATAGAATACGGCCAACGAATAAAACGGTAATCAACAATATCTGGCTGGCTGGCGATTACACCAATACCCAATACCCGGCAACACTCGAAGGGGCTGTTCGCAGTGGCCTGCAATGTGCCCAACAAATTTTAGCGGAGTAGTAAAAATATTATGCAAGCAAAAATACAAGCCTCAACTGAACAAGCTGAAGCAGTAGCGTATAAAGCACCTGATAATCTACTCAAAAATAAAGCCATCCTGGTCACGGGTGCCGGTGACGGGATTGGTGCGGAAGCGGCAAAGACTTATGCCGCATACGGTGCAACTGTTATATTAGCCGGTAAAACCATTCCTAAACTTGAAAAGGTTTATGATGACATTATTGCGGCAAAAAGTCCTGAACCCGCGATTTACCCTATCGATTTTTCAGGTGCCAGTGTCGATGACTATGCAAGCATGGCCGACACGCTTGAGAAAAATTTCGGCCAGCTTGATGGCCTGTTACACAATGCAGCCCAACTGGGTTTAATGACACCACTGGCAAGCTATAAGCCAAAAGACTGGGTCACAACGTTACACGTAAACTTGACTGCGCCATTTTTATTAACTCAAGCGCTAATACCGTTATTAATGAAAGCCGAAAATGCGTCCATTGTTTTCACAACCGACCGCGTTGGGCAAAACCCCAATGCTTACTGGGGAGCTTATGGTGCATCAAAAGCCGGTATTGATAATTTAATGGTAACGCTTGCTGAGGAACTTGAGAACACAACCCAAATTCGAGTTAACAGCATTGATCCGGGCGGCGTCCGCACCCGTTTTAGACGCAATGCCTTCCCCGGTGAAGTGCCAACCGAGTCCCCTCTACCTGAGACCATTATGCCCTGCTACTTATATTTAATGGGCAACGACAGTCTAAATACGCATAAGCAAACCATTGCCGCTCAATGGCAAAAATAAATAAAACCGGCAATAATACGCCTCATTGCCCTCCGTTTTAAGCGACAAATTTTTGACTAATTTCTAATACGTGTAAATTAGACACTATAAGGTGTTGTTTTTAAATAAAATACTTTATCAATACGATATGGCATGGTTATCGCATGTACCTTAAGCAACACATTAGCCAAGGTGATTTAAAATGTCGACACAATCTTCTATCCAAAGTAGTTCAAGCTTAAATTTGAACTCCGCTGTTTTGGGTCATGATGCATTAGATATTATTCCAGCAGAACTCGAGCAAACGCTCAAGCTCGCAGGCTTATTACAAACCTCATTAGAGCTTGATACTGTGCTCAATTATTTTCTGGATGCAGTGAGTCATTTAATTCGTTTTGACGGTGCACAATTTACAAATAATGAATTTAATTATGAATTCCTCTATGGCAAAACCCAGCGTCATAGTTGCACTTACCGCCTTCGTTTAGGAGAAGAGTTGCTTGGAGAACTTTCCTTTAGCCGTAAAAAGCGCTTTGCAGAAGCAGAAACCAATCAACTGGAAACCATTCTTTGTCAGGTTCTATACCCCGTGCGTAATGCAATTTTGTATAAACGTGCGGTTGTATCGTCTCAGGTTGATCCTCTCACCGGTGCGAATAACCGGGCTGCTTTTGATTCTGCCATTGAGAAAGAAGTGGAACGCTCACATCGCCACCATATGCCGTTGTCACTTGCTGTCATTGATATTGATTTTTTTAAGCAGGTTAATGACAATTATGGCCACAGCACGGGGGACAATGTGCTGCGCAAAGTAACCGAAGTCATTAAAGATACACTTCGCGCAAGTGACGAATTATTCCGCTACGGTGGTGAAGAATTCACCATTATCCTCAATGGTACCGACAGCGATGGTGCCGCCAATGTGGCAGAACGTATTCGTGAAGAAATTGAGAATGCCTATTTCGAGCATGAAGATAGCACCATTCCACTCACTGTCAGTATTGGTATTTCAAGTCTTACTACACGAGATGATGCTAAGCGGTTGTTTAACAAGGCAGATGCTGCGTTATACAGAGCAAAAGAAACCGGCCGCAATAAAATTCATTACTACGCTAAATCGCGCATGAAGGCGAGTTAAGCCAGTTTATCCCCCTAAAATAGTCATTTTATGCATAATATGATGCATATCACAGCTTAAATCAGGCGTTGATCCCAATTATTGGCTATATTTATAATAGTCAATGATCACCCATGCCGGTGTATTCTACTAATAATATCCTGTAGGATGAACAGAAATGGGAACGAAACAGATGGGTTGTAGCCAATGAACTATCTCACACAACTGGAACAAATGCTCGAATCGGGCTATCGTATTGTTAGCATCGAAACTTACGATACTGATCGTGTATCCGATCTGTTTACTCAGCTTAGTCGTTTTAGTAACAAAGCGTATTATATTAGCACGCCTGGTGCTAGCATGTATCGTGTTGGCGCCTCACATATCGCCATTCCCCGAACACAAGATCCTGTCGACCTGCTTGAACACATTGATGGCAGTCAGCACTTCGGAGTGTTTATCCTGCGTGATTTTAATTCAGCACTGGAAGATAAAGAAATCATCAAACTGCTACACAAAATTGCCACAAGGGATAGTGATGTAGATAAAGTTGTATTGCTGTTAAGTGAAAATATTGAATTACCCAAAGCACTTAAACCTTATACTTTGCGCTCCAAGCACCAGATGAAAAAAGCCGTTTAATTAAGGCCTGTTGCTGAGGGATCCCCACGAAATTTAGTGTTGCCTGTCTTTGTGAGGAAACATTGAAAAACACCTGTTTTTCAATGTTGACGCGGCAATCTTATGATTAAACGTTAACTTGAGATTGCCGCAGTCACTTTGTTCCTTCGCACTGACGGCGTTTTTTTCGACTATTGATACCTGTATTTTTAATGGTTCTTTCCTGGAAATGCGTGGGGATGCAGGAGCAGTTACCGAAGCCCAACATCTATCGTTTACGTTGCATATTACGTTTAGGCAAACGCACCCGTTCTAACTTAACCAGCTCACGTAATCGCTTAACATCTTCAGGTGCAAGTTCCTGACGTTTTCCTAAACGCAGGTTACGTGGTAATGGAATACCGGCAAAACTGATTCTGATTAAACGACTGACCTGCATACCAATCGCTTCCCATAATCGCCGTACTTCCCGGTTACGACCTTCATGCAAACGAACATGATACCAACGATTAAAGCCTTCACCACCAGCGGCCACAACCGAATCAAATTTTGCCATACCGTCTTCTAACATCACACCTTTAGTCAAGGCCTGAATCTGTTTCATTTCCACTTCACCCATTACTCGCACCGCATAGGTTCGTTCAATTTCACTGCGTGGGTGCATTAAACGATTGGCTAAATCACCATCGGTGGTTAATAAAATAATACCAGAGGTATTAATATCTAAACGCCCAATGGCTATCCAGCGGCTCCCCCCTAAGCGTGGCAGATGATCAAAAATTGTTTTACGCCCTTCCGGATCATTCCGCGTACATACTTCACCAGTGGGTTTATGGTAAATAATAACCCGGCTACGTTGTTGTTGATTAAGATGGCGTACCGGCTTGCCATCAACAATCACTTTATCATCTAAAGTGATTCTGTCCCCCAGCTTTGCTATTTTTCCATTAACCGAGATACGACCTTCACGTAACCAGTCTTCTACTTTGCGGCGAGATGCCAATCCTTTTCTTGCAAGGACTTTCTGAATTTTCTCGGTATCGGTCGATCTTGGTAAAGACATAACGGGTACTTTAATTTAGGCGTTTTAATGATTTAGACTACAGTTTCAAAAGCTATCATTGCAAACAATAGTGCGGCAATGACACAAAAAATTTAACTTAATTCTCTGCCGTTAAGGCTTCACTGCTTGATTGTTCTTCGTCCTTGTCTTTTGCACTGTCTATCTTCACAACGTCGGCCATATCCGAGACATCAATATCATCAACCGTGTCCATCTCATCCAGCCTCTTATCTTCGTCTTCATCAATTTGTTCTGAAGCCGAATCTTTTGATTCCAGATTACCGGCCTCCGGTGTGTCACTTAAAATTAATTGTTCATTAATAGCATCAATATCTTTTAACTCGGACAATGGTGGCAAGTCTTCCAGAGTTTTTAAATTAAAATAATCCAGAAATTTCTTTGTTGTTGCGTATAACGCCGGTTTGCCAGGCACATCACGATGCCCAACCACACGTACCCATTCACGCTCAACAAGAGCCTTAATGATATTGGAGCTGACACTGACACCACGCACGTCTTCAATTTCGGCACGCGTAATTGGCTGCCGGTAAGCAATCAATGCTAATGTTTCAAGCGATGCACGTGAATATTTTGCAGGCCGTTCCTGCCAGAGCTTAGCTATCCATTGGGCGTGTGCTTCTCTTACCTGAAAACGGAAACCACTACCAACTTCTTTTAGTTCCA
Source organism: Chromatiales bacterium (assembly GCA_027076325.1). Taxonomy (GTDB): domain Bacteria; phylum Pseudomonadota; class Gammaproteobacteria; order UBA6429; family Thiohalophilaceae; genus SZUA-37. Next base: position 20,816 of record JALTJZ010000048.1, on the reverse strand, counting down.
GACCTCGACCTTCATATTCTTCTTTAAGTTGCTCAAGAACTTCCTTGATTTGTACCTGCTCAATCGCTGCGTTCTCATTAAAAACCGCAAATAAATCCTTAATGCTCATTGGTTCGTCTGCGGCAAATATTAAACCTTCAACAACAGGCTTTAGTTCTTCATTTTTCATCCAGCAACCTCTTTAAAAAAATCTTATGTCGGATAATAGTTATTAATTTAATTCTGCATCATTGGCTGCGCTAATCGCTTTAACATGAATAACCGCATAGGCTTCTGTTTGTACCAATTCAATTAACGTTTGCTTAACCAGTTCTAAAATAGCCAGTAGCGTCACCACTACACCGCTCTTGCCTTCGGTAACATCAAATAAATCACCAAAGTCTACATAGGCATCGCTACGCACACTTTTTAAAACGTTCGACATCCGCTCACGCACTGAAAGAGGCTCTAAATCAATATGATGATGTTTATAGGCTGCTGCACGTTTCATTACATTATTAAATGCTGCCAGTATATCTTTCATCTCAACTTTAGGTGGCTCTTTAACAACTTTTAAGTCTGGAATTTGTACTGTTGGTTTATAGACATCGCGTCCTACACGCGGCAGGTTATCAATGTCTTCTGCGGCCTGTTTAAAACGCTCATATTCCTGTAAACGTCGAACTAACTCTGCACGCGGATCACCCTCTTCCTGCTCTTCAGTTTTTGGCCGTGGCAATAACATGCGTGATTTAATTTCAGCAAGCATAGCTGCCATCACTAAATATTCACCTGCTAGTTCCAACTGGATTTCAGTCATTACCTCAACATATTCAACATACTGATGTGTGATTTCAGCTATCGGTAAATCCAGAATTTCAAGGTTTTGTTTTTTTATTAGATACAGTAGTAAATCCAGTGGACCTTCGAATGTTTCGGCAAGAAAAACTTCCAGCGCATCGGGTGGAATATATAAATCTTGCGGTAAAGTATTAACCGCTGTGCCTTGTACAACGGCAAATGGCATTTCAGATTGTTGCCCATTGGCTTCCACAGTTTTATTCATAACAGAAGTACCGTTCTGCTCTACTGTTGTTTCTGCTTCAGAAGTTTCTACTGTGTTCGTCATAATATCTCTTTAATATTGCGCGCAGCTATTTGCTTTAACGATAAGACAGGTTCATTACCTGGCGCACTTCTGCCAGGGTTTCTTTTGCCACTTCGCGCGCTTTTTCATTACCGTCGTTGATAATATTCCGCACTAAAACTCGATTTTCTTCGTATTCTTTTGCACGTTCTCGTATTGGCGCAAGTTCAGCCAAAACGGCTTCAATAACCGGTTCTTTACAATCCAGACAACCAATACTGGCCGAGGTGCATGATTGCTGAACCCATTCTAATGTTTTGTCATCAGAGTATACCTGATGCAGCTTCCAAACCGGGCACTTTTCTGGTGTACCCGGATCGGTTTTTCTTACCCGTGCCGGATCGGTTGGCATTGTGCGCAGTTTTTTTGCAACATCGTCTGGCTCATCCCGTAAGGCAATTGTGTTGTTATACGATTTTGACATCTTTTGACCATCTAATCCCGGCATTTTCGATGCTTTTGTCAACAAGGCTTCTGGCTCGGGTAAGATAATACGGCTGCTGCCTTCTAAAAAGCCAAACAGGCGTTCTTTATCACCGGCAGTGATATTTTGCTGACTATCAAGTAACGCTTGTGCCGTTGAGAGTGCATTATCATCACCTTTTTCCTGAAATTTCTTACGTAATTCTTTGTAAAGTTTAGCGTTTTTCTTGCCCATCTTTTTTATAGCCGCTTCCGCTTTCTCAGCAAAATCGGCTTCACGGCCATAGATAAAGTTAAAACGCCGTGCAATTTCACGGGTTAACTCCACATGAGCCACCTGATCTTCACCTACAGGCACGTGAGCCGCCTTATACGCAAGAATATCGGCCGACTGCAATACCGGATAACCCAGAAAGCCATAATTGGCCAAATCACGTTCTTTGAGCTTTTCCTGCTGATCTTTATAGCTCGGTACCCGTTCCAGCCAGCTTAAAGGCGTAATCATCGACAATAACAGGTGCAGCTCTGCATGCTCCGGCACCTGTGACTGAATAAAAATCGTTGCCGTGCTCGGGTTCACCCCGACGGCCAACCAATCAATCACCATATCCCACACGCTGTTTTCGAGATTAGACAAATCATCATAATGGGTTGTGAGTGCATGCCAGTCAGCTACAAAAAAGTAACATGGGTATTCGTGCTGTAATTGCAGCCAGTTCTTTAATACGCCGTGATAATGCCCTAAATGCAGGGCACCGGTTGGGCGCATGCCCGATAAGACACGATTATTATTCGATGAGGATGACACTCAAATCTCCAAAATTTATTAACTATTTGATTTATATAAAAATACAGGTTTCCCTGCGCTTTTCTAATTGCTATTTGCGGATGCAGCGGAATAATGAATTATATCGGCTTTAAGCAAGCGGTGCCTAGCTGAAAAAAGATAATCCCCGAAAAAATAATCGTTAAAACAGCCCAATTGAATTAACAGCACTTAAAAACCGTCTACCGCACCCTTACCAATACGTAAAATTTCAACTTCGGCATTTTGCAGCCCAACCACCGTTGTTGGCTCAGCACCAAAATGGCCACCATCAATCACTAAATCCACCTCATGTTCCAGACGGTGGCGGATCGCTTCTGCATCGGTCATGGGCATTTCTTCATCGGGTAATATCAGGGTACTGCTCATAAGCGGCTCATTCAGCGCCGACAACAAAGCCATTACAATCCGGTTATCCGGTACGCGGATACCAATGGTGCGGCGTTTTGGATGCAATAAACGCCTCGGTACTTCACGTGTTGCTTCTATGATAAAGGTATACGGCCCCGGTGTATGCGCGTTAATAAACCGATAAGCCTGATTGCCAACTTTCGCGTAAGTAGAAATCTCGGATAAATCCCGACACACTAACGTAAAGTTATGTTTGTCGTCCACCTGCCGAATGCGCCGGATCCGATCCAGTGCCTTTTTATCCCCCAGATGGCAACCAATGGCATAGGCTGAATCTGTTGGGTACACAATTACCGCCCCCTGACGCACCATTTCAACCGCCTGATGTATCAAGCGGCCTTGCGGGTTATCAGGGTGAATCTGGAAAAACTGGCTCATTGCCAGACAGCCCAAACAGGGGTTAAATCATTCGGCAAAACCGGCAAGGTCTGCATATTAATATAAGGAATAGCCGGATCATGAAAGTCAGAACCACGCGAAGCGAGCAAATTATAGTGACGTGCCAAAGCCGCAATTTGCTGTGATTCATTTTTGCTGTGACTACCCGAAATCACTTCGATCCCTTCTCCACCCGCTTGCATAAATTCATCAATCATCATTCGCATTTTTGTTGCCGACAGTTTATACCGCGCCGGATGCGCAATCACACTAATGCCACCTGCATTTTTAATCCATTCCACTGCCTGAGCCATCTCAGCCCATTCACCCGCCACATAACCAGGTTTACCTGGCACAATAAAACGTTTAAAAACCTGCTTCATATCTTTTGCATGGCCTTGCTCAATCAAAACGCGGGCAAAATGAGTACGCGTGACATTTTCACCATTTGCAATGGCGTGTGCGGCAGCGTAAAGATCAGAAAAACCGGCTTTAGCCAGCCGACGCCCCATTTCCTGAGCACGCCATAAGCGTGCCTGCCTGATTTTCCCCAGCCCCGCCAGTAAAGCTGCATTGTCAGGGTCAATATTCAAACCCAGAATATGCAATGTTTGCTTACGCCAGATAACGGATATTTCAACCCCGGCAATCACTTTCAACGCCAAATGACTGGCAGCCTGTTTCGCTTCCGAAATACCTGAGGTAATATCATGATCGGTCAGCGCTAAAACATCCACACCCTGCTGCCGAGCATAATGCACCAGTTCTGTTGGGCTTAAACGCCCATCGGATGCAGAAGAATGTGAATGTAAATCATAAAATAACGACATAACAGGTTATTTTACAACATTAACCTGGAACTGTCCGATAAGTCTGCTTAAAACTTTAATACTTTCAATATTATATGAACAAAAACCCTGTGCCTTCAAAAATTATTCATGCTAGTATCAAAAAAATTAAACCTAATGCATAAATCACTGTCTTTTTAAGAGGCATCTTTGCGTTCAAAACAGTTGTTAATACACAATGAAATTCTTATTCGATTTTTTTCCGGTTGTTTTATTTTTTATCGTTTTCAAATCTTATGATAATCAGGTTGACGGCACCCTTGCCGCAACGGCTGTATTAATGGTGGCCACATTTGCACAAATTGCCTACAACTGGTTTCGCCACCAAAAAGTGGAAAAAATGCACCTTATCACGCTAATATTAGTGCTCGCATTTGGTGCTGCAACAATTTATTTTAGAGAACCTCAATTTATTATCTGGAAAGTCACCATTGCGCACTGGCTATTTGCCATTGTATTTTATGCAAGCCACTTTATAGGCAACAAAACCCCCATTATTAAGCGTATGATGCAAACCAACATCAGCCTGCCTGAACCAGTCTGGCTCCGCCTGAGTCTGACATGGATATGGTTTTTTATTTTAATCGGCGTCATTAATCTACTTGTTGCGTATTTCTTCGATTTTGACATATGGGTTGATTTTAAATTATTTGGCATTTTGGGTTTAACCCTTGCTTTTATTATTATTCAGGGCATATTCCTTGTGAGGTATATAAAAGAAGACCACACACAAAACAGATTGAATTCAAACAAACCAATCCCAATAGAAGAAAATAATTAAATGTTATACGCCATTATTGCAGAAGATAAGCCCGATACGCTGAAAAAAAGACTAGCCACTCGCGCCGAACACGTTGCACGACTGAAAAAATTAAAAGAACAGGGCAAACTTGTTTTAGCAGGCCCACACCCGGCCATTGATAGCGAAGATCCCGGCCCGGCCGGTTTTAGTGGTTCGCTAATTGTAGCCGAATTTGCTTGTTTTGAAGATGCACAGTCATGGGCAAATGCCGACCCATATATTAAAGCGGGTGTTTATAACCGCGTCACAGTAAAACCCTTTAAAAAGGTACTACCATAGGCTATCCTACAACATCTGCTATTTCAGGGTTCCCATATTCCGTCACAACTATTATTTAAGGACAAAATTATGTCTCACAAAGGTTCAACACTTAAATTAAGTAAACTCTTAACACCTGTACTGACACTTGCGCTCAGCGCATCGATCACGCTCATTAGCTTTAATGCCTATTCTGCTAGCAAGGCAGTTGCAACAGTTAATGGGAAAGAAATTTCTCAAAAAACATTTGATGCTTATGTAGAGCATAAAAAGAAACAAGACCCAAAATTTGATGCAAAAAGGGATCGTGACATTCTTATACAGGAATTAGTAAATCGAGAATTAATGTACCAGAGTGCACTTAAACAAAAACTGGATAAAGATAAAGATGTTTTGTTTCAACTTAAACAACACCGTATTGACCTGCTTATTAAACATGCCATTCGTAAAACTATGCAGGCAAACCCCATTACCGACACAGAACTAAAGCTCGAATACGATCGCCGGGTAAAATCAGCCAATGTAAAAGAATATAAAGCACGCCATATTTTATTAAAAAGTAAAGATAAAGCCGAATCGGTTATTAAAGAACTCGACAGTGGTAAAAACTTTATCAAACTTGCAAAAGCCTATTCAACCGGTCCAACTGGGAAGAATGGTGGAGACCTGGGCTGGTTTAACTCGCGCCAAATGGTACCTGAATTCTCAAAAGCAGTCGCCACTATGAAAAAGGGCAGCTATAGCAAAACGCCGGTTCAAACAAAATTTGGCTGGCATATTATTAAGCTGGAAGACACTCGAAAAATGGATCCACCCAAGTTTAGCGAAATAAAAAATCAGGTGCGTATTATTATGCAAAATAAAAAATTGCAGGAATACATCGCCAAGTTACGTAAAGAATCCACAATTAAAATTATCAAATAAGTTCACTACTATCCCGTTAACCTAAGCTTGAAATACAGTAAGCGTCTGATTATCAAGGTAATGGCTGAGAACCAGGACATGAGGCTAGCTTAGCGGTTAATCAGAGCCATTCCGTCTCCCTCAGGGAGAAGGCGTTAATGGAACAGCAGCAGTGGAATAAGTTACAACCGTTGCCGAATTAATTACATCACCAGCGGTTTTCTTCCCACCGCAAGTGGATAGAAAATTTAAATTTATTTGGACACATTAAAAAGCCATTGTCTCCCCAGACAATGGCTTTTTAATCGATAACCAGCTTAAAAACCGTTACGATCATCCCATACACTTTTAACACGGCGATCTTTACCTGAACGCCGTGGTGTTTTGGTCGGCTCAAATCGCATCATATCGCGGCGATCTTCTTTCTTTCTACGTTGCTCAACCCGCCTTTCCGGGCCTTTATATTCTGCATCCACGAGTACGACTCCTGCCCTGAAAATTCATAATATGCTTAAATTATAGCCTAATGAGATTAACATCACACTTTTCAAATAATTACATAAAATTCAATACGCTACAAACTATAAAAGTGCTTTCATTTGCATTTCCGAAAGAATTTCAACGCCAAGCTGCTTTGCTTTATCAACCTTTGAGCCCGGATTTTCGCCCGCCACAAGATAATCTGTTTTTTTCGAAACGCTGCCTGTCACTTTTGCTCCTAAGGCCTGAAGCGCCTGTTTTGCCTCATCACGTGACATATCAGAAAGTGTGCCTGTAATCACAAAAGTCTTACCGAACAACGTTTGTGCCTGCGCGGAGACTGATGGTGTTTTCGGCCAGTGAATACCAGCACGTAATAGTGCGTCAATCACCTCCCGATTGTGCTTTTGCTTAAAAAAAGTTGTCACATTATTTGCCACCACCGGCCCCACATCACGAATACTCAACAATTCTTCAAAACTGGCTGATTCCAGTTCTTCGAGTGACTGAAAGTGCTCCGCCAGTGTCTTTGCGGTTGTTTCACCAACGTCATGAATCCCCATAGCAAAAATAAAACGTGCGAAGGTCGTTTGTTTAGATTGCGACAGCGCTTTTAATAATTTTTCAGCTGATTTGTCACCCATTCGCTCAAGATTGGCAATTTGCTCATGCGTTAAGGAATAAAGATCGGCACTGGTTTTAACCAGCCCTTTGTCAACCAGTAATTCAACAAGCCTGTCACCCAAACCATCAATATTCATTGCCTTGCGAGAAGCAAAATGAATAATCGCCTGTTTACCCTGAGCTTCACAAAACAAGCCGCCACTACAACGGGTCACCGCTTCATTTTCATTACGCACAGCAACTGACCCACAAACAGGGCAATGCGTTGGCATTTTAAACTTACGTGGTTTGCCTTCACGCTTACTCAATACTACATTGACCACTTGCGGGATCACATCCCCTGCACGCCGAATCACCACCGTATCGCCAACACGAATATCAAGTCGTTCGATTTCATCCTGATTGTGCAGCGTTGCATTACTAACTGTTACACCACCCACAAACACCGGTTCCAGTCTTGCAACGGGTGTTAAAGCACCGGTTCGCCCCACCTGGATATCAATCCCGAGTACTTTGGTCATTTCTTCATGAGCAGGAAATTTCCGGGCAATTGCCCAGCGCGGTGCACGGGCAACAAAGCCGAGAATTTTCTGATATTCTAAACTATTAACTTTATAAACAATGCCATCGATTTCATATTCGAGCGACTCGCGTTTATTAAACAAACGAGTGTAGTACTGATCAGCTCCGTTAATACCGGTTACAACTTTACTTTCAGGATTAATTCGCATTCCCCATGACTTTAATAACGCCATGATCTTGCTATGCGTAGCGGGTAAAGTAATATCATCAGAAATAATTCCGATTCCATAGCAAAAAAACGATAGCGGCCGTGCTGCTGTTATTCGGGAATCAAGCTGGCGCAATGAACCAGCAGCAGCGTTACGTGGATTAGCAAAAAGTTTTTCATTGTTTTTCCGCTGAATATTGTTAAGCTCTTCGAAACCTTCCTTATCCATTATTACTTCACCTCGCACTTCAAGCCGCGATGGAACTTTTTTGCCGAGTAATTTTAAGGGGATTGTTTCTATTGTACGAATATTTTGTGTAACATCTTCACCGCTTGAACCATCACCTCGTGTTGCGCCACGAACTAAAATACCTTCCTCATAAAGTAAACTGATAGCAAGACCATCAAGCTTGGGCTCCGCAGCATATTTAATATCATTAGCACTGTGCACACCTGATTTTTTTAATAAATCAGTAATTCGCTGGTTAAACTCAGAAAATTCTTCTGCTGAAAATGCATTAGCTAAAGACAACATTGGTATTTCATGTTTAACAGTATTAAATTCTGTCAGAGGTGTTGCACCAACACGTTGTGTCGGGGAGTCTGGTGTAACTAATTCAGGGTGTTTCGCTTCTATTTCCTGTAATTCACGCAACAGTTTATCGTAAGCACTGTCTGAAATTTCAGGATTATCCAATACATAATACTGGTAGTTGTGATGATTTAATTCATCTTTTAACCGATTGATTTTATCTAACAATTCAGACATGAAAAAACAAACCTTTTTCTTCTATTCAATATATTACTGAAAGTGCCATTAAAATATTTCTTGCCAAATATCTCTGAGAGAAACACAACTAAACACCAGCAATACAGGTTAAAAAAAACAGCCATCTAAGATTAACGATGCTTTAATGAAGCCATTTTTAGTTTAAAACGGTAGTTTTCTATTTTTTCTTTTAAATGGCTAATTGTTTGCGCTGTTAAAACACTGTGTGTGTCATCACAAATAGTTGCATTTAAGTGTAAAGCCAGCTTTTCGGATACATCCATTAATATAACAAAGGCTTCACGAGCGTCAACCGGCCCCGGCAGTTGCATAAACAAAGACAGACCTTGTGTTGAAAAATCAGACATCGCTGTTATATCAAAATAGCCAGGCTCAAATAAATTTACCAGACTGCAAACAGGTGTTAGTTGTACCCTGTCATCAACTAATGCATAACGGTGAAAAATATTAAATTCGCCTAATTGCAAACCGGCTAACTTACATGCTGTAATAATATCTTCACCATTAAAATGCTGGCCGGGTTTAGGTATAACCGTGAGTGTAATTAACAGCTCATCTCCTTTTGAGACTGATGGTGTTTGAGACTGACCATGTTCAATTGATATATCCTGCGTTAGCTGTTCATTTTGCGACTCAAGCTGAATAGTATTTTGCACCGAAGTGCCACTATCTGTTTTATTTGCGACCAATCGCCCCATACTCGCCAAATGCGCTTCACTAAGCTCATCAACGGAATGTTTAACGGAAGTGGGTTGTTGTGAGTTTTTGTTTGCTAAATCGAGTCGCTTTTTTAATTTTGCTTTTATGTTTGCAAATAAAGAAATAATGCTACTAATTATTTTTCTCGAATCGTTTTGTGATATTCTTTTTCGTTGAAAGAAATAGATTCCGATTATAAAAATAATACCAATAATTACTAATATAACCCGCAATGTATTCATTGTGTTATCAAAGCCTGATCTTAGTCAAAGCACTTTGCAGTATTCTGACAAAGTTTTAAAAAACAAATACTGCCTATACTGCCGCCAGCTCAACAGCCTCCTCAACATCAACCGCAACCATACGCGAAACACCGGGTTCAGACATTGTGACACCTGCAAGATGGTCGGCGATTTCCATGGTAACTTTATTGTGCGTAATAAAAATAAATTGAATTCGTTCAGACATCTCTTTCACTAACTGTGAATAACGCCCGACATTAGCATCATCCAGCGGTGCGTCTACTTCGTCAAGCATACAAAATGGCGCCGGGTTCAGTTCGAAAATGGCAAATACCATTGCGACTGCGGTTAAAGCTTTTTCACCACCAGACAACAAATGAATGGTACTGTTACGTTTACCCGGTGGACGCGCCATCACCGTCACACCAGCCTCCAGAATATCATCCCCTGTTAATTCAAGGTAAGCATGACCACCTCCGAATAAGCGTGGAAACAGTTCTTTCAATTTAGCATTGACCTGATCAAAGGTATCGCTGAAACGTGTGCGGGTCTCACGATCAATTTTGTTAATCGCGTCTTCCAGTGTTTTAAGTGCTTCAACCAGATCTTCATTTTGAGCGTCTAAATATTCTTTACGTTCAGATTCCTGCTCAAACTCATCAATAGCAGCAAGATTAATCGGCCCAAGACGATGAATTTTACCCTCCAGTTCTTCCACCTTGCTTTGCCATGCTTCAATATTAGCTTCTTCGGGAATTTCCTGAATTAACGTTTTCAATTCAAAACCGGCTTCAAGCACTTGCTCTTCAATTGTTTGACGACGTACTTTTTGTTCCTGCCAGTTAATCCGTGTTTGCTCCAGCAAGCTACGTGATTCTTCATGTTCCTGCTCAACTTGCGAGCGTAACTCTTCCAGTTTTTGTAGCTGTTGTTCAATATCGGTCATCACATCCCGTGCTTGCTTCATCTTGCCTTCAACTTCGGCACGCTGTAGCAGCTGCTGCTCAATTTCTTTTGCCATTTCAGCCAGGGGTGCTTCACCTTCATCAAATGATTTTGACAGCTCATCACGACGCGATGTTAACTGTTGCAGTTGCGACTCCATGCGTGTCAATGTTTGTTGTGTTGATGACAATTCTGCACGCAGTGTTTCAACCCGAATAGTGACCTTATGCAAGGCATCCCTGTCTTCATTTGCTTTAGCTCGGCTTATGTTTAACTGCTCTGCAAAAACATCGCGCTGCTGGCTCAATTCATTACGTTGTTTCTCCAATGCTGCCATTGAGTCCAGTGCTTGCTGTAAATGCCCTCGCGCCTCACGTGAATCATCTTGCGCCTGTGTTATTCTTTGTTCTGCCTGGGTAAACTCAGATTGCAAATTACCCTGACGTAATTCTACCTGCTGGCGATTATTTTTCTTGGCATTAAGTTGTGCCTGTACATCTGCAAGATGGCGTGTTGTCTGATTGAAAACGGCCTGTTGAGCATCACGTTCGGATTCAACCTTTTTTAGTTGCTGTTGTTGCTGTTCCAGTTTCACCTGCAGTGCTTTTACATCGGCATCTAAACTGTCTATTCCCTGATGGAGTGATTTAATTTCCTGCTCACGCTGTAAAATACCAGACTCAGAAGCATCATTTTTCACATAACGAATCCAGTTTTGTCCCAACCAGATCCCTTCCGGTGTAACAACTGACTGATGCAAGGCAAGGCTGGAACGCAGTGCCAACGCATCTTCTAATGTGTTTGCAAACAGCACATGACCTAAAACGGGTTTTAAGTCATAACCTGAATTTACTTTTTCAAGCAACGTATTTTTTGCCAGAGCTCCCGTTGAGGCAACCGCCGTTGTATCGAACAAGGCAATACTGCCATTTTCAAGTTGGGTTAACTGGCTGGCAAGATTTGATGTGTCATTTATACAAACAGCCTGTAAATAATGGCCTAAAACACTTTCTACTGCACGTTCCCAGCCGGATTCAACATTAAGTTCTTCGGCTAAACGCGGTGCATCACTTAAAGACTGTGCATTAAGCCATTGATTAAGATCCGAATCTTCTTTTCCGAGTGCCGCTTGTTGCAATGCTTCAAGCGAACTGCAACGGCCACGAATAGACTGTAAATCATCACGTTTGCTATGCAACGCATTATTCAATGACACAATTTGTTCTCGTGCTTGCGTAATTTGTTGTTGCGAGCTTTCAACCGCTTTTTTGTGAGTTTCTGCATCCGCCGTTGTTGTTTTAAGCTGCTGCTGCAAGGCATCAATTTCCTGGTTAAATTTTTCAGGTGAAATACTATGCAGTTCTTCTTCGAGTTTTTCTTTACGTTGCAACAAGTCGGCAATGGTTTTATCAAAATTTTCGATACGCGTGCGTTGCACTTCGGCAGCTTGTGCCGGTGCCATAGCTTGCTTGTTAATTTCATCCCATGACGTTTGCCACTGCTGCATGGCTTGTTCTGAATCACTGAACTTTTGAGCTGATTGCTTTGCCGCTTCTTCTAACCGACTTAGCTGCGGCTCAAGTTCGCCGCGTTCCTTTTCTAATGATTCAATTCGCTGGCGATCAACATTGAGCTGCACCTGCGCCTGATTCCACTCATTTTCAGCCTGACGAATATCGGCCTGAATTTGCTGACGACGTTCTTTGGCGTGTTGAATGGATTGTTCCAGGCGCGCAATATCGGAACCAACACTGTAAAAACGGCTCTGTATCTGGTTAAACTTATCCGATGCCTCGGTGTATTCCTGACGTTGCTTTTCAATATCGGTTTCAACCGCACGCTGTTTTGCAACCACCCCTTCAACAGCGATTTGCTGTTTGGCAATCAATGCTTCGGTTTGTTCATAGTGCGTGTTAATGTCCTGCCAGCGTAATGCCTGCAATTGGCCTTTAGCCAGACGTTCTTCCTCACGTAATACTTTATAACGTGCCGCTGTACGTGACTGACGTTTTAACCGAGCCAGTTGCTTGTCAAGCTCTTCACGTAAATCATTTAAACGATCCAGATTATCTCGCGTATGTTTAATTCTGTTAACCGTTTCACGTCGACGCTCTTTATATTTGGATATACCGGCTGCTTCCTCAAGAAATACACGCAGCTCTTCTGGCTTCGCTTCAATAATACGCGAAATGGTGCCCTGCTCGATAATCGCATAACTGCGTGGCCCTAAACCGGTACCCAGAAAAATATCAGTAATATCACGACGGCGACACCTGGTGCTATTTAAATAGTAAACAGACTGCCCATCACGCGACACCACACGCTTAATGGATATTTCATTGTAATTGGCGTACTCGCCACCTAATGTGCCGTCTGAGTTATCAAACACCAGTTCAACCGATGCCTGCCCAACAGGTTTACGCGAGGTAGAGCCACTGAAAATAACATCGGCCATCGAGTCACCACGTAGGTGTTTCGCTGATGATTCCCCCATAACCCAACGCACTGCGTCAATAATATTCGATTTTCCGCAGCCATTTGGCCCAACGACCCCAATCAATTTGCTAGGGAAAGGCACAGTGGTGGGGTCTACAAAGGATTTAAATCCTGATAATTTTAGTTTTGATAAATGCATGCGCAGACGATACCGATCACAGGGCAAAGACACAAGATTGACAGAGCACATTTTTTAAATAAATCGCAAAAAAAATTATTCGCTTTTCCGGCAAAGCAAAACCATGCTGACTCTTACTTGAAAAGGCACAGATAAGTAACTGATTGTTGGCTCCCTGGGCAATAATGCAGCAAAAACGGTTCTTGTTGTCACCCTGCACAAAAAACTCAAAACAGGCACTTGATGTTACCCGCTTGCAGCCGTAAACTTCGCGCTCAATGCCAGCAAAGTAGAAAAGCGACCCGAATGACGACCCAGGCCACTAAAAATCTCGAAACCTTCGACAACCCGATGCATGAACGTGACTACACCATCCGCATTGATATACCCGAATTTACCTGCCTGTGTCCTAAAACCGGCCAGCCCGACTTTGCAACCCTGCATATTGAGTATGTGCCCGACCGCTACTGTATTGAGCTTAAATCTTTAAAGCTCTATGTTTGGGCATTTCGTGAAGAAGGGGCTTTTCATGAAGCGGTCACCAACGAAATTCTGGACGATCTGGTGCGTGCCTGTGGCCCCCGCTTTATGCGCCTGACGGCTAAATTTAATGTCCGGGGCGGGATTTACACCAACGTGGTTGTCGAACACCAACAGCCAGGCTGGGAAAGCAAACCAGCGGTTCATCTCCCGTAGGCAGGCAAAACCATCGCCTTGAGTCATGCTAAATACGACAGAGCAAGAAGATTCAACGGCTTTTTTAGGCATTGATGTCGGCACCTCCGGTATCCGTGCAATGGTTATTGACAGGGGTTGCCATGTTTTGGCTTCCAGCATGCAAGCCATGTCCGCCCCCAGGCAACCTCAGCCCCGTTATTTTGAACAGCAACCGGCTATCTGGTCGCAAACCCTGCAAACCGTTTTAAGCCACCTAGCAAAACAATTCGACTTTAAGCGTATCGCCAGTGTGTCACTTGATGCCACCTCAGGAACGGTGCTGCTGATTAACCGACAGGGGCAGCCACTCACAACCGCTTTAATGTATAACGACCAGCGTGCAATTCAATTTGTTGAACAAATCAAAGCCTTTGCGCCTGACGACTCACCCACCTGCACAGCCACCTCCGGTTTGGCAAAAATGCTCTGGTTACTGGCGCAACACCCGCAAGCCGAACCGGTTTACCTTGCCCACCAGGCCGACTGGTTAAGCGGACAACTCACCCAACGGTTTCACCAAACCGACAGTAACAACGCACTCAAAACCGGTTACGACCCAATCCGTAAACAATGGCCGGACTGGCTATTAAAACTCGGCATACAAAAAACCCAGCTCCCACAAGTGAGCGCCGCGGGTACACCTCTTTACCTGTTGGATAAAAAGGTCATCCAGCAATTTGGCTTTAACGAGCAAGTACAATTTGTTAGCGGCACCACCGACAGCACCGCAGCCTTGCTTGCAACCGGTGCCAACCAGATAGGTGATGCGGTTACCTCGCTGGGCAGCACTTTAGTCTTAAAAATTATTTCAGACACGCCGGTATTTTCAAGTGCAGAAGGTATCTATAGCCAACCCTTTGGTAAGTACTGGCTGGTAGGCGGTGCGTCCAATTCCGGTGGTGCTGTTTTACGGCATTATTTTAGCGACGCACAAATGGCCGACCTTGAACCGCAGCTTAATCCAGACAAACAGACCGGGCTAAACTATTACCCTTTATTACAAACAGGCGAACGCTTCCCGAATAACAACCCGCAGCAAGCACCCTGCCTGACCCCCCGCCCGGACAACGATGTTGTTTTTTTTCAGGCCATGCTCGAAGGCATCAGTAAAATTGAACAACGCGGTTACCAAAAATTACAGCAATGTGGTGCCCCCGCAGCAACGCGGTTGTTTAGCGTTGGCGGTGGAACCGTTAACAAAGTATGGACAGCTATCCGCCAACAACGTTTAAATATCCCTATGCAAAACAGCTTAAATAACCACGCAGCCTTTGGTACTGCACTGCTTGCTAAACAGGGGTATGATAACAACATAAAATAGTTAAGGAATTCAGCTATGCCTAGTAACCCTCTTTCAGGTATCAAGTTCTTCTTTCAGGGAATACCGATGATTTTTTCTGCTGAAGTAAAAAAATACGTTGTGGTGCCCTTACTGATTAATATTATTTTATTTGCTGGTGCTATTTATTTACTTGCGACTCAATTTGAAATGCTTATCAACTGGCTAACACCCGACATGCCTGGCTGGCTGCCCGATTTTTTTAATGCCATATTTGAATGGTTTATTGGTTTATTATGGGTAGTATTTGCAGCCGTTGTGCTGATTATTATTTTCTTTGGCTTTACTATTATCGCCAATATCATTGGTGCACCTTTTAACACTTATCTCGCAGCAGCGGTTGAATATAAACTCACCGGTGTGCAGCCCATTGATCCCCGCACCAGCCTTGTTAAAATCACCATTGAGTCGATTGGTAGTGAAATTAAAAAATTGATCTATTTTCTGATCTGGGCGATTCCTTTATTGATCATTTCATTTGTACCGGTGATTAATGTCATCAACCCTGTTCTATGGGCCGTATTCAGTGCTTGGATGTTAGCGCTGCAATACACTGACTATCCACTTGGCAATCGTGGCTATACTTTTTCAAAAATACGCTACACCTTATCAGAGCATAAAATGCTGTCGCTCGGATTTGGTGGCTCAGCTACGTTAGCCACCATGATTCCCATTTTAAATTTTCTGGTGATGCCCGTTTCGGTTGCCGGTGCAACCATTATGGCGGTGAAGGCTTTAAATAAGGATGACGACCTGGCGGATAAAAACAAGTCTGATCCGCTTATTGTGCGCTGAGTAATTAGGGGCTGTTGATCTTTCATCTATTACCTGCTTTTGGCTAATTTTAACCCTGCCTGCGTTATTTTTTACTACCAATGGCGTGCATTGATACGTAAAAAATGCCTTGTCAGAGTTAAAATTTTCTCAAAATCAGCCTAACACCTGAAAGATCAACAACCCCTAAAGTTTTCCGGATTATGTTGCGCTTTATCCCACTACCCTGCTACTCGCCCTGTTCTTTTTTATTTTCTTCCCCAAAGAGTTTGTTGACAACCTCTTTGGCCGCATCGGAATAAGGCATCATCACATGATCGGCACCCGCTTCTTTTAGCTTTTTTGCATGTGGAAGTGAGTGTGCTGTAATCGCTACCTGCCCACTGAAATTATGATCCCGCAGGCTATGTAACAAGCTGAGATTAACGGACACATCTCGTACACTGCTTACCACCCAGGCCACCTGTTTGAGTGACAGAGTAGCGATAAACTCCGGATCTTCGGCGTCGCCGTAGTGCACTGAATAGCCATTGCCGTCGTGGCGCCGCATCAGATCAGGATCAAAATCCACGCAAAGCACCCGCAGGCCACGTTGCTGTAACTCGCTTGCAATGCCTGAACCGAACCGCCCCAACCCAAACAGGATAACATCAACCGTATTGCCATCGGCCAGCAAATCCAGCGCCTCTTCCCGATGAGTCTGTTTACGCTCGAATATGCCTAACCAGGGCGATAACTTGTCGTAAAGAGTATGAGAGTAGAGAATCATATAAGTGGATGCACTAATAGTGATCAAGCCCACTAAAGTAATCAGACCCATAGTATCAGCATCGATATGCCCCAGACTCAGCCCCAGCGCACCCAGAATAAGCGAGAACTCACTAATTTGGGCAACGGTCAGGCCGGTTAAGAACCCGGTACGTTTGCGATAACCCATTCCGCGCAGAATAACCATAACGATTAATGGGTTGCCAATAAGGACAAACAGCGAAAGGATAATAGCTGGCATGACCTGCGCACCCAGCGTTGCCAGTTCCAGCCCGGCACCTAAATCAATAAAAAAGAACAGCAGTAAAAAATCCCGCAAACTGACCAACCGTGCACCAATTGTTTCACGATAAGGCGTTGAGGCTAACGACACCCCGGCAAGAAAGGCACCCACCTCTTTACTGAACCCCATATACACGCCGGTTGCTCCCAACGCAATGGCCCAGGCGATAGAGAACAGCACCAGTAACTCCTGCGAACGCGCCAGTTGGTGTAACAAGGGTGTCAACACATAACGCATTAATAGCCCAATGGTAACAATGAACAGCCCCCCCTTGAGCAAAACAGCGATAGCCTCCCAACCCAGCTCAGAAACACCCTCGGCTTCACCCAGTGCGGTCAGGCCAATCATCACCAGCACCACAACAATGTCCTGAACAATCAGCAAGCCGATAGCAATGCGTCCGTGCAGTGCGTCCACCTCACGTTTGTCTGACAGCAATTTAACGATAATAATGGTGCTGGAAAAAGTGAGCGCGACCGCCACATAGAGCGCAGTAACCGGTGACATTCCCAACCCAAAGGCAATAAAAAAACCGACGACAGAAGTAAAAATAACCTGCCCCAGCCCGGTGGCCAAAGCAACCGGCCCCATACTGCGGATAATATGCAAATCCAGCTTGAGCCCCACCACAAACAGCAGCAACGCGATCCCCATTTGAGCCAGTAAATCAACCTGATCATTGGCCGATACCCAACCCAGCACAGACGGCCCCACCAGAATACCCACCGCAATAAAAGCAACAATAAGTGGCTGGCGCAGCCGTACACCAATTGCACCAATAATGGCCGCCAATAACAGAAGCACCGCCATTTCCGTAAAAACATCACCAAAAACTGACGTCATGATTCAAGCCACCTTTATAAGTGTTAAGTTGCAATAAACCGTTCTAGCCGGGTAACGGCTTCTTTTAAATTGTTTAACGAGGTTGTATAGGCAAAACGAATATATTTTTCAGCGCTGTTATTTCCAAAATCAATCCCCGGTGTAATAGCCACACCTACCTGCTCTAGACATTGTTCTGCAAATTCAAAACTGTTATCCGTTAAATTTTCGCAGTTTGCGTAAATATAAAAAGCGCCATCCGGTTTAACCGGTATTTTAAAACCGAGTTTGGGTAAGGCTTCCAGTAAATAATCACGTCGCAATTTAAATTCATTCCGGCGTTGTTCGAGTATTTTAATGGTATCGGGTTTAAATGCGGCCAACGCCGCATATTGTGCCGCTGTGGGTGCAGCAAGAAATATATTTTGTGCCAGATTATCAGCAACAGAAATAAAAGCCTCAGGCACCACCAACCAGCCAATTCGCCAGCCTGTCATTGAAAAATATTTTGAAAAACTATTGATAATAAAAATATCATTAGAAAGCGATAATGCGGTGGTCGCGGCTGAGTCGTACACCAGCCCCTGATAAATTTCATCTACTAATACAGCCATCTGCTTTTGTTCTGCAAACTGTATAATATCAGCCAGTGACTTTTCCGAAATGTTAGTGCCGGTCGGATTGGAGGGAGAGGCTAACAATAGTGCTGTCGTATTATTATCCCAGTGTTGTTCAACTAACGCTTTATTTAACTGGAACTGTGTAGTCGCATCCACCTTTATTAGCTGGTTCCTTCCTTCTAATAAAGACACAAAATTGCGATTACACGGGTAACCCGGATCGGCCATTAACACCGATTGCCCCGGCTCAATAATAGCGGCAAGCGCGAGTAACAAAGCCCCGGATGCCCCAGGGGTGACGATAATTCGCTCAGAGGAAATCGTTACCTGAAACCTGTCCCGATAAAACTGTGCAATCGCTTCACGTAAAGCGACCAACCCCATTGGCGGTGTGTAATGCATGCGCACATCTTTAATGGCAGCAATGCCAGCATCCAGAACAGGTTGTGGGGTATTAAAATCCGGCTCACCTACTTCCAGGTGAATAATATGTTTACCCTTAGCCTCAAGTGCCTTTGCCCGCGCCAGTAACTTCATTACATGAAACGGTTGTATTGCCTGTGCACGTTTTGAAATAGCGGCCATTTCGGCTCCCATAAAGTACTGTCACTACAATGTACTAAATACCACTCATATGGCAAGGTAAATTAGTAACCCCCAAAATAAATAAAAAAAGGGGGGTACTCGAGTGATATATTCAGCAGCAAGTTCCTCGCCCACTTCAGGGTAAAAGGCTAAAAAGTACATTGCCCCGGTTAAAAACACCTGTAAAGGGTTTCGTCAATTATTTTACTAAACCAATATCCTTTATAATTAGGTAGTTAGATAGATAAAGGGCATGGAAGTTTTACTTTCATGCCTTTCTTCTTCTACAGGCTCACCAATCTATTCAATTTATGGTTCTCTGACACTTATTATTAGATTAGACCTTTCCACCAACGCCTTTAAACTTCTCAACAAATATAGCCATTTTTTGGAATACGCTTTGTTTTTTAGTTAAGTATTGTGGATTAAGTGGACTCATTTTGGGAAGCATTGCATTAAGCTCGGTACCATTTTCAGTAGCATACTCTCGTTTTAACGATGACGTGATATAACGTTTAGCAGCTTCTTCATTCAGATTTTCAGCACTAATCAATTCTTCAGCTTCACGTTTTTGTTCTGCTTGAGCAAAGGTAAAGAATGTATCAATGATGCTGGCCTTATCACCAATCTTGTCAAGATCAGTTTGATTAATAAAATCAACAACCAGGCTTTCTTTGGCACGGTGGCCAAGGCTGGCACGAATTACGCGCCGAACCTCATCAATCAAAGCTGACTTATCTTTAGTTTTCTTATTGTGCTCAAAAATAAGCTCCAGAATGTAATCCAGATTAATCTCTTGCGACTTCAGCAGGTCGACCTCAAAAACCACGTCGTCCCAATCAATAGTGGATTGTTCTTGTTCCGCGGCTGATTTTTCACACCGCAGCCAGTCCCGAATGTCATTATAGGTGGAACGGTAGTCCTGGATCTTGCGCTCAGGTAGCACCTTAATCGCCTGCAATGCTTTCAGGTCATCATCGTTTAGATAATGCCTGGCTTTAAACGCCTCAACTGCTTCCGGATTGTCCAGATCAACATTTTGCAGGGCTTTCAGGCTGGCGAATTCGTCATAGTTTTGCAGCACGTTCTCAACACGCAAGTATTCGCCAAATAATTTCACGAAAGCTTTTTTGTCGGATTCTTTTTCAATTTCTTCGGGATTTGGGAAGCGATCCTGTAACTCCTTTACCACTTCCATATAACCACGCCTGGCCTCACCTGTAACCACATCGGTAAAGCCTTCCATGTATTCCTTATAGCTCTTTTCCAGTATGACGTTTTTAGTATTTGCATCACCAAACAAGGTGATAGCGTCGACCGTCGCCTGTTCTAAATCACGAAAGGTGACAATATTTCCGAATGTTTTGGTGGCATCATAAATTCGATTGGTGCGTGAAAAGGACTGCATCAAACCGTGATAACGCAGGTTTTTATCAACAAACAATGTATTGAGTGCAGGAGCATCAAAGCCTGTTAAAAACATCCCCACCACAATGAGCAAATCAATTTCCTGATTTATTACCCGCCTGGCAAGATCACGGTAATAGTTTTGAAACGCATTGCTATCAACGCCGTAATTGGTTCTAAACATCGCGTTATAGTCATTAATTGCCGCACCCAAAAACTCTTTTGCACTGCTATTCATAGCAGAGACCTCAAAACTTTCATCCAGAATCTCACCCACCGCATCCTGTTCTTCATTGGCAGCAAAAGAGAAGATGGTCGCGATCTTCAGTGGATTATCACTGTTTTCCTGCAAGCGATTGAGCGATTCATAGTAGAGCTTGGCGGCATCCACGCTACTGACGG
>JALTJZ010000047.1 GCA_027076325.1 Chromatiales bacterium | reverse complement strand
GTCCGCTGGAGCTATTTGTTATGCGATTTATTTGTGACAAAATCAAAATTTTGGTTACGTAGTATTTTTAATTTTTATCACTTTTTTCTTGTCTTTCCGCTCCAGCATTGCAAATACAGCCCCTTTTGTAAATGCATCTTCAGGCGATACTTCCCTTTCTAGTGGAGTAAACTGTTTGTCACGATCTAATAATATTTTTTCTTTACTCTTTCTCATCATTTTCTTCCTCATGTATTTTTGCCATATCACCTGATACTAGATTGTCTGGTTCATTTTCGGTTAAATTTTGGCTTTTATATTGTTCTCTTTCGCGAACAAGTGCAGCTTTAATTTCTTTTTCCGTCCACCCTATTTTTTGACGCTTATCACGTCTTTTTTCAGAAATATTAATAATCTTGTTTGACATTAGATAACCTCCCTATATAAATAGTCACCTTTAGGGATGTATTTATAACCATAACTTTCATAGTAGGCTTTAACTTTATTATTTATCGGATTCATAATGCGAATACCTGTTGCCCCTATCATTCTTGCGTATACCCCATAGGCTAGTAAAATTTCATCGAAAACACTAGGACCGTCTCCTAAGTCTTTAGGTCTTGCCTCAATTACATCTAGGCGCAAATTACAGCCATTGTAAGTAGGCCTACCTAAAGAAATACTTATTAGATCGCAATTTTGCCATAGCGCTATCTCAAATCGCTTAGGATAACTAAATTTAAAATAGCCATATTCCCTAATCCAGTCCCAGTTGACTTTTCTCGTAGATGAAGAAAACCACTTTTTTGTTTCCTGTAATGCAGCTGATGTAACAGTCGTAAGTTTTAAATTGTGTATATTTCTTTTATCTAAGTCGCTCTGGGCAAAACGAATTGCTTGCTCTCTTAATTCATTATAGCGACGCTCTGCATCAATATGAGTGAGTTTCATAATATTTAACATGCTCCTTTTGTTTTGTGAATGTTGGATTTAATAGTATCTGATTTTTTAACGCATAACGTTA
>JALTJZ010000046.1 GCA_027076325.1 Chromatiales bacterium | reverse complement strand
TAACAGTTATTTAGACCGCGTGCGGTCTTTTAATATATAGACGGATTCTGTCTATATTAATTGTATCTTTTTAAATTAATTGCCATAATCCTAACAGGCTTTGGCGTTGCCGGCGACCATTTTTGCTAAAGGAGTAGCACGATGACCACTCAAGCAGTATCCCGCTTCTGGGATAAATATATTGAAAAAACAAGACTTTATGGTATTAAAGAAAAGAATACCCGTTGGTATGTTCGTCATGCCGAGGCGTATATAAAAGCACATCAAAATAAGCGTTTAGCGCTTCATTCACCTGAAGATGTTGATAAATATCTAAAAGCAAAAGGCCGCAACCCTCGGCTTGAAGATTGGCAATTTGTTCAAATTGTGGTCGCTATTAAAATTTTGTTTACTAAGATGGTTAAGCTCAGTTGGCCTGCTGATTTCCCCTGGGATGAATGGGTGGCACAAGCGCAAAATTTAACCAATGAGCATGCGACTCTTGCGCGTGACTATCCTTCCGAAATTACGGCCTATTTAAATGCGGGTTTAGAGATTAAGCTTGAAAAGAACACGGGTTTATACAAGCAAGTTTATGCTAAGTATCCCAAATATATTGAACAGCTTATTAAGTGTATACGTTTAAAACATTACTCCATTCGTACTGAGCAAGCCTACCTTGATTGGGTGTTGCGGTATATTCGGTTTCATTCCATGGCCGATCCGCTTTATTTATCAGAAATTGATATTTCTAAATTTCTGGAATTTCTTGTGCTTAAACGAAAAGTTGCGGCAAGTACTCAGTCGCAAGCGCTTAATGCTTTAATGTTTTTTTATAAGTCTGTGTTAAATAAAGAGTTGAGTAATAAAATTCAATTTGCGCATTCAAAAAAACCTAAACGCCTTCCTGTTGTTTTATCGAAAAATGAGATTGCTTTGTTATTTAGTGAGATCAATAATCCTGTTCAAAAGCTAATGGTTAATTTGTTGTATGGTTGCGGTTTGCGCTTGATGGAATGTGTGCGCTTGCGTGTATTGGATGTTGACTTTGATTACCAACAAATATTGGTTCGCAATACTAAAAGTAAAAGAGACCGGGTTGTGCCTATTCCGCAAAAAATATCTGAACAATTAAAATCTCAAATTAAAAAAATAAAATTGATGCACTGTGATGATCTGGAAGAAGGCTTTGGTCGTGTTTATATCCCCGATGCATTAGCCAGGAAATACCCAAATGCTGAGCAGGAATTTCGTTGGCAGTATGTTTTTCCTTCGTCTAAAATTTCAACGGATCCTCGTTCAGGAAAAATAAGACGCCACCATGTCCATGAGAGTAGTTTGCAACGCTATATAAAAAAAGCAGCAGAAAAAAAGGGCATTACAAAAAAAGTAAATTGCCATTCATTACGACATTCGTTTGCAACGCACTTGCTTGAAAATGGTTACGATATAAGAACAGTACAAGAACTGCTTGGCCATGCCGATGTTTCTACAACAATGATTTATACGCATGTGTTGAATAAACCGGGTGTTACCGTCACAAGTCCGTTAGATATGCTGGACATTTAAGCACGCTACCGCCAGCAACGACCATTTCTGTCGTTGAGGCTGGGTCGGTGTTATGGTCTGCTTAGCTTAATGCCTAAAGTGACGCATCCCTGTAAACACCATTGCAATATCATTTTCATCGGCGGCCTGTATGACTTCTTCATCACGCATGGAGCCACCGGGTTGGATGACGGCGGTGACGCCGACTTCGGCAGCTTGATCGAGCCCATCGCGGAATGGAAAGAAGGCATCGCTTGCCATTACCGAACCTTTTACTTCTAAATCTGCATCGGCGGCTTTGATAGCGGCAATTTTTGCGCTGTAGACGCGGCTCATTTGTCCTGCACCCACGCCAATGGTCATGTTGTTTTTGCAATATACAATCGCGTTGGATTTAACAAACTTGGCAATCTTCCAGGCAAACAACAAGTCCTGCATTTCTTGTGCACTGGGTGTGCGTTTGGTGGCAACGTTTAAGTCGGCTTCCGTTACCATACCCAGATCTCGGTCTTGTACTAACAAGCCACCGTTAACCCGTTTGTAGTCGATACCGGCAATGCGTTCGGCTGGCCATTGGCCACATTCTAAAACGCGTACATTTTTCTTGGTGGCTAAAATAGGCAGCGCATCGGCTTCGACATTGGGCGCAATAATCACTTCAACAAACTGGCGTTCAATAATGGCGGCAGCGGTTTTTGCATTGAGTGGTGTATTAAAGGCGATAATGCCACCGAAGGCCGAGGTGGGGTCGGTGCTGTAAGCACGGTCGTAAGCAGTAAATTGATCTTCTGCAACGGCTACGCCGCAAGGGTTGGCATGTTTTACGATAACGCAGGCGGGTTGAGTAAACTGTTTAACACATTCGAGTGCCGCGTCGGTGTCGCCAATATTATTATAAGAAAGCTCTTTGCCCTGTACTTGTGTTGCAGTGGCAATGCAGGCTTCGGCGGGGCGAGCTTCGACATAGAAAGCGGCATTTTGATGCGGGTTTTCGCCGTAGCGCATGCCCTGTACCAAATGAAACTGGTTGTTAAAAGTGCGTGGGAAGCTTGCGTGTGCTTCGGGTTTGTTTTTAACGCGTTTGCCAAAGTAGTTGGCAATATTGCCATCGTAGTTGGCAGTGTGCTCGTATACTTTAATCGCTAAATCAAAATTGGTATCACTGCTTATGCTGCCACTGTTTGCCCGCATTTCGTTTAGCACGGTTTCATAGTCGTTGGCATTAACAATAACGGTTACGTCTTTATTATTTTTAGCCGCAGCGCGTAGCATGGTCGGGCCGCCAATGTCGATGTTTTCAATGGCGTTTTCTAAAGAGCAGTCCGGGTCGGCAGTGGCTGCTTCAAAAGGGTATAAATTAACCACCACCATATCAATGGGTGGAATATTGTGTTTTTGCATCACGGCGTCATCGGTGCCGCGTCGGCCGAGCAGGCCACCGTGAATTTTAGGGTGCAGGGTTTTTACGCGGCCGTCCATCATTTCCGGAAAGCCGGTGTAGTCGGACACTTCGATAACGGGAATATTATTGTCGGCCAGTAATTTTGCGGTGCCGCCGGTGGATAGAATTTCGATATTAAATTCTGAACTGAGTGCGTTAGCAAATTCTACAATGCCATTTTTGTCCGATACGCTGATAAGAGCGCGGGTAATGCTAGCCATACTGGTAACCCTTTGAGCCTGATGTTGAGTAATTTTTTTTGAAACTGAATTGTAGCTTGTTGCAGAGGGACATGACAGGGGGAAGGGGGGCGTTTTAAACGAATTTTGGTCAAAAAAAATGGGGTAATTTTGTTCATTTGATTTGTGTGTGGGCAAAGATTGAAACCACGACAGGCACGCTGAAAGGAGAATAAATAGCCCACCATTGCCGCACGTTGTTCGCAACTAAAGGCTTGCAATGACCAGGATTAGCTATCATTATTTTTTCGCCGTGTTTTCGCCGTGTTTTCGCCGTGTTTTCGCCGTGCCCGCTGTGTCGCCGTGGTTAATAAAGTGATGATATTTGAAAAGGGCTGAAAAAAGAAAGGCAAGCTTGCCACACGCTGTTCGCAACTAAAGGCTCGGAATGATCAGGATTCGCTATCATTATTTTTTCACCGTGCCCGCTGTGTCACCGTGGTTAATAAAATGATGGTGTTTGAAAAGGTGCCTGAAAAAAGAAAGCGTTGTAGCTGACTTTTAGGTTAAAAAGTAGGAGGAAGCTAAAAAATGCACCATGCTTACCGGGGGGTAGTAAGGTGGTGTTGGTACTTGTTGGAACTTTAGCCGTGCATTCCGTAAGTTTTGAGTTTTTTACGAAGTGTGCCACGGTTGATACCGAGTACCTCGGATGCTTTACTCTGGTTACCATTGGTATGCTGTAATACCGCATAGAGTAAAGGTTCTTCCACTTCTGCTAGCACCATATTGTAAAGGTTGCCGGCGGGGTGCCCGTTCAGCGCGCCAAAATAGGTGTTAATTGAGTCCGCTACGCAGTCACGCAGTGGTTTGTCAAAAGTTGGATTGTGTGTTGTCGCGGCTATGTTAGCTACAGATACTGTATCATTCATGCTGCTATTTCCTCCCTGGTTATCATTGTGTTAAAAAAAGTATGTGTTATTTCTAGCTGTTTTTCGATGGTTTCTGCGTGGTTAACCGCTTGTCGGAACGCGGCGCCATGCTTTTGACCCTTGCTATACCAACTTATGTGTTTACGTGCCATGCGTACACCGGTGTATTCACCGTAAAACTCATAAAGGTTGGCTAAATGCCCAAGCAAAATATCACGGATTTCTGTGCTATTTGGCGACGGCATGATTTGCCCCGTTTTCAGGAAATGATCGATTTCTCGGAAGATCCACGGTTGACCCTGTGCGGCTCTACCGATCATCACAGCGTCAGCGCCTGTGTAATCGAGGACAAATTTGGCTTTTTCCGGTGTGCGAATGTCGCCATTGGCGATTACCGGAATGGAAATTCTACTTTTAACGTTGGCAATGGTGTCGTATTCGGCATTGCCTTTGTACATGCAGGCGCGGGTGCGGCCGTGAATGGCCAGCGCCTGAATACCGGACTGTTCGGCTATTTTTGCAATATTCAGTGCATTTCGGCTGTTGGTGTCCCAACCGGTGCGAATTTTGAGTGTGACGGGCACCTCAACGGCGGCCACAACGGCTTCCAGGATGTCTTTTACAAGTGCCTCGTTTTGCATTAAAGCCGAGCCTGCCAGCACATTACAGACCTTTTTGGCCGGGCAGCCCATGTTGATGTCGATAATTTGTGCGCCATTGTCGGCATTATGTTTGGCGGCAGTGGCCATCATGGCCGGTTCTGTGCCCATAATTTGTACGGAAATGGGGTCGGTTTCGCCATCATGGTTGGCGCGGCGTTTGGTTTTTTCACTGCCCCAGAGTAATGAGTTTGAAGACACCATTTCGGATACGGCCATCCCCGCGCCGAGTTGTTTGCACAGTTGCCGAAAGGGTCGGTCAGTGACGCCGGCCATCGGAGCGAGAATTAACGGGGTCGAAATTTTATAAGGTCCAATCAACATAAATCTTACGCTTGGTTTAAATTTAGTAAAAACAAATTGGGGGGAAAACAGTGTACCTATTTCTATTTGGTGATTAAAGCAGCAGTTGCAATTTGCACCTGCGATTTCGTAAAAAGTGGTATTTTACAATAGTTATTGTGAACCAGGTCACATTTATAGGAAGAAAAATTGGAAATTAATGGCGTCACTACCGGGATCCAGTATCTCGATATTGAGCTGAACGGGTTTTTTGCTGGGCATAAGCGCAAAGGGTTTATTCAGTTGACCCAGGTAGTCTTTAGGGGGAAAGTAGCGCTGTGCCACGGTATTGCCGGTCAGGTCGGTAAATTTTAGCAAAATAGTGGGGTAGGGCTGGGTGTAGCTGGCCTGGTTTACGATGGTGGCACTAATAAGCAACGCGCCTTTAATTTTAGGGTGCAGGCGCACGTCACGGTTAACAATTTTTATCTGCTTGCTATTATGGTTGCCAGTATAGCGGCAGGGCAGGTTGTTGCATAGCGATACGAGCAGGGGTTGTAAGGCAGGAATGTTGTTCGCCAGTGCGGTACTTTTAAACAAAACCAGTTGTATCGCCAAAAGCAGAACAAGTAGCACACTGGCAAGGGAATATATGGCGCGTTTGGCCATGCTGAGCGGGGGTTTTTGCTGGTCGAAAGAGGCAACAGCATCACGCAACTGGTGAGGAATGTGGTTGTTATTTTTGTCGGTATCGGCACTGGCGAGGACAATTTCTTCTTCTATAGCAAAATCGTTATCGCCAGTCTTTAATGTGAGGCTGTCAGCATTAAAATCGCCTTCATTAAAGTCATTGCCGACTAAGCTGTTCGGTGTTGAATTTTCCGAGCCAAAGTTTTCAGGGCGGAGTTGTTCTTCAACCTGCTGGTTAAAGGGCGCATCATTATCACTTTCGTCTTCCAGGCGAAGTTCTGTTTCTGGCAGCATGTTGTCGGTGGTGCTATTTGTTTCAACTTTAATTTCCGCTTCAGGGGGCGGCTGTGTTTTATTTTCACTCAGAATGGAAATGGGTTCTTCTGTTTGGTTTTTTGTCAGGTGTTTGTCAAATTTTAAATCTGACATTTTAATACTGTCGGTACTGGCAAATAATTTGTCAATGTCGTTCTCGTCTACCAGCTCAACATTGGGTTCGTTGTGCATTTCAATGACAAAGTGGTGTTCATCCTGTTCTTCAAACGGCGTTGTTATTTTGTTGTCAACTTTAATAATATTGTCAATGGCTGCGTGCAGTGCGGCATTTTCATTTTTCTTTTTTAAGTAAACGTCTTTTTTTGTATCGAGTGGCTTATTTACAGATGAAAATTGTGCTTCATCTTCAGGGGGCAGGTCGGGTTTGTCTGCGAGACTAACAAAGTCAAAAGTATGTTGCAGGTTGTCTTTTTCCTGTGATTTTTGTGTTTTAGTGTGTTTTTTTGTTTGCTCAGGGTGGTCGGTTGAATCGGAGGTAGATGCTTCGTTGTTTGGTTCTTCGATGCCGCTATTTAGGCTTAAGCGCTGACTTGCATCTGATTTCAAATCCAGGTCGGGTTCACTGCTGCTTTCAATAAAAGGATGTTGGCTAATGTGGGCTTCATCTGTTTTTACTTCGTTGAGATTATCATCAAAGTCGGCTTCACGAATATTCGTGTCAACCGGTTGTGCTATATCAATGTAGGTGCCACTGGTTAGTTGAGAATCGAGGGCATTAAATATAGCGTCAATATCGGCATGTTGCGTGGTTTTGTGGCTGGTCGTTGGCCTGGTTTCGGCTGTTGTTTGTTTTATGCCTGATGCCGGTAATTCCGGTTTTTGTGCTGCCGGGGGGGGGGTTTTTTTGGGGTTATTTTTAACGGCAGTTGATACGGTTGAACGATAATGAATATGCTGCCGGGCATTAAAAACATTTTTGCAGGAGCCGCAACGGACTTTTCCCTGTGCAACCTGTAGTTGTGCTTCGGAAACACTAAAGTTTGTTTTGCAAATGGGACAGCGTGTATACATTTTTATCTAAATTTCCCGTCCGCTTGCGGCGGGCACAAAACTGTTGGGGTTTCCAATGGGGAGAGCTTAGCTCTTCCCCTTTGGTCGTCAGCGGGGGTGTCTATTCCGTTGACGATATATAATTGGTTACGGGTGATTAATAAGTCTTTAGTATAAGCCAAGGTGCAGGGAAAAGAAAATGCCATAAAAATTCAGCCCTGGAAATTGAAGCTATCAGGGAGGGGAATAGCACGGGTTATAAAAAACCTTATATTGCCGTGTTTAAGGGATAAGGAATGCCCATTGAACAGTAAAGGTGGTTGTATCGGTGCCTGTTTTTAGATCGGCGGTATTCATTTCAAACTTTAGTGCGTTGGTATCATCAATATCGTAACGAAGTGCAAGTATAGAGTGGCTGGCTTCTACGCTGGCTAAGGCCCGGAAGTAGCTGTCATTGGCATTAAAACTTAAATCTTCGTAGCGAATAATGCCTTTGAGGGTTTCTGTAAACCAGTAACCAAGTTGTGCATAATAGGCTGTGCTGGTATAGCTGCCTGCGATGCCGACTTTATTGGTGTTTTCAATATTGTAATATTCGACCAATACATCAAAACCGTTAGCGTTTTCATAGGATATGTCAAAACCAGTAATGGTCTGGTCTACAATGGCCGAACCTTTCGTTGCAACGGCCGAGCCGCTGCCATTGGACTCGGCGACGATACCGTTCATAAAAAAGACGGCAGCTTGTAATGGAATGTTGTCGGGTTTATACAGGGTGCGTAAAAAAATTGCTTTATTGTTGTTGATATCAGAAGCAGCGTTAATTTCAATTTCCGGTTTATTTACTTTTGTTGCGGCAAAGCCAGCAGCTGATGTATTCAGTGATGAGCCATTTGCGATGCCCAGTTCGTAACTGATTTCGCCATTATCGACGGTAAAGCTGCCGTTTGCCGTTAATCCAACAATGTGAACCGGCAAAATACCATTTTCATTGTCTTCAAATTCCAGAAAGGAAGGGCGTGACACCGTGTCCTGCAATATTGCACCGTGGTGGTAGGCACGATTCCAGTTGCCTAAAGGGGAGTGGAATCGTCCCGCGGCCAGCACAAACCGGTCATCAAAGGTATGCGAAATCCATAACCTTTCCAGGTCGGTCACCAGGCCGGATGCAGTGTTTTCAAACACATATTCAATAAAGGCGCGTGTGGTGTCTGATATCTGGTGGGTAGCGTAAAAATCCAGTGCGCCCAGAGCGAAGGAGTCATTGGCTCCGGCCTTATCACTGCTACTGTAAGTGATGTCCCCGAACAGACCAAAGTTAGCCGCATAGCTCGGTGCGACTTGCAGGCTAAAAGCAATAGCGGCAATAAACATTATTTTTATTATTTTCTTCAGCATGATTGTGAACTCCTTATTTCGCAGTCAGTAATAATTTGACTGTGTCGTTAACAGCACTGCTGTCGACATAACCGAGTGCGTCAGGATTGCTGGCCACCCATTTAATAATGGCCGCATCGTCTTTTAACTGTTTGGGGGGGAAGGCTTTACCGGTAAAACTGACCTTGGCCCAGTAGGCTTTAAGTTGGGAGGGGTTCTTTTTTACAACGCTGGTATAAAATGTTTCGAAGACAGGGTTGCCTGCGGTTTGGTCTACGACGGTTATTTTTATCCCCCCGATTTTTTTTAGTTTTCCCAGCCAGAGTTTTTTTGCCTGTTCGGTTGTAATGCTATCAACACGGATATTTTTATTGCCAATAATGACAATATCAGCCTGGCTGACAGCAGGAACCAGCAGTATCAGTGAGATAAGCAAAATGTGTAATAATGCACCTTTCTTTATTCGGGTTATCAAGGACAGCCTCCCTTATTATTTCCCTCTTATGTCAGGCTTTTTAGTGCCGGACAGACATACCCAGTCATCTTGCTGTTTGAACACGCTTATGTCAAACAGGGGTGAGTAGGCATGCAGTACATCGTTTGCCTGTTCGCTTAATATACCCGACAGGGCAAGTTTGCCTTCGGGTTTTATCAGGCTTGCCAGGCGTGTTGCCAGATCCATAAGTGGTTTTGCCAGAATATTGGCTACAAGCACATCGGCTTGTTGTGTGGGTAGCGGTTCAGGTAATTGTATTGTAAATAAATCAGTAACTGAATTTTTATTGGCGTTATCTTTAGTAGCGGTTAAAGCCTGTGGATCGTTATCAATTGCCATAATGCTTTTCGCGCCTAATTTTGCCGCGGCAATGGCTAAAATACCTGAGCCGCAACCATAATCAATCACATGTAAGTTTTCTGGCGGGTGCTGATCCAGGTATTGTAGGCACATAGCGGTGGTCGGATGAGTGCCGGTGCCAAAGGCCAGCCCGGGGTCGAGTAAGATATTAATTGCGTTGGGGTATTGGGGGATATGTTGTTCGGCATGATGGCTGGGCACGACCCATAAATGTTCACCAAATGGCGTGGGTTTGAAATGACTCATCCATTCTTTTACCCAGTCTTTATCTTCTAATGGGTTAAGTGTATAGCCTGGGCAATGGCCTAATGCTTCTGTTATTAATAGAAGGACTTTATCCATATTGGTGTTGGCATCGAACAGGCCAATCACTTCTGTTTGCGACCATAAGGGTGTTTCACCAATGGGCGGTTCGTATAAAGGTTGATCGGCCGCATCGCGCAAGGTGACGGCGCTGGAACCCACATCCGATAAAGTATCCGCCAGAGTTTGCGCCTGTTCAGTGTTTGTTTTTATTAGGAGTTGTAGCCAGGGCATCGGATCCTCGTTGGGAAAAAGATATTTAACCACGGCGACACGGCGGGCACAGCGAAAGCAATGCAAAAAAACCTGTTTTTCCGAACGATAGCGCAACAATCTTCTTGATGCCAGATTTATACTAACCAGATTACTTTGCTATCGTTCGTAACAACATGCACTTAACTCTTTTCCTTTTCGCTGTGCCCGCCGTGTCGCCGTGGTTGAAAAATAAATTAAAGCTTATGTAAGACCTAATAATTTTTCCAGATAATGAATATTAACACCACCCTTAACAAAACCGGCGTCACTGCATAAACGCTGGTGCAGCGGGATATTGGTGTTAATGCCATCAATCACTACTTCACTTAATGCGCCGCGCATTCTTGCCAGTGCAATGTCGCGCTTGTTACCGTGGGTAATGAGCTTGCCTATCATTGAGTCATAGTAAGGCGGTACGGAATAGCCTTTATAGATATGCGTATCAACGCGCACACCGGGACCGCCGGGGGGGTGGTAGTTATTGATCATGCCGGGTGATGGCATAAAGGTGTCCGGGTGTTCGGCATTTAAACGGCACTCGATTGCATGGCCGTGTATTTTAATATCGCTTTGCTTGTACTCAAGTGGTTCACCGGATGCAATTAATAATTGCTGGCGCACAATATCCACGCCGGTGACCATTTCCGTTACCGGGTGCTCAACCTGAACACGGGTATTCATTTCAATAAAATAAAATTCACCGTCTTCGTATAAAAATTCAAACGTACCTGCGCCACGGTAATTAAATTCAAGACAGGCATTTGCGCATTGCATACCGATTTTATCGCGTAACTCATCACTAATGCCGGGGGCAGGGGCTTCTTCTATCACTTTTTGATGGCGGCGTTGCATCGAGCAGTCGCGCTCGCCTAAATGGATGGCGTTGCCATGTTCATCCGATAAAACCTGAATTTCAATATGGCGTGGGTTGGCCAGAAATTTTTCCATATAGACCACGTCGTTATTAAACGCGGCACTGGCTTCTGCTTTTGTGAGTGCAATGGAACTGATTAAAGCAGCTTCATTATGCACCACGCGCATACCACGGCCACCGCCACCGCCAGATGCTTTAATAATAATCGGGTAGCCAATTTCTTTGGCAATGCGTAAGTTCGTATCCGCATCGTTCCCGAGCGGGCCGTCTGAGCCGGGGACACATGGAACGCCTGCGGCTTTCATGGTTTTAATCGCCGCAACTTTATCCCCCATTACGCGAATGTTTTCAGGGCTGGGGCCAATAAACACAAAACCAGATTCTTTAACCCGTTCGGCAAAGTCGGCACTTTCGGAGAGGAAACCGTAACCCGGGTGAATGCCAATTGTATCGGTAACTTCAGCAGCACTGATCACCGCGGGAATATTTAAATAACTATCGATAGACGGTGCAGGGCCAATACAAACGGATTCGTCGGACAAACGGACATGTTTTAAGTCACGATCCGCTTCGGAGTGGACGGCAACGGTTTTTATACCAAGCTCGCGGCAGGCGCGCATAATGCGCAGCGCTATTTCGCCTCGGTTTGCGATAAGGACTTTTTCAAGCATGAGGATCTACTACCTTAATAAAATAATAATTTGTAATTGAAAAATATAAGCGGCTTACGTGCTGTTATTATTCAATAACGAATAAAGGCTGGTTATATTCAACTGGCTGACCATTTTCAACCAGGATGGCTTTAACCACGCCAGCTTTATCAGATTCGATCTGGTTCATTAATTTCATCGCTTCGATAATGCATAAGGTATCGCCAACGGCAACGGTTTGCCCGACTTCAACAAAGGCTTTTGCAGTTGGGCTTGCTGCACGGTAAAAGGCACCCACCATGGGTGATTTAACGATATGACCTGTGGCTTGTTCGTTTGCAGTTTCTGTTACGGGTTCATTGTTAGTTGGCGCGGCAATGGGTGCAGGGGCAGCGACCGGCGCAGCAACGACGGGTGCAGCAGCGGTATTTGCAGACTGCCGACTAATGCGAACAGATTCCTCACCTTCGTGAATTTCAATTTCTGCGATACCAGATTCTTCCAGTAGCTCGATGAGTTTTTTGACTTTACGTATATCCATTTTTTTACTTCGCTTTTAATAATGTTTGGGGGTTAATGTTTAAATTTATTGTTACTCAGAATTAAGTTTAGTTAATTTTTAATTTGGCAATAATGGCTTCAAGGGCGAGTTGATAACTCTGTGCACCGAGGCCGCTGATAACACCAACGGCTAAATCTGAAAAATAGGAATGCTGGCGAAAGGCTTCACGCGCATGCACGTTCGATAAATGCACTTCGATAAAAGGGATTGCCACACCGGCTATCGCATCGCGCACGGCAACACTGGTATGGGTAAACGCCGCTGGGTTAATAATAATAAAGGCAACCTTATCCTGTTGCGCCTGGTGAATTCGGTCTACGATTTCATGCTCTGCATTACTTTGAAAACTGCTTAATGAATGACCTGCTTGCAGCGCCTGAGCCGTTAATTGTTCATTAATATCTTCGAGGCAAGTTGTGCCATAGTGCCCGGGCTCTCGAGTGCCCAGTAGATTTAAGTTGGGGCCATGAATAACGAGTAAATTTGCCATCGTATCTGTATGTTTATACCTGGTTTAGTGAATATTAGCAGCAAAATCACCAATTTTGGCTGCATTTATCGTTCTTTTGTGTGTTTTTACGCCAGTATTGTGCCTAAATCCGCTTCGGTTGTCTATAAAAACGAAAATAAGCACAATTCGCTGCATTTTACCGGAGTTTGGAGCTAAAAAGGGTGACGGGGGTCTAGCTGTTCAGTGACGGTGGTGGAACCTGGATTAAAGTAATGGTTTAACAATTTTCTCGATGTCGTCATGTGACACTTCTCGGGAAAAGCGTTTAACGATATTGCCTTTGCGGTCAATAATAACGGTGAAAGGTAAAACATTCAGGCGATTACCGTAATTTTGCGCTAGCTGTATGCCTTCCTCTTCGGCCATCAGGATAGGGTAGTTCATACCGAGTGGATCGATAAAGTCAACAACGGCATCTTTTTCGTCCAGGGCAATACCAATAAAGGTGACGCCTTTACTTTCGTAAGCTTCCTGAAATTCAATAAAAGCGGGCATTTCCCGACGGCAGGGTGGACACCAGGTTGCCCAGAAATTGAGGATAATCACTTTGCCGTCCCATTCAGCAGCCGAGCGTAATTTACCGTCTAAATCTTTTAAGGTGTAATCGGGGCGATAATTTGTTTTAACGGTAGCAGGTGGTTTTGCCTGGCTGGTCTGAGTCTTTGCCGGTTGTTGTTGGGCATAGTACTGGTTAGCGATAACGCCGGCAACCACACCCAGCGCGGCAATTGCAATAATTAATTTGTTATTCATTTTATTTCTTTATTTTAAAACCAGCTGTAAGCGCTCTAAAAACTGTTCGGCATCCATAACACCGACAACTCTAAAGCGACGTTTTTCTTTGCTATCATTTTTGTCATAAAACAAAATAGCCGGTGGTGCCAGTACGTCTGTATGGGCTAATAGTTTTTGGTCAATTTCATCATTGTCGGTTACATCGGCCTGTATAACGATAAAATGTTTATTGAGTAAGGCCTGTACTTTTGGGTCGGTAAAAACATAATCTTCATACGTTTTGCAGTAAGTACACCAGTCTGCGTAGTAATCAAGCATCACGTATTTGCCGGCTGCTTTCGCCTGCGCCAGCACAGTGTTTAAATCGTTAACGGATTTAATGGGTTTAAAGGCCAGATGTTTAAGTTGTGCCTGGCCACCGCCGCCACCGATGATGGTTGAACCGTGTAGCGGATCCTGTACATTGCGTGCACCGGTTAAGCCTCCAAGCATAACGACAAGGCCATAAACTATGGCAAAGACGCCCAGGCCTTTCCAGAGTTTTTTCCAGCCGGATGCGCCTTCTTTAATGGGGTCGAGTGCGCCGAGGTACACGCCGGATATAATAAACAACGCTGCCCATAGCATCATCACAACCATTGTTGGGATAAAGCTAACACGTTCGAGCATCAGAATGGCAATGGCAAGTAAGACAACGCCGGCAACGTATTTTACAATGTCCATCCAGCTACCCGCTTTAGGCAGGAACTTGCCACCAGTGGTACCAATAATAAGCAGTGGTAAGCCTAAACCATTACCTAAAACAAACATCGACAAAAAGCCCAGCCACAGGTCACCTTCTTTAGCCGCAAGGGCGAGCGCACCAATAATAATCGGGCCTGCACAGGGGCCAATAATAAGAGCCGATAACACGCCCATAATGGCAACACCAATTAAATGCCCGCCTTTTTGCTGATTACTAATCTGGCTTAACTTGCCTTGTAATGATGCGGGCAGTTGCAGAGTGAAAAAACCAAACATGGAAAATGCCAGTGCGATAAAAATAAGTGTGAATGGGATGAGGACATACGGGCTCTGGAAATGAGCCTGAATATTAAAGGAGCCGGAAATCATGCTAACGAGCATACCCATTAAACCAAAGGTTAAAGCCATGCTTTCGACATAAACGAGTGACATGGTAAAGGCACCGCGGGTTGTTACTTTTTTACCCTGACCAACAATGATGCTGGATAAAATGGGAATCATCGGGTACATGCAAGCGGTAAAGGCCAGCGCCAGGCCACCCAGGAAAAAACCAATCACAATTTTCCAGATTGCACCGGAGCCGAGCAGTTGTTCGTATTGATCCTGTTCGGAAACAAAACCTGTGCTGCTCGATTCAGTGGCGGCTGTGGCGGTAACAGCCGCTGCTCCCGGTGCAACCTTTACTTCAATGGTTTTATGGATGGGTGGGTAGCAAATCCCGGTTTTTTCTGCGCAGCCCTGATAGGTGATTTTAAGTTTGGTGAGAACGGTTTTGTCTGTTGCGTTATTCAGGGGGATGCGAAGGTCGAGTTGATTATGGTAAACCTCAATTCGGCCAAAAAATTCGTCATCTTTAATATCGCCTTTTGGATAACTGACGGAGCCGATGGAAACCCCTTCACCTTCTTTAATAACAAGCTTGAATTTGTCGCGGTACATGTAGTGGTCGGGGGCAATTTCCCAGTGCGCAGCAACGGTGTTGTCTTTAAATTTATAGTCAAACTGGAAAGCGACATCCGGTTCCAGAATTTCATTTTCGTCCTGCCCAATGCCGAGTGAGGAACTGAGTGAATTGAGAACAGAGATGCCATCGCCAGCGGCCATGGCCGGGGTGAAGCCGCCAGATATAAACAAAGCAGAGAGAAGCAATAAGATAAGTGACTGTTTTCTAAACATATAAGTAGTCCTATTGGGGCGAGCCAATGTTGCCAGCATTCATTATAATTTTGGGGTACGAAAATGATTCGTAGACTTAAAGACCATTGTCTATAGCCTAAGTTCAAGTATTCTATAGTATAAAGTACACGGCCAGTGGCTTAAATACAAAAAATTTGAGTGATTACGGTTATTTTGCAGGGTTTTTGCACATATTAGCCAATTTTGTCAAAAATGCTTAATACCCTAACGATTATAAAGTGCGTGATTCTTCCTCAATAATTTGTTTAATATTTATGTCATAACTATTCGGGCTAAGAATTTGGTCTATTTCGATAGCGCGGGCGCCTTGACGCCAGCGCGGGTTTGCAAGATTTAAAATTTTACGTTTTTTAAAGTAGCGCTTGTTTTTATCCAGTACCAACATAATCATTGGCCGCAGGCGTGCCGATTGACTTGCTGAAATAACCACACCGACCATTCCGTTATTGAGTTCCACTAAACTGCCAATTGGGTAGATCCCTAAACACAGTATCAGGCTTTCGATTAGTTCCTTGTCAAAGTCTTTTTCAGCCCATTTATAAATACTATTGAGCGCATCGTGAGGTGAAATGCCATCATGGTAACAGCGGTCACTGGTGATAGCATCATAAACATCAATAATCGAAATGATTTGAGTGAGTAGCGGGATATTGTCTTTGGTTAGTTTGTCCGGGTAACCATGAGCCTGTTTGCGCTCATGGTGGTGCAAAACAATATCCAGCACTTCCATGGGTAAATTTTTTTCATCTTTTAAAAGCCTGAACCCGAGTTCAGGGTGTTGCTTCATTGTTTCGAATTCTTCAGTCGTTAACTTACCGGGTTTGTTTAAAATGTTATCCGGGATTTGCATTTTGCCTAAATCGTGCAGTAAGCCGCCCAGGCCAAGTTGTTTGAGTTGCTGCTTATTAACTCCGAGGCAACGGCCAAAACTCAATGCCAGAATACAAACATTGACGCAGTGGTTTGCCGTGTATTCATCACGGCTTTTTAAAAAGGTCAGCCAGACCAGTGCATGCTGGTTTGTTAAAATTTGATCGGCTAGCTCACTCACCAGTTGTTTGGCTTTTTCGGTATCAACGCTGGCACCAAGGCGAGCATCTTCTAATGCCTGATGAATATAGTGACTGGTGTTGTCAAAAGTAACCCGTGACTGGCGTAATTTTTTTATATAATTTGTATGTTCGCTTTCATCGGGTTGATGGGATGGTTTTTTTTGCGTTATTTTTTTTATGCGGGTAGACGGGCGGCTTGCAAGCACCTGAAGCTGGCCACGTATATCGGAATCGGAAAGTTCGGCATCAATATAAACAAATTCACAAACGGTTTTCACTTCGTCTAAAAGTGAATGGCTATTAATTAAAAAGCCCTGAAACAAAAAAGGCGAGTCCAGCCACGGGCGATCCAGTTCAGTGACATACATCCCTTGAGTAAGAAACTCAGGGAGCACTTTAATTTTTTTCTTCATTATAAATCTTTAAGGGTTGTTTTTAGTGAGCTTGTTATCCAGTTAAGATAAGCCTGTGTACCGGATTCTATATTAATACAGATAAACTCAGGTGTCTCATAAGGGTGGTGTTGCAGAATAAATAATTCCAGCCTTTTTAATGTTTGCTGTTGTGTTTTCATTACAAGTAGTAACTCGTTGTCTGTTTCTATTTCCCCCTGCCATTGGTAAACAGATTGAATATTGGGAATAATATTAACGCAGGCGGCCAGTTGCTGTTTGACAATCTGTTGTGCCAGATTGTTTGCAACCGTGTTATCAGGGCAAGTGGTCAGGGCTATATAATAAGGTGACTTCATACCATTTTTCTTGTTTTGGGCTTATTTAATCATAGTTAATTTTCAGGCTATTTTTAACCCGTTTGTTAAACAAAGATACAAAAAAAGTGAGGGTTTAGGCTTTAAATTCTGAAATTACCCCCCATTTAAACTGTATGCCTCTTTTTCGTCTCTTACTGTTATTGTTCTTAAGTGTGCCAATACTGGAAATTTACCTGTTGATTAAAGTAGGTGATAGTATTGGTGCGTTCCCGACGGTTGTTTTAGTTGTGTTAACCGCAGTTGTTGGTGTGTGGTTACTTCGCTTGCAAGGCTTTGCTATTCTTGCTCGGGCTCAGCAAAGTATGGCGCGTGGTGAAATGCCCGCGACCACGCTCTTTGAAGGCTTGATGTTATTTTTTGCCGGTGCGTTACTGCTCACTCCCGGTTTTTTTACTGATGCCATTGGCTTTATTCTGTTAGTCCCGTTTGCACGGCAATGGATTATTGCTTATATATTAAGGCATGGGGTTATTTCTGGCGGTGGATTTTATATTAATGCGCGCGGAAAACGTCATGGAGCGTCATCCTCATCATCGAGAAAAACGCTGGAGGGGGAATATATTTCTCATGACGACTAGGGCTGTTGATCTTTCATCTATTGTCTTATTTTGGCTAATTTTAGCCCTGCCAGCGTTATTTTTTACTACCAATGGAATGCATTGATACGTAAAAAATGCCTTGCCAGGACTAAAATTTTCTCAAAATCAGCCTTGCCTGTCTTTGCGAGGAAACACTGGAAAACAGGTGTTTCTCAGTGTTGACACGGTAATCTTATCATTAAAGGTTGTCAATTTAAGATTGCCGCCCTCACGTTGTTGCTGCGCAATGACCGCGTTTTATTCCAGTATGGATACCTGTATTTTTAAGCAGGCCTTTTTTAGCTTGCCATATTTGCCATTAAGCCTGCCGCTATTTTTTCTGCTTTTTGCTTGTCCGGGTTTCCGACCGCAATGACTTTCTGATTTAGAATTAAAGCCGGGAATGACTTTAGGTTAAGCTGATTCGCCAGCGTTTGCCCCTGTGTATGTTCTAAATCAATCACTTCAAGTTCAATATTTTGCTTTGTACATGTTTCCTGCCATATTTGTTGTGTTTTTACGCAAGAAGAATAGGAGCCGGCTAATAGCAATATCAACTTCATATATTATGAATTCTCCATAATTATTGTGTGGACTTAAGCAGAATCTGTTAGCATATTAACGCTGTTTTATATGTGCTTGTCCTTGATTAAGGTCAAGTTACCCAGGCCTTTAACACGAATAGAATTTGGTTATGGAATTTAATCGTATTATTTTTGATGAATTTAAACATATTCCGTTATTTCAGGCGCTGGACGATTCTCAGCTTGAGGCTATTTTTTCAACAACAAAAAAAATGGCTTTGCCACCTAAAACAACTTTATTTGAAAGAGATTCTCCCGCTGAACATTTTTATATGTTGCATCGTGGGCAGATAAAATTATTTTTTTTGTCTCAGGATGGAGATGAGAAAGTAGTTGAAATCATTTACCCTAATCAAACGTTTGCAGAAGCGGTGATGTTTATGCCGGAGCATATTTATCCTGTGAGTGCGGAATCGATTATTGAAAGTGAAGTTTTTCGTTTTGATATCCGTTTTTTTCGCAATTTGCTTGGAAATTCCAGAGAAACCTGCTTTCGTTTACTGGCTATTATGGGAAAACACCTGCATGCAAGAGTGAATGAAATTGATAACCTTACTTTGCATAATGCAACCTACCGGCTTGTTGTTTATTTATTAGGGCAACTTCCCGATAGTGTGACCGAGTTATCGGCTATTCATTTAAGTATACCAAAAAATATTATTGCTTCACGCTTATCGATTACACCGGAAACTTTTTCCCGAATTATGATGCAGTTAAGCAAAAAGGGCTATATCGAAGTTCATGGTAATGATATTACTTTACTGGACGTTGATGGCCTTCGTGCATTGCTGTAGTTAAATTTTTTATCCTTCTTATTTTTCTTGTCATTATTCATGTTAACCGCGCTATGTCGGTCTCCTTTTTGTTCACAGCATAATTGGTCTTGACGTAAGTCAAGGATATTGATTTCCCGGTATGGGTAAATTAGCAAAATTATTTTGGATAAGGGGAGTTCAGCTTATGCGTGAGAATTTCACAAAATCGATGGCTCGTAACATCTTTTATGGTGGTACAGTTTTTTTCTTCCTGTTTTTTATCGGCTTAACCTTTGACACGATTTCAGTGCTGCCAGAGACAGATAATCGGCACAACATCACAGGGAAAGTTGCATTAGGAAAGAAGGTGTGGGAAGTGAATAACTGTATTGGTTGTCATACTTTGCTGGGTGAAGGTGCTTATTTTGCGCCGGAGCTGGGTAATGTTTATAAACGTTTTGGCCATAGTAAAGACGCAATTATTGCGTTTATCAAGAGTCGCCCGGTTGAAGGTATTAAGGGGCGCCGTAGTATGCCGCAGTTTAACTTAAGCGATAAAGAGCTTGATGCCATCGCTGAGTTTCTGAAATACACATCGGAAATTGATGCTGCTAACTGGCCACCAAATATTCAAGGTTAAGGGGAGATAAAATAATGCAATATAAATCACAAGCTGTTGCTAAGCCTTATTTTATAGCAGCGATTGGTTTGTTCATTGGGCAAATTCTATTCGGTGTTATTTTAGGGCTTCAGTATGTTGTGGGAGATTTTTTATTCCCCGAAATTCCTTTCAATGTTGCTCGTATGGTGCACACTAACTTGCTTATTGTCTGGTTGTTATTTGGTTTTATGGGTGCTGCTTATTATATGGTGCCGGAAGAGACCGAAACCGAACTGTATAGCCCTAAATTGGCTATTATACTATTTTGGGTTTTTCTGGTTGCCGGGGCATTAACCATCATTGGGTATCTTTCTGTGCCTTACGCCACGTTGGCTCAAATGACGGGTAATGATTTATTACCAACGATGGGGCGCGAATTTCTTGAACAGCCGACAATAACTAAGGTTGGTATCGTTATAGTGGCTTTGGGTTTGCTGTTTAATATTAGTATGACTGCACTTAAAGGTCGTAAAACCGCCATTATTATGGTGATGATAATCGGCTTGTGGGGTCTGGCTATTTTCTTCCTGTTCGCATTTTATAACCCGGTAAACCTGGTGCTGGATAAATATTTCTGGTGGTGGGTTGTGCATCTTTGGGTTGAAGGTGTTTGGGAATTAATTCTGGGTTCTATTCTTGCTTTTGTGTTGATTAAGATGACCGGTGTGGATCGTGAGATTATTGAAAAATGGCTTTATGTCATTATTGCAATGGCCTTGATTTCCGGCATTATTGGTACAGGACACCATTACTTCTGGATTGGTACACCCGATTACTGGCAATGGTGGGGTTCACTCTTTTCAGCGATTGAGCCTATTCCATTCTTTATGATGGTGATCTTTGCTTTTAATATGGTGAACAAGCGTAAACGCGACCATCCCAATAAAGCGGCGATGCTATGGGCAATAGGCACACCGGTAATGGCATTTTTAGGTGCAGGTGTATGGGGCTTTATGCACACTTTGGCACCGGTAAATTACTTTACACATGGCTCACAAATTACGGCGGCGCATGGGCACATGGCTTTTTACGGTGCTTATGTCATGGTTGTGTTAGCAATTATTTCTTATGCCATGCCGATACTTCGCGGACGAGCTGCGGCTAATAGTAAAAAATCACAAGTTGTAGAAATGTGGTCATTCTGGTTAATGACGGTTTCAATGGTGTTTATTACTCTGTTTCTGACTGGTGCCGGTATTCTACAGGTCTGGTTGCAACGTATTAGTGAAGCGCCGATGAGTTTTATGGTTGTGCAAGATAAAATTGCAATCTTTTACTGGATGCGGGAAGTTGCTGGCATTATCTTCCTGCTTGGGTTGATACTTTATGTTATCAGCTTCTTTGTCGGTGGCGAAGAAGAAGCCAGTTCGTAAACTTGAGTGAATCAACCCGAGGTCTTTATTTATAAAGACCCCGGTGTTTGATTTGCAATGAGTGAAATGGCCTGTTGATCAGGTTTTTCACAGGAGAAGTTCAATGACTAACCCGGTAAGCGGCGTAAGCCTGGCTGTGGAAGAGGATGTTCCATTTTATTTATTAAATGGCAATGAAGAAGCGTTGTTTGAATTTGCCTGGAAAAATCAACTGCCTCTTTTAATTAAGGGACCAACGGGATGTGGTAAGACCCGCTTTATTCGTTACATGGCAAATAAACTGAATCGACCACTTTATACCGTTGCTTGCCATGATGATTTAACTGCGGCTGATCTGGTAGGGCGTCATCTTATTGGCGAAGGTTCAACTTACTGGGTGGACGGGCCATTAACAAAAGCAGTACGCGAAGGCGGTATCTGTTACCTGGATGAAATTGTTGAAGCACGTAAGGATACAACCGTTGTATTACATCCGCTTTCTGATGACCGTCGTATATTGCCTGTAGAACGTACTGGTGAAACCCTGAAAGCACCGCCGGGATTTATGCTGGTGGTGTCTTATAACCCTGGCTATCAGAATTTATTAAAAGGGATGAAGCCGAGTACACGGCAACGTTTTGTTTCAATGCGTTTTTCTTATCCTGCGGCTAACAGGGAACAGGAAATTGTAGTTGCTGAAACTGGTATAGAAGAATATCAGGCTAAACAACTGGTATCGTTAGCGCGCGCACTGCGCGCCTTAAAAGATCATGATCTGGAAGAAAGTGCCAGTACTCGCTTGTTAATTTACACTGCAACATTGATAGCTGGTGGTTTTGATCCGGTTGAAGCCTGTCGTGCAGCGTTAATTGAGCCCTTAACCGATGATGAAGAGACAGTGACTGCCTTAATGGAGGTGGTTTATGCAACATTCGGACAATGAAAACAACTCATCATCAATAGAAGAGTACCCTGGTCAGGTTGTGGCAGTTGCTGCTGAATTATTCTTTCTGCTTAATCTGGTGTTTCTGCCCGTTATTGGTTTTATTATATTATCGGGGTTGTATCTTCGTTATAAAAACCATGCGATTTCTTTAGCACGTTGTCATGTACGTCAGGCATTTATTGCTAGTCTATGGTCGTGGGTTATGCTGGTATTTGTTAATGCCCTGATTCTATTTTTTGGTGGTTATGATTCTCCTGCAGTATGGGTTATTGTGATTCTGTATTTAGCATCCATTCATACGGCGTTTATTATGTTTGGTACCTTTGCTTTAACTCGCGCAATGAATGGAAGGCATTACCATTACCCGTTAATAGGGTGGAAATGTTCAGGGTAGTTTAATGGCTTCTTTTTCTTGCATAGCGGAAACAACGGCTTCAGCAGGTGTAAGATTGCAGTTAAAACGACGAATTTTTCAAACCGGGTTTTTTATACTGTTTATTTTTGCCCCCATTCTGGATTTATTCAGGCTGGATCTGAATCTAGGGCATTTTATATTTTTTGGACAAAACTGGACGCTGGGTTTAGAAGCGTTGCAGGCAGGTGAAGGTACGGCTGCTGAGGCAGTGTTTAATATTATTACCCGTGCTTTTTTACCGCTGTTAGGACTTGTTCTGCTGTTTGGCTGGGTGTCGTGGAAATATGGGCGTCTTTATTGTGGCTGGCTTTGTCCGCATTTTTCTGTTGTAGAAATGATAAATAGCATAATGCGAAAAGCAACGGGTAAGTTCAGTTTGTGGGATAAATCGAAATCACTGTATCGGCTTGATGGTGCAGAGGTTAAAACCGATAAAAGGTATTGGTGGCTGGTTTTTATTGCGGTAGCCGGGTTTGCTTTTATATGGGCGGTTGTTTTCCTTACTTACTTATTACCCCCCAAAGAGATTTATTATAATCTTGCGCATTTCAGTTTAACACGAAACCAGATGCTGTTTATTGGTGTGGCAACATTTTTATTAATGATTGAATTTATGTTTGCACGCCACTTATTTTGCCGTTTTGCCTGTGCAGTTGGTGTTTTCCAGAGCCTGGTATGGATGGCAAACAAGCGTGCTATGGTTGTTAGTTTTGACCGAGAAAATGCAGTGCAGTGTCAGGGGTGCTACGTTGCTTGCGAAGATG
This sequence comes from Chromatiales bacterium, assembly GCA_027076325.1. Lineage (GTDB taxonomy): Bacteria > Pseudomonadota > Gammaproteobacteria > UBA6429 > Thiohalophilaceae > SZUA-37. The sequence goes on along the minus strand of JALTJZ010000046.1, from coordinate 133,224 downwards.
AATGCCCGATGCGCCTTAAACCACGTTCTATTAAACGTCATATGTTTAACTGTACCGAGTGCGCGCGATGTCTTGATGCCTGTGAGCAAGTACAGTTAAAAAGAGACAGGCTTTCATTACTTGCATGGCAGAGTGGGCAGTCTGCCTTACAGGAGAGTGATCGCTAATGGTGTTTAAGGCTCCCGGTTTTATACAGACTTTACATCGAGTAGTTGAAATAGAAGAACATGTTGGTTTTTTGTGGCATCGTCTAATCACCCACACTGCAAACCAACGTTACCCAGACGCTGCTGTTTACCTGGATGATGTCCGCCGCAGTGTTGCTGTTATGTTTCGCGCATTAGGTGGTGATGGTGCACTTAAAATAGAGTCAACGGTAGCAACAGAATATGGTACACGTCGCAATTTGTTACAACGTGTAGCGGGTAGCCATAAGCATGTTGAACTAAGTTGGCGGAATGAATCGTCGTTAAACTTACCTGCTTGTATTGATGTTTTTCCTACGCAGAAACTGAACCACGATCTTTATCTGTGGCTGGCTGCACTGGCATCAGGTGACGCAGGTATTAAACAGGCTCAAAGTAACTGGATTCAATATAACCAGTGGTTAAGTTATAAAGTATTAACACGTTTCCAGGGGTTGCTTGAACGCTATGAACGACTGGTGGTGGCTCAGTTGGCTTTACGACCCAATCATAAAGGATTAAAAAAAGAAGAAGTCGAGTTAGAATACGTTATTCAAAATGCGTTAGCTAATCCGGGTAAGGCCATTGAATATGTGGCTATGGAAAATCAAACTTATATGCCAGCGCCCGTTTATCTCTGGTTGCACCCTTCTCCACCCCACTGCGGCACAGCAACGTCTATCTTACAGGATGAATTTATTTCAGAGTCTGAGGGTGAAACAGTGGATCCGGAAGAGGAACGTCGTTATCGTGCTGAACAGGTTGAAATGCCCGATGAGAAAGATGGGCTGATTTTGAGTCGGTTTGAAAATATATTTAGCTGGGCTGAGTATATTAAGGTTGATCGGAGTACAGATGAAGATGAAGATCTGGAATCGGTAGAAGACTCAGCAAAAGATCTTGACCAACTCAGTGTTGCACGTGATAGTAAAAGCACGGCAAAGCGTATTCGTTTTGATCTTGACCTGCCTTCTTCTGAAAATGATGACACGCCATTAGGTGATGGTATATTACTACCAGAATGGGATTATCGTAAATCTGAATTAATTAAAGATCATTGTTGCCTGCAATCGATGGTTGCAGATTCTGCTGAATCGATCGAATTACCACTGGCATTACGCAGCACGGCAAAACGATTACGCAGTCAGTTCGAAGCATTACTACCTTCACGGATGTGGTACCGGGGGCAGAATGAAGGCAGTGAAATCGATCTTGATGCTTACCTTGACTTTGTTACCGAACAGAAACAATCGCAGGCGATTGGTGAACAGGGTATGTATTGTGAATTTCGTGGTGGTATTCGTGATATGGCCTGTTTGTTGCTTGCCGATTTATCCCTGTCGACCGACTCCTATATAAATGATAATGCACGTGTTATTGATGTTATACGTGACAGCTTATTATTATTTGCCGAAGCACTTTCTGCTACTGGTGACCAGTTTGCCATGTATGGTTTTTCTTCTCGTTATCGTCAGCATATTCGATTTCATACCTTAAAGGCTTTTAAAGAAACACATAATAATATTTCACGTGGTCGCATCAACGCTATTAGGCCTGGTTATTACACCCGCATGGGTGCAGCAATTCGGCAAGCCAGTGAAATATTAAGCAAACAATCAGCCAGCCAGCAATTGCTTTTATTGTTAACCGATGGCAAGCCGAATGATCTGGATTTGTATGATGGCAGATATGGTATTGAAGATACCCGCATGGCTTTAATTGAAGCACGACGAAAAGGCTTACAACCATTTTGTGTTACCATCGATGAAAAAGGTGGGGACTACTTACCTTATATGTTTGGTGCTGAAAATTTTGTTGTGATTTGCAAACCCTCTGAATTACCTCGTGAACTTCCTCTCTTATATGCGCGGCTAACAAATTAGCCAAAGTTTGAACTCTGGTATGAGTCTTGATCAATGTCAAGGTTTATTACCAGATGGCATGGTTAAAATCAATTAAATTATTATAGGGCTTACAAACATTGAAAGGCCATTTGGCTGCGAGTTGTCTTTGTAGTCTATGTTTTTAGTTATGCTTAAGTGTAAAGGTGTGATGATTAAAATCCCTATTTATTTTTAAGTTTATAAATAACTAATGTTAGTTATAAAAAATGTGAATACAAAAATAGGAGTGCTAATTATGGGTATGAAATGTTCGATAAAATATACGGCGGTTGCGTTAGCCGTTATCACCGGCATGGCAGCCTCCACGAGTGTTGCGTTTGCCAAAAAGAAATTTAAACCACTTAACGACGCCGAGTTTGAACAGGCAAAAAGTATGTACTTTCAGCGCTGTGCAGGTTGCCATGGTGTTTTGAGACAGGGGGCAACAGGTAAAGCTCTTTTACCAAAACCCAACAAAGCTAAAAAGCAGAAAGGTACGCTCAAGCTAGGTACGAAGCGCCTAGAAAAAATCATTACCATTGGTACTGAAGGGGGTATGAATAATTTTGATGACATTTTCAGTAAAAAAGAAATTAATTTACTAGCGCGTTATATTCAGATGGAACCACCTGTTCCACCTGAAATGTCTCTGGATTTAATGAAAAAACGTCACAAGGTTTTTGTCCAACCCAAAGACTATCCTAGTAAACCAATGCATGGTCGTAACTGGCAGAACTTTTTTATCGCTATCGAACGTGATGTTGGTAAGATCGCTATCATTGATGGAGACAGAAAAGAAGTAGTCGCGCATATTCCTACCGGCTATGCGGTACACGTGCTAAAAACGGTTGAGAATCATAAAACACTAAAGGCTAAAGATGCGGGTCGCTTTTGGTACATCATGGGACGTGACGGCATGATGACCAAGATTGATCTGTGGGCCATGCCAGATAAGATGAAAGTGGCACAGGTACAGGTTGCTTATGATGCACGTGACGTTGCCGTATCCGGTGATGGCAAGTACGTTATTGGTGGTGGATACTGGCCGCCTCATTTCGTTATTCTGGATGCAAAAACCATGACCCCTTTAAAAGTGGTTTCTGCGCGTGGTGTTAATGTTGATGGTAATTATGTTAATGAATCTCGTGTTGCAGCCTTATATGCCACGCCGTATACACCTAGCTGGTTAGTTTCCATGAAAGAGCTGGGGCAGATGTGGCAAGTTGACTACAGTGATCTTGCTAACCTTCAGATTACCAAAATTGATTCGGCTAAATATCTGCATGACGGTTTCTTTGACCCTACCGGCCGCTATTTCCAGATTGCAGCGAATGCTTCTAACAAGATGGTTATCGTTGATACTAAAACCCGTAAACTTGAAGCCATGATTGATACTGACAAGTTACCTCACCCTGGGCCCGGTGCTAACTGGAATGATGGTAAATGTGGAGCTGTTAGTGGCACCACGCATCTTGGTGTGGGTAAAGTCACTGTTTGGGGTAACGATCCTAAAGGTCGCAAGGAAAATGCCTGGAAGATCTGTTACACCGTTGATACAGACGGCGCGGGTGTATTTTTACGTACCCATCCAAAGAGTGACTATGTCTGGATAGATCAAACTAAACACCCTGAACCTGTAATCCAGCAGTCAGTAAAAGTCCTCGACAAGAAGACTCGAAAGATTGTTAAGACTATCCAGCTGACTACGAAGAAAGGTTATGCAGCCGTTCACTTTGAGTTCAACAAAGATGGCACGGAAGTTTGGGCATCAGTATGGAACCGTTCAGACAGCCTGAAACCTAACGGTGAAATCGTCATTTTTGATACTAAAACATTGAAAGAAATCGGGCGTATTAAAGGTCTTTACGCACCAACAGGTAAGTTCAATGTATATAACCGTGTTAATCACGTAACTTAAGGAATACAAAAGTTACTGTTTAACTGAAGTAGAGTGGGTGTACAGTTCAGTATACCCACTCTTCTTTCAGCCAATATATACATATTACACAAGCAACTTTAGTAAAAGGTTTTTTGTGCAATATTAACGATAAAACGCTGGATGTGAATCATGTCTATTTCATCAAAAAAATTTAGCTTTATGTCCCGTAAAGTCATATTTGGAACGACTATTGGAGCCTCTTTATTTTTTATGATTGTCGGTGTTATTTTCTGGGGTGCTTTTAATACCTCGATGGAGGTTACCAATACGCTTAAATTTTGTATCTCCTGTCATGAAATGGAAGAAAATGTTTATCAGGAGTATAAAAACACTATTCACTATAATAATCGCAGTGGTGTGCGTGCAACCTGTTCTGATTGCCATGTACCTCGACCGTGGATACACAAGGTTATACGTAAGGTTCAAGCTACTAATGAAGTTTTCCATAAGCTGCTAGGTTCAATAGATACCCCTGAAAAATTTGATGCCAAGCGATTAAAAATGGCAAAAAATGTATGGCAGGCAATGAAAGACACAGACTCACGTGAATGTAGAAACTGTCATAACTTTGATTCGATGGCGCCGGAAAGCCAGAAAAAACGTTCCCGCAAGCAGCATGCAAAAGCAATGGTTGATGGCAATACCTGTATCGATTGTCATAAAGGTATTGCACATACCAAGGTTCATGACCAACTCAGTGAAGATGAACTAGATGAACTGAATAAACCGATTGCAGCAAATAAACGTGAAATAGCACCACAGTGGCAGGCTTTTATTGATAATGGTAATAAACTTGTCAAGAAAAAAAGTGTTTCTGATCCTGCTAAGGTGGACACGCCAGCTGAGAAAATTGTAGCTACAAAAGCTAAAACGGCTATACCATCACCTGTGGTTAAAAGGGAGGTTTTATCATCTATTTCAAAAATTAACTGGGGCGGTATTGAAGCTGTAGAAGTACCTTTGTTTTTTCCTGGTCAGGCTTCAATGGAATGGGTGCTAAAAGGCAGTGATCACGGAGGTAAACGTGCCATCATGACGGGCGATCGTTGTTTTGACTGTCATGAAGACGAAGAAGTTGATATTGGTGAGAAAATTGTATCTGGTGAAATACTTGAACCAACACCAATCCCTGGCAAGCGTGGCAGTATTGCTTTAAAAGTACAGGCCGCACATGATGCCAATTATCTTTATATGCGCTTTCAGTGGAAAGATGACAAGCATGTTCCCGTTCCCTTTGTTTCAGGTGGGAAAATGGATCCAGTAAACCCAATTAAATTTGCAATTATGCTGGCAACCGATAGTGAAGATGATCCTAAGGTTGAATTTGCAGAGCGTATGGGTTGTTGGCAATCCTGTCATCATGATGTGAATAGCATGCCACATGAACCGGATAAATCATTATTAAAAACAAGTCCGCTGGCTAAGCAACTTGATCTCGGTGAAGGCTTTACCAAATATTTAAAGGAAAGCCGTACGGCAATTGAAATAGAAGGTAAAAATAATAAAAAACGTGGTGGTTGGGATAAGCTAAAAAGTGAAGTTGAAATAGAGGCTTTACTGAAGAAAGGCGCTTTTATGGACTTGCTGCGCTATAAATCAGGTACGGGTGAGTCGGAAGATGGTTATATTCTTGCTGAACGTGTTATGACGGGTGGGCAGGGAGTCAGTTTTTCTGGTGAATTGAAAGACGGTGTCTGGACCGTGATCATGAAACGTAAGCTGAAGTCGGACAAGCTCGGTGATATCAGCCTGGCAACAGATCAGTTGTATAATATTGGCTTTGCTATTCATGATGATTATAGTAATAGCCGTTTTCATCATGTTTCGCTTGGACTCAAACTTGGATTTGATAATGAAGATGCAGAAATAAATGTAATAAAACAATAAAGGAAAAGGCAACTGTAGAAAATAAAGTTGCCTGAGCCATGGGTAAGAATGGGTAAGAAAATGAAATGGAAATTGCTGATACTGTTCTTAAGTCTGGGTATTTTTAGCCAAAGTATATTTGCGGTTGGTAGCAGTGAAAATGACAGTTATTCTCTGGTTGTTATTAACGGCTATAAATTTATACCTCAGGTTATTACGATTAAGCGAGGGCAAAAGATACGTTGGGTAAACCGGGAAAAACGTCAATACCATAATGTCTGGTTTGAAACATCAGGTGAAGAAGAGCCTGAAGATTATTTATTTTCCGGTGATACCTATCAACGTGAATTTAACAAAACAGGGGCTTTCCCTTATCGCTGTGGCCCACATCCTGAAATGACAGGTATGGTTCATGTCGTTGATTAAAATTTATGAAAAATGAGTTATTCAAATTTGGCAACCACACTTTGTTTAAAGTTTTATTTTCTACTCTTTTATTTTTAGTAACAACATTATCGTTAGCGAATTCCAGACTCGAGCAGAACACGTATAACCTCTATAAAGCCAATTGTGCACAATGTCATAGTGAATATCGGATAGGCGGGGTTGGTCCGGCGTTGTTACCTGAAAGCCTGCAACGATTAGATAAGACCAGCGCTAAAAATGTTATTCGTAATGGCCGTGTAATGACAGCCATGCCGGCATTTAAAAATAAGCTGACAGATAAGGAAATTCAGTTACTGGTTGATTTTATCTATACCCCCCTGGAAAAAATACCTATCTGGGGGATGCAACAAATAAAAGCCAGCCATATCGTTCATACGATAGAAAATAGCGTGGTAAATAAGCCTGTTTTTACAGTTAAGGATTATCTTAATTTATTTCTGGTTGTTGAGAAGGGGGATAATCATATAACCCTGCTTGATGGCGATAGTTTTAAACCTGTGCATCGTTTTAAATCAAGGTTTGCATTGTATGGCGGGCTTAAATTTTCACCTTCCGGACGTTATGTTTATTCTGTCTCACGCGATGGCTGGATTAGTAAATATGATATTTATAATTTGAAAATGGTTGCCGAAATTCGTGCCGGAATCAATACTCGTAATCTGGCTATCTCTGCCGATGGCCGCTATATCTTGGTAGCCAATTATTTACCACATACTATGGTGCTGCTTAGTACAAAAGATCTGGGCTTGATTAAACTTTACAATGTTAAAAGTAATGAGGGTAAAACTTCGCGTGTCAGTGCCGTTTATACGGCTCCCAAACGTAGTAGCTTCTTTGCAGCACTCAAAGACATACCAGAGCTATGGGAAATATCTTATGCAGATGAACCACCTGCAGGGTTTGGTATGTGGATACACGATTACCGTGCAGACTCAGGTGAAGATACAACACCTGAGTCTTTCCCGTTAAGGCGTATCAGTGTTGAGAATTATCTGGATAATTTTTATTTAGATAAGGAGTCTATCGTTATTGCAGGTGTTACTGCAGAATGGAAAGGACAGGTGGTTGATATGGATGTTAGAAAAGTTGTTGTACCTGGTATAGATTTACCGGGTAAACCTCACTTTGGCGCAGCGCTGAGTCTGGATTACAAAGGCCGTCAGGTTTTACTTGTTCCAAATACTCGAGCAGGCATTGTTAGTGTGCTTGATATGGAAACATGGAAAGTGGTTAAGCAAATTAAAACACTGGGTCCGGGTTTCTTTATGCGTACACATAAAAACTCGCCTTATCTATGGCTGGATGTATTTCCGGGAGCGAATAAAGATGTGATGCACGTCATTGATAAGCATAGTCTTGAAATTATAAAAACTTTCCGGCCTGCACCGGGAAAAAGATCTGCTCATGTTGAATTTTCACGGAATGGAAAATATGCACTAATAAGTATCTGGGAACGAGAGGGTTCGGTGATTGTGTATGATGCAACAACACTAAAAGAAATAAAACGCATTCCGATGACTAAACCATCGGGTAAATATAATGTGTATAACAGGACACGGTATGCTGAGCCATAAGATAAGGAAGGACGGCTGTTAACGGCTTGTTTTAGTCAGGGGCTATTGATTATTATGAGATTGCAATGTATTACGTAAGTCTGAAACGATACGATGAATGTTATGACAACGGGCACAGACAGTAACACCGATTTTCCCCAGTAATTTTTGACTGCCTTTTACCCGCCCCTTCTTTATTCTTGTTTTAAGTAGCTCCATATTTTTAAGCATGGTTTTACCTAATATACGCTCTTTAGGGTATGTGTCTTTTTTGTGACAATTTTTACAGCTGTTGCCAAGCGCCTGTAATTGTGTATAAAGATTTTGTTGTGCCTGCAGGGCAGTGGATTTTTTTTCATCATCTAATGCAATAAGTATCTGGTTTACTGAGATGGACAATGCATTCATATTGTCTTTGAAATCATGAAGACTACCATTGATATTCTTAATTTTAATATCTTTATAGTTGGGTGAACGGTAGATAGCTGTTACAACTAGTTGATAACGTTGGTGGCAATCGTCGCAGGTTTGCTGGATCATTTCGAGTGTTCTGGCCAGGCGTAAAGTGTCACCTTTCTTTGCAAATATTTTTAGCTCAGGCAATAAGCGAGGTTTAATTTCTTTTTTCCACTCGGGAACCATCTCAGCAATCTTGTTGTAATCTTCCTCCAGGCGCTTTATCCACTTTTCCATTGCCGGTTTATTATTTTCGTTGGCGTATTCATTAATAGCCTGCATTTCACGACGCAGCCTAAACATCGTGTGTAACCATACCTGTCGTTTGTTAGAGGGTTTGTACCATTTTTTCAGTGAAGCGGGTGGGGTATCGAACTTAATTGTACGCTCAGCATAGGCAGAGCCAGGCATAAGGAGAGAAATAAGGAATAAAACAGGAGTAAACTTCATGTTGTTACTGCCAGTGAGGTTATTTTATGCCTTTTTCAATCAGAAAGCGGCTGTACTTTTTATCTGTGCCATTAATATGGGTAATAAGCCAGTTCTTAAGATAATTCACCGCATTACTCATGGCAGTGTCACGATCTTTCTCATATTCAGATAGCACTTCTTCAACATGTCTGATCATTTTTTTATGTTGTTCTTTATGAGACTCAAAATCCGGGTAATTGTTTTTCTGTAGCAGATCTTCTTCATAACTGAAATGTGTTTTAGTGTAATCGACGAGTTCATTTAATGCATCACGCTCGAATTCCTCACCAGTTGAATAATCAACAGCCGTTTGTAATTGATTAATCAGGTTAACAAGTTTTTTATGTTGACGATCGATGGAATCAATGCCAACGCTGTACCCTTTTTCCCATGAAACGTAATGTTTAGCAGACAGTCTTCGGTGTAAATAAGGTATGACGAGCAGAGCAGCAATGACTAACCATGTTAAAGGGCTGTCGGGGCCAGCCATAAGCCCTAGTATTACCGCCAGTATCAGGCACAGAATAAGCACTGATACCCCGAACATACATGTTTGTTTATTTAGGCATACATTTAGCTTCATAAAGCCTTCTCTTTGAATAATTTATTATAAGATTCTTTAATGATCTGAGTTAAAATTATTAATTGCTTTCTATTTAGTGACAAGTCAGTACTCTGTGTGGTTAATTTGCCACTGTTTGATTCTAATACGCCACCTTTTCTTTATCATCTGTCACATTATATTTCGTTTTTATCAGAACAAACTTCGTTCTATCTTAGTTAAGTCTATTAATAGCAGAATCTTCCTTTAATCGGGTTGATCTAAATCAAGGCGTAGTTTGTATATAAGTCATAATTTGATCTTAAGTGAAAAAAGCAGCAACTTTATTATAACTGAACTGGATCAAATTTAATTGCCGGTCATTATGATGCAGGCAATTTATAAGGTAGCCATTCTAAAGTACAGTCTTGAGGTAACGCGATGACTCAGTCAAGAAAAGTTTATCTGGTTGGCACAGGTTCAGGTGACCCTGAATTGTTAACCGTAAAAGCATTGCGTCTGATACAAAATGCCAACGTAGTTATTTATGATCGTCTGGTATCTGAAGCTATTCTAAAACTGATCCCGACTGGTGCGAGCAGGATCTACGTAGGAAAAATATCAGGTAAGCATAGCCTGCCCCAGGATGAAATTAATCAGTTGTTGTTAACTCTTGCCGATACGGAACGGACTATTGTTAGACTAAAAGGAGGTGACCCATTTGTTTTTGGTAGAGGGAGTGAAGAGGCCTTACTTCTGTCAAGGAATGGTATCAAATTTGAAATTGTGCCGGGTATCACTGCGGCATCGGCATGCACAGCTTATGCGGGTATTCCGCTAACTCATCGGGGACTGGCACATGGCGTCCAGATTGTTACCGGACATGCACAGGCAAACCAGCCTCTTGAACTGGACTGGAGTGCATTAGCAGATAAAAATAAAACCATTGTTATTTATATGGGGCTTGCCAATATTAGCTTGATTTGCAACAAGTTAATATTGGCCGGTCTGGATGATAATACGCCTGCTGCGGCTATCCAAAATGGAACAACGGCTCGCCAACAAAGCGTTTTATCTACTTTATCCCGGTTAGCAGTGGATACTAAAAATGCCATGCTACAGCCACCGGTTATTTTTGTTATTGGACAAGTGGTATCACTTGCTAACTCACTGGACTGGTTTGAAGCTGAAGAAATACAAGACTACTGTTCTTCAGAGACAGGAATAATTTCGCATGGTTAATCATCATCACACTGGCATAGTATTAAAATTATTGCTCATTCCAATGGTGCTGGTGTATTTTTCTTCAGGGTATGCGGCGGAAGAAATCAGCAATATCTCTGTTCAACGTCAGGCAGAACTGCAGAACCTGCTAATACAGGATTGTGGTTCATGTCATGGTATGACACTGAAAGGTGGACTTGGACCAGCACTTACCACTGATGCTCTAAAAAACAAATCAAGAAAAATGATTGAAGTGACTATTGCTCTCGGGCGCCCAGGTACACCTATGCCACCATGGAACAGGATATTAACCAAAGAAGAAATTCACTGGATAGTTAATATATTGTATACAGGTGTAAGGTTATGATGTTTTTTATTAAAACCATACCTGTCATTTTTTTCTTTAGCCTGTTAGGTGCATGTTCCAGTATGCATTTGCGTGGAACGGGTGATCTTGGCGTGGTGATTGAGCGTGCTAGCGGTAGTATTCAAATTGTAGAAACAACAAACAAAACGGCATTATCACGTGTAGTGGGCTTAGGTGATTTGTCCCATGCTTCTGTTGTTTATTCACGTGATGAACGTTATGCCTACGTATTTGGTCGCGATGGTGGCCTGACAAAAATTAATATTCTCAGTTCAAAAATTACAAAGCGAATTATTCAATCCGGTAACAGCATTGGTGGCGCCATATCACAAGATGGTAAACAGGTTGCTGTTTCAAATTATAAACCGGGAGGGGTTAAAATTTTTGACTCAAACACACTTGAACTGATTGCTGATATTCCTGCAACGTATGGTAGTGAAAATAAGCAGTCAAAAGTTGTGGGGTTGGTTGATGCCCCTGGCCAGCGTTTTGTTTTTTCATTATATGATGCGGATGAGATCTGGTTGGCTGATCTTGCTAGCGGTAAGCCGGTAATAACAAAGTATAAAAATATTGGCCGTCAACCTTATGATGGTTTAATCACTCCTGATGGTCGTTATTATATTGCCGGTCTGTTTGGTGAGGATGGCCTGGTGGTGCTGGATTTATGGTATCCGGAAAAAGGTGTTAAACGTATTCTTGATAATTATGGCCGTGGCAGTAAAAAAATGCCAGTTTATAAAATGCCGCATCTGGAAGGTTGGGCAATGACAGAAAACTATGCTTTTCTGCCAGCTGTTGGGCGTAATACCGTTCTCGTTGTTAATCGGCGTAACTGGAAGCAGGTAACCTCTATTGCTGTTCATGGACAACCGGTGTTTGTAATGGCTCGGCCTGATGGCCGGCAGGTATGGGTTAATTTTGCTTACCCGCGCAATGACACGGTGCAGGTTATTGATACGGATAAACTAAAAGTTATAAAAACCCTAAAGCCAGGTAAAGCCATTTTGCATATGGAGTTTACTCCGCGTGGTGAGCAGGTTTGGGTGTCAGCGCGCGATGCTGGAAAGGTAACGATCTATGATACAGAAAATTTTAATTCTGTAGCTACTTTGCCCATGAATAAACCCAGTGGTATTTTCTTTACTCATCGTGCACACCGTATTGGTTTGTAAATAAGTCGAGGTCATTTGATGCATAGAGTAAACACAATTATTAAAGTTGACGATCGGGAAAATACACAGCAACATGGCCAGAAAAAACTAACTGATCTTGAAAAACATTTATTAAATGATTTTCAACATAATCTTCCCTTTGTCTCTCGCCCGTTTAGTGAAATTGCAAAACAACTGGGTAGTAGTGAAGATGTTGTTATTGATACCTTGAACAACCTGAAAGAGAAAGGGTTTATTAGTCGAGTGGGTGCTGTGTTTCGTGCCAATAGTATTGGTGCAAGCACTCTGGCTGCAATGGCAGTGCCTATGGGTGAACTTGAAAATATTGCGGCGATGGTAAGCAGCTATAGTGAAGTTAATCACAACTATCAGCGCGAACATCATTTTAACTTATGGTTTGTTGTTACCGCCAGTGATGAAGAAGCTTTAAATAATATTTTATATGATATTGAATGTCGTAGTGGCCATCCTGTTATGTCTTTACCTATGCTGGAAGATTATCACATTGATCTGGGATTCGATCTGGGTATGGATTTTAAACATAGGGAAGAGTCCGGAGTTTAGTGGGTATGAAAGTTAATCGTTTACCATATTTGTCTGAGTCAATTTTATCCAGTGAAGATAAATTTGATGAGCAGGATCAGGCATTGATTATGCTTATCCAAATGGGATTACCAATTAGCTCAACCCCTTATTCTGATTTAGGTAAAAAACTGGCTATGGATGAAAATGAGGTGCTTGAACGACTAAAACGTTTAAGTCAGCTTAATATTATTAAACGTTTTGGTGTTGTAGTACGGCATCATGAGCTGGGGTACCGAGCTAATGCAATGGTTGTGTGGAATATTCCTGACAAAAATATTAGTAAACTTGGTTTATGCCTGGGGCAATTTGACTTTATAACGCTCTGTTACCGTCGCCCACGGCGTCCGCCTGAATGGCCATATAACTTATTTACAATGATTCATGGGCAGAATCGAGATACCGTGTTGGACAATATTCAATTTCTAATTAAGTGCTGCGGCCTTAAAAAGGTTGAATACGAAGTGCTATTCAGTACGCGACGTTTTAAGCAACGTGGAGCGATTTACCACAAAGTAAGAGCCAGTTAAATAACCGGGTTGATAACGATGATAGATAAACTGGATCGTGAGATTATTAATATTTTGCAGGCAGGGTTTCCTTTAACTGAAACACCTTATGCAGACGTTGCTGCTCAACTGAATATTGATGAAGAAGAACTGTTAAAAAGATTAGCACGTTTGCTTGAAGACAGAATCTTAACGCGATTTGGTCCCATGTATGATGTACAAAAACTAGGTGGGGCATTCAGTCTGGTTGCGATACAAGTCCCGGAAAATAAATTTGATAAGGTTGCCGATGTAGTCAACAGTTATCCTGAAGTTGCGCATAATTATCAACGTGATCATGATTTTAATATGTGGTATGTGCTGGCAACAGAAACACCACAACAAATTGATAAAATTAATCATGATATTGAAAAACGTATTGGTCTGAAAGTATTTAATATGCCAAGGCTGGAAGAGTATTTTGTTGGTTTGCAATTACAGATTTAATAAAGAGTATGGATGTTGCTGTGGAATATAAATTATTATCTGATGAAGCGGGTCTTGATGAAATAGAACGGAAAATTATTTATGCAACACAAGCTGGCCTACCACTTGTTGCACGCCCTTATGATGCGATTGCTGAACAATTAGGAATATCAATGCAAGAGGTTGTTTCCAGGCTAAGGAGAATGCTCCAGCGGGGTATTATTCGCCGTATCGCAGCCGTACCTAATCATTATGCACTGGGATATAAAGGTAATGGCATGACAGTATGGGATGTGCCTGATGACAAAATTACTGAGTTGGGTCAGCAAGTTGGTGAACTGGACTTTGTCAGCCACTGTTATCATCGTCCACGCATTATGCCTGACTGGCCATATAATTTATTTGCCATGGTACATGCACATAATCGTGAAGAAGCAATGGTGTTGGTAACAAAAATTGCTGCCTTGCTGGGTGAAAATGAAAGTGGTCATGATGTTTTGTTCAGCCAGCGTATTCTTAAAAAAACGGGTATGCGACTATAGTAAAGCCTTATATAAAGATTGTTCAGGAGATCAGGATGTTTCGTATTAGCCAATACATGCGTGAGTTAAAAAATCCGCAACCATTAGGTGTTAAGCGTAACCCAGCCGGTCCGGTTGTTATCTGGAACCTGATCAGGCGTTGTAACTTAACCTGCAAACATTGTTATTCTATTTCAGCCGATAAAGACTTTCCTGGTGAGCTGTCTACTCAGAACATTTTTGACGCAATGAATGATTTAAAAAGTTTTCATGTGCCGGTTCTTATTTTATCTGGCGGTGAACCCTTAATGCGCTCTGATATTTTTGATATTTCAAAGCGTGCGAAAGAAATGGGTTTTTATGTCGGGCTATCAACCAATGGCACGATGATTAATGATTCCAATATTAATAGCATTGCAGCAATAGGTTATGACTACGTTGGTATTAGTATTGATGGTGTGCGTGAAACCCATGACAAGTTTCGCCGTAAGCAGGGTGCTTTTGATGAGTCGATGCAGGGTATTCGTTTATGCCATCAGGCCGGAATTAAAGTGGGTATGCGATTTACCCTGACGACGGATAATGCGCACGAACTTCCTGATTTATTAAAGATAATGGAAAAGGAAAAGGTGGATAAGTTTTATCTTTCCCATTTGAACTATGCAGGGCGTGGTAATAAAAACCGCAAAGATGATGTTATACATCAGCTTACTCGCAATGCAATGGATTTGTTGTTTGATACCTGTTGGCAACATATTGAGGCCGGGCGTGAACGCGAATTTGTAACGGGCAACAATGATGCAGACGGTGTTTACCTTTTACACTGGATAGAAAAACGTTTTCCGGACAAGCTGGAACACATGCGAGCCAAACTGGTTCAGTGGGGTGGGAATGCTTCTGGTGTTAATATTTCGAATATTGATAACCTGGGTAATGTTCACCCGGATACTTTCTGGTGGGATTATAATCTGGGCAATGTTAAACAGCGGCTCTTTTCTGAAATATGGCAAGATCGCAGTACGCCTTTAATGGATGGGTTAAAAACCCAACCCCGACCACTAGAGGGCCGTTGTGGTCAGTGCACTTATCTGGATGTATGCGGTGGTAATACCCGTGTACGTGCCTATCAGTTAACGGGTAATTTTTGGGCAGAAGATCCCGCCTGTTATTTATACGATGAAGAAATTGGTGTGGAAACAACGAAACCACGTTTAGGCGTAACCCCCTGGACTCGTCAGAATAAGCTTAATCAGGCTAAACGAGTATAGTATATAAAGGTATAGCATGCAGCTATTTGTTTGCAGAGCACCAGAAAGTGAGCCAGGCAAAGTGGTTGCTCGCAGCTTGTGGTTTTTAATAAGCCTTTTGTTTGTTACAAGCAGCGTTGCTGAGAATAACATTGCCCTCAATAACGATGCAGAAAAAAAAGAGGCACAAAAGTTATACCAACAATATTGCGCAAGCTGCCATGCTACCAGCCGGTTAGGTGGGATGGGGCCAGCATTGTTGCCGGAAAATCTAAAACGGTTACGCAAAAATAAAGCACTTAATATTATTGCAAAAGGCCGTGCAGCAACACAAATGCCCGCTTTTGGTAATGTTTTAACAGCACCTCAACGGCAGTTGCTTGTAAAGTATATATACACACCATTAGAAAACATGCCTGACTGGGGTATGGCTGAAATAAGAAAGTCCCACCTTATCCACTACCAGCCAGCTAGCCTGAGCAATCAACCTGTTTTTAAGGCCGATATGCTTAACCTGTTTGTGGTTGTTGAATTGGGTGACCACCATGCCACACTGCTCGATGGGGATAAGTTTGAACCGATTTATCGTTTTAAAACCCGCTTTGCGTTACACGGTGGCCCCAAGTATTCCCCTGACGGGCGTTATGTTTATTTTGTTTCACGCGATGGTTGGGTGAGTAAGTTTGATATTTATAATCTGAAAACGGTAGCAGAAATTCGAGCCGGAATTAATACGCGCAATCTGGCCGTGTCCGGTGACGGCAAAACCATTCTGGTTGGTAACTATCTGCCGCATACGCTGGTGTTACTGAATGCAGAAAACCTTGAGCCTATAGAGATTATTCCTGTCAAAGATAAGAATGGCAAAACATCACGCGTCAGTGCCGTTTATACCGCTGTGCCGCGTAACAGTTTTGTTATTGCACTTAAAGATATTCCCGAAGTCTGGGAAATGCATTACAACGACAAGCGCCAATTTCCGGTTCGGCATATTCTTCTGGATGACTATCTGGATGATTTTCAGTTTGACCCGTCTTATACCTATTTAATGGGGGCTGCACGTAACGCTAAAAATGGCCAGGTGATTAATCTTAATATCGGTCGTAAGGTTGCGGATCTTGAGCTAACCGGCTTGCCACACCTGAGTTCGGGGATCACCTGGAATTACAAAGGCCGCAGGGTGATGGCAACCCCTAATCTGAAAAAAAGTGAAATCAGCATTATCGATATGACAAGCTGGAAAACCATTAAGCGAATCAAAACATTGGGGCCGGGGTTTTTTATGCGCAGCCATGAAAACTCACCTTATGCCTGGGCCGATGTGTTTTTTGGGTCAAATAAAGAAGCGGTGCATGTTATTGACAAACAAACACTTGAGATTGTTAAAACACTCAGGCCATCACCTGGGAAAAATGCGGCCCATGTTGAATTCGACCGATACGGCAAACACGTCTTGTTAAGTGTTTGGGATATGGACGGTGAGTTAATTGTTTATAATGCCAACACGCTAAAAGAACTAAAGCGCCTGCCAATGAAGAAGCCGTCTGGAAAATATAACGTGTACAACAAAATCAACCGTTCGGCAGGAACGAGCCATTAAATTATGGGGTAAAACGCTTTTGTGCGCTGCAATTTAGCCCCTTCACTCCAATAATTGACTGATATTAATACAAATAACCGGATATCCCCCTTGATTTTTACCTGGAGTGGACACATAACAAGGACGGTCAGGAAACGAGGCTAGCCTACAGATAAGCGCATGATAGGGCTTGACTCTGCGAATAACAGGACTATTATTAGCACTCACTAGAGGTGAGTGCTAATAAAGAGTTTAGCATATTACATATTTAATTATCTATTTGATTTAACTGGACTTTTATTAGGAGAAAGAAAAACATGAAGATCCGTCCATTACACGATCGTGTTGTCGTACGCCGTATGGCTGAAGAAACCACCACTGCCAGTGGCATCGTTATCCCCGATAGCGCAACTGAAAAACCATCTGAAGGCGAAGTTATCGCAGTTGGTAAAGGTAAAGTAAATGACAGCGGTAATGTTACGCCTCTCGATGTAAAAGTTGGCGACAAAGTATTATTTGGCAAATACGCTGGTCAGGAAGTGAAGGTTGATGGTGAAGAAGTTCTCATCATGACTGAGTCAGACATCATGGGCGTACTTGAATCTTAAGTACCAACGTTGATCGTCTAAGAATTTAAATTTAAAAAATTCCCGTTAGAATTTAAGAGGAAAATAACATGTCTGCAAAAGAAGTGAAATTTAGCGAAGACGCACGCCACCGTATGCTGGCTGGCGTAAATACATTAGCAAATGCTGTAAAAGTAACATTAGGCCCTAAAGGTCGTAACGTTGTATTAGATAAAAGCTTTGGTGCACCGACTATCACAAAAGATGGTGTTTCGGTTGCTAAAGAAATTGAATTGGCCGATAAGTTTGAAAACATGGGCGCGCAAATGGTGAAGGAAGTGTCTTCACAAACATCGGATGTTGCCGGTGACGGAACAACAACCGCAACTGTTTTAGCGCAAGCTATTTTAACTGAAGGCATGAAAGCTGTCGCTGCGGGTATGAACCCAATGGACTTAAAACGTGGTATTGATAAAGCAATGATGGCCGTTGTTGAAAGCCTGAAAAAAATGTCAAAACCTTGCTCAGACGATAAAGCGATTGCACAGGTAGGTACTATCTCTGCTAACTCTGATGAAGAAATCGGAAAAATCATTGCTGATGCAATGGGTAAAGTCGGTAAAGAAGGTGTTATTACTGTAGAAGAAGGTTCCGGTTTTACAAACGAACTGGATGTTGTAGAAGGTATGCAGTTCGACCGTGGTTACCTGTCTCCTTACTTCGTAAACAATCAGCAAAGTATGACTGCTGATTTAGAAGAACCTTTCATTTTATTGCACGATAAAAAAATCTCCAACATCCGTGATTTGCTTCCTACATTAGAAGCGGTTGCCAAATCAGGCAAGCCATTATTGATTATTGCTGAAGACGTAGATGGTGAAGCACTGGCAACACTGGTTATTAACAATATGCGCGGTATCGTTAAAGTATGTGCTGTAAAAGCACCTGGTTTTGGTGACCGTCGTAAAGCAATGTTGCAGGATATTGCAATTCTGACTGGTGCGACAGTTATTTCTGATGAAGTGGGTTTGGCACTTGAAAAAGTAACGTTGGAAGATCTGGGTACAGCCAAGCGTATTTCAATCAGCAAAGAAGAAACGACCGTGATTGACGGTGCCGGTAATACTAAAGAGATCTCCGAACGCGTAGAGCAAATTCGTTCACAAATTGAAGAGTCTTCATCAGAGTATGATAAAGAAAAACTTCAGGAACGTGTTGCTAAGTTAGCCGGCGGTGTTGCCGTGATTAAAGTCGGTGCGGCTACCGAAGTGGAATTGAAAGAGAAGAAAGCACGTGTTGAAGATGCATTACATGCAACTCGCGCAGCAGTAGAAGAAGGTGTGGTACCCGGTGGTGGTGTAGCGCTAATCCGTGCACTCCAGGATTTAGGTGAACTGGATGCGGTAAATCATGATCAGGAAGTGGGTATTAATCTGGCTAAGCGTGCGATGGAAGAACCCCTTCGTCAAATCGTTAGTAATGCCGGTGGTGAACCTTCTGTTGTTGTTAACGAAGTTGCAAACGGTAAAGGTAACTACGGTTACAATGCTGCGACTGCCGAGTACGGTGATATGATTAAACTGGGTATTTTAGATCCAACAAAAGTAACACGAACTGCATTACAAAATGCAGCCTCGGTTGCCGGTTTAATGATTACCACTGAAGCCATGGTTGCCGATGCGCCTAGTGATGACACTGCGGCTGGTGCTGCGATGCCAGATATGGCTGGTGGCATGGGCGGTATGGGTGGCATGGGCGGTATGATGTAAACTGCAACCCCGGAAAGCCTGATGAAAGCCCCGCTAGCGATAGCGGGGCTTTCTTTTTGGTGGTTGACGAATTTCAGGCGTGAATTAAATGGTAATTATGGCAGGAAAAGCGAGCGGTAAATCAGCAATTTTGATTTGTAACGGTATAAAAACCAGAGAGAAAGCATATACGAATTTACTATTAAGTTAGAGCATTTAGTACCTGGCTGGAAGACGCAGCGTAAAGAAAAAATAACGTGCACTAAAAATGCCATTTTTTCACACTTTTAAGTGTTATTAGTACCGCGAATTATTTTTTATCGCCTGTAGAATCATTTTTATTGAATAGTGGCACACTTTAAAAGCGCTGCTATCAATATGGACTCAACCGTACCGGCGTTGACACATTCTTAAAGCAGGAATGGTCTCTACGGATGGAGCACACGTGAGCGCTAGCATGGTTGAGGAGCAATATCCAGCTCTTAAAATGGTAATATTACCGAGAAATGGGGGCTGGATATTATTATGATATTCCCTCGTCTAGTCCATACCTTTTGAACTAGATATTGGGGAACGGAGCATTAATGACATGGATGTCTTTATATTAATGCGTTGTTTTGTAAACCCTGAATGTGAGATAAACATCATGTTACGATTTAATTCCAGATATGAGAAAATGGGTGCATCAGAACGTGCCCGCTACCGAAAAGAGCTTAAATTCCGTTTAATTGCACTCAGTTGCATTTATCTGGGCTTTTCTGCCTGGTGGGTGTTGATGAGTCCATTTGCCACTTAAAAAAGGCCACTCTTATGGCTGTATCCGGGTTTTTAGAGCTTGATATACACGCTGATGTCCGGCCGCATTCCAGTGTACGTCACCATTAATATAGTATTTTCTGATAACAGCTTCGGCGGTTGTTGTTGGCACAAAAGCATTAAATAGATTAATAAACTCGACTTTATTTGCTCGACTCCAGTTATACCAAAAGTTAACCTGCTTTGATTCAAAATCATTATTGTAGATTTGGTCAGGCCAGGGATAAACTGCAACGGTGAGTGATATTTGTTTTTTATCAAGCAGCTGTTTAAGTTGCAGCATATGTTTTGCCCCCGTATCCAGACCTTTTTTACCAAACTCATCGTACAGGGTTTTGTCCAGTGTCCACATGGCGCGGCGCTGTTTCAGTCCGCGTTCCCATGAGCGTGTTTTGGTTTTCAGATAGGCGGATAAATTACGCAGCCGCCCCAGAAAATAAGTATATTGGGTAAAAAATTCTTTTACGCTCATGGCCGGTCGATTACTGTTTGGTGTGGCGAGTGGTTCTGATTCTGCCGCGCCTAAATTGGCCGCACTTCCCTGACTGACTACATTTTCATTTTTGTCAAAGCGGTAGCCAAGTGCCTCATCTTCAGCATCGGATAAGTCTATCAGTACCACCACGGCATTAAATTCAAGGCCGACCGTCTCAATAAGGTATTTAATTTTCCGATAGTAGATAATGGGTGAATATGAGCTAACTGCTGCATTTAACACATCAACATTGTAAGGTTTAAAATGTTGTTTTAACAAGCCCGTAAATGTTTTATCGAAAGGCACACCCATTCCTTCGGTAAATGAGTCACCAATAAAAACAATGCGCTTGTTTTTTTGCTTTAAAGGCACAAGCCGGTTGCTGCTGTCCTTGAAACCGAGTGAATTAGTGTCGATTCGATAATCCTGTTTACCCCATTCAGCTGTATAGCGACTGATATTCTTTTTTAAGCCATGGTGATAAACCGGATCGGCTCGGCGGTAATAGGCTTCTCTGACTTTGGATGTGACGTAAGATGGTTCAAATGCCCCCACTATTTTTAGTGCAGCTGCTAGACTAAAATCAATAATAAGAAAGCCGACAATAATGATAAATGTAATGGTTTTTTTTGGATTAACTTCAAACCAGTTCTTTTTGTTTGCTATGCTCGGGTTTGTTGGTTGTTGTTTTGTCATTATCATTTAACCACTAGTAAAAAAGATAGTATACCTGTATGTCAACAGAAATTGAAAACGAGATAGCGGATCGGGTGGCAAAAGCCATTACTCAAGTTCTGCCTGCCGAGCTGCAAGCACAGTGCCAGTTATTTTGGCAAAATTTTGCTGAAAACTGTGATAAGGCCGGTTTGTCAGATACCCTGGCCGATCATGAACCCGATAACTGGACTAAAGCGTTTGTTGAATCGCTAGTAAAGGTCTGGGCTTGCAGTGAAGTGGCTGCACGTTGGTGTGCCCGTTATCCTCACTGGTTGCTGGCGTTAAGTCAATCAAACCTTGCTGAAAACAGTTTTTCACATGCAGATTTTCAGAGCTTATGGGCACAACAGGAAGTGAACAAGGATGTTGAGCAATCATTGTATATTGCACTGCGGCAATTTCGTAATCAGCAAATGTTGCGCATCATCTGGCGCGATATTGCTGGCTGGAGTGATCTGAAAAACACCACACAGGAATTAACAGCCCTGGCTGAAGTATGCATTAATGCTGCACGTGATTTTTATATGCGAGCGGATTCAGACTTTAGCCATGAGTTTGGCCAGCCCTTTAATCAAAATGATGAAGCACAGGAACTGATTGTGATAGCCATGGGCAAGTTAGGCGCATGGGAGCTTAATGTTTCGTCAGATATTGATTTGATTTTTGCCTACCCGAGTGATGGAGAGACACGTGGTGGCAGCAGATGTATTAGCAATGCCGATTATTTTACACGCATGGGTAAAAAGGTCATTGCAGCACTCAACAATACCACCGAGGACGGTTTTGTATTTCGGGTGGATATGCGCCTGCGGCCTTTTGGTGAGGGGGGTGCGTTGGCAAGTAGTTTTAATGCGCTTGAAAATTATTATCAAATTCACGGCCGCGAATGGGAACGCTACGCGATGATTAAGGCACGAGTGGTCGCAGGGAGCAAAGCGACTGCAACAGAACTGATGCAAATGTTGCGGCCTTTTATTTATCGGCGTTATATGGATTATGGTGCTTACGAATCGATGCGTGATTTGAAAACAATGATAGTGCAACAGGTTAAACGCAAGGGGATGCAACAGAATGTTAAGCTGGGTGCTGGCGGGATCCGTGAGGTTGAATTTATTGCTCAGGTTTTTCAGCTTATCCGAGGTGGTCGGGATGTGCGTTATCAACAGCGTGACTTACTGACAATACTTGAAATTATTGAGCAGGAACAGCGTTTACCTGACTATGTTATCAATGAGTTAACACAGGCTTATGTCTTTTTACGTCATACTGAACATCGCTTACAGGAACGGCTCGATCAGCAAACTCACCAGCTTCCCGATACCGAAATTGAACAACAACGACTAGCCTATGGAATGGGTTATAAAAGCTGGCAGGCATTTTCTGCTCAGCTCGACGTACATCGCACAAAAGTTCATAGTCATTTTGAACAGGTTTTTGATGCTCCACAGGCCGAAACGGCTTCGGGCGACAAGAATATAGAACTCGTCTGGTCACAACAACTAAGTGAAGAACAGGCAGTCGAAACGTTACAGAACCTGGGGTACCAGAAACCACAGGAAGCGTTAAAAGTATTAAAGGACTTGCGTGAGAGCAAGGCTTTTCATACCCGCACAACACAAGGGCAAAAACGTTTAAATCAGCTAATGCCGATGGTGATTGCAGCCGTTGGGCAAGCCGATATGGCTGAAGTAACATTACAACGTGTTACTGTAATCATTGAACAGATTGCCCGTCGCAGTGTTTATATGTCGTTGTTAATTGAAAACCCGCTGGCACTATCACAGTTAATTAAATTATGTAGTCAAAGTATTTGGGTAACACATTATATTAGTGCACACCCTTTGTTGTTAGACGAGTTGCTTGACCCACGCAGCTTATATATTCCGGCAAGCAAACAGGCTTTGCAGCAGGAATGTTTTAATAAAATTGCAGAAACAGATTCGAATGATGAAGAGCGTATTGCCGATGTTATTCGCCATTTTAAACAATCGAATGTACTCCGTGTTGCCGCGGCAGATCTGGCTAATGCCGTGACTTTAATGCGTGTTAGTGATCATTTAAGCTGGATAGCAGAAGTCATTTTAGATGCAACTCTGGAACAGGCATGGCATACGATGGTACATCGTCATGGTCGGCCTGCGTGTAATACGCTTATATCAGATCCTGATAATAAAGCTTGTGATAAGGGCTTTGCCATTATTGGGTATGGAAAACTGGGAGGGTGTGAATTGGGGTATGGCTCTGATCTGGATATGGTTTTTTTACATGGTTCTGAAGATGATCAGGCAATGACAGATACTAGCGCGGTGGGTAGCGATTCACCTCGTGCCATTGTTAACTCGGTATTTTTTGCAAGGTTAGGGCAACGTCTTATCCATCTTCTTGGTGTACGCACGGCTGCGGGCACCCTGTATGAAGTGGATATGCGTTTACGCCCCAATGGTGCCTCAGGCATGTTGGTGAGTAGTCTTCAGTCGTATGAAAAATATCAAACAGAAAAAGCATGGGTTTGGGAGCATCAGGCACTGGTTCGGGCGCGCGCTATCAGTGGTGATCCGATTGTTATGCAAAAGTTTAATAACATTCGTAAAACTGTACTAAGAAAAAAACGGGATATTGCTGAGTTAAAAATGGAAGTTGTAAAAATGCGTGAAAAAATGCGCCACTCACTATCACGTGGAACAAAAACAACCTTTGATATTAAGCAGGATAAGGGTGGTCTGGTTGATATTGAATTTATTGTGCAGTTTAATGTGCTGGCATGGGCAAATAAATTTTCGGAATTATGCGACTATACCGACAATATTAATTTGTTACATGTACTGAAAGAAATAAATGTACTAACAAAAGAAGATGGCCAACGATTAGCTGAAACGTATATAAAATATCGTCAACGATTGCACCGTTTAGCCTTGCAGGATCAGAAAGGACTTGTTGCTATAAATAAATATGTGGAACAGCAGCAATATATTTGTTCTGTGTGGAACAGGATGTTTATGTGATTAGAGTATTGATGACTTAATAGCTGGAACAATAGATGAAAGATAAAACAAAACGCAATTGGGTAGTCCTTTTTTTTGGGTTAATATTTTTTGTTGCGGGCTTAAGTTTTTTATTTTTTATGGTTTCCCCGAGTCTTTATGATGGCTGGCGAATGCAGTCATGGAAAAGTACCAGTGCAGTATTAATATCGGCTGAGCTTAAAAGAAGTCAATCAAAAGACTCCACCAC
Source organism: Chromatiales bacterium (assembly GCA_027076325.1). GTDB lineage: Bacteria > Pseudomonadota > Gammaproteobacteria > UBA6429 > Thiohalophilaceae > SZUA-37. The sequence goes on along the minus strand of JALTJZ010000046.1, from coordinate 108,661 downwards.
CTACCAGGCTTTTGCCCGCTACGAGTACACCATTAATGGTCAACGATATGTTAATGACCGGGTTTCAATAACAAGCGGGGCAGATAATATTGGTAACTTTCAGAAAGAATTGGCAAAGAAACTGCAATTTTACTTTCAGTCTCACCGGCCTGTCACTGTTTGGTATAACCCGGATAATCCTGCTGAGTCTATTATTGATCGCAGTATACGTTGGGGTTTAATTGCTTTTTATATGATATTTGTGATTGTGTTTACCGGGTTTGGGCTTATCATTTTATACTTTAGTTTTAAAAGAAAAACTCATGTATCACCAATGGTGCTTGAAAAGTCCCCCTGGCTTACTCGTGCCGAATGGAAAAATGGTGCAATTAAATCAAATGCAAAATCAGGAATGGTAGCTTTATGGGGTATGACCATATTCTGGAATGCAATCAGTTTTCCTGCTGCAATCCTTGCTATTCCTGATGTGTTAGCCAAAGGGGATTACATTGGCCTTGTTGTTTTGTTGTTTCCGATTATTGGGCTCGGCTTGCTTTACTGGGCAATAAAAGCAACTTTGCAATGGAAGCGGTTTGGTGCAACCTTACTGACGATGGATCCCTATCCGGGAAGTCTAGGTGGTCAGGTGGGCGGCGTGATAAAAATCAATATGCAATATGACACAAGTCTTGCATACAAGGTCACACTCAGTTCTATTAATAGTTATATATCCGGTTCAGGAAAAAATCGTTCACGTAAGGAAAAGGTGAATTGGCAGGATGAAGGTTATGCACGGGTAAAGCCAATGATGAATTACCTTAATCTTGAGTTTTGTTTTGATGTTCCAGCTGATTTACCAGCAAGTGAAGAACCGGATAACAATTATAATTTGTGGCGACTAACAATCGAAGCTGAGCTGGAGGGTGTTGACCTTAGCCGAAGTTTTGAAATCCCTGTATATAATACGCAACAACAGTCTTCCCGTTTAAACTTTAAATCGCCTGAGTTTTTCCCCGCCAATGTCAAGAAAGTCACTGCAGAAGGTTTGTTACCTTTAACGAAAAATACGAATACAAAAGAACTTTATTACCCGATGCTCAGAAGAACAATGCGAAGTTTTTCTGGTCTGTTATTTGGCAGCATTTTTACAGGTATTGGCATCTTTCTCTGGCAACAGGCAAAAACGGATGGTTTTATGTTGTATGTTATGGCATCTGTTTTTAGCCCCATCGGCATCATTATTGTGCTTGCGAGTATCTATGCGGCCTTTAATTCATTGTATTTGAAATTTGACGGGCAGCGCCTGTTGTACCGGCGAAAATTTTTATGGTTTACGCTTTCGGATAAGCTGATACCCTATTCAGAAATAACAACGATTGATGCAACAAAAGCAGCATCAGGTAGTACGGGTGGTAAGCATAAAATTGAATACAAAATTTATGCGATAGTTAATGGAAAAAAATTTACGTTAGCGGAATCGATTGATTCTGCAAGTAAAAAAGAACAGGTGATAGAGTACTTTAAGAAGGAAATTTTCCGTCAAAATACAAGATATTAGGCTAAATTCAGCATTTTACACTCTCATTCCCAGCAAAAATCGCGCTATAATATGCCGTTGTTATATATTAAGGTATAAAAGGAGAAGTTTGCCATGTCGATGGCTGATCGTGACGGTTTTATCTGGTTTGATGGGAAAATGGTACCCTGGCGCGAGGCGCAAATCCATGTTTTAACCCATACCCTGCATTATGGAACCGGTGTATTTGAAGGGGTGCGTGCTTATCATGCTGATCAGGGCACTGCTATTTTCCGTCTGGAAAAACATACCGAACGCCTGATTAATTCGGCTAAAATTATGAGCATGGACATTCCTCATACGAAAGAAGAATTGATTGCCGCACAAATCGCTGCGGTTAAGGATAATAATCTGGACTCAGCCTATATTCGCCCAATGTGTTTTTATGGTGCCGAAGGCATTGGCTTACGTGCTGATAATTTAAAAGTACATACGATGGTGGCCGCATGGGAATGGGGCGCTTATTTAGGCAAAGAAGCGCTGGAAAAAGGCATTCGTATCCGAACATCATCGTTTACCCGCCATCATGTCAATATCACCATGTGTAAAGCAAAAGCCAATGGCAATTATATGAACTCTACTATGGCCTTACAGGAAGCCTTGCGAGACGGTTATGATGAAGCGTTATTACTGGACGTAGACGGTTATGTTGCCGAAGGCAGTGGCGAAAATATTTTTATTGTACGTGACGGTGTTATCTATACACCGGAACTGACTTCCGCTTTAGAAGGTATTACCCGTGAAACGATTATGGCACTCGCGAGTGATATTGGTGTAGAAGTTAGAGAAAAACGCATTACCCGTGATGAAGTTTATATTGCTGATGAAGCTTTTTTTACTGGTACCGCGGCCGAAGTCACCCCGATTCGTGAGCTCGATGGCCGCAGTATTGGTTGTGGTAGCCGTGGCCCGATTACAGAAAAATTACAGAAAATGTATTTTGATTTAGTGCATGGCCGAATTGAAAAATATAATGACTGGCTAACTGTCGTAAAGTAAGACCAGCTGAAAGTAAAAACTGGATAAAAGAAAGATAAGTTAAGCAGGATGAGGAGAAACAAGATGGCAGAAACAAAAGAAAAAAAACCGAATGCCGCCACACGCTACGAGGTAAGCAAAAAAGATTTGCCTTTGCATTGCCCGATGCCGGGCAGCAGTTTATGGGATTCACATCCGCGGGTATTTTTGCCGATTGAAGATACTGGCGAAGCGAAGTGCCCGTACTGTGGTGCGGTTTATATTCTTAAAGCAAATTAATTTTTAAGCAAAATTATGATTTCAGAAATCCCACAGTTTGTATCTGCACAAGTTCTGGTATTAGGTGATGTGATGCTGGACCGTTACTGGATGGGCGAGACCTCTCGCATTTCACCGGAAGCGCCGGTACCGGTGGTTAAAGTCGGCGACATCGAAGAGCGTGCCGGTGGGGCGGGTAACGTGGCCATTAATATTGCAGCGTTGGGTGCGAATGCTGCCGTGGTGGGTTTAACCGGTGAAGATGATGCTGCCAACAGTCTGTTAAATTTAATGCAACAAGTGGGTGTAACGGCACACTTCAGTAAAGATACAAAACATGCCACGGTAACCAAACTACGGGTACTCAGCCGTAATCAGCAACTTATTCGTCTGGATTTTGAAGACGGTTTTCCACACCATAATAATGACCAACTATTAGAAATATTTTTGCAACAGGTACAGCAGGCCGGTGCGGTTGTTTTATCTGACTATGGCAAAGGAACCTTGCAGGATTGTCAGTGCTTTATTCAACAGGCAGCGCAACATCAAATTCCGGTGCTGGTTGATCCAAAAGGCTCTGATTTTAGCAAATACAAAGGTGCAACTCTAATCACGCCTAACTTGTCCGAGTTTGAGCAAGTAGTCGGGCATTGTGAAACTGAAAAAGACATTGTGAGCAAAGGTACCACCTTACTCGAAGAACTGGATTTAAGTGCGCTATTAATTACTCGCAGTGAAAAAGGCATGACCTTGTTACAGCGTGGTAAAGAAGCCTTGCATTTACCTACCCGTGCACGTGAAGTGTATGATGTTACTGGCGCGGGCGATACGGTTATCTCGGTGCTTGCTGCAAGTCTCGCAGCCGGAGTGGATTTATCCGAAGCTACCATGTTGTCTAATTTAGCCGCTGGTGTGGTAGTGAATAAAATTGGTACCGCAACGGTGAGCCAGGAAGAATTAAAACAGGCCATGCGGCAAACACATTCTGTGCAACGTGGTGTTATGGACGAAGATGAAATGCTATACCTTGCACGGCAGGCTCAATCCTGTGGTGAAAAAATTGTAATGACCAATGGCTGTTTTGATATTTTACATACCGGCCATGTCGCATATCTGGAAGAAGCGGCACAACTCGGCGATCGCCTGATTGTTGCCGTGAATGACGATGCTTCGATTAAGCGCCTCAAAGGTGAAGACCGCCCCGTTAACCCGATGGAAAAACGCATGCGGATGTTAGCCGCATTAGAATGCGTGGACTGGGTCGTGCCATTTTATGAAGACACCCCCACTCGACTGATTTGCAAGTTGTCGCCGGATATTCTGGTTAAAGGTGGTGACAATAAGGTGGACGATATTCCCGGTGGGGATTGCGTGCGTGAAGCCGGTGGTGAAGTTCGGGTGCTGATCTATGTCGACGGTGTTTCAACAACAGAAATTATTAGCTCGATTCGGGAAACTGAGAATAAGAATTAATGATACTGTATTTCAAAGTTTAAAAAATTAAATCAGTATAGTTTTGTCATTGTGAGTGATAGCGTGGCAATTTTACTGTTCTAATTAAGATTGCCCCGCTATTGCTGGCAATGACAGTCTTCGTTTTATTATGAGGATAATTGCACGGTCATTATTGGCATATTAACGAAACAAAGATTTAAGCGATAATAATTTCTTATGACAACTCATCTCCTTAAATGCGACGTTGTAATATTTGGTGGCGGTGTTGCGGGTCTGTGGTTATTGGCACTATTACGCCAGCAAGGCTATCAATCATTATTACTTGAAACAGAAGCGTTGGGTGCCGGGCAAACACGTTTTGCTCAGGGCATTATCCATGGTGGTACCAAGTATGCACTACTAGGCAAGGTCACAGCATCTTCAGAAGCGATTGCCGCAATGCCAGGTATCTGGCGGGAGTGTATACAAGGTAACGGTGTTATCGATCTAACTAAAGTCAATGTGTTATCAGACAATCAGTGTATGTGGTCACACAATGCGTTGTCATCAAAAATGGCCGGGTTCTTTGCCAGTAAATTAATGCGCAGTCGTACGACAGAAATAAAACAACAGCAACGCCCCAAAATTTTTCAACATGCCGCGTTTAAAGGTAAAGTTTATAAGTTGGACGAGCCTGTTTTAGATACCGCCAGTATTGTACATGCTTTGGCCGAGCCGCATCGTGATGCGATTATGCATATAAAAGGCTTACCTCATTTTGAAAAAGATAACGTAACACATCTTAAGGTGGAAGATAATGCAGGCAAATCATGGCATATTGAAACACAGCGTTGTGTGTTAATGGCCGGGCAGGGGAATGCCGACTTAGTTGCTGCCATTGGTTCAGATAAATTACCGGCAATGCAATTAAGAGCACTGAAAATGGTCATGTTGCGTGGTAATTTGCCTGAAAAAATTTATGCACATTGCCTGGAAGCCAGTGTCAATCCCCGGCTAACCATTACCAGCCACGAAGATAACAAAGGCGAAATAGTCTGGTATATGGGTGGTCAGTTAGCAGAAGAAGGTATTCAACGTAGTGATGATGAACAAATTAAAATTGCACAACAGGAACTGGCTAGTTTAATGCCCTGGGTTGATTTAGGAAAAGCACAGTGGGCTTGCCTTGATATTAATCGTGCCGAACCCGAAATGGGAGAGGGTAAACGACCAGACAGCTCCTTTTTTAATGCAAGCGGTGCAGTAATTACAGCATGGCCAACAAAATTGGCACTGGCGCCAAAATTGGCGGCCGATATTGTTATGCAGATGAAAGAAACTAATTTAATGGCATCAGGTCATAATTTATCTGAACCGAATATAGCCGATTTAGCAACACTGCCCGAATTTCCTGTGCCGGATTATGCACTTTTACCGTGGCAAGAGGAGTCCCGATGGTCAACTTAAATAGCAGCCAACCTTTGCCACAACGGCAACTGGGTTCAACCGATTTGCATTTAAGTGTTTTGGGTTTGGGCACCGTTAAACTCGGCCGGGATCAGCAGGTAAAATATCCCACTGGATTTAAAATACCGGAAGATAAAGCTGTTAAAGATTTGTTTTCAGCCTGTCAGGATTTAGGGATTAACTTTATCGACACAGCACCGGCTTACGGCGTAAGTGAAGAACGTTTAGGCCAGTTATTACCAAATAAAAATGACTGGTTGATTATGACCAAGGTGGGTGAAGCATTTGAAAATGGTCAGTCTAGTTTTGATTTCAGTGCAGCGGCAACACGCCACAGCATTGAACGCAGTTTAAAACGCCTTAAACGTGATTACCTTGATATGGTGTTAGTCCATTCCGATGGTAATGATATGCATATCATTAATAACGAAGGTGCGTTGTCAGAGTTAGCCAGATTAAAGCAACAAGGCCTTATACGTTCTTATGGTATGTCGACTAAAACAACGGCAGGTGGTTTGTGGGTGGTAGAAAATTGTGATGTAGTAATGGCAACCTGTAATTTATCCGATGATCATGACCTGCCGGTAATTGCACGAGCAAAAGAGTTGAATAAGGGTGTGGTGGTTAAAAAAGGCTTGCAAAGTGGCCATGCAGACAAGTCGGCCGGTGGTTCAGGTGTTGAAGCAGCATTCCAGCATGTATTTAGCCAGCAAGGTGTTACGAGTATGATTGTGGGTACAATCAACCTGCAACATCTAAGTGATAATGTTTGTATTGTTAATGATGTGCTTGCTGCAAGTGAAGAAAGTTAATTAGGAAGCAGCAAGTTGAATCCAAAAAATAAAATTTTAGTGGTTGGCCCCGCCTGGGTTGGTGACATGGTGATGGCACAAAGTTTATTTAAAGCACTAAAAGTTCAACGGCCTGATAGTGTGATCGATGTACTTTCCCCCCCCTGGTCAATGCCGTTATTAAAACGTATGGCTGAAGTAAATCAGGCAATTGCACTCGATGTTACTCATGGCAAACTTGGGCTAAGAACACGCTATCGCACGGGTCGGCATTTACGGGTAAATAAATATGATGAGGCAATCATCTTACCACGTTCTTATAAAGCCGCGCTGGTTCCTTTTTTTGCAAGAATCCCAGTGCGAACGGGTTACCGTGGTGAAATGCGTTATGGGGTGGTGAATAATAGAAAGCGGCTGGATTATGATGTATTAACACAAACGGTACAGCGCTTTACTGCGCTGGCATACGATGCTGACTTAACAACACCACCGCTTATCTATCAGCCTGAACTCAGCATTGATGTAGCTAACCGTAAATGGTTTATTAAGGATGTTAATCTTAAAATGAACAAGCCGATTATTGCCTTCATGCCCGGCGCTGAATACGGTGAAGCGAAACGTTGGCCAACGGAGTATTATCGGCAACTGGCTGAGATGCTGGTCGGTAATGATTATCGTGTCTGGATACTGGGCTCTAATAAAGAACAGGAAACCGGCGCAATGATTTCTGATGGTTATGAAGAGGATGTGATTAACCTATGTGGTAAAACAAAACTGGAAGATGTAATTGATTTATTGTCGGTTGTGCATACAGCGGTAAGCAATGATTCAGGTCTTATGCATGTAGCCTGTGCTGTAGGTATAAAGGTGATTGGTATTTATGGTTCATCCGACCCGGCATATACTCCACCCTTATCTGATACAGCCGAAGCCATGTATTTAAACATGTCGTGCAGCCCCTGTTTTCAACGAACGTGTCAGTTTGATCATCTGGACTGCCTGCGAGACATCAACCCCATCGATATTTTTAAACGGATTTATTAGGCTGCTTTGCCGGTACATTCTACTTTAATGGTGCTTCCCTGTTCTGGCTTCTGGCAAAATGATAAATCAGATCATTAAATATTGAGTATCCAGCGTTTAGTTCCTTTGTAAGCTTTTGTTAGTACATATGTGCTGTATAAAGTTGTTCATTCTTTTTCATCATTATTCAGTCATAATCAATGTTGCCTTGGTGATGGTCGCCTGGAAAAGCAAGAAATAGAGCCGTAATACAAGAATAATTTGGCAACCAGTGGATTTTATTTGTTAGCATAGGCTGCTAGAACCTTGTTATATAAGGGAAGAAAACATCTTAATGGAATTTAATATGCTGAGTTTCAATGCTATTTTTCGATTTATTCTTATTAGTTTGCTACTGTTTTTGGCAGGGTGTGCTACACAGGATAAAAAATCCACGATGGTGGCTTCAAAAAGCTCGGCAGCAGCCGTAAAGAGCTGGTCTGTTGTTTTATCGATAAGTGGTGGTTTTGCGGGTTGGGCAAAAAATATCAGTATCAATTCAGATGGATTATTAATCATTAATAACTTGAAAACAGGTAGAAGTATCAGAAAAAAAATGAATAACAATGAGTTAGACGTTCTTTCTAAGTTGGTTCTCCAGCAAAAAAAGACGCATTCAGAAGTGAAAGGCAAAATTCTGACTAAAAGTTGTGCAGATTGTTTTCAGTATAAACTGTCGATTCGTTGGCAAAATGGGCAGCAACTTGTCATATTGAATGATATAAACTTAGGTCAGTCACCGTACAAAGATATTGTACGTTTTTTACGCAAAACGATGTCACAACACTAGCGTCAACGGATGTGTGATTATTATGGGTTGGTAAGGGGGAAGGGGGAGTGTCGTGAATAGAAAGCAATTTTTTATTGTTGGTTTTTTAATTGTAACCGGTTTTTATTCAAGTATTAGTTGGGCAGTTGATAAAGGTTTATTCAATCTTTTACCGAAAAATGCAACAGTACACACGCACCCGGTCACAGGTGAAACACGATTTATTACGATTAAAAATAAAGCCCCTGTTGTTATAAAACAGGGCAGAAACTTATCTGAAACAATTGCTGATATCTATGCGCCCGCATTTGGTTTGTCCAGTCCGGCAATTGAATTAAAGCTGCATAAACAAACGCAACATGCTGATTCAGAAAAAACACTTCGCTTCCAGCAGCATTATAAAGGTGTACCTGTTATAGGTGCAGAGCTAGTTGCAGGTGTTGATGCAGCTGATCAGGTTAAATATGTTTCAGGTGAGACCGCCCCTGAGCTGTCACTGGATGTTACAGCTAATATTACTGCAGAAGAAGCCAGTGCTATTGCAATAACAGCCGTTTCAAAATGGTACTCAGTTAATAGTACACAGTTGGTTGCAGGTGCGGCTGAACTGTCTATTTTTAATCCGGCACTTATTACACCAGGAAAAATGCCCGCACGTCTGGTTTGGAAATTATCAGTTAGCAATAATAAAGTGCATGAACTCATTTTTGTTGATGCAAATACTGGTGCGATTGCCTTTAATATTAGTCAGGTTCATGCGGCGTTAAGTCGTGCGACTTATACAGCAAACAATACCGAAAATCTTCCAGGTACTTTTATTTGCGGTGAGGCCGATCCCACTTGTAGTATGGGTGATGAAGATGCCAGAGCGGCACATTTGTATGTTGCGGACACTTATAACTTTTACTCTAGCATGCATGGTCGAGATGGAATTACCGGAATAGGAAGTACAATTATAACCAGCGTGCATTATGGGGCGATTGGTTTTGGAAATGCTGCATGGACAGGAGAACAAATGTTTTTTGGTGATGGTTTTTCTCAGGCTGATGATGTGGTTGCTCATGAGTATACACATGGTGTGACTCAGTATACATCGAACCTGTTTTATTATTATCAGTCGGGTTCTATTAATGAATCATTCTCTGATGTTTGGGGGGAATTTGTCGACCAAACAAATGGTTCTGGTAGTGATGCCGTTGGAGACAGGTGGTTACTAGGTGAAGATTTACCCGGTGGGGCTATTCGAGATATGAGTAATCCACCTGCATTTCTAGATCCAGACAGAATGACAAGTCCAAACTATTTTACCGGCTATGGTGGTAATAGCAATGTGCATACTAATGGTGGTATTAATAATAAGGCGGTTTACTTAATGGTTGATGGTTCAGGCGCTGAGACCGGTGGAGCTTTTAATGGCCAAACTGTTGAGGCATTGGGGATTACAAAAGTTGCAACATTGTATTATGAAGTGCAAACAAGGTTTTTAACCAGTGGTGCCGATTATCTGGATCTATACAATGCCCTTAATCAGGCATGCAGTGATTTAGTTGCTACAGCTACTGCCGGGTTTGTCAGTTCAGACTGTACACAGGTGCAAGCTGCATTAACAGCAGTTGAAATGAATCAGCAGCCTGTTAATAATTATAATCCGGAGGCCGCTATTTGTCCTTCAGGCGGCAACACAGGAACAGTTATTTTTTCAGATGATATTGAATCAGGCATATCGAACTGGACTTTAACTCATGATAATAGTCTTGCAGATAACGACTGGATACTGGTGAGAGGTTATGCAAGTTCGGGTACTCTATCGTTATATTCTGAAAATATAAGTACAAGCTCTGATCAATACGCGCAAATCAGTGTTAGCTTGCCCGCAACCTCGGATAAATTCTTTCTGCATTTTAACCATGCGTTTGAACTTGAGTCGGGTGCTGGCAACTACTATGGTGGTGCTGTTGTTGAGTACAGTACGACTAATGGTGCAAACTGGAATGATGCAGGTAACTTGATTGTTGACGGTAAAAATTATACTGGTATTGTTAGTGCGGGTTCCCAAAACCCGCTAGCAGGGCGAATGGCATATACTGGTTTAAGTAATGGTTATGTGTCAACACGTTTTAATTTATCCGAATTTTCAGGTTCAACTCTCTTGTTGCGTTGGCGGACTGGCACTGATAATAGTTCAGCCAGTTTGGGCTGGGTTATTGATGATGTATCAGTATACAGTTGTCAGGCTCCACTAGTGGGTAGTTTTCCTGTTGCAAATGCCGGCGCCGATCAAATTGTTCCTCCAGGTGCGGTTGTTACTTTAAACGCTAATGCAAGCACTGATGTAGATGATGGAACAATATCCAGTTTTTTGTGGGAACAACTCGCTGGTCAAAATATCAGTTTGAGTAACTCGACATCAGCAACACCCATTTTTACAGCTTCAGCTAATACAGAAATTGTTTCATTTAGACTAACGGTAACCGATCTTGATAATAATACAGACTCGGATATTGTAAATATTATTGTAACAAATGCACCGGTTGCAAACGCCGGTAATGATACTAATGTTACTGAAGGCTCAACAGCGACGCTGGATGGCAGTGGAAGTTTTGATACTGATGGTTCAATCGTTTCTTATGCATGGGCGCAAACGGCAGGCGATGCGGTGACATTAAATAATGCAAATACAGTAGCGCCGACTTTTACTGCACCAGCAGCGGGTCAGATACTTGGTTTTTCTTTAATCGTTACCGACAATAGCGGGCGCTCTTCTTTGCTGGATACAGTGAATGTTACGATTACTCCAGCAGCAAGTACCGTAGTAAACAGTACCGGTGGTGGCGGTTGTAGTCTTAACCCACGGGCTACATTTAATCCTTTTATGCTGTTTGTACTTTTAGGCCTGTCGGTTATACATCTATGGCGAGGTCGTCGTAAAAGCAAAGCGTTGTTATAAGAAGGTACGGCTTATTTCTTTGGCTGCCTGTTCAATATCAATCATTGACATATCTTCTGTTGCACTATCTTCCGGTGGGGAAAAAGCCAGCCGTTTATTAGCCGAATTTAAAGTTTGCCAACGCAATGCCGTTGCAGAGCGGCGGCGAGTGTAAAAAGCAGCCGTAGGTCGGTCGAGCACACCGGCAATATGCAGAGGCCCGGTTGAACCGCTAATAAAAAGATCGGCAAAGGCTAAATGCTGGCTAAAACTTTCCAGCCCTTGTTTCGATTCATATAAAATCTTGTCATGGCTAATGGCAGTATAGACGGCTTTGGCAGCCGGTTCTTCCCCCGGGCCATAGCTGATAATTATGCTGAGAGGTTGCGTACTTTGCAGGGAATCGGCAAGCTGTGCAAATTGCTGTGTGGATAAATTTCTTGCCGAACCGCCCGTGCCGGGGTGGATAAAAACCAGTAAATGATCCGCTGGGATATGCTGTGATTCCATAAACTGTTGCTTTAACTGGTGGGTCGTTTCAGCAGGAAATTCGAGATAAGGCGGCTTCACTGTTTGCAAAGGTACGATATTTAGTACCGATAGATAGTGCTCTGCAAGTTCCTGATTATAGCGGTGTTCGGGCTTTTCTGAGCGTGAGCGGCGCTGGGTAACACGGTGATTATAAAAAATCTGGCCAATTTTTGTTGCAGGTGCAATGCGGATTGGAATTTTAGCTAAAAAAGCCGCAACAGCAACCCGCAATGTAGAAACGAGCGTGATAATGGCGTCGTAGTCTTGTTGCTTGAAAAGCTGGCTGAGTCGCCAAGTTTCATTAAAGGGGTGAGTATTTGGTGTGCCGGATAGTGGATCAATGCTGACATGGTCAATAAATTTACACAATTTGGCAATTGGCGCGGTATAATCGGGTACCAGGACATGGATTTCCGTGTCGGGCAGGTTCTTTTTCAGGATTGCAAAAGCCGAAAAGGACACCAGTAAGTCGCCCAGCTTGTCATTACGGACAATGAGGATTTTTTTCAGGTTTTTAGGGTTATTTGCGCATGACATTGGTAAAATATTTTACGGTTAAGGCGTAATAAAAGCCAGAAATTTTAAGCATGGCTTATGATTTAGTCGAGTAATAAAACAATAAAGGATAATCAATGGCAAGTCGTCGTGCCTGTGTCGTTTGTGAAACAAACCAGTATGCAGAAGATTATTGTAATATTGATAATCAAAATTACCTGTGCTGTAGCCATTGCGGGCTTATTTATGTCGATGAGCTATTAAAAACAAAGGAACTCTATAAAGCATACAGTGGTAACTCTATAAAATCTGTGCGCAGAAAATTAGTTGCGCCTTTTAGAAAATTAAAACATTACAAAAACTTTACGCTGCAGAAGCAACGTGCTGAACAAATTATTAATTTTTCAATTAATCAAATAAAAATATCAGGTGACAGAAAAAATTACCTTGATATCGGGTGTAATCGGGGATTTAATCTTGCTGCCGCGCATGAGCAAGGTTTGAATATTTATGGTATTGAGCTTGTGCCTGAATTAATTCGCCCTTTTATTAATACTTACCCACAATATAAGTCACAAATATTTTCAGAGCGGTTTGAAGATGCCAAACTTAGGTTAAATGCCGACATGTTTGATCTGATAACAGGTATTGATGTGTTAGAGCACTTTGAAAATGTGGTAAAAGACTTGCAGGGTATATATGAAGTGCTGAAGCCAGGTGGTATTGTCATTTTGCAAACACCGGATGTTGCCTGTGAACGGGCACATAAAGAAGAGTGCCAATGGGGCGCATTAAAGCCACTGGAGCATTTAAATCTTTTTAGTGGTGCGAACCTTGAAATATTAACCAAACGGATTGGTTTTACAGATTACCGCATAGAAAAAGAATTTGAAGAGGCTGATGGAAATTTTGTTGCCGTTATGAGCAAGTAATTTATTTATGGCCATCTATTAACAACAAATAAAGAAAAATATAAAAATGAAATTCTGGTTTACACGCGGTGCATGGGTATCAAAAAAAACACAGGAAAAATATAAAGATATTCGCCCTGAAGAAATAAAGAGCATTGCGATTATTCGTCATGCTGCTTTAGGCGACATGATTTTAACACGTGCCTTTATTGTTGAGGCCAGAAAGTTTTTTCCCAATGCGTCCATTACCTTGAGTATTGTCAGTAATTATCGTTACGGAATACCTGACGATATGGTAGATCGGGTGCATGTTGCCATTGGCAGTGATCAACGTCATATACCAAAGCGGGAGCAGATTCGAACAGCGAAAGAATTAGGCTATCACGATATTATTTTTGATATGACCGTTTCCTCTCGCTCTTTACTTATTTGCATGGTAAATAAAGCAGGAATAAAGGTCAGCTATCCATACCGCAGTTGGCAACGAATATTTTATGATATCTGTATTTTTCGTTCAGACCTGCAATTTGAGGCTGAAACGCTACTCGATATGTTGCGTTTATTTGGTGCAAATGTAACAACACCACCTCAATCTAATATTAGTATACCCGCATTAAAAAAAGAGCAGCCTTATTTTGTTTATTTTACCACAGCGTCCATTGCCAATAAATGCTGGCCAGTTGAACATTTTTCCTTATTGATTAAAAAACTGTCAGCACAATATCCAGACTATAAACACATCATTCTTGAAGGTCTTGCTGACTGGGAGTCTGTATCAGGCTTAATGAATTTAATTACCAGTGAGGGTGAAATAAAGAATATTGAAATACAAAAAGCAATGCCATTGGAAGATACTTTTGCTTTTTTAAAAGGGGCAACTGTGGTCGTGGGAAATGATACGGGTATCCGTAACCTTGCCATATGTTGCGAAGTGCCTACAGTTGGTATTTTTTCATCGGCTGTGTTATATCGCTACTGGCCTCGTTATGGAAATCATGACGTAGTGTATCACGCCGACGGCAGTGTTCCATCAGTAGATGATGTGCAAGAGGCTGTAAATAAAATGATTAAATTATAATGCTAGAAAAACCAGAGATTAAACATAAAATTCTTGTTGTACGTGCAGGCCGCGTTGGTGACATGGTAATGATTACCCCTGCATTAACGGCTATTTTAAAATATTTTAAGAAAGCAGAGATACATATATTAACAGGTAGTGATGGTAAACGTGTTTTAAATAATTTTGACACGCGGATAACACAATTTTATCTTTATAATCGCAAGTCAATTAACGCCGAATGGATAAGGTATAAACTGAAAAGCGTAATTGGCCTGGAAAATTATACGCATATCTTTTGTTTTGAAACTAAACCAAGCTATTTGAAATTATTTTCAAAGAGTCAGGCTGCAATTCATGTTAATAAAAATTGCACACTGGAAAAAAATTATGCATGGCATTGCTTGCAAACTGTTAGTCGGGTAACCGGGCAACAGTCGAAAGAATGGATCTCTTTAAAGGTGAACAAAGAATCAGTTAAGCAATCAAACGATATTTTTATTGAAAACAAGATAGATAGAAATGCTTTTATCATTGGACTGCATCCAAGCTTTAGTGGACTTAAAAAATTTAAGTTTCGTAGTCAAAGAAGCTTGCATGAGCGTGGCTGGCCGGAAGAAAGCTGGGCAGCACTTGCCCGTGCTTTAAAAAAATATGCAGAAGAAAAGGAAATTAAGATTCATATTATTATGGACTTGCTGGAAGAAGACAGGGCTTTAGGTGAGCGTATTGTTGCGCTGAGTGATAATACTATTACTTTGCTTATTCCTGAAATGAACTTTGAACGTTACAAAGCAACATTAAACTCAATGGATTTGCTTGTTACACCAAATACCGGTCCTATGCATGTAGCAGGTGCATTGGGTACAAAAATGGTTGCTTTATTTGCAGTAGAATCACCGGATAATTGTGGCCCCTATATCCCGGCAGAGCAATATACCCCCCTTATGGCTGAAGATATGCAGAATCCAGAAGCTGGCCTGGCTGCCATTACGGTTGAGCATGTTTTAGATGCATGCAAACCCTTTATCCATCACGCTAACGAGCATGCAAATTCTTTACCCATTAGGCTAACAAGAAAGTTAAACAATAGAGTAGTGCAATCATGAACCAACCTAAAACACTTATTGTAACAGGTGGTGCTGGATTTATTGGTGGAAACTTCGTATACCACCTTTTAAATAAAAACTATAAAGTTATTAATCTGGATGCGTTAACGTATGCGGGGCATATAGAAACACTGGCGCAAATAAAAGACAGTAAAAACCATATTTTTGTAGAAGGGCGTATTGGTGATAGAGATTTATTGGCTTCTTTGTTTGATGAATATCAACCAACCGCTATTGTTAATTTTGCAGCAGAGTCACATGTGGATCGTTCTATTGATGGTCCGACAAAATTTATTGAAACCAATGTTGTCGAAACACTTTCACTACTGGAGTCGGCTCGAAAAAATATCCAGAAATATCCAATTAATATGCAACAGAATTTCCGGTTTTTGCATGTTTCAACCGATGAAGTCTATGGGTCTTTAAGTGAAGCAGGTTTATTTACAGAGGAAACACCTTATGCACCTAATTCACCTTATGCTGCTTCAAAAGCATCTTCTGACCATTTGGTACGCTCCTATCTACATACCTATGGATTACCTGTATTAATTACTAATTGTTCCAATAATTATGGTCCTTATCAATTTCCTGAAAAATTAATACCGTTAATTATTTTAAATGCTCTGGAAGGAAAGCCTTTACCTGTTTATGGTAATGGCCTGAATGTACGTGACTGGTTATATGTTGAAGACCATTGTTCTGCCATTAGCACAGTGCTGGAAAAGGGCAAGGTAGGCGACAAGTATAATATTGGTGGCAATTACGAAAAAACTAATATAGAAATAGTAAAAACAATTTGCCGATTGTTAGACGAAGTACGACCACAGGCATCTAAAGAACCTTATGAAAATCTGATTACCTATGTGGATGACCGCCCCGGGCATGATTTAAGATATGCAATTGATGGTACTAAAATCAGGAATGAACTGGGCTGGGTGCCAAATGAAACATTTGAAACAGGTATTCGTAAAACATTACAATGGTATTTGGATAATCTGGAATGGTGCAATCAGGTAACAAATAAAAACTATAAGCGCAATCGCTTAGGAACAATATCATGAAGGGCATTATTCTTGCGGGTGGTTCGGGTACACGATTATATCCGCTTACTCAGGCAGTTAGTAAACAGCTTTTACCTGTTTACGACAAGCCAATGATCTATTATCCACTGGCGACATTAATGTTAGCAGGTATCCAGGATATTCTTGTTATTTCAACCCCTGAAGATATTGACCAATATAAACGCTTGCTTGCTGACGGTTCTCAATGGGGCTTGAGCCTTGAATATGTTGTTCAGCCAGAACCTGCAGGATTAGCACAGGCCTTTATTTTGGGTAAAGATTTTATCGGTGGAGACAGTTGTTGCCTGATATTAGGTGATAATATTTTCTATGGACATGGTCTGGAATCAATACTCTATAATGCCCGAAATCGGAATCAGGGGGCAACGGTCTTTGGTTACTATGTGAAAGATCCTGAGCGATATGGCGTGGTTGAATTTGATAGCAAGGGTATTGCTAGAAGTTTATTTGAAAAACCAGAAGCGCCCAAATCAAATTATGCTGTAACCGGACTGTATTTTTATGATAACAAAGTTATTAGTTATGCTGAAGATCTGAAACCATCTGTGCGCGGTGAACTTGAAATTACCGATATTAATAACCTATATATGGAAGTTGGTAATTTAAAAGTTGAAAAGTTGGGTCGGGGAATAGCCTGGCTTGATACCGGAACACATGAATCATTAATGCAGGCAACTAATTTTATTGAAACCATTGAGTCTCGCCAGGGTCTAAAAATCTGTTGCCCGGAAGAGATTGCCTATAGGAAGAAATGGATTGATAGTAATCAATTACGTTCATTAGCTGAGCCACTAATTAAAAACAATTATGGGCAGTACTTGATTCATTTAATAGAGCAAGGATTGCCTTAGTGAAAGTTATTAACACATCATTTCCTGAAGTCAAAATTATTGAACCAAAAGTAATTGGTGATGAGCGTGGTTTTTTTATGGAGACGTGGCAAAAACAACGTTATATTGAGGCAGGAGTTTGCGAAACAGGTACTTTCGTACAGGATAATCTTTCTTATTCTAAGAAAAATGTTATTCGAGGTTTGCATTACCAATACAAGAATACGCAGGAAAAACTTATATATGTATTGCAAGGTTCGGTGTTCAATGTTGTTGTTGACATAAGGCGAGATTCTGCTAACTATGGAAAATGGGTTGGTGTTGAATTAACAAGTGAAAATAAACGTCAGCTCTATGTTCCTAAAGGCTTTGCGAATGGGTTTTGTATTACATCAGATACGGTTTTATTTGCTTATAAATGCACAGATATTTATAACCCACAATGTGAAATAAGTATAAAGTGGGATGATCCTGCCATTGGTATTGAATGGCCTGTTAGCAGCCCAATTTTGTCCGACAAAGACATTCATGCTAGGCCGTTGGCGGATGTGAGTTCTGAATACATAGCAAAGTATAAATAAAAATATCGAGCTGATATGAATAAAAAATTGTTATTATTGGTGGAAATGGTCAGATTGGCTGGGATTTACAATGCAGTGGGGTGACGTTAGGGTAAGTAATAATAGCAAATCATCAATCAGTAGTTTATCCGCTGGATCTTGCTCAGCCAAATTCCATTATGAGTATATTAAATGCTATAGAACCGGCTATTATTTAATGCTTCTGCGTATCCTGCAGTGGATAAAGCGGAGTCTGGCGTTAAGCTAGCTAGAAAGACCAATGCTGATGCATCAGGTATATTGGCAGACAAGCTAACTATTTAAATGCATTATTGATTCATTATCAACTGATTATTTTTTAATGGTGAAAGCAAGGCTCCATATATTGAAGAAAATCAATCTAATCCGATTAATGTGTATGGGAAAACAAAGCTGGATGGTGATAAGGCTATACAGCAGGGTGCAAATGGTAACTAAATAGTATGAGTATTATCCAGAGTCGGAAAGGAAGTGAATATATTCTTTATGATGCTGATGTTTTTTCAACTCAGGATGATATCAGCTTTAGTGTAAAAACCTGGGCTAATCGCAGTGCTATCATTGGTTTTGCAGAAGGGCGAGGCACT
Organism: Chromatiales bacterium; assembly: GCA_027076325.1. Lineage (GTDB taxonomy): Bacteria > Pseudomonadota > Gammaproteobacteria > UBA6429 > Thiohalophilaceae > SZUA-37. Next base: position 90,220 of record JALTJZ010000046.1, on the reverse strand, counting down.
ACTTTTTTTGTTGACTATCAGGGACGTGAGCTTGTACTTCGGCATTATAACCGTGGTGGTAAAATCGCCCAGTATATAGAAGATCAATATTTCTGGATTGGCCTGTCTTTTACACGTGCATGGCGGGAATTTAGATTGCTGGAACAGATGCAAACGTATTCGCTACCTGTTCCTCGCCCCATTGCCGCCCATGTTACTCGTGACGGTTTTTTTTATAAAGCTGATCTTATTACACAACGTATTCGACATAGTCATCTTCTTTTAAAGGAACTTACCAATAACACCCTTGAGCAGGGTCACTGGATTGCAATGGGTAGTATGATTAAACGTTTTCATGATAAAGGCATTCACCATGTGGATTTAAATGTAAAAAATATTTTACTGGATGAAGGTGGTCGTTTTTATCTGATAGATTTTGACAAATGTCGGCAACGTAAGCCAGCGCAGCACTGGAAGCAAGCAGATATTAATCGTTTTAAACGTTCTCTAAATAAAGCCGTATCAATGAATCCAACGATTATGTTTAACTCACAGCATTGGCAATGGTTTATGCAGGGATATGCTGGTTAATTTCTAGTCCGCTGACTTTATATCAGGATAAAGTTGATATAAGTTCTGCAGGTAAGTATTTAAAATGGTTTGTTGTTGAACCATTAACTGGCCGGCATTGTGCTGGTATTGTTGATTCACTTCAGGCTGATTTAACAGTTTATTTATCGTTTCCGTCAGTGACTGGATATTATCAAGCTGAATACCTGCCTGCTGTTCAACAAAAAGCTGCGCTTCTTCTTTAAAATTATTCATAAAGGGGCCGAATACGACCGTTTTGCCTGCATGGGCAACTTCAAGAATATTCTGCCCACCTTTGTTTACAAATGAGCCTCCCATGATGACAAAGGTTGCTCCTTTTATAAAGGCCATCAATTCGCCGAAAGTGTCGGCAATATAAACATCAGTTTCTGATGTAATGTTGTCATTGCGGCTACGTATGGCGATTTTAAGGTTATAGGGTTTAATCTGACTAATAATATCGGCAAGGCGTTTAGGGTGACGTGGCACAATAATCAGGAGCTGCTCAACATGCTCCGATTTTTCCCAGGCAGAAACAACCAGTGCTTCTTCATCATCGCGTGTTGATGCGGCCAGTACATAGGGTTTGAGCGTTTGAAAGGCGGTGATGTTATCAATGTTATGTTGGGGATAAAATTTAATATTGCCAATTGTTTTTACTTTTGAAGGTGTTGCACCCAACATTATAAAGCGCTGGCTATCTTCTTCAGTTCGCGCTAAGACAAAATTGTTGACTCGCAGACAGTCCTGGTAGCGTTTTTTCATCCAGACTGATGCATGTAAAGTTCGTTCGGATATCCGGCCATTAATAATAGTAATGGGTAAATTTAGTGTGTCGGCCACAGTAAATAAATTAGGCCAGAGTTCTGTTTCAATAATCAATAAACAACGTGGCTTAAATTTTGAAATAAATTTTTTAACAGCCCATTGCCAGTCTATCGGGCAGTAAAAATGGCTAACTTGCTTATTTAAAGTGTTTGCAACACGGGTTGCAGAAGAGGGTGTGTTGGTTGTGAGTATAATGTTGTTGTGCTCAGAAAGTTTATGAATAAGCGGCGTGGCTGCATTAACTTCACCTACAGAGGCGGCATGAATCCATATGGGGGTTTTTTTAATTTCTTTTTTTGAAGTAAAGCGTATTGCCAGTCGTTGTAAAAAAAAACGGTAGTCTTTATTACGAAAAGCATCCCATGCAATATAAATAGCAACTGGTATTGATAAAAACCCGAGTAAAATTCTGTAAAAATTCATTCAAGCCTGTTTAGATTAAAGATTATGATATTATGCCGTGGCAATAGCATTGATTATTACTGGATTAGCTTGCTCATTTCTTTTAAATCATGGGTGGTTAAAATGCCGGCTGCTTTTTTCAGGCGTAAGGTCTCAAGCAGGTAATCATAACGTGCACGTGCATAATTTTTTTTAGCCAAAAATAGTTCACGCTGTGAATTGAGCACATCAACGGTTGTTCGGGTACCTACTTCAAAACCGGCCTGGGTAGTTTCCAGTGCTTTATTACCAGAAGTGACGGCCTGTTTAAGAGCCTGAACCTGACTAATATTAGACAGTACATTAAGATAACCGCTGCGGGTTAAGCGCTCGGTTGCACGTTTTGACTGAATATATTGTTGTTTGGCTGCATTGTACTCATAGCGTGCCTGTGTTGTTTTAGATGAGGTTCGGCCGCCAGCATACAATGGCAGATTAAATTCCAGTGAAATGGAGTTTTGATCAATGGTACGGCTGCCAAAAAAGCCGCCGCCAACCTTGGAGTAACTTCGTTCGGCAACTAAATCTAAAGTGGGCAGATGGCCAGCACGTTGAATAGCCACCTCATCTTTTGCAATTTGCATAAATTGTTTTGCTGCAAGTAAATCCAGATTATTAGCTAAGGCGAGTTTAACCCAGTCATCCATGTTTTCCGGATCGGGTGTTAATAAGGGAATATCACTGGTCAGTGCTTTTACGTCGGTAAGTGTTTCTCCTGTGAGTTCACGTAGGTTTTCCAGTGTGATTTGTAGCTGGTTTTTTGCTGCAATAACCTGTGCGGTTGATTGATCATAACGTGCACGTGCTTCATGGACATCGGTAATGGCAATCAAGCCAACTTTAAATTTTTGCTCGGATTGGAGTAAGCGACGCTTAAGCGCCTTGTATTCCCGGCGGTTAAAATTTAGATTATCTTTTGCCGCTAGAACATTAAAGTAACTGGTTGCAACACGCAGAATTAAATCATGCTTTGCTAAATCAAAGTTGGCCTGTGCTTTAAGCACGGTTGCGTTGCTCTGGCTTATACGAATAAAGTCGCTTTGTCTGAACAGTGCCTGGCTGATACGCAAACTGTAACCGTTGCTGTCATAGCTTTGTATCGATGAGGTTGAGGCTGTAATGTCCTGTTTAGTATTAGAGCGGTAGGCCGAAAAACTTATTTGAGGTAAAACCGCTGCCCAGCTTTGCGGGTTGCTTTGTTGCAGTGCAAGATAATTGGCTTCGCTTGTTAGATAGATGGGGTCACTTTTTTCGGCTAACTGGTAAATGTCGAAAAGACTGCGGATTGGTTCATTTGCATAACCGGTTGTGTTTAAACTTGCGTGAAGAACAATAATGGCAGCAAAGAGTGATTTTTTCATTGGTTTTTAATAGCGCTTCATTTCCGGGTCAATATCGTTTGCCCAGGCTTCCACGCCACCTGTCAGGTTAATTAAATTAGTAAAGCCTAATGATTCCAAATATTGAGCCACTTGTCGACTCCGAATGCCATGATGGCAGATAACAACGGTTTCCTGTTCCGGGTCGAGTTGTGTAGCATAGTCGGGTATCTGCCGCATTGGAACCAGTTTTGAGTGTGCTAAACGGCAATGCTCGAATTCCCACGGTTCCCGCACATCAAGCAGTAGAGGAGGCGGGGTTTTTTCTTTAGAAACACTTTGCAGGTATGCCCACAACTCTGTAGCAGTAAAATGGCGCATAATAGTCGAAAATGTTGGCTGATGTGGGTTTTAGAAGCTAAAACGAGTGGGTTCAGGTGCATTTTTTAATGCTGGAATCACCGTTTCAAACAGGTTTTCACGTTTAAATTCGGTATTGCTAATACGGGTAATCCGTTGTACTTCCATAGTGGGTGCATCACCCACAACCGCTAATAAGCGGCCATTTACATTCAGGCTTTGCTTAAATTTTTCTGAAAGTTTAGGGACTGAACCGGTTAGAATAATCACATCATAAGGGGCATGGTTATCCCAGCCGTTGGCCGCATCCCCCACTTCAAGGGTGACATTGCTGATATCATGGCTGGCAAGTTTACGACCGGCTTCGGTACTTAAATCAGGGTCTATTTCAACGCTAAACACACGTAAAGCAAGCTGTGCGAGAAGGGCTGTCATATAGCCACTGCCGGTGCCAATTTCGAGTACCGTTTCATGGGGTTGCACATTCAGTTCCTGTAATAAACGCGCTTCAATTCGGGGAGCGAGCATATGCTCACCATTACCAAGTGGAATTTCAAAGTCTGAAAAGGCCATGTTTTTGTAGGCGGCAGGCACAAAGTCTTCGCGGTGGATTTGATCCAGCAGGTTTAATACAGCGAAATCGAGCACATTCCAGGGGCGGATCTGCTGTTCAATCATATTGTGGCGTGCGGTCTCAAAGTTCATTTATTGGTATCCATTTATATATTATTATCAGGAGAGCATAAGGTTAAGCGCTTTACCAAGCGCAGGCAAGTTATCCGTGCTTAAAAACCTATTTTATGTTCTGTTAGACCGATAAAAAAAATGTATCAATATCCTTAACTGGTTGATTTATTTGTTAATAACAAGCGGCTGCTTTATGTTACCACTATACCTTTTAAATAGCGTGGGTTTAAAAGCGGAGTGCATGCTTGCAATCAGTGCGCCCATCCAGCAAACTTGCACCTATATCGCTAGGGGAGCCCAACACCGATAGACTAAGTGTCCAGGCTGAGAGTTTTACCCTTTGAACCTGAACGGTCAGTACCGGCGTAGGAAAGCGTGAGCCACGGTTTATATACATTACGTGGCATACCCTCAATCTATCCTACCGCCTGAATTGCCTGAAGCTGACTAATTGAAAATATTGAGGATATTCCTATGAGTGCCGTACCTGATGATTTTTTAAGCAAAACTGCAAAATTAAACGATGCCTCGATCCAGCCGTTTCCAAATTCCAGAAAAATCTACGTGCAAGGTAGCCGCCCGGATATTCAGGTGCCGATGCGAGAAATTATTCTGTCAGACACCACCACGGATGCCGGTGTCGAAAAAAATGCACCCTTAACGGTTTATGACACCTCCGGCCCTTATTCAGACCCGAATGTCGAGATTGATATTCGTAAAGGCCTCGCCGATATTCGTACCCCGTGGATAGAAGAGCGTGCCGACACCGAAATACTCGAAGGCTTAAGTTCTGCCTATGGCCGAAACAGTGCCGCCGATAGCGATTTAGATCATATGCGCTTCGAGCACCATAAGCGCAAACCGCGTAAAGCACTCCCAGGCAAAAATGTAAGCCAAATGCATTACGCGAAAAAAGGCATTATCACCCCTGAGATGGAATACGTTGCCATAAGAGAAAATCTTAAATTAGAACAATACGCAGAAGAACTGACTAAACAACACCCCGGCCAGAGTTTTGGTGCCAGCATCCCTAAGCAAATTACCCCCGAATTTGTACGCGACGAAATCGCGCGTGGCCGAGCCATTATCCCGGCCAATATTAATCACACCGAAGTTGAGCCGATGATTATAGGTCGTAACTTTTTAGTAAAAATTAACGGCAATCTCGGTAACTCAGCACTCGGTTCAAGCATCGAAGAAGAAGTGGATAAAATGACCTGGGGCATTCGCTGGGGTTCCGATACCATTATGGATTTGTCCACCGGTAAAAATATTCACGAAACACGTGAATGGATAATTCGTAATTCACCGGTGCCTATCGGTACCGTGCCTATTTACCAGGCGCTGGAAAAAGTAAATGGCAAAGCCGAAGACTTAACCTGGGAAATGTTCCGCGATACCTTAATTGAGCAAGCCGAACAAGGGGTCGATTATTTTACCATTCATGCCGGCGTGTTATTACGCCACGTACCGTTAACTGCAAAACGGACGACGGGTATCGTATCGCGTGGTGGCTCGATTATGGCCAAGTGGTGTTTAGCGCATCACAAAGAAAATTTCCTGTACACCCACTTCGAAGATATTTGCGAAATCATGAAAGCCTATGATGTATCGTTTTCATTAGGCGATGGCTTGCGCCCCGGTTCGGTTGCGGACGCAAACGACGAAGCACAGTTCGGCGAACTCGAAGCACTCGGCGAACTCACAAAAATTGCGTGGAAGCACGACATCCAAACCATGATAGAAGGCCCTGGCCATGTACCTATGCATATGATCCAGGAAAACATGACAAAGCAGTTGAAAGAATGTAATGAAGCCCCTTTTTATACACTCGGGCCATTAACCACTGACATTGCCCCTGGCTACGACCACATCACCTCTGGCATCGGTGCCGCCATGATAGGCTGGTTTGGCTGTGCCATGCTTTGCTACGTCACCCCCAAAGAACATTTAGGCTTACCTAACCGAGACGATGTAAAAGAAGGCATTATCACCTATAAAATTTCTGCACACGCAGCCGATTTAGCCAAAGGCCACCCCGGCGCGCAAATACGTGACAACGCCATGAGTAAAGCGCGTTTTGAATTCCGCTGGGAAGACCAGTTTAATATTGGTTTAGATCCGGATCGGGCACGCGAATACCACGACGAAACCATGCCGAAGCAAGCACACAAAGTCGCACACTTTTGTTCAATGTGTGGGCCTAACTTTTGTTCGATGAAAATTTCGCAGGACGTTCGGGATTATGCCGCTAAAGAAGGCATTGGCGTTGATGTTGTTATGGAAGAAGGGATGAAGGCCAAGGCGGCGGAGTTTAAGCAGCAAGGTAGTGAAATTTATAAGAAAGCTTAGTTTGTCGTTGCGAGCAAAGCGAAGCAATCTATCCCCCCTCCCTCAGGGAGAGGGCTAGGGTGAGGGAATAAAAATAATATGTCATTATACCTACCTTTGTTCAAAGCACTTAACGAAGCCAATGTGCAATATATTGTCGTTGGTGGGTTAGCGACAGTTCTACATGGTTATGCGAGGTTCACTGCGGATATTGATTTGGTTATTAACTTAAATCAACAAGAAGCTATAAAAGCAATTAACACACTAACGTCGTTAGGGTTAAAACCGCGTGTACCTGTTGACCCGCTGGAATTTGCAAATCAGGAAACGCGTGAGTCATGGGTTAAAGATAAAAATATGCTGGTGTTTTCATTTTATGACCCTGATAACCCATTAATTATAATAGATGTGTTTATTAGAGAACCTTTTCCCTTTGATGAAATGATTAAACGGTCAGTAAAAATGAAACTAGGTGACGTAACGGTCCCCGTTTGTTCTATAATTGACTTAATAGAAATGAAAAAAATTGCAGGACGCCCTAAGGATTTGGAGGATATAAAATATCTGCAAGATTTGCTGGGTTCAAAAAAATGAAGACTGAAACTATTCAAAATAAACTTACAACAGAAGAAAAAGCACAGCTTCGCTTGTGGGTGAGTTCTACGCCTGCCCAACGTTTAGCCTGGTTAGAAGAAGCTCAAATGATTGCCTATCAATCGGGTGCATGGCAAAAGCGAGTTAAAGAAAAAGGCAAGATCTGAGCCTGTGGCCTGTAAAAACTAGTCACTGATAAATCTAAATTATTTGTTTTTTTTAAGTGTATTGATATTTTGAAAACCGAACCTGATAACAATCCCCTGGATAAACTCCCGTCTATTCTCAAGCAGAATCTGGACAAAAATCTCTGTGTTTGCAATGAGGTGCCCAAGATGGATATTATCAATGCTATCGTTAATGGTGCGGTAACGGTGGAAGCGGTGAAAAAACAGACTTATGCTACGATGGGAAGTGGCTGTTGTATTCAACAGGTCGAACGATTGATTGAATGTCTTTGTATACCTGCTCAACAAAAAAGACGTAATAAATCCCGTTAAAGGTTTACCATAATAACCAGAATGATGAGAGTTAAAAGTTAAGGGGTAGTCGTGATGTCAAATACCGATAGCTCAGTTTGACATCACTCCTTCCCTTTTTCTCAAAAATAACCCGAATTATAACTTATCGGCTTCATCACCCAGGTAAGCGGCGACACCATCGGGTGTTGCCGTCATGCCTTTGTCGCCCTGGTTCCAACCCGCAGGGCAAACTTCACCGTGTTCTTCTGTAAATTGAAGTGCATCCACCATGCGGAGCATTTCATCCACGTTGCGTCCCAGTGGTAAGTCATTCACAACCTGGTGACGAACCATGCCTTGTTTATCAATAAGAAATGAACCACGAAAAGCCACGGCACCATCCGGGGTTTCAACGTCATAGGCTTTGCAGATAGCATGCGTCATATCGGCAACCAGTGTGTAACCGACCTGACCAATCCCTCCTTCTTTAATATCGGTGTTTCGCCATGCGTTATGGGCAAAGTGGCTGTCGATAGAAATGCCAATCACTTCAACGTTACGTTTTTTAAATTCTTCCAGTCGATGATCAAATGCAATTAATTCTGAAGGGCATACAAAGGTAAAGTCCAGTGGATAGAAAAACACAACGGCATATTTATCCTTTATGGCATCTTTAAAGTTATAGCTATCGACAATTTCACCATTGCCCAGAACGGCTGGCGCTGTAAAATCAGGCGCTTCACGGCCTACGAGTACACTCATGTTATATTCCTTACTATTGTTGATGAAAATACTTGGTTAAAGGCTGATAATCCTAGCGGGATAACGGGAATATCTCAAGGCTTCCAGTAGAATTAAAATGTATTGACGGCAAACAGATATATCTTTACAGCGCCTACATCGGTTTTAGGCGTACAGGGGGATTAATACAGATAAAAAATAAGGCCATCTGAGACTGAGGGATCCCCACGAAATTTAGCCTTGCCTGTCTTTGCGAGGAAACACTGGAAAACAGGTGTTTCTCAGTGTTGATACGGCAATCTTATCATTAAAGGTTATCAACTTAAGATTGCTGCCCTCACGTTGTTCCTTCGCAATGACCGCGTTTTATTCCGGTATTGATCCCTGTATTTCTAAGCGATTGTTTTTGATCCCTTTTTGGTGAGGATACCTCAGTATCTCAGATTAACGGGTGGTGAGTCTGATAGTTAAAATATAAGACTTGCGGTTAACGGTTTTACATTTAAGAACGCCTTCGAAGAAAACTAACAAGTCCTGCACCAAGTACCAGGCCGATAGATGCAGCAGCAGGTGCCAGGCTGGTTCTACCAATATTCAAACTTCCGAATCCTTATTTAGCCTTGTTCAGGATTAAAAATAACAAGCATCTGCTAAACTCGTCTTAGGTTTTTATAAATAATACGCTGGGAAACATGCAAAAAGAACTCTGTGTAATGTTTGGTGATGAGCTTGCCAGTTATCATTTTGGTGAGGAGCATCCTTTTGGGCCTAAACGCTATTGGGCTTTTGTACAAGAGTTTAATCTCAGAAACTGGCAAAATAATATTTGCTTGTGTTTACCGGCAATTGCCACTGAAGATAAATTGAGCTTATTCCACACTCAGGGCTATATTGACAAGGTGAAAAAACGGTCGGTAAGTGGTGTTGGTTTTCTGGATTGTGGTGATACGCCTGCGCGCATTGGCATTTACGAAGCGGCTTGTACTGTAGTGGGTACGACACTCACTGCGGTTGATAAAATTATGCAAGGCAATTGCCTGCATGCCTTTAGTCCTGTTGCCGGGTTACACCATGCAACCCGTGATTCTGCTGCCGGTTTTTGTGTATTTAATGATTGCGGTATTGCAATTGAATACTTGCGTCAACATTATAATATACAACGTATAGCCTATGTTGATATTGATGCCCACCATGGCGACGGGGTATTTTACGCTTTTGAATCGGATGCTGACCTTTGCTTTGTTGACTTTCATCAAGATGGCAATACCCTTTATCCCGGAACAGGATTCAGCAATGAAACCGGGAAAGGTGGGGCGGCAGGCACAAAGCTTAATATTCCCTTACCCCCTAACAGCAATGATGATGTTGCAAAAAAATTATGGGCGAGTGCTGAAAAATTTATTGATAAGGCAAAACCAGAATTCATATTATTACAGTGCGGTGCAGATAGTTTGTCCGGTGACCCTATTACCCAACTTAACCTGAGCTCAAAATTTCATGCTTTTGTGGCATCACGGTTATCCTTATTGGCAAAAAAGCATAGCAAAGGCAAATTGCTTGTTATGGGTGGGGGTGGCTATAATCTTGAAAATATCAAAATTGCATGGAATGATGTGATCGAAGGGCTTCAATAAAAGAAACCAGCCGAGTTGGAACTTGTGTTTAAAAGCTAACCTTCTGTAAGTTTAAAAAAATCTAATTTTTATTAATGTGAACTTTATTAACGGGACAGCAGTGAGTATTCTTATAAAAAAGCACACGAGCAATGGTATTTGTGCTATGAATATATACATGTACTTTACATATTATAAAGAGGCTTTGATGAGTATGTTTATTCGTAATATTAACCCTGTTTTTTTCGCTAGCTTGGTGATTCTGTTAAGTTTTTCTGTTAATTCTAATGTGATGGCTGACAAATCCAGTTCAATTGATATTTCTGAATTCCACAAGGTTCTTGACGCCATTAACCAGTCTGATATTCCGGAAGATGTTAAAAATCAACTATTTCGGGACATGAGAACAACTTTGATAGAAAATGTACGTCAGGCCAATATTCCCGAATCTACAAAGCAAACCATTATCAGGGAACTGGGGAATTCTTCACGATAAATGTGAATTCAGGTTGTAAGCATACACCTTCCAGATTTTACCCTCTGCCTTGTTTAATATCTATACTGAGGTGTACGCATGGAATTAAAAATACCACCACCACTCGTTGGCGTGATCCTGGGGCTTCTTATGTGGAGCCTTGCCCAGCAAACGGATTTTGGTGCAATAACATTTGAACCGGGTGGAACGTTGGCACTTATTGCATTATTTGCAGGTCTCGCAATTGATGTCGCTGCGATTATCCCGTTTTTACGAGTAAAAACGACGGTTAACCCGATGAAACCTGGTAATGCCTCACAATTAGTTAATACCGGTATTTACAGGTATAGCCGTAATCCCATGTATCTTGGTACGCTAATGTTATTAACCGCATTAACAATATGGCTAGGAAATATTCTTAACATTGTCTTCTTATACTTTTTTATCTGGTATATAACAAAATTTCAAATCAGGCCGGAAGAGAAGGCTCTCGCAGAATTATTTGGTGAAGAATATTTGCGTTATAAAATGAAAGTAAGACGGTGGATTTAAATAAAAAATTTCGACTACCTATGTGACAGGGACTGACTTTTATGGCTGGGAGCATAATGAATTTTATAAATAGACCATTCAAAACCATGCGATACCTGTTTTGTATGGGTTACTTGTTGTTTTTTTCGTTGCCGGCTGCTAGTTCTACGTTTGTGGCTAAAAGTGCAGGAATGACATTAAAGGTTGAACAGGTCGCAGCAGGTTTAGGTGTGCCATGGGGGTTGACTTTTATATCCGCTAATATGTTACTGGTAACAGAACGTAGTGGTTCTGTACGGTTACTGGATTTAGATAAAGGCACTAAAGTCACACTTAAAAATGTACCACAGGTAATGGTGGATGGTCAGGGCGGGATGCTGGACGTAGCTGTATCGCCTGACTATGAAAAAACTGGCTGGGTTTATTTTACCTATGTAAAAGAAGTAAATGGTGAGGGTGCTACGGTCTTATCACGCAGTAAAGTTAACAAAGACAAACTTAGCCAGTGGCAAGACTTGTTAGTCACTCAGTCTGCAACAGACACGGGCTATCATTTTGGCAGCCGTATTGCTTTTGATGGTAAAGGCCATGTTTTTTTTAGTATTGGCGACCGTGGTGAGCGGCCTAATGGCCAGGACTTAACAAACCATGCCGGTACCATTATTCGTTTAAATCTGGACGGCAGTATTCCTGAAGACAATCCTTTTGTTAAAATCAAAGGTGCATTACCCGAAATATGGAGTTATGGACACAGAAACCCACAGGGGTTAGCTTATGATTTTGTATACAAGCGGCTCTGGTCAAATGAACATGGTCCTAGAGGCGGGGATGAAATTAACCTGATTGTAGCTGGCGCAAATTATGGTTGGCCGGTTATTTCACATGGGAAAGAATACTGGGGGCCTGTTGCTGTCGGTGAGGGAACACACCGAAAAGGCATGCAAGATCCGGTTAAAGTTTATACACCGTCAATTGCACCGGGTAGCTTGATAATTTATAACAGTGATAGCTTGCCAGCATGGAAAGGCAATTTATTATCCGGTGCACTTAAATTACGCCATCTTAACCGTGTTGTTGTCAATAATGCTGGCAAAGCGATTAGAGAAGAACGTTTATTTGAGACACTGAATGAACGTATTCGTGCTTTAACGCAAAGCCGGCAAGGCTGGGTTTATTTTTCGACTGACAGTGGTAAAATTTATCGTATTCGGCCTGTTCTTTAGGTTATGCTCGGTATGAAATAAATCTAAAATTACCAGTGATAAAAGACCGGTGCTGGTTATTGATAAATGCAGTATCATGATAAAAATTAAATACCAGTAACAGGAAAGAAGGTACCTTTGTAAGTTTTGAGCATGGGGCGTAACCAGATAAACAGGTGGATGACTGGTATCCGTAATAAAAATAATAAGGGAAAGGAATGCTATGAAAATTAAATATGTAATGTTTGTTGCTTTATTTCTGTTGGCAGCAGGTGCATGCCAGGCGACTGTCGTGGGTAATGAGCCTGCTCGAAATACCGGTATAACAAATTATTCAGGTTCTTTACAGTTGGGCAGTACCGTTAGTAATACAGGTAATATCTCAGGTTATTCTGGGCAACGTATTAATATAAACACGGGAGAACATCGTTTTACTGACAAGATCCTTACAGAAAATCCCCGGCGGCCACTAAAAGCAACACGTACCATCTTTATGGGGATAAAAGAAATTCGTTGGAGTGAGAAAGGTGACAAGCCCTGCTCAATGCTTGCTAGAACCCGGCCTCTTGATTCGACTATTGACAAAACTGGTTATGAATCAGTTAGTTTTTGTGGAACGGGGAGCAGTGAAAAAAAAGTCGAATTCAGAGATTCTCGATACTTCCTGCGAGGTATTGCTGCATGCATGACAGAAAAGAAAAGCAGTCGTAAGAACCGTTTGAAAGGGATACGTATTTATCCTGCAAGAGTGGCAGCTAATGGTTCAGTCACCGCTATGAATACCTATGAGGAAGAACGACGCCATCATTGTGATACATGGTTTCCAGCGGTATTTTGCGGTAATGATGAGATTGCATCGGGTATTAATATTTACTATGAAGACGGTACATTCAGGGGATTAGGGCTTCGGTGTCGTCGTGTTGAAAGGTTAAACTCAGCTTTTAGATGATAGCGTCTTAAAAAAGTGTGTTGGTAAATAGATTACCTGGGTTTGGCAACACACTTTAGTGAGTATGCACAGCAGTAGCTAGCTTATTTTATATTTTGTTGTTAAATAACTATGTACTTCATTACGCTTGCCCTTAAAAACAACACGTTGTTGTTTTTTAGAGAGTTGATAGTTATACATTGGGTCATAATATTGAACTAATAATACTTCAATCCAATTTTTATGAGCCTCTATATTACCAGTAATTTGTTGTTGAATTGCATTGCTTAATAACGTTTTTAGTTCTTTATGGCGAAGGCCACCGAGTCGACGTTGAATTTTATCGATAGAATGTTTTAATTTTTCTGTCCATTGCTGGAAGCCTTGCTGCTTACCATAGTATGTCTGATAGGCTGCCAAATCTTCGATGATGTACTCCTGGAAGGTAATATTGACACGTTCTTCAATGCTTGCCTCCAGCAAAACAATATCACCATGTTGCATTTTTTGTATAAGGCATTCCGGTGTTCGTCGTGAACCGATATTACTGCCTTCATCTTCCAGTAAAATTTGTGTATTGCCGTAATGGCGATGTTTGAGCAGTTCGATAGACAAGGCATTTTCAATATCAATTTGTGTTGGCTGTGGCGTGGCATGTTTGCCGAATACCGAACCACGGTGATGATAAAGCCCTTCAAGGTCAACTTTCTGATTTATAGTATTTAATAGCAGTGTTTTTCCTACTCCCGTTTTCCCGCTTAAAATAACAGGATTAATGTGCTGTGCTGATATTTCGAGTTCATTGATTAAAAATCGGCGCATGGCCTTGTAGCCACCTTTTATTCTGGGGTAAAGCGTACCTGTTCGTTCATAAATCCACTGTTGAGATATTTTTGAACGCATACCACCACGAAAACAATAGAGTACAGCTTGTGGTTGTTGTTCAAAAAAATGTACCCAGCTATCAACACGTTCTGATTTTATTTTCCCCTGTATTAGCTGATGCCCAAGTTTAATGGCCGCATCCTGGCCAAGATTTTTATAACGTGTGCCAATATCGGCGCGTTCCTTATCTGTTAACAAAGGAATATTTTGTGTAAAGGGAAAAGCTCCCTGTTTGAATTCTATCGGCGCACGTACATCGAGCATGGGGACATTATTTAAAAATAATGACTGATAGTCTTCAATTTGTGGGAGCTTAAGTGTCATATTATTTTTATTAGCACTGATTTTGAATTAGATGCTTCTATTAATTCACCTAATGGTTTTAAATCTAAATTAAGTTTTTCTGAAAATTTTATAAAATCGTTCGTATAGTTACTTTTAACAGCAACCAGTAGGCCACCGGATGTTTGTGGGTCACAGAGTATTTTTTTCTGTATATCAGTCATATCGCTTAAGTGATGTCCATAACTGTCAAAGTTACGTTGTGCTCCACCGGGAGAACAACCCAATGAAATATAGTTTTCAACATTGGTTAATTTAGGCACAGCTTTATAATCAATCACAGCATGTAGGTTGCTGCCTTCACAAATTTCGACCAGGTGACCCATCAGGCCAAAGCCGGTTACATCTGTCATTGCTGTTATATAAGGCAGTTTGGCAAATTCAGTACCTGCCTTGTTTAACTGCAACATGGTTTCAATTGCGATTCTGGCATGTTCTTCTTTAAGACACTTGTTTTTTTCTGCAGTCGTTAATATACCAATACCCAGAGGTTTGGTAAGAAATAAATTACAATGAGCCGTTGCCTGGCTATTGCGCTTTATGTGTATATTTTTTACATGGCCTGTTACCGCAAGACCAAAAACAGGTTCAGGGGCATCAATAGAATGTCCTCCAGCTAATGCAATACCTGCCAGCTTGCAGGCATGCCGTCCACCTTCAATAACCTGGGCGGCAATTTCGGGGCTGAGTTTTTTTATTGGCCAGCCAAATATGGCAATGGCCATTAAGGGCGAGCCCCCCATTGCATAAATGTCACTGATTGCATTGGTCGCCGCAATTTGACCGAATTCAAAGGGATCGTCAACGATTGGCATAAAAAAGTCAGTGGTACTGATAACCGAAGAGCCATTACCCAGGTCATAAACAGCGGCATCGTCTCTGGTTTCATTACCTACCAGTAAGCGTGAATCATAAAACGGTTTGCCAGATGTTTTAAGAATTTTCTCTAATACACCGGGAGAGATTTTGCAGCCACAACCCGCCCCATGGCTATATTCAGTCAATTTTACTTTGGACATTTTTCTGCTATCTTGGTTGATTGTTTGGATATTAACGAAAATTATTATACGCTTATTTTGATATAATAAAGAGTATAAAGTGATTTCATTTTATCACCTGAACTATTAATTAACACTATAGGGGCTGTTTCTGGTGAAATTTATTTAACATAGATACGATAGGCGTAAAAAAAGCAACGATGATGTTATATTCAGGCTTAGTGAAAGTTATATGCTATATGCTATTTTTTACTGGAGTGTTATTGCCTGCCGTGGCAGCAGAGGTTGCCACAAATATCGACACAAAAAATACAATATTAGAAGCTCAAGATACTGATATGTGCATTGAGGCTGATGAATATGGTATATCACAGGAAGATTCTGATTCGGACGAAGCATTTTTCTCATTTCTGGATAAGCCACAGGAAGTTATTTCATCAGGTGTAGAAATATTCGCAAAGAGTCTGGATGAATTTTTTTCTGAAGATAAAGTTTTCTATGATACAAGTGGAACTTATTTGAGGTTAAGAATGGATGCGACTCTGGATGACTATGGTGATATGAGTTATACCGGGAATGTTCGTCTTAAATTACGCTTACCAAATACAAAAAAGAAATTGAGATTTACATTTGAAAGCGATATAGATAAACGGCAGGGTGATGTTGTTGGGCAAACAGAAAATACTCCGGCTACTGCAGAGAAAGATAAAGACTATTTTGCTGGGGTTCAAGCTTCACTAGGAAAAAAAACAGGCTGGCAATTTAAGCCTTCACTTGGGTTGCGTTTAGGTTCAGATGTTGAACTCTATACCCGATTGAGGCTTAAAAGAAGATATGAGTTTGATAAATGGAGCATATATTGGGGTGAAACCCCTTTCTGGTTTAATTCAACAGGTGTGGGGCTGGATTCATACCTGGAATTTAATCGAAAGATAAGCAAAGATTCTCTGTTTCGAATAGGCTCTTTTGCTCGCTGGACAAAGAAAACAGACTATTTTCTCTATAACCAGAGTTTTTCAATGTTTCATACTCTGAGTAAGAAAAGGATACTATCTTACTATGTGACTTTCAGTGATGTAAGCAAGTCGGCAATGTACTCCAGGTATTATTTAGTGGGTGCGACATATCGCCAGAATATCCATAAAGACTATTTATTTGTTGAGTTGGTGCCACAAATAATATACCAGGAAAAAAATGACTTTAATGCCGAACACTCTTTAATCTTGCGTCTGGAAATTATTTTTAAAAAATAAAAGGGCTAGAGTAATTGTTACTTACTTAGTTTGGGTATGTTAACCGCTCATCTATGACTTGATTCTGGCTAATTACAGACTGCCTGCATTATTTTCTATTATCAGCATAACCTCGGCCATTGGGTGCTGCGCCACCAGCAAGTTCTCCAAATTGCGGTGTTTGATAAAGCGCATCTGGTGTTAGCCCTGTTAAGTCAAAGTTTTCTACAAGCGATTCATGTATAAAGAAAAGGTTGGCACCGGATAATTCACTATAGATTAAGCGATAACCTTTTTGTAAGCCGAGTTCATACAAGGCTAATATACTGGCACCTTCGCGTGCTGTTCCACTTAGCTTCCATGCTTGTTCCTCTGGTACAATATATTTTTTATCCGGCGGTATAGACGCATTATATTCCAGTAAAACTATTGCTGGTTGGTAATCCGTTAATGCCTGCCATAAGTAATAATCCGGGCCATCTACGTCGATGGATAACACATCAAACTTCTTTGGTACCTCTGCATCCGCAAATAACTGGTTAATGTTTTCTGTTGTAATAAAGGCTTGTACCGTCTTGACGCGGTCGTTTTTGGCATAAAGATGTTCTAGGCGCGCAAAAAAACGTGGATCGGGTTCAATTAATAATGCCTGCCAGTTATGATCACAGATTAAATGTCGGCTATTACTCATACATTCGCCATCATAAGCACCAAACTCCACTATAAACTGATTACCAGGCGGGATTTCTTTTAGTAATGCTTGTATAACTCCGTCTTCACCATGTTGTGAATAAACACTTTTCTCTGCCGCTTCAAGTTCGCGTAGTAAGGGGGCCTGGTGTTTTACCCACCGTCTGGCTTGCCAGGTAAAAGTAGCATGCCCACCTTTAATAAAGTAATCAGGATGAGAATGATTATTAGGTAGAATATGAAACATTCCCTGTTTTATTTTTATCGAACAATAAGGTGAACCAAAGTAGGCTTTCCAAATAGGCAGATCACCTCGGTCAACATCAAGTTTCTGTCCTGAATGTGTTTGCAAGGTTATCTTTTTATTAGTGACTCCACTGGCTGCCAATAAAGCTTTGAATGGTGTTGTAAAGTCTTGTCGTAGCTTGTTAAATTTTTGCAAACTAAACAGAGATTTGAGTCGTCCTAAGCGCATAAGTTAATCCTGCTTGTTATGAGTTGCTAATAGTGGAATGCTTTTTATCATATTTTACTAATTTAAAGAATAGCCGTTGCTCAATATCTGAGTTTACTAATATCTGCATCAAGATCATACTTAAACTGTAGCGATAATATGTATAAATTTTGCAAAAAGGGGGTTATTTGGATAGCATACTTTTACAATTCGCCCTGTATTTTTGAAGATGTAGCAGGTCATATTTAGTTAAGGTCAAAATTAATGCGGAAATACTATGGATATGCAATAGATAACAGTGAATTACAGGATCTTAATAAGATCTGTGTTTTATGTTGGGGACGACTTGGCGATGTCTTGTTGCGCGTTCCTGTTATTGAGGCGTTAAAACAACGATTTCCTCAGGCGAGTATCACTGCTGTGGTTGATCCAGTTGGAAAAAAGGCGTTAGATAATCATCCAGATATTGTAGATATAGTTGTTTTTTCTCGAAACAAGAAGCCGTTGATGCGCTATATCACATCTTCGATAAAAAATGTGATTAACTTACGTATTCGAAAATTTGATTTGTGTGTTAACTTGTACTCTGGTGGAAGTAGTCCATTGATTACCCGACTGATGGGGGCACGTATTCGGCTAGGCTTTGATCATTCCAGAGAATTACGTAAAGCAAATAATTTATTGGTGAAATACCCTGGTTTCTGTGGTCAATGGACAAAAGCGTTAGGAACCAAATTAGAACCGCTTGGTGTAGCTGCGGAACAGATTCGTTGTGGTAGTTCATTTTATTGTTCGGCAGAAGCCGATGCTTACGCTATACAAATGTTACCGGACATAGATGCTGGTTATATTGCAATGAATCTTGGCGCTGGTGAGGAGGCAAAATGTTGGCCGGTAGAGAACTTCGTTTGTTTAGCCGATCGGATCCATTCAGATTACGGAATAAAAGTCGTGATATTTACTAATCCGGGAATGGAACAACTTGCCGCTGAATTCAGGCTTTTGGATATAGAAAATAAGCACACCGTTTTACCGAAGATATCTCTGGATATGGATGCAGCGGTGTTAAAGCGCTGCCGAGCCCTTGTAACAGGTGATACGTCTGTTATGCATTTAGCCTTTGGTGTTAAATGTCCATGCCTGATACTCTTTACACACACACGCCCCGAGCATGTAGAACCTGATGATTGCCCCTATATTTCTTGTTTTATTGAAGATAAGTCGAATATAAATGAGTGTGGGAAGCCTTGCGGAAGTATTGAGCTACCCGTTGAGTTTGTCTATAAAAAGTTTGCTGAGCTCCTTTCTGTGACAAAGCTATCTTGAGTTTATAATGTTAAGTTGTATGAATTCATTAGTGAAAATAGGCTGCAAAAGTTTAATTATTTTTCGAATTCCAGCGATTTTATATTATTTGTCATTCGATGGTATATTGCTTCTTCATTAGAACAGTGGGGTAGAGTAAGGCTCTGTTAATTTAGTAAGTGACTTCTTTTTGCATTAACTTGCCTTGACAATAAATACTGTGTTGATAGTTATTTTTTGTAAGCACAATAGCTGTTATAACAACATGGTTAGCCAAATCATCCCAGTTTATTTTATTTTTATAGGCAGTTCCTTCATGTTTAAAATAGTGGTGGATATTTGCAATTTTCTTGTCGCCAAGCGTTTGTACAAATATTTTCTTTGTATGGTTAACGGCTTTTTTGCATTGAGTTCGAGTGGCTTTTTTAACTGGTATGCTCACTTTCAGGTCAATCGTGCCGCGGCGAGCATTGTAAATGGCTCCTATCGTTGCCCCTTGCAGGCCGCGAAATTTTGTATTAGCTAACATAGAGTTAAGTTTTAGCAAACCAAGATCCATCATGGTGACGGGTTCTTTTGCGACTATGCTCGCTGTTGTTTTTTTTCCTGCACTTGAGAGTGAAGGTAACAGCGATAAGGTAATAATAAAGAAAAATATAATTTTCATTGCGATACCGTGAATATATAAGAGAGTTTTATAAGTATCGTCTGTTTAAGCTTAGAGTAAAGGTTTAATTCATAATAATATCTTCTGATATTATTTTTTAGTTCGGTCGAGGTATTGTTGCCAGTCTGTCAGGCCACTTCGTGCCTGAACTTGCTCATTATACAGACCAGTATCACGCCAGATTGCAGCCAGATCATCTCTTAGCAGGACACCTTCCCATAATGCCTGAAAGTCAATCAGACTCCACCAAATAACAAATTCTGCTGATAGCTGATTACTTTCGTCTAATAACCGTGTTACGTAGTTGCGTTGGTATGTTTCATTGCCTGGAATATTAATACTAAAAGTATTAATTACAAGGTCTTCTGCTATCCAGCCTGTTTCTGTTATTGCAACGGGCTTCCCCTGTGCAAGTTGTGTTACCTGATTTAGCCAGTCAGTTGGCAAATTATCCGGGTTGCCTTTATCTGCATGACTGTAAAATATATAGGGGTAAACACTGATCCCAAGAACATCAATATAAGGGAGTAGTTCTGTCAGGTTACTCTTAATCAGAGCCATTTCAGATGACGCAGGTGATTTAAGTGCAATTGATATGAGTAATTTTAAATCAGGGTATTGTGATTTAATATTGGTATACACTTCTTTGGCAAATATTTTAAATTTATTATATTGAAGCAGATCATTAATAATTAGCTCACTCGCTTCTGTACCATAATTAAAGTAAGTTGGATTAAATCGGTTGATAAGATCCAGAGCAAAATTGGTATAAGCTGTTATTACCTCGGGGCTGTCAAAATCACGTGTATCCCATGGCGTGGCTCTGGGCTCTTCTCCACTATTTGCCCAATTATTTGCAAGTGCCGTACGACTGGCGTTGAGTGAGTCAATGGATAATAATATTTTTTTACCTGCCAGAGTTTGATTGAGTCGGCCGGTAATATCACCTTCAACATTGACAGGATAGGCTTGCATATTGAACGCTTCATCCCAGGGAATGCCTTGCATCATCTGGTGGTGAATAATGTCACCATGTTGCTGAATTTTCTGGTAGGTGATGTTGACGGCATTGGTTGTTGCATCATAGGGCCAGGGAGTAAAGCCCATATAGAAGTTTCTTGTTTTCTCTGTGGTGGGAGGAGGGGATACCGGTTCTGACGCCCCCCCACCACAGGCTGGTAATATAAAAATACTAACAAGGAGTAATAATTTAAAAGAATATGTCATAAATTAATACCCTTTTTTCTAATACATTATTTAATAATATACCAATACTTATTTGTATGGTGGTTACAGGTACATTTTACTGTATTTTTAGCGTGGATTCGCTACATGGTATACATTTTATTAATTTATTGTCTGCTTTATTATTGGTAAGGATGAACGCCAGGGTGTTTAAGTTTATTCTGCTGGGGTGGGGCAGCATGATTTTTTTCTAGATTTAGATAATGCAGAGAAATAGTCATTTCTGTGGGAAAAGATAATGAAACGTGTATTTCATCAGCGTATCAGTGTAAAAATGTAACTTAAAGAGATTTGACAGCGTGACACATTTAGCAAGAATGGATAAGAACTCTGCTCACTATCCCTTTTTATTTTTTGTTATTGTTTATGTATGCCAGAACGTAAGTTACAAAAAAGAATTAAACTGAATACATCAGCCGAATATACCCGACGTATTAATAGTGCGCTGGAATTTATTGACTGCCACATTGATCAAGTTTTACAGCTGGATGATGTCGCACGCGCAAGCCATTTTTCTCCCTATCACTTTCATCGAATTTTTCATGCTCTGGTTGGTGAAACCGTTAATGAATATGTGTCACGTAAACGACTGGAAAAAGCAGCTAAAAGGTTACTCTCAAAATCCGGATTAAGCATAACAGACATTTCAGAAGCCGGTGGTTATTCATCCAGTGCTAATTTTTCCAGAGCATTTAAATTGTATTTTGGGATAAGCCCGTCCGAGCTGCGTAACGGTCATAGAAAATATTCAGAGGGAAATAAAGTGAGCAAGAAAGGAAAACTTTATCGCAAGTATGGAAAAGCTTTTAATCCACAGGACTTATATTCTCAGTTTGTAACACAATCCGAAGTATTTGACTTCGGCAAACTTGAGGATATGTTAATGAAAGTAAAATTAGAAAATATTCAGGAAAAACGAATTGCTTATTTAACTTCAGAAAATGGCTATAAACTGGATTCGATATATGATACATGGGACAGGATTATTCATTGGGTTAAACTAAAAGGTATTGATTCAAAGATGAATGAGCGGTTTGGAATATGTTATGACAATCCTTCAATTACTCCCGAAGAAAAATGCCGTTACGATGCAGCCATTGTGGTTAATTCTGACGTGGAAGTTACACTGCCCTATCGACTATCTGTTATACCAATGGGTAAATATGCAATTGCCTATTATAAAGACGATGCTGACAAGATAAGCAACTTTATGACTGAGCTTTGTTCACACTGGCTTCCTTCCAGTGGTTATGAGCCTGATGACTACCCACCTATTTTTAATTACTTGAATGATTCAAGAGAAGATAATTATGTTGAAATGGATGTATATATTAAAATTAAAGAGTTAATCACAGACTAAAGAAAATAAGCGGGAATTAAAAAGGCGGGCTTTGCAAATTATATATTAAAATATAATTTGCAAGGCTTGCCTTGTTTATAGGTATATGTATTTAAGCCTTAATCTTATAATTCAAATTCCAGCGACTTTTTATTATGCATTTCCTTCATTTTTATTTTTGGAGTTTTATGCATTGTCTTCTGCTGGTGTATTGCCTCTTCATTTTGTACAATTTCCGGGTAGTTTATTAAATGCAACTCTAGCGAGTTAACAATATTAGGATATTTTCGATGGTTTGTTGAAAAGCTGGATAGTTGTGCATCAAACAAGAGCGGGCAGGGCGGTTTCTGGCTGTGATGCTTAAATTGTGTATTGCAGGCTCCGGGTTTGTTAAACCATGATATTGTGGTGTGTTTTTGTTCCCCGTTAACATCATTTTTTACTTCAGCAATAGTCTTCGGTTGCCCATATTTTTTTATAAGGATATTTTTTACATTCTTAAGTGCGGGTGGCAGCCTTTCCATATTATCTTTAAACAGGAATTGTTGAGAACGGTGAATGGCCTGTAACCGGTTCGCGTAAGGTGGTTTTGCAAAATCAAAAGTGTATTTATCAATTCGGGTATCGTTTTCTCGTACGGCTGTTATTTTTTCTATATAGGGTGATACTTCGCTACCTTTACTAAACTTTACAACATCACTTATTACAAAGTTGTCTTTAATGTTATTAATAATACTTTTAGGTGTCATGCCCAGTTTAATTTTTCCTATATCAACATTATTTACGAATTTATCTTTTATAGTGGCATAATATGGAGACATGCTGGTAACAGAATCAGGGCGTTTTTTATAATAGGAAAAATTACCTCTCCCAACATTATTGACCAGTGTTCCCAGCGCAAGTATCTTTTTGTCTTTATCATAACTTACGCGCAGTGCTTCAGACTGTAATGCGCCAGCAATATTATAATTTATAGCCTTACGTTTAATCACAATAAGGTCAGCACTTAGTGTCCACTCACCACTGTACTTAAATACAGGGTTGCCATTTTTTGTGGAAATAAGGCCATAACTGCCACTGCAATCACTGCAAATTTGACGGTTTTCTGCAATGTACCTAACTTTAGGATCTGTTTTATCTCTGAATAAGAGTATATGGGTTTCACTTGTTTTAATGGCTGAATCCGGATTTGGGTATCGCCCTGTAGAGTCGCCCAGCCATTCCCATTCCCCGGTAATATCGGCAATCGAAAATGCTTGCACCTGAGAGGCTATTGAAAAAGTAATTAATATAATTATACAACGGATCATTTTAAAAACTTCCTTTGTTGATATTAGTTAGGGGCTGTTGATCTTTCATTTATTGTCTTATTTGGGCTAATTTTAGCCCTGCCTTCGTTATTTTTTACTACCAATGGAATGCATTGTCAGGACTAAAATTTTCTCAAAATCAGCCTGAAATCTGAAAGATCAACAGCCCCTAGTGTAAGCGTTTTTTAAGTAATAATGTCCTCCTTTTTTGGATGTTCGTCAATATATTAATGCGAGTTTTAAAGAGCCGGATGTAAAGCAGGAGGAGGAATCTTATTTTTGATAGCTATTTTTCGAGCAAAATTTCTTGAGTTTTCTAGTGAGTTATTTGGTGTTTATTTACTGCCACGATATTTGAATTGCATACCTTTTATAAAATTTCGCAAAACCTGATCCTGACAGACTCGGTAGTTTTTATGTGTTGGTTTACGGAAGAATGCACTTAGTTCATGTTTGCTAATATTGAAATTTGCCCTGTTCAGAATAGTCAGTGTTTCATCTGCTTTCAGGTTTAATGCAATTTTTAATTTAGTGAAGATAATATTATTGGTTAAATGCTTTTCCGGTTCAGGTTGAGAACCTTGTTTTTTCCCGCGTTTGTCGTTGATGAGTCCATTTAAGAATATGGCCAGTACGGTATCACTGCACTGTTTGTAGTCGGGGTCATCCTCTTTTTTTAATAGCTTGCTTATTTGCTCCCGTGATGCATCGTATCCGGCTGCGGCAAATATAGCGATCATTTTTGAATCATCAAAGTCAAAAATATAGCGGATACGGCGTATGATATCGTTGTTGTTCATAGCCCTTTTTGATTAATTCTTATCTTCATCTTTTTCATTTCGTTGTTCGCGCTGTTTAGCTCGGCGTTCGTTTCGTTTTGAAAGGTTTTCTATAAATGACTGTAACTCATTTTCTGCCCAGTTTTTTGCTTCAGCTTCGGTTAAAAATCCAGTTTTGCGTTTGGATACTACGGTTTTTCTTGATGTAACCTGCCTGATAATTTCTGCCTTCCAGTTTTTTCGATTTTTTGCTATACGGTAGTCATATTTTTTGCCTTTGCCCATATTCTATTTCCAGAGGTTATTTTATCAAGTGAATTAAGCCAGCGTAATCATAGCATATGAATGCGTAATTTAAGTTAGGATTTAGTATCGAAAAAGATGTGATCGAAGCTATTATTGAAATTAATAGCAGCAAGATCTTGCAAATTAGATCATCACGGGGTAGAACTTGGGCTGCGTGTAAAAATAAACCTGAAGTTTAGTTGAATATTAATTGTGTTATTAGATAAATATAAGGAGTTTCCATGTCTTATGCACCTGACATCGTTGCAGAGTTAGAAGTGCTGATGCTTTATGATCTTTCGACAAATCAGGCAGGAATAAAAATTCATAAAACAGCAGAACCAGCTAAAATATCTGCCGCACAACGTTTGTTTAAAAAAGGGTTTATTTCCCAGGTCGATGGTGGTTACCTGACCAGCCTGGGGCGTAAAGCAGCTGAGCATACCCAGTTTCTGCATACAATGCTTAATGCACGGTAGGTGGTCATGTAGAGTGGAGAATAATCGGTGAAATTTTATTTAGTACCTATTGGTGAACAATTTAGTTTTCAGGGGCAGGTTTATACTAAGTCAGGTCCACTTACAGCTTCTGCTGAAAGGGGTGGTAAGAATAAAATGATCCCCCGTTCAGCCAATGTTGAATTATTTAATAGTGCTGAACCGGCTTTAGAGAGAGTGGTAAAAGGTAAACTTATCTCAGTTGACGATACTATAATTGCGGTGAATACTTGCCATTTAGAATGTCTTGAATATCTGGTTGCGATTCAGAGTGAAGTTGGTGAAACTCTGTATAAAGATACAATAAATAAAATAAATATGGCTTATGACAAATTAATTAATAATATTAAGCCATGAGGTTGATAAATACTGTTATATGAACGCAATACCTATTCCTGGTTTTAGTGATCCTTTTAGTTCAATTAGCCATTTGCTGGCAGCCTTTATTTTTTTTCTGTATGGCATACGTTTGATAGCACTTGCCCGTGGCCACCGTGGTGAGCTTATTGCGGTAAGTGTATTTGTTTTTTCTGTTATTTTTTTACTATCAATGAGCGGTGTTTTTCATTTGCTTGATCATGATGGGGCAGCACGCATCGTTTTACAACGTCTGGATCATGCCGCAATTTTTGGTTTAATCGCAGGCACTTTTACACCGGTACACACTATTTTGTTTAAAGGGTTCTGGCGTTGGGGGTTTTTATTGATCATCTGGTTATTAGCGATTGTTGGCATTACCTGGAAGTCCATTTTTTTTAATGATATGGCTGAATGGTTAGGTTTAATGTTCTATCTTGGCCTGGGTTGGGGCGCTATTTTTTCTGCTTATCATACACACCGGTTACATGGTTTTAAAATCATTAAGCCACTTATGTACGGTGGTCTGGCTTACACTGTGGGTGCCAGTCTTGAATTTTTGCAGTTACCCATTGTTATTCCTGGCGCGATCGGTCCACACGAACTGTTTCATATAGCGGTATTGGCTGGTATTGCATGGCATTGGCAATTTGTCAGAAATTTGCTAAAGCTGGCGCCAGTGTGATTGGCTATTTTAGTAGCGGGTGGTCGTCAGGGAGCTGCTTCGAAATCCAGATAGCCAGCTTGTGCCGCATACTTTTTTGCGATACCTGATCTTCAGGTAGGGGTTGAATGAGCTTATCGTGTACGAGCAGCCTGTAGATGTAGAGTATTTTTTCACTTTGTGCATCTGTTGGTTCGAAAATGGCGGCACCTCTGAGTTCTGCAAACTTGACACCTGTGTTAATGGCTAACTTTACTAATTCAGCTTCATTTTTTATTTTCTTCATACCAGACCTTTTGTACAAGCTATTGGTAAACAGTGCAGCGAAAACTTTAGCACACTAATAGCTATAAAAGGGAGGCGGCGCCTGAAATATCCCCACAAAAAAGGGATCAAAAACAATCGCTTAGAAATACAGGTATCAATACCGGAATAAAACGCGGTCATTGCGAAGCAACAACGTGAGGGCGGCAATCTTAGGTTGATAACCTTTAATGATAAGGTTGTCGCGTCAACACTGAAAAACACCTGTTTTTCAGTGTTTCCTCGCAAAGACAGGAAACGCTAAATTTCGTGGGGATCCCTCAGAGGTGGTGCCACTTAATATACCTGAGTAAACTACTCATAAATTATCTTATCGACACATTAGATCTCTCTAATACCTAATACCCAGGTAATTTAGTAAGCTATAAGTGAAATTTAAATATAACTTAAAAATCTATTTAATCAATAACTTACATGAGGTTTGGTATGAGCGATCCAAAAGATATTCAGGATTCAAAGGTTTTACAGACGTTAACAATTTTAACCGCAACACTATTTGGCTTTTTTCTGGCAATGGTATATTTAGCGCGTTCTATCGTTTATTAGGTCGCTTAGTACTTGCTAATCTCAGGCACGGGAAATTTTATTTTTGTCGTGGTTGAAGTTAAAAACCGGTGTAACACATTTGTTATGTCGGTTTTTTTATAGGCGGCAAATAAGCGTAAAAAAATAGTCTGCTAACAAGGCCAGGTCGTTGAATAATCTATATTTTTTATCTTTTACCCCAAATTTGGCTTAGTGGGTTAAAGCATAGAATAATTAAAGTTAAGCCTCTGTTTGTTCGATATACTGTACTGGAAAATAGCAAAAAAATATCGAGTTTTATGTGCAGCGTCGTCAGTTCTTTTCTTATCTTTTAGCGTCAGCAACTTCACTGTTGGCATTACCTGCTGTTGCGGCAAAAGTGCGCCCTTTAGTAATGGGTATTTTTCCGCGCCGTAATATTAAATTAACGTATAAATTATTTACGCCATTGGCAGATTACCTAAGTCAACAGCTTGATAGAGATGTTGTGATCGAGACAAGTAAATCCTTCAGTGACTTCTGGACTAATATAAAGCAGCGACGTTATGACATTGTGCATTTTAATCAATATCACTATATCGTTTCACACCAGTATTATGGTTATGATGTTATAGCTGTAAATAAGGAACTGGGCAGTACAACAATTGCAGGTTCGTTAATTGTACGCAAAGATAGTGGTATTAATAAAATTTCAGATCTTCGTGGTAAAACTATTCTATTTGGTGGTGGTCGCCGTGCAATGCAAAGTTATATCTCAGCAACATGGTTGTTGCGACAGGGCGGCTTGAATGCCGGTGATTATATTGAACGTTTTGCGATAAACCCCCCAAACACAATTATATCAACCTACTTTAAGCGTGCCGATGCATCGGGTTCCGGTGATGTAGTGATGCAGCTTGATAATGTTCGCCAGAGAATTGATGTTTCACAATTAAAATATTTGGCTAAAACAGAACCCATGATACATTTACCCTGGGCAGTTAGCCATAGCCTGTCTGCAGAATTAAAACATAAACTCCAAACAGTCTTAACAACGTTAAGTAGTAATACTGAAGGAAAGGAAATATTGAAGTTGGCAAACTTGAATGCGCTGGTGACAGCAGAAGATTCTGACTTTAATGCACACCGAAAGATAGTGGCTGATGTTTATGGTAATGATTATGGAATATCAGCTCTGGAATAACATGGACTGACAGTGACACGATTTAGCAGCCTTACTTCCCAGTTTTTTATTTTTATTGCAATTATCCTTGGTATAGCAATAAGCGTCAGTACGTATACCCAATACAGCAATGAAGCGAATATTATTAACAAAGCACTTTATGATCGAGGTGAATCTTTGGCTGAATTGCTAGCAGCTATCAGTGTTGAGCCGCTTCTTGTATTTGATGATGTGACACTTAATGGTTATGCAGAGTTTATAAGTAATCAAAAAGATATTGTATTTGCTGCAGTGGTTAATGACAAGAATGTTCCTCTTACACATTATTTGAACAAAAATAATAATTATATAAAGGAAGTTTTGCAATCAGATGAAATTGTAGATATTCAACCAGCATTAAATGATTTGAGGAAAAATACGGACATCCTGTTCTTTGAAACGGTGATTAAGTTTGGTGATAAGCCTCTGGCAAAGGCATGGGTGGGTCTGGATCGTCAGCCCTATAACAAGTTGTCTAAAGATGCTTTGCTGAATATTTTATGGATTACTCTGGGCGTTGGGTTGTTTGTTGGTGGGGCAATGTATTTTCTATTTAAGCGAAAAATATTTAAACCAATTGAAATATTAATGCAGGGCACACAAAGTATAGCAAATTTTGATTTTGATAAAACAGTAAAGATAGATGGTTCTGGTGAGTTTGCACTTCTTGCTGATTCATTTGATAAAATGCGTTTGCAAATAAAAGAAACAATGGAATCAAGAGATCTAGTTATGATGGAGTTGTCAGAATTAAATGATTCGCTGGAAGAGCATGTTCAGGCAAGAACACAGGAATTACAAATTCTTAACCTGAAAATTGCACACGAAGCAATGCATGATCCACTCACCGGGTTACCAAACCGTGTATTAGTAACAGAACAGTTGCAACATGACATTGCACATGCTGAGCGAACAAAAACAAAGCTTGCTGTTTTTATTATGGATTTAAATAATTTTAAAGAAGTAAATGACACTTTAGGCCATCCTGAAGGGGATCGTTTGTTGATTAATGTATCACAGAGACTGTTAAAGGCGATAAGGGACAGCGATACCGTTGGCCGCTTAGGGGGGGATGAATTTGCCATGGTGTTGCCGGATATCAATGAACATGATGCAGTTAAGGTTGCCAATAAAATACTGGAAGAACTGCTGCCAAGCTTTGCGCTGGATGATCATACCATTAAAGTAGGGGCAAGTATTGGGATTGCAATATATCCTGATCATGGTGTTGACCACACTTCTTTAGTGCGGCTTGCCGATGTTGCGATGTATGAAGCAAAAAAAGATAAAAGTGATGTTTGTGTTTATCGTGCTGAACTTGATAAATATACCCCATTACGTTTATCCTTAATGGATTATCTTCATACGGCACTAGAAACAAACCAGTTACAATTGCATTATCAACCCCAGGTTTCTTTGGTCGAGAATAAAGTTGTTTCAGTTGAAGCATTAATTCGCTGGTACCATCCTGAGCTTGGCTGGATTTTCCCCGACCAATTTATTCCGATAGCCGAAAACACCGGGTTAATAAATCAGGTAAGTGACTGGGTTCTTGAAGAAGCCTTTACACAATGGAGAAAATGGCAGGATACTGGAGTGAATCTGAATATTGCTATTAATTTGTCAGCGCGTGACTTAGCCAGCCCGGGGTTGCCTGCGCGTATTGCCGGACTATGTAATAAATACAAGATGCATAACAATGGTATTACAGCAGAGATTACCGAGAGCGCGATTATGTATAACCCGGAGCAGGTTATTGAAATAATGCATGAGCCAGACATGCAACGGTTACAATTTTCGATTGATGATTTTGGAACAGGTTACTCTTCTCTTAGTTATTTGAAAAAACTTTCTGTTGAAGAAGTTAAGATAGATAAATCATTTATTATTGATATGGTCAGAGATGATAACGATGCAAATATTGTGAAATCAGTTATCGATTTAGTGCATAATTTAGGTCATGTTGTCGTTGCGGAAGGTGTGGAAGATATTGAAACATTAACGCAGTTAAAACTATTAGGTTGTGACAAAGTACAGGGGTACTTCTTTTCAAAAGCAGTGCCTGTCGACGAACTAATGGCTATTATTAAAAATATTGAGCAGGCTTGATTTAAGCTCTATTTCATCGAGTCTTCTATATGCGAACCAGAGTACAGAGCTAAATAAAATTTTATGGTATCATCGTTGTGGTTTCTACACCGAACATATTAAGGATATGCTAATTTTAAAAGAGAAGTAATAATGAAAAAAAGTTTACTTATTATCTTGATTAGTTTTTATGTTCAATATACGCATGCGGAAATTTATCAGTGTACCGATGATAAAGGTATTATTATTTTTAAAGACAGTGAATGTGCAGCCACTGAAAATCTAATTATTAAAAAGCAGCCCAGGTCACAGGTTAATATTTCAGCACCCGAAATAAAGACGGAAACTTATTTTGGTCAAAATCTTGTTAAGAATTCAAACTTTGATAATAAGCTACTCGACTGGCGTGTGCCATTGGGTATGTTATGGACAAGCAATGGTGGTAAAAACGGCGGTGCTGGTTTGCTGGTGCATGCAGCTAAACCACCGAAAGATAGATATATCCACGAAACAACGGCATCGCAATGTGTGTTATTGACGGACGCATCAAAATTTGAAGTTTCTGCAGATGTGCGTTTACAAGGTTTGCCAAAGAAAAACGTTGCAAATAGAGTGAATATTATATGGTATGAATCAACAAATTGTTCGACGGGTGGGCAATGGGGGAGTTATCTGGAACCTAAATTGATTGAAGGCTGGCAGCATCTGGTTAGAAAAAATTTAACCCCTGCACTGGGTGCTCAAGCAGTGAAAATAACAGTTACACAAAATGGTCGTTACTCGAATGATGGCAAAGCCTATTGGGATAATATTCGTTTTTATCCATCAGAAATGTTCAGGCAATCTTCTCCAGTAACAACTAATGCGAGTGCCGCTAATAATAAATACACTTTGCAGGCGGGTGAGAATTACATTAAAAATGGTGATTTTAAAAAGGATATTAGTGTCTGGCAATCAGGGTTGAAAGTAGAATGGTCGTATTCTCAGGGGGATCGTTTCCCCGGTGCTGCAAAAGTAATTATGTATTCTAACTCCGGGAGTAAAGGCCAGAATGCTTTGTTGCAATGTGTTAATTTAGGTGTCAATAAGAAATTCATACTCACCGCTAGCTTTAAACATGGTGAAATATCAAACCAATTGGGTAGTGGGCGGTTACGTATTAACTGGTATGATGGACAAAATTGCAGTGGGCGTTCAAAGACTGATACTAACTGGGTTGATCCTGAATATATTGGTGGCTGGCAAAAATTACGTATTACTGATTTACATGCTCCGGCTAAATCACAAAGTGCGAGCATTGAAATTATTCAGTCCATTAGGGGAGCAGGGCGATTTATTGCCTACTGGGATGACATTTATTTTGCAGCCACTGAGTAGCTATTTTCTGTATAGTGCGTTTTAAGATATATCGTTATTTATATATGTGGTTTGACTGCTAACAGATTGAGTAATCGGGCTGAAATGGCAACTGAACATAAGAATAGCCCGCTTTTTGTTTCGTTAGCTAATACAGTGAACACTAACTTGTAAGAATGACTCCTAACTATCATAAGGATAGATCCAATTGATTACTTGTCCTGCCGTGAATCTGGCACTGTTATTTAAAAACTCAGATCTAAATCGTTTTTGTACTGCTACGTATAAAAGTGTGCGATATGGATTAGGTGGCTAGACTTGCAAGACACTGCACGAGAGTTGTTGCGCCAAAGTATTCTCAAAATGGGTGAGCAAAATTCAAACCCGGTTTTACAGGTTTTAGATAATAATCAGTCTATACAGCAGGAAGTAAAATACCCGGGCGGGTTACTGCATTTTAATCATTCGGGCTGGCGTGCCTTTTATCATTGCCATTCTAACCAGAAAGACATACAGGCTTTATTTAAGACGGAACATGGGCATTTCCATATCTTTACTCCGGTAGCAGGGCAAGTCGCGGCATGGGCACATCTTGTTGCACTATCAATGAATAATAGTGGACAGCCTTTACGTTGGTTTATGGTAAACCACTGGGTGAGTGGCGAAACATGGCTGGATGCCTATTTACTTGAGCAGCAAATACGAAAAATTCCGTTTGCTGAACAAACGAGTATGTTGGAGCAATGGTTGTTGTCGATGCTTGGCATTTATCAGGCAGACATTATTTCGCTATTGCGTCAGCGTGACAGTATTATCGAGAGTAAGCAGGATAAAAAATGCAAACAGGATCGGCATCTTTATTTGTTGGCTGAGCAGAAAATTAATTTACAGAAGAAATTGGAATAACCCACTTTTAAATTTATGATCATGAAAGAATGTAGGCATAATTTATTTTATAATTAAGTGAGCATTGCGTTAATAAACGGGCTACAGGGTAGTTAATAATTTGAGTAAAAAAGTACTTCAGTTTTTAAGTGCCGATACTTCAGTGAGTCATGCAGAAAAGCTAGCTTCTACACTTGGTGGTTTTACTGGTATATTCCTGATCAGTGTTATCAGCTTTTACTTTACGGGAGCCAATGGTGCTGCTTTAATTGTACCGTCAATGGGAGCCTCTGCCGTGCTGGTGTTTGCTGTACCCCACGGCAAGTTATCCCAGCCCTGGTCCTTGTTTGGCGGGCAGCTAAGCTCGGCAGCGGTCGGAGTGAGCTGTTACTATCTTGTGCCCAATATTTTTCTTGCCTCGGGTTTAGCCGTTGGGTTGGCTATTGGCGTGATGCATATTTTGCGTTGCATTCATCCACCAGGCGGGGCAACGGCATTGGCTGCGGTGATTGGTAGCACACAAATTCATGCTTTGGGATATGAGTATGTGCTTACCCCTGTGCTTTTAAATACCGTTATTATTTTTGCTACGGCGGTTGCATTCAACAGTTTTTTCCCCTGGCGCCGCTATCCTGTGAGTTTGATGCGCTTTACAGATGCGCCTTCCTTTAATGTGAAAAAGCCATCCCGTTTTATTGATAAACAACATATTGAACGCGCTCTGGCAGATATTGATTTAGTCGTTGATTTAAATGCGGATGATTTGCAGCGATTGTTTGCGCTTAGCCTTGAGCATGCTGAAACGCCTACGTTTTCTGCTGAGCAAATTAAACTTGGTCACTATTATACGAATAGTAAGCACGGTGCAGAATGGTCTGTGCGGCATATTATTGATGAAGCTGTCTCTGACGACCCAAAAAAAGACATGGTTATCTATCGTATTGTAGAAGGGCATGGGCTTAAAAGTGCTGACAGTTGCACACGCACTGAGTTTGCAAATTGGGCTGTGCGTGAGCTTTTCCCTACACACCTGGCTAATAATTAGCCACTGTAAGCATATTGTATTGGTAATTTGCTGAATATTTTCGCCTGCTGAAGAGAGCCCGGCATGTCATTTTAATCGTAATCTTCGAAAACCAGAATAATCTCCTGCAAATTACTCTCAAGAATCTCTTCAGGGGGGACATTGATCGTTGCCATAATAACGGCACAAAATGCAGTATAAGCAAACACGCCGTTTATAAGTAAGATAAAAAGTTGATTTCTAAACAAATTTTGTATTTTGGTTTTCACTGTGTTGATCCCGTGTCGTCTCTGATAGTTGGGAGCAGAGTTGAACCGAACCGAACCGATCAAAGTGATGTGCTTATATCTGTCAGCGGACAATCGAAGGCGAACTTTAGTGATTTTGGAAATATTTCCCAAATAGTGGAAAATATTAATCCGAACCGGCCTATTTAAAAAAGAGGCTGGCTCGGATTTATAGTTTTTAGTACAGGGAAGGGGAGGGGTAACTAACTGTATTCTGAAAAATAGATGCCGACACCCAGTGCGATAAGCGCGATTTCAACGACGGTAATCCACAATAACATGTAGGTAATGCGTCTTCCTGAAGGTTTCATGGGCAGCCAAACGCGTTGCATGTAGATACGCCATAGCTTAACCCGCGACCAGCGGTTCCAGACAAGAAGATAGCGTTGCAGATCGGTTGCCCAAATAATAAGACTTTTATCGACTTCACCGAGCTTTGTTTGCCGTGTCTCTTCATCCAGACGATCATAATGATCGGTGATGGTTAATTTTGAGCCTGGCTCGCCATTTTCAAGTTCAATGGCCTCAACCTCAATGACCGTACGGGCTTTAACACCAGTTTCATATTCTATTTCCAGACCGTTTGGCCGCCTAAAAACAGTTAATTTAGTTTCAAATTCAAACGGGGTTTCCTGGCTAATATTGCGTCCAGCCATAAAATACTGTGAAGCGCCTAATTTTTCCCATTTTTTAAATATTAGCATAGGGTTAATACGTAGCAGGCGTTCTACATCCTGAATAAAAACCAGTAGCGCATCAACATGTAATGGCGTATTCACCGACGCCCATGCGGCATCCTGATTATCTGCATTGCTATTTTGGGTATCATCTACTGTCATTGGTGGGGGGCATGTTAGTTCAGTCATGAGGATAAGGCACCATTAAAACCGGGGTTTGCAGCGAGCGTGAGACGGGTTGTGTCATCATGCGAGAGCGCAAGCCGGTTATCCCTTTTGGACGTGGCGAACCAACTACCACAAGTTCATATTGCTGTTTTTCTGTGGTTTTAAGCAAGCATTCATCGGGTTCACCAATAACGATTTCATTTGTGTAAGCCAGACCATTCTCCTCGGCGAGTTGTTTGACGCGAGCAATATGCTCATCGACTTCTTTTTCCAGTGTCGACTCCAGATAGCGTCGAAAAGTGTTTCGTGTTGAGCCATTATTTAGCCAGTCATCGCCTGTCATTCCAGCCCATAAAGTGGGTACGACAATTAAATGGTGTAAGCCGGCATCTTGTGCATTACACATTTTTATGGCCATTTGTTCAGCGGCCATTGCACCTTCAGTACCATGACTCGCTAATAAAACAGAATTTACTGTATTCATAGTTACTACCTTAAGAAAAAGACCGGCGCCCACCCAAATTCATTGGTAGGGCGCCGGAGATTGGTTTTAACGTAACTTTACTTTAGTAAGCCACGTAGACTGCAAAGGCAATTATCAATGCAAATACCAGCGCCATAAAGTCTTCCTTACGGTCACTACCAAAGATAGATAATGCTGAGCCTCGGTCATACTTTTTTTCTTCTTCACTCATTTTAATTTACCTCAATTAGATTTTAGTTTCGATAAGCATCATAACAACGATTAACGACAAGACCGCCTTAGTCAGACCGACTATGCCACCGATGACTGCAGGTTGACCACCTGCCTGCTTCATCGATTTAATGGTAATTTGCATACCCAGACCAACTAAACCAAAGGCGAATAACCAGGTAATCCAGTCACGGAAGGCCTTTATTTTCTTCGCCGTATGTCGTACCGCTTTGTGTGCGCCTTTCAAAATCTTATTTGATTTCTTTGACAGAACTTTGGCATTAATCAAACCACGTACTGTTGTATCGTCTTCAATTGACATAATTTTGCCATTTTCTATCAGGCGTTGTACTGCTGCCTTACGATCAGCGCGTTGGATTTTGTCGATCTCGGCCTGCAGGGTACTCTTCTTCTCTGCTGTCAACATCTTCTCTGGCTTAACTTTAGTGTTGTCAAAGTATTTACCTTTGTAGTGTTGAGCAGGAGCAAATACACCAGTTGAAGATAAAGCGAACAGTAGAATAAAGCCTAATACAAACACTGGGAATTTCTGGAAAACCACTTCGGCTACATTTACTTTCTGTGTGCCTTCACCTTCGCGTTGCACATACCAGACAGCCAGCCACAGTACAATAATAGGTAATACCAGCACACGTGTAATATTAAAGATTTCAGCAACCTTTAATGTTTCAATGCCGTCAGGCTGGAAGGCCAACGCAGCACCGGCTACTTGTGCGGAGTTCAGAATACCCGTACCTGCCCATGCGCCAAATTGTACATAACTCATATCGAGCACCTGGCCAACGACCGGGAACACGAACATACAACCAACACCCCATAGCAGGATGGTACCAATGGTATAAGCAATTTCGACTGACTTGGCCTGTACTACCGGAGCAGCAGCAACGGTTGCCGAAACACCGCACACACCCATACCGGCAGAGAGTACACCACCCATTGAATTAGGAATGTTGCGCCGCGCGCCAATCCACAGCACCATGCCAACCGAACCCAGTACGAAGAAGCCAATCATAACAATTGACAGACCGCCGAGGTTTTTAAGTTCGGCCGCACTGTATAAGGTACCCAGTAAGATTACACCGGTTTTTAAACCTAGTCGTGATAAACGTACCCCGTTTTCTGCCCAGCCTGGGATTTTGAATACGTTAACAATGATTAAACCCGTTACAATACCGATTACAATGTAGTTCAGTCCTAATAACTTATGTATGTATTTCCCGGTGTCACCCACTTTACCCATGCTGATACTGATACCTGCAATTTCAGGTGCAATAAACCAGCGTACCAGCATTGCGATTAACAGGATAAACATGCCGCCGGCAATAGTCGATGAGTAGTAGTCCAGATTGCCTTTTGTATGTGTGCCAAACCACTGCCATAAACCGACTACAGCGGCAACGAGGCCAAAGTATAAAGGTATAGTAGTGAGCTCAGCTCCGTATTTATATTTTTTGCCATGTGCTAGATGTTCAAGGTAACCAGCGAGCATGCCACTATCGGCTGTGTACCAGATAGCAAGCATGATAACGCCGATAATAAACAAAGCAGGCGATTTTTGGGTGTACACCATTGTTGTATCCTCCTAGTTTAGGAATAGTATTGTTATAATTCTAAATTCTCGCACTTTGGCGTTATCTACCAATTTTTGTCCATGTGCTTTATGTTGGTATTCCGTTCACGTATTAATACATTTTTTTGAGGTATAAACAATACCGGCATCATTATATTTTAATTCTCTAATGTTATTAAAAAGTAACATTGAATGTGTGTGTGGGCGCATCATAGAGCCGTTTGTATTGCTGTTTGAGTTCTTTGAGGGCGTATTGGATGGAGGTACTTTTGGCTAAAGGAAAAAATCTGGTGTCGCAGGTTTAATTAATTTTTAACGGGCTTCTTTTGTAATTTACGTTGTAGAGTGCGGCGGTGCATATCGAGCGCTCTGGCCGCTGCTGAAATATTACCATCGTGCTCGCGTAGAACTTTTTGCAAATGTTCCCATTCGAGCCTTTTTATTGACATAGGGTTGCCGGCAAGCTGGGTTTCAATATCGCCTTCATCTTTCCCGAATCCATCGATAATATCATTAATATCGGCCGGCTTGGTCAGGTATTGTTTGGCACCCAGTTTTATGGCTTCCACCGCCGTTGCAATACTGGCATACCCCGTCAGAACAACGATTTTTATGTCGGGCTCCTGGTTTATAATTTTATTAACAGCTTCAAGACCAGATTCCTGACCAATACGCAAATCAACAACAGCATAGTCAAATGTAACTTCACTTTTATTTAAAATAGAACAGGCATGAGTAATGTTATGAGCCGTGCTAACGTTAAAACCATGCCGGACTAAAGCACGTGTTAAAACATCACAAAAACTTTCATCGTCATCGAGCAGAAGTAAATTTTTAGAATCTGGATCTTTCATATCTAATATGGCCTTATATTCTTACCAGAGGTAAAATAATAGTCGTTTTACTGCCTTTGGGTGCACAGTTCTGTTGTGAAATGCTACCATTTCGCCGACGTATTGCGGCGTAGGCTAAGTATAAACCTAAACCAAGCCCCAGTTCTTTTTCACTATAAGGTTGTTGACCAATTTTGTCTAAAGCTTCATCCGATAACCCTGGGCCATGATCTAATATTTCAATTTGAATAAAGTCAGTATTGTTTTCTGCTGGGCTGCTAACAGATATGTCAACAAATTCAGGTGATGCTTCAATCGCATTGTCAATAATATTAATGAGTGACAGGCTGAGCGTTCTGTCTGTGTATAAGCTGCTGGGGTTATCAG
Source organism: Chromatiales bacterium (assembly GCA_027076325.1). Taxonomy (GTDB): domain Bacteria; phylum Pseudomonadota; class Gammaproteobacteria; order UBA6429; family Thiohalophilaceae; genus SZUA-37. The sequence continues at coordinate 52,050 of JALTJZ010000046.1, read as the reverse complement.
GGTTACAATGAAAGCTTAAGTTGATATTTGAGTGAGCCTCATGTATTTCGTTAATGATTCCCTGAAGATACTGACAAACAGATTGCTGTTGGCTGTCAAACAAACTGGACGAGGCACCAACAGATGCTGACAAGTCTGTTAGCGATAACTTGCAACGGCTAATTTGTTTTTTAAGGTTATTAAGGTCAGATAAAACAGAAGCATCGGCATTGGCAAGTTCCTGCTCAATCTCATTAACAAGTAATGCCATTGTGCCCAATGGTGTTCCCAGTTCATGTGCTGTACTGGCCGCAAGCGTACCAAGAATAACAAGTTGCTCATCACGTATTGATTGTTCACGTGCATTGGTGAGTTGTTTTTGTTGATGGCGCAAGGTATTGCCCATTCCGTAAACATAGTAGGTTATTAAGCAGGCATTGAGTATAAAAGCCATCCACATACCAATGAGGTGTAAATTGTATTCTGATGCACCGCTACTTCCATGTGAGTTATGCCCTATTGGTAATGGCTGATAGTAAAACATCAACAGGCTATAACAGATAACAGTAATTGTTGCTAATAACCATGCATAGCGAACAGGTAAAATAGTAACCGTGATCGTTAAAGGGAAAAGAAAAATCATTACAAAGGGATTTGTTGCTCCACCTGTAAAATATAATAATAGCGCCAGCGTTAAAACATCAATAGTCAGATGAATGAAAATCTCATTTTCAGTAACAGGCCTGGCTTTTTTTAATCGTAGCCAGACAAAGAAATTAAAAAAAGTGAAGAGTAAAAAAATCAGGCTAATTTTTTTTATGGGTAAATCAATCTGTAATACCGTAAGTGTAAAAATAACAGCGACTATCTGACCTATAAGTGCAAGGTTGCGCAGGTGAAATAATCGTCTTAAGTGGATGTAGTTAGCAGAGTTGAGCATAGTCTGACTGGTATTTGTATGGAGGCTCGGCTTTAGCATCATAAGATCAAATTTTAGCATATTGTGGCCACGCTAACTGCGACAATTTGTCGCGCGGCACTATGCCACATTCCCCTCGCATTGCTAAGCGACTATTCTGACTTGCGTATGACGTGTTCTTTTTGAGTGGAGTAGTAATGGATATTGTTTGTATTGCCTCCACTGTTTTTCGGGTTGTCGTGTAGTGAATTGAATGTATAAGCAGTCGAATATATCTGTATTTGTTATTACTTCATTGTTGTTGCATGTTCTTTTTTTTACCCAATACCAACAGCAAAATATACCTGCTTTTGAAAGTAACGATAATACTTTAGACATGCCCCTGACAAATAAGGTGATCAGGTTGAGTTTTTTATCGGAGTATGTTGTTAAAGAAGATGTGACTAAGGAGAGTATGGTGCCGGCAGGGAAGGAAAGCAGCGAGGAGTATGAATCAAAATCAGACACGCTTTTAGAACAGGAAAACAAGATTGTTGGTCGTGAAAAAAAGCAGACTAAGGAACCAATAATGAAATCTGTTGAAAACCATATACAGAATCAATTGCAACAGGAATACAGTCTGCCCAGTACATCCAGCAATGATCGAGATGTATTCGTTGAGCAGATTTTAACAGCTATTGAAAATAACAAGTTTTATCCTGCGGCAGCTCGCAGACGAAATATGCAGGAAGTGATTGGAGTGTCGTTTGATTTACTGGAAAGCGGCGAGGTTAAAAATCTGGTAATAACGGGGCGCTATAAAATTTTAAGGCATGCAGCTCGTACAGCAGTGTTAAATGCAAGTCCTTTCGCAATTTTTCCTGCTAGTGTCAATTTTCCTTTCAATATTAAATATTCAATGGCATTTAAACTGGAGTAAAGAAGGTATTAATATGAGTAATAAAATAAGAAGTCAATCATGCAGTTTGTATATTTTACTACTTTTGCCAGGGTGGTCTCTGGTTTATGCATCTAATGAGATGAGCGCAAAAAATGATGTTGTGATTAGTGTTACATCTACTCGCGAAGATAAACCCTTGTCTGAAGTTCCGGCGAGTGTCGGTATTATTAATAAACAAAATATAAAAGAAACAAAACCGGCACATCCATCTGAAATTATGAATCAGATCCCGGGTGTGCATGTTAATGTTACCGGTGGGGAAGGGCACATGACGGCTATTCGCCAACCTACAACAACAAAGGCTGTGTATCTTTATCTGGAAGATGGTATTCCAACACGTTCCACCGGTTTTTTTAATCACAATGCCCTGTATGAAGTAAATATCCCGCAATCAGAATCCATTGAAATTATTAAAGGGCCGGGTACCTCACTTTATGGCAGTGATGCAATTGGCGGTGTGGTTAATGTGTTAACGGCAGCCCCGCCACTGGAAAAACAAACATCGATAAATATTGAAGCAGGGAATAACGCCTGGTATCGTTTATTGGCTGATACAGGAGACAGTGATGATGATAGTGGCTATGTTGCAAGCCTGAACTTAACCAGTAGTGATGGCTGGCGAAATAGCACAGAATATGACCGTGTTAGCGCAAACCTGCGGGTTGATAATTTTCTGGATAATGGTGCAAGTTTAAAAACAATCTTTTCTGCAACCGATGTTGACCAGCAAACGGCAGGTTCATCACGTTTGCTGCGAGATGATTACCTGAATAATCCAGAGCTGAATTATACGCCTATTTCCTATCGACAGGTTCAGGCGTACAGGTTGTCAACCGAGTATGAAAAAGGGAGTAAAGATAATTCATTGAGTATTACGCCCTATTTACGCCACAATACAATGGCTTTATTGCCTAACTGGTCATTAAGTTATGATCCGGTTGTTTATGAAACAAAGAATAATTCAATAGGTGTACTACTCAAAAACAGGCAGAACCTGAGTGAGAACAATGCTGTGCTTATATCGGGTGTTGATATTGATTATAGCCCGGGTAGTTATGTACAACATGAAATATCCACAACAAAGGTCGGGAATGTTTATACTGACTACACAGTGGGTCAGATTCAATATGACTATGACGTGATCTTTTCTGCCATTTCACCGTATGTACATTATGAGCAGTCACTATCATCGCTAACCCGTTTTACTGCAGGTGCGCGTTATGATTTTATGCAATATGATTATGATAATAAATTAACAACTGTAACAACGGGTTCACAACGCCGACCTGCCGATACCGTTGTTGATTTTAGTCGCTTTAGTCCGAAGTTAGGCTTAACTCATCAACTTAACAAAAATACCAGTGCATTTATTAATTATCGCCATGCCTTTAGAGCACCTTCCAATACACAGTTATTCCGGCAGGGGAAAGCTGAAAATACAGTTGGTCTTAAACCGATTAAAGTGAATAGTTTTGAAATTGGTATGCGTGGCAGAACACAGAATAAACTGGGTTACACAATTAGTCTTTATTATATGAGTAAGACGGATGATATTTTAACCTATAAAAATCCAGACAATACACGTGAAACAGTTAATGCAGGTGAAACATTGCATAAAGGGATTGAGGTTGGTCTTGATAAGGCTCTGACGTCAGCTGTTCAGCTTAATGTTGCAGCAAGCTATGCGGTGCATACTTACGAAGACTGGAAGCCAAACAACTCCACAGATTACAGTGGTAATGAAATGGAATCTGCACCACGAACAATCATAAATACCAAACTGTCTTATCGCCCTGTAGTATTGCCTGCATTAAAAGTTGAAGTGGAGTGGGTGCATTTAGGCAGTTACTGGATGGATCAGGCAAATACCCAAAAATACAAAGGACATGACCTGGCGAATATTCGTGCGCGCTATGCAATCAATAAAAAGTCCTCTGTGTATACCCGAATTATGAATGTACTGGATGAAAAATATGCGACAGCAGCGAGTTACAAGCCTGCGGCATTTGGCAACCCGGAAAAATTTGAATATGCACCAGGTATGCCGTTGTCAGTGTTTGTAGGTTATACAAAAAAATTCTAATGCGAAGCTTTATTTACCGGCTGACAGTAATTCTTCCTGCCTTTTTTGCACCTTATGCAGAGTCTGAAGGTAGTCATGTCCGGCCACCTGATTTTATAAAAAACTGTAGCCAGTTACGCGTTTCTCAAGACTGCGCAAAAACCATGAGCAGTGTATTTGATGCCCATGGAAGGCTGTGGTCAGCATGGGTGAACGGGCAATATTTGTATGTGAATTATTCAGATGATAAAGGTTTAACCTTTAGCCAGGCTGTCAAGGTTAATGTGGTTGCAGAGAAAATTGCAGCAGGCCGGGAACACCGGCCCAAGATTAAGGTTTCAGATGCAGGCCTTGTTTTTTTAAGCTGGACTAAAAAACTGGCTAAACGCTTTACAGGCGATATTCGCTTTAGCCGTTCAGTTGATGGTGGCAAAAGTTTTACCGTGCCGGTTACGGTTAACGATAACCGGGAAATAATAAGCCATCGTTTTGATGTTCTGGGCGTTAATAAAAAAGGTGATATTTATATTAGCTGGCTGGATAAACGTGATAAACAAAAAGCAGCCAGAGAAAACCAGGAATACAATGGAGCTGCTGTTTACTTTAGTGCTTCTTTTAATGGCGGTAAAAGTTTTATCGAAAATAAGAAAATTGCCGACAATAGTTGTGAATGTTGTCGTATGGCAATGGATTTTGATCAGCAGGATCTTCCGGTTATTAGCTGGCGGCATATTTATGGTGACAATATACGTGACCACAGTATGGTTAATTTTAAAAATAAAATGGAAGCGGATAAACCTTACAGGCTTAGTTATGATAACTGGAAAATAAAGGGTTGTCCGCATCATGGGCCATCTATCAGCATCGATAAGCACAATGTTTACCATGCGGTATGGTTTAATAATGCAGAAAAACGTCATGGTATTTTTTATGCTAATAGCCATGACAAAGGTAAAACATTCAGTTCAACCTTGAAGATAGGAAATTATGCAAATAAAGCAAGTCACGCAGACATTCTTGCAGTTAACAAACAGGTTTATATTGTCTGGCAGGAATACCTGCACCCTCGTTATAAAATGTTTATGCAGAAGTCAGCAGATAAGGGCAATAACTGGGATGAACCTGTGCTTATTGCTGAAACATCAGGAACGCCGGATTATCCTTTTTTATTAACCGATGGCCAGGCTGTTTTTGCTTCATGGCATATTCCAGGGCAAACTTATCGCTTAATTTTGTTAAGGTAATAACAGATGAAAAATTTGACAAGTGTACTTTTTATTTTATTGTTACCAGTGTCATATAATGCAGTTGCGCAACAGTCTTTTATTAAAACATTCTATCCGGGAAGTTATACAAAGCTACTTGAAAATAATAAAGGCAGTGAATTTACCTTATTGTTCTGGTCTGTTGACTGTCCACCTTGTCTTGAAAAATTAAAGTTGATCAGTAAAACCAGAATGTACGCTAAGCAGAAATTTGTGTTTGTTTCAACGGATGGTGATGAGATGCTCGCAGATGTTGCTGCCGTGGTAAAACAGATGAATCTGGAACAACAGGCGCACTGGGTTTTTAAAAGTGGGTTGAATCAGGAGATAATAAATTCAGTGGACAGTAATTGGTATGGGGAAGTGCCGAGAAATTATTATTTTAATAAAAATCATCAGCGAACTCGTCTGCAGGAACTGAAATTAAAGCAATAAAAACGGCAACCTCGCAAAACAGTCTTTGCAAGTGTTGCCGTTATTAACCGGCAAAAATTAAGAGCCTAGTTTAGCCTTAATAGCATCAATGACTGCATCACTTGATGTTGCGTTAACTTCAACCAGTAAGCCTTCTTTTTTATAGAAATCTGCCAGTGGCGCTGTTTGTTTATTGTAAACGTCTAAACGATTGCTGATAGCTTCTTCCGTTTCGTCGTCGCGTTGTACAACCGGACCACCACATTTATCGCACTTGCCTTCTTCTTTAGTTGGGTTTGATTTTACATTGTAAATCGCGCCACAGTCAGTACAGGTGCGACGGGTGGTTAGACGATCCAGAATCACGTCTTTGGCAACCTGGATATCAACTGCCATATCCAGTTTTTCACCCATGTCGGCCAATAATTTTTTCAAGGCTTCAGCTTGTGGAATGGTACGAGGGAAACCGTCGAGTAAGTAGCCTTTTTTGCAGTCATCTTCTTTCAAACGTTCGCCCATAATGCCCATAATGAGCTCGTCAGAGACTAAATCACCGGCTTTCATAGCCGCTTCTGCCTGTTTGCCAAGTTCGGTGCCGGCGGCAACGGCTGCGCGTAAGATATCCCCAGTTGAGATTTGTACTGAGCCGTCTATTTTAGTTAATAGTTTTGCCACGGTACCTTTGCCTGCACCGGGTGCGCCTAATAAAATTAATTTCATGTTTTTCTCTCTTTAATGGCTGGAATGTCGACTTTAAGTGTCGGGTTTAAAATTTGAGGCGCAAATGTAATAAAACTGACCCGAGTGGGCAAGTGGTTTATGCGAGGAATTGCACTATTTCACCCAATTTTATCCAATATTGGGTGAAACTGGCCGTTTTAGCGTATTTTACTACTCGTTTTTTGTCTCGACCGTGGCTTTTCTAATGGTTTGTTCCAGAGGGGGTGAGCGAGCTCATCACCGCCGAGAGGGCTCGGTCGACCAGTGGAATATCGTCAATAATAGTGGCCGTCCCTCGACGCAGATCGGCTGCAAGGCCGTACAGGGTTTTGTCGGCAATAACATCAAACTTCCAGTTTAAAAAGGTGTATTCACCGAGTAAATCACTTTTCCAGGCCAGTTTTGCACGGGTTTTTTTGTTGTTGTCGTCGAGAAATTCAACCCATTTTCCCTGTTCCAGATGGCGTGCGAGCTCTAGATACTCATCCTGTGGCTGGTCTTCGGGGCAGCCCTGCTCATCTTCTGAAAAACCGGAGAGGATAATGTCTTCAGTGATGAGTTTATCAAAGCGGTTATCATCATCTGCCGAATCATTATTGCCGAGTAAGCTAAAGTCATCTTCCATTTCAGTGAACGGATCGGGCTGCTTGTTATTTGCCGCGGTTTGCAAGAGTGAATCCTGTTCGGTGGTAGCTGGAGTGCTTAATCCCACTTCTGTCTGTTCTTCAATAGACACGGCAAGTTCTTCGAGGCTGGTTAACTCCTGCTCCATTTTTAAAATGGTTTGGTCGATTTCTTCCAGACTCAGATCGGTTTCATAGCTTTCATCCACTTCGTAATCTATTTCTTCAACAACGATATCCGTAAGTTGTGGAATTGTATGCTGATCATCTGGCCGTTCTTTTATTTTTGCTGTGGTATCAGCGGCGGTATCCGATGCAGATGTTTCTGATTTGAACAGGAAGGACTCATGTGGAGTGCATGAGGCTAAATATTCTTTAACGGACAGGCCTTTTATACTGGCCAGATGGAATGGTTCCATTTTGGCGAGTAACTCTTTAATTTCCTGCTCTGAAACCTGTATAACCTGCAAGCCATTGCGTAATGTCATAACGAGTTGGCCGATAATATTGGCCAGTTTCTGGCGGTCGAGTGATTCGTGTTTGGGTTGAATGGACCATTCCAGCACATCAACAAAGCGAACCTGGTTTTTCCATGTATCACTGTTTTGACCATTGTTTAAATAAGTGTTGAGCATGACCCGTTTCCATGGGCCCTTAACCAGTTCAATCATTACATCAGGTAAGCGCTTGTCTGTTAAAATATCGTCTATGGTATCTTCTACCCATTGATAGGCCAGGGCATTGTCTTCTTTTTGTTTTATTTTTTTTGCAATTTTGTGACTAACGGTTTGTTCAACGCTCTTGTGCTGTTCAATAAATTCCTGGAATAGCTCAAGTTGTTGCTCAAAAATTACAATGTCATCATCAAAATCATTATTAATGGTATTGACCACTCGCTCAATTTCATTGAGCAGGTTTTGTGAAGAGACATCTTCTTCATCAACAATGCCAAGTGCTGCATGTGCTAACTCATTGAGTAATTGTCGGGCGGTATTTTTATTAGTAGCGAAGAATTCTTTATCAATAATGGCCGCTTTTAATAAAGGGATTTGTAAGCGTGCAATATGCGCTTTGGCAGCATCAGGAATATTTTTGTCTTCAAGGATAAACTCGAACAACATGGAAACCACATCAATGACATCCTGATCGAGCGGATTCATCTGGTTAATAGAAAAGTCTTTATCCTGTTGTTGTAATTGTTGAATCACAAACTGTTTTAAGTTGCTGGTTGGCTGTAATGTGACTTCTTCAATTTCTTCGCCAGCTTCATTGGCTAAAACAGAAATATTTTCCTGCATAAAATTATGCGGAATATTTTGTAGCTGGGTTAATGAACCAACAAACTGAGGCGTTGAAACAGCATAAGAAACATTCCCCTGCATTTCTGTTGCGGGCACTTCTGTACTCCCAGAATTGTTTCCATATACGTCTGATGAACCTTGTGATGGCGTTAACATATGGACATTGTTTGGTGTTGCTGTAGCAGTGGGTTGTCCAGCTGCGATGGCTGCTTGTGTATGCTGCTGTGCAAGTAACTGATGGAATTGTGCAATTGATGTATCACCAGATCCCGCTGAAGTAGCTGGAGTGCTTGCACCACAGGACGACCCTGCTGGGATGGTTGTTTGTGGTTGATGTGCCGGGTTTGTATAGCCCTGTATCGAACCTGCTTCAGTTCCTACTGGTAGCGGATTTTCTTCGACAGAGCCGGACGGTGGAGCCATGTGTTCGGATTTTTTAATGCTGTGCTTGAATTCAGGTAGTATATCGGCAGCTATAAATAAATTGTTTGCTTCATGCAGTAAGGGTGAGATACCTGTAACAATTTCCTGATCAAATAATTTTAAAATAATTAAACTTATTTTAAGTTCAATGTCCAGTGTAGCAGCGGCTTTCATAAATGCATGGCAAATAACGTCGGGGCCAAGGGGGTTATTTTGCGGAGTAACAGCGGTATTTAAAATATGGCTTAAGCGTTTTTCTATCGCACTTAAGTCCTGAGTACAATGATGAGAGACTTTATTAACGATATTTTTTATGGCTATGTTTTCTTCCAGATCGGCATCTTCGAGTAAGGACAAATCATCCATTGATAAATTATCAAGGGATACTGAATTAGTCGATTTTTCCGGTATGGGTGTGCTTTTTTGATTTTTAATATCGGAAAAAGCCTGACGGATATAATCAAAATGCTGGTTTTCAATTTCGCTGCGTTTTAACCGAATAATTCGCATTGAGTCAAAGTAAGCGGTTGAATCTGTTGTCGAGTCAGTTTTTTCTGCCAGTGCAAACAAGGTGTCATCCGCATGATCAAACATCTTCAGCAAAATGGACTTTACGTGCTTTAAGGTAAGGGCCTCACAATGCTCAAATAACTTTTTAAACAGAACTTGTTGCTTGAGATTAGGCTGTTGCAGTGTCGTAATATTGTTGGAATTTATCATCTATGAACCCTGTTATATCGGGTTACACACGATGCGTGGTCTTATGCATTGAGTTGTAACCCCGCTATCATGGTAAAGCTGTCAAAATCAAATAGTGTGTATTTGACACTGTAGACCGGAAGTTTTGCGTCCCCCCCTTTCGGTGAGGTTTGCCTTTTAATAAGTTATAGGTGATATCGGCAGGAATGTGGCAAACTTTGCAATATCTTCGTATTTGTGTGACGGGATTCACAAAATTACATGGCATAGAATTTGCCCAATAGGAGTGCGGTGTATGGCTGGATCCCTTTTCCTGGTCGGGTTTTGCTAGTGTCAAAGCTGCTTATGGTATGTCAGGGTGTGCCCATGTGAAAGGCCGGTAAAAAACTTAAGTAAAGTCAAATGATACCGATAAAACAGGCACACTTTGACATTTTAGGCCTGACTTTATTTATGCTTATTTCATCTGATCAACACCGCAGTTTGCGCCGTTTGATGACGATCTCATTTGTTCTTATTATGATTATGAGTGGTGTTGCCTGGTTTCATATTAACCGGAATATTGAATTCAGTCAGATTGAATTAGCAAAGAATAACAACAAAGTTGTGGCGGCACTGATTGGGGATTTACTTGTAGGTTTTTACATGTCCGACTCCAAATCAGGAAAGTCAGGAGAAAGTGTACTATCGAGCTTAAGCAAACGCCCGGTTAAAGAAATATTAAAGTTGGATAGTTATGCCAATATTCAACTAATCAGTCATTATTATTTAAATACATTTTCATTACAGGAAATTAATTTAATTTCCGAGTCAGGACGAGTGCTGTTTTCCACTAACCCTATGTCTATCGGGCAACAGACGGTGTCACAGCAGTATTTTAAAAAGGCTTTGCATGGTGAGGGATTTAGTTTGCACCAGCATGAGGGAAAAGGGTATAAGGAAAAGCATTATATTGTTAGTTTCGTTCCTGTTTACGACAGGTTGAAACCAGCAAATGGGAGCAGGGATAAAAAAACAGTACAGCGGAAAGTAATTGCCGTTGTTAAACTGGTTGTTGATAAATCGATGCTAACAGAACATATTCGGTTTACCCAGACAATCGTGCTAATTGCGTGGCTGACAACACTTGTTCTTTTAATTATCTTATTTTTATACCTGATGAAATACTCAAATGATTTAGTGAGCAAGTATGCGAAAAAAGTTGTTGCACAGTCAAAGTCAGACAGCGTTACCGGCTTATTAAATCGGCACCATTTCCTTCGGGTGTTAAAGGCATCGGTTATAAAAACCATGCAGCAAAATGCAATATCTGCTTTATTAATTATTGATATTGATCACTTTAGAGAATTAAATGCAAAGTACGATTATTCTTTTGGTGATGAGGTTCTTAAAATTCTGGTGCAAAGAATAAACCGTTTGCTTGGTTCTGAAGATATTCTTGCACGAACAGGTGATGATGAATTTTCGGTTCTTGTCGAGCACCCAGGGTCAACGGCAAGCATCCAGGTGTTTGCAAGGAAAATACTCGACAAGATTAACGAACCGATTCAGATTGATGCTAACTATATTCATATAACCTGTAGTATCGGGATTAGTATTGTTAATCAGGATGCAAAGGAAATGGAAGAGCTTATTCAACATGCTGATTCTGCTTTATATAATGCAAAAGATTTTGGCCGTAATAACTTTCAGTTATTTAGTCGGGATGACGGGCGTCGGCATATCAATTTTTATGAACGACAATATTCATTAAATAAAGCGCTTGAAGAAAATGAATTTATTTTGTTTATCCAGCCAAAAATAAATGGTGCAACCGGCGATATAGTGGGTGGTGAGGCTCTATTGCGGTGGGATAATCCTGACTATGGATTAGTGCAGCCACTTGAATTTTTACCTGCACTTGAATCGAGTGGTTTGATACATAATGTGGGTAAGTGGGTTTTAGCTGAAGCCTGCAAAATTTGTAAGCATTGGCAACAACAGGGTTTATCGGGTACAGCAATTTCAGTGAATGTCTCAGCATTACAGTTCAGGAAAGAAGATTTTGTGCTGTCTGTAAAAGAAGCCCTGGAAAACAGTGAACTCGATGGATGTCTGCTGGAGCTGGAACTGACAGAAACATGTTTAATGGACAATGTTGAGTTCAGTTTAAATATTTTAAATGCACTGAAAGAAATGGGGGTGCGTCTTGCCATTGATGACTTTGGTACAGGTTATTCTTCATTTGATTATTTAAACCGTTTTCCAATTAATGAATTAAAAATTGACCGCTCATTTATAAAAAATGTGCATGATCGCTCTGCTAATGATCATGCTGCGATTGTAACCGCAATTATGTCTTTGTCTCACAGCCTGCATCTGGATGTTGTCGCCGAAGGTATTGAAACGGCTCAGGAACTGGCTTATATGAATGCTTTAGGTTGTAAACATGTGCAGGGGTTTTTATTTAGCAAGCCCTTGCGGGTTAATGAGTTTGAATCTTTGTTAAAAGACAACGCCCCCATACTGCAAATACTGGAGGATGTGCGAAAAAAACTGGTTTAAATATAGCCATTTTTTTCCAGTTCTTTTTGTGCAGAAAATTCCAGTTTTAATAACATTGACTGCATCAGCTTGCAGGTTTTGTCCAGTTCATCGTCCGATAATGTTTTTTCAATTGTTACCGGCTTGCCAATACTGATTACAATTTTTGAAAAAGGTTTGGGGATAATAAATTTATCCCATGATTTAAGTTGCCAGTAGCGGCTGGCTGCATAAGCGACAGGAACCAGCTCACTTTTTGTGAGTTGCGCCAGCATAATGGCACCGGGTTTAAAAACATGGATTGGGCCGGTCGGGCCATCTGAAGTATTTACTGGTGATATTTTGTCTTTTGTTATTGCCAGGTATAAATCACGTAAGGCTTTTGCTCCGGTACGGGTGCTGGAGCCCCGGATCGCAACGGTTCCCCATTTCTGTGCAATTTTTGCTGACATGTCACCGTCGCTGGAGGGGCTGATTAAAAAACCAATATTAACCCCCCGCTTTTTAAGTTTGAGCATGAGGTAAGCCCCGTACACATGATGTTGATGCCAGTAAACCGGAATAAATGGACGCTTTGATTTTATTAATGGCTCAAGGTGATATTCACCCTGAATTTTTATTACTCTGCATGTTCGCCATATAATGTTTAAAAACAGGCGCACTAAAAAGGGTGCTACCTTTTTTGTGAGTTTTTTTTTCTTTTCACGTGAAATCATTATGCTAACTTTCGATATTTAATTTTTAAAAGTATACACGTTTTATTTTAAGTTTTGTAATTGCCTGAGTAATTGCAATGCTCATTATATATTTATCTGGAAGTGAAAAAGATTTAACCCGATAGTCATGTGTTTTAAAGTGAGCGTGGTCACCCATAATTTCAATTTGCCCTAGTTCATTGAGGCTGTTATCAGCGGCCACTTTTAATACGGCCTCTTTTTGAGTCCAAACCTTGATGGGATCACTGGTATTACTTTTCAGATGATATTTTTTTACCAGTCTATCTGTTACAGGCCTGACCTTCTCGACATCAATGCCAACGCTCTGGTTTCTACTCACGATACAGCAAATACAGCGTTTACTGTGGCTAATGGAGAAGTGCCCACCCTGAGAAACATAGGGTTTTTGATAATGAAAGCGCACCTTTTTTAAGTGAAATTTGCGTAAGCCAAGTTGCCGCAGGCCTGATTTAACCAGAGCCAGCCCAATAATGGATTGCAGTTGTGCTTGTCGATTGCGTAGTCGACGTATTTGTCGTGTTTTTTCAATGGGAAGCTGGCGCAATACGGGCAAGAATGCCGCTGAATTCATTCTCTTTTGCGGCAATATATAATATAGTATCAGCATTCCGATATTCTATTCGACTTCAGCGTAAAATACAGCGAACTGTAGTTAAACACATAACTTAAATGTAAGTATACGACCTTATTTTCAATAATAAATGACTGACTCGTTGCAAGATAATCTCAAAAAGCCGCCAGGCCCGACTGAAGCGTATGATATTAATACGACGGATGGTTCTTTTATATTACTTGAGCAATTTTATCAGCAATATGGGGATATTGTACGGGTTAAATCCAGGACGCGCCGTAGTGACAGTTACCTGATTAACAATGCTGAATATATTAAACATATTCTGTTAAAGAATTACCAGAATTACAAAAAGGGTGTTGGCTTTGAGCGGGTTAAAATGCTGCTAGGCAATGGTATTATCGTCAGTGAAGGTGAATTCTGGCGCAAGCAACGAAGAATGATTCAACCGGCTTTTAGCAAAACCATGATAGCCGCACAGGTTGAAATGGTACAGAAATGCAATTTACAGCGGATAGACAAATGGACTGCATTACTGGCATCGCAGGACAGTGCTGAAATTGACATCAGCTATGAGGCCAGTGATCTGGCACTGGATATTGTGTTGCGGCTTTTATTCAGTGATGATGTCGATACACTACTGGAACAGGCCGGTGAAAATCCTTTTGCGTTTTTAACTGAAGATCCAGTCCGGGATATGAAGGTGGTACTGAAGTACCGATCATTAATGTCTTTGTTGCTGGAACTTATTCAGGCACGACGAACCACCACAAAAAAATACAATGACTTTGTTTCGGTTTTTGTCGATGCGCGAGATAAAGAAACCGGTGATGCAATGACCGACAAAGAACTGCTGGATGAAGTGATGACCATGATTGTTGCCGGTCATGAAACCAGCGCCATCACCTTAACCTGGGTCTGGTATTTTATTGCAAAATATAGTGATGTTGACAAAGCAGTTCAGGATGAATTGATTCAGTCAGGTATAAGTGGAGCTCCGGGTATTAATGATCTGGAAAAGCTGCCTTACATTAAGCAGGTAACAGAAGAAGCCTTAAGAATGTACCCGCCTGTCTGGCTATTTACACGCAAAGCGGTTGAGGATGATCAGCTTGGTGACTATTTTATTCCAGCCGGAGCCGACATTTTTCTGTCACCTTATTATTTGCATCGTAATACCGATTATTGGGATGATGTTGATGAATTTCTCCCACAACGTTTTACTGCAGAGGCTGAAAAGCAACGCCATAAATTCTGTTATTTGCCGTTTTCTGCCGGGCCGCGTCGTTGCATTGGCGATTTCTTTGCAACCGTCGAGATGCAAATCCACATTGGCTTGATGGCGCAGAAGTTTCGCTTTGAATTGCTGGATGATGAAATCCCCGAACTCGAAGCCAGTATTAATATGCGCGCCAGGAACCCCATTATGTTAAAAATTAGCAAAAGGTAAACAGCAGTAATGAATACATTCCAGACTCTGGTTGAAGCTTTTAATGCGCAGTGCCAACATACACAAACCATTACCTATATTGAAGGTAAAGATAAAGAAACGGTTGTCAGCTACGCTGAATTACAAAAGCGCGCGCTGGGTTTATTAGCCTGTTTTCAACAACGCGGCCTTAAACAAGGTGACGAGCTTATTATTTTTCTAAAAAATAATGAGCGTTTTATTGATGTGTTCTGGGCATGTATTCTGGGTGGTATTGTCCCCGTGCCGGTTGCGGTGGGTATTAGTGATGAGCACCGTTCCAAGTTATTCAAAATTTTTAATAAATTAAAAAAAGGTTATATTTATACTGACAGTGATAATTTGCAGCGTCTCGAAAAATATGCACAAGCACAGGCAATGCAAACCGAATATAAGACGCTGGCAAGCAAGACCATCGAGCACGATACCATTGCTGATATTAATATGAGTACTATGGGACAGCCTGCTAACGTGCAGCCCGACGATATTGCTTTTATCCAGTTTTCATCCGGTTCAACCAGTGACCCAAAAGGGGTGTTGTTAACCCATAAAAATATTATTACCAATGTCAATGCCATTGCCGTTGGTGGTGGTTATACTGAACAGGACTGTACCTTAAGCTGGATGCCGTTAACGCATGATATGGGTTTAATTGGTTTCCATATCAATATGCTGGTATGGAATATGAAGCAATGCATTATGGCAACAGATTTATTCAGTCGTCGTCCGTTATTGTGGTTGCAAAAGGCCTGCGAACATAAAGCAAGCATTCTTTGTTCACCTAACTTTGGTTATAAACACTATTTAAAATCTTTGGCGGATAAGGAAATTGCACTGGACTTAAGTTCAATTCGTCTTATTTATAATGGTGCCGAACCGATTTCAGTGGATATTTGCGAGCAGTTCCTACTGCGGTTGGCAACCTGTGGATTAAAACATAATACCATGTTTACGGTGTATGGACTTGCAGAAGCAACACTGGCCGTTGCTTTTCCCGAGCTGGGGGCAGACTATCGAGCGATTCATCTGGATCGGCATGATTTGTTAATGGGTGACAAAATCTCGATTGTCAGTGCAGAACATCCTGATGCCGCCAGCTTTGCCATTGAAGGTCCGGCGGTAAAGGATATGGAAATTAAAATAACGGATAAAGATAATAACACGCTGGCCGAGGGGTATATTGGTGACATCCAGATAAAAGGTGACAGTGTAACACAAGGTTATTATTTAAATGAGGAAGCCAATGCCATAGCATTAACCGGTGACGGTTGGCTAAATACCGGTGATCTGGGTTTTTTGCTTAACAATGAACTGATTGTTACTGGCCGCAGCAAAGATATTATTTTTGCCAATGGGCAAAATTATTTTCCACATGACCTGGAATCCATTGCATTGCAACATGAACAGCTGGAATTAGGGAAGGTGGTTGTTTATGGAGTAAGCCACCCGGAACAACAAAAAGATGAGCTGGTTATCTTTATATTGTATCGTGCCGACATAAATGAATTTCCGACACTAGCACGGGATGTTGCCAAACGGGTTAATAGCCAGACGGGTTTGCAGGTTGATACACTGGTACCGGTTAAACGCATTCCAAAAACCACCAGTGGCAAAGTACAACGGCGTTTACTGGCCGATGCCTATCTAGCAGGTGAATTTAATGATGTTTTATATCGTATCGGCCAACAAGATGGCGTGCCAGAAAGTGAAGCCAGAAATATAACGCCATTACAACAACAATTACTGGCTATTTGTAATGAGGTCGTCGAAGATAAAACCATTTGTGCAGAGGATAATTTCTTTGATGTAGGGATCAGCTCTTTAGCTCTGGCAGAAATACACGCCCAAATTGATGACGCTTACCCGAATTTGATTGATGTGGTTGATTTATTTGAATTTCAAACCGTTATCGAAGTGTCCAAATTAATTGAAGAGAAGCAGGCGGCCAGTTAGCTCGGCACTTGATCTTTTTTTACATTTGAAAGGCTGATATTTTCAGGTGCAACTGAGCCTGCGGTTAATACAAAAGTCATCGCTTCATCCATTGTCCAGTCTGTTGCAATTAATTTGTCGGTAGCAACAATTTCCATATAGCCGGAGGTTGGGTTAGGTGTGGTCGGCACATAAACGGCTGCCAGTTCGGTTCCATCATTTGAATCTTTAAACACCTGTGTTACAAAACCGACTGTTCTCATCTCAGGGGACGGGAAGGCAATGAGCACAACACGGTTTAAACTGTCGGGTTTTTGTCGTAGTGCTGCAATTAATTTTTTTACTGAGCCATAAATTGTTTGCGCGACAGGTATATGGTTAATTGCGCGATCAAATAAACCCAGAATTCGTCGGCCAATAACACGACTGGCAGCCCAGCCAAGAGCATACAGAGCAACCAAAGTAAAAATACTGGCGATGACAGCCTGAAACCATGGCGCCATTAACCAGCTTGAAATATGCGGGTGGTTTTGTTGTATGGCCTGGGTAAAAACCTCAACCCACGGTTTCCAGAGCAAGATAATGTAAGAAAAGAAGAAATCAAAAACCAGCCAGGTAATCCATAGGGGAATAATCGTTAATATACCAGTAATAATATAGCGTTGAATGTTCATAAGTCTGCTGCCTCTATGGGAGTTTTAATGCAGGTTTCTGAGTAAAACACTATCATACTTTAAATGTGGCTTTAGTTTAACTACTTCATCTAAGTAACTGAAATTTAAAAGGAGTGTGCTTTATTGCTAAAAAATAGCTGCAAATATTGCTTGCAGCAATATAACGGAAAGGGTAATTTCAAGTTATTAGTTCGCCCAATAGCTAAAAAATAGGTTTGCAAGCTGGTGAGTCTCACATGCGATGCGGTCTGTATTTTTTTTAGAATAAAAGATGTAAAGGGTTGGGGCAATGAAAACCAGTAATACTGATACCGAATTAGAGGCGTCAGGGGCATCCACATTAACCGAGCAAAACACAGAGTCATCTGTATTACGCCGTGCCTTGTCCTTACTCGATGAATTAAACACTTCTACAACGGGGAGTGTTATATTCAAGCAGGTTGAACGCATTCTGAAAGAAGGGGAAGCCGAGCATGTTAAACGTGAATCGGTTTTACTCACCATTGTTAAAAACTTCCTCACAACGTACTTAAAGCACCTTACGCCAGGCTCATCGCTGCATTTGCAGGTCAAACTTATTCAGAAGCAATTACAGCAACCGATTAGTAGTCTGGAAATCCAGTCTTTGCGTAAATTTATCGATATGTATTTATTGCATATGGCGAGGATGGATGCGCTTGACGAGCAAATTATTCGTGATGCGTTACTGCCTTTGCTGGACTATTATGGTGAAGGAAAAAAAGAACAGCTTAGCCATCCTGATTTATTCATCCCTGTTGAATCCGAATCGGTTGTTATTGATAAAAAAAACCCACTGGAAGATTTAATTGATGAGTTGTTACCTAATTATAAGGTGAATGCTGACAGGGAGAATCCTGGGGAAAATTTTCAGGGTGAATATGAGAGTTATCTATCCGATCAAGCAGGTAAGTCAGATTACGTGCGTAGTGAGCTAACCAGTCGAATTAATGAAACAGTCGCTAAACATGAACAGTTTGGTGTAATGCTGGAAGTAATCCGCAATGGTTTAAAAGAAGCTAACACCATTGAGGATATTGAAATATTACGTGAAGCTTTAGCTGATGATGTTGATGGTTTAATTGATGCACACAAAGTGTTATTAATTAATCTGGATGACGCAAAGAAATACTTTCATATGATAGAGACAGATAGCCGCCATCTGAGCAATGAGCTTGTACGGGTTCGGCAACTGAGTATTACAGACGAATTGACTGGTCTGCCTAATCGCCGTGCATTTATGCGTCGACTGGATGATGAGCTGGGGCGAGCTCAGCGCTATAATTTTAATTTAGCATTAGCGATGGTTGACCTGGATTATTTTAAACAGATTAATGACAAGTATGGTCACCCTGTAGGTGATAGGGTATTGAAATGTTATGCCAGCAAGTTATTTACTGTCTTTCGGCAGCATGATCTGGTTTGTCGCTATGGTGGCGAAGAATTTGCTGTTTTATTTCCAAACACAAGTGAGGAAGGTGCATTAGCTGCAATGGAAAAAGTAAGGGATAAAGCAAAGCAGAGTTTTATTGAAGATGGCCATATTCAGGTAAAGGTTCCTTCCTTCTCTGCAGGTTTAACACTATTTGATACTGATGATACCGCTACAACAATGATTCAGCGCGCCGATGAAGCTTTATACCGTGCAAAATCGTCTGGCCGAAACCGTATTGAAGTTGTTTATAAAACCAAACAGGATGATTCAGAAAATGATGTACCAGAAGATGTCTGTTAGAAAAATCAGGTAATAGATGATCGCTCAACAGATTCTAGTCTTTTTCTACGTAGTCAATAATATCAAGTTCTTTTTTATAGGTTTTTGTTTGCACCTCAAATAACCCAAGTAGTATATGAAAAACATTGTCGTGCGAAATGACTTGATGTTCTTTTGCTTTTAGTTTTGTTTTATCAATCTTCATATTTTCCCCCGCCCAGAAAACAGATGCAACGTGCGTTTGTGAATCGGGTGCAATAAAGTAGGGCATGCCATGCAGATAGATACCATTTTCACCTAATGATTCACCATGGTCACTAACATAAAATAAAGCTGTTTCATATTTATCTGAATTATTCTTAAGTAACTGTATTGCTTTCGATAAAAAGTAATCGGTATAAACAATAGCATTATCATAACTATTGCTTATTTGTTCGTGAGTGCAGTTTTCAAGGTTTTTATCTTTGCATGCTGGTGTGAAATGCTCAAATCCTTCCGGGTAACGCTTATAGTAGGCGGGGCCGTGGTTCCCCATTTGGTGAAGAACAATAAGAATATCACCCTGCTGATGATTAATATAATCCTGTAAACCCGTTAACATACCTTCGTCGCGGCATTCGGTATCGCATATGGTATTGCGTTTTTTAGTGCGATAATTTTCATGAGGTACACGCAGTGCCACACCTTTTGAATCTGAATTGTTGTCGCGCCATAAAATATTGACCCCGGCATGCGAGAGCACATCTAGAATATTTTCGTAGGTTTGTCCTTTTTCGTCACTATACTCTGCACGGCTGAACTTTGAGAATATACAGGGAACAGAAACAGCGGTTGATGTCCCACATGACGACATATTACTGAAGCTGACAATGTTCTCTTTTTCCAGTAATGGGTTAGTTTTTTTAGAGTAGCCATTTAGAGAAAACCGGTCAGCTCTTACTGTTTCGCCAATAACCAGAATAACCAGTTCCCGATCAATATCCATTTTGTCTATTTTTGCATCTTTACCAATATGCTGGAGTGGCTGTTTTTTTATTTTAAGGTTACTGGAAATATATTTAGCCGTTGAATAAATATAAAAAACGGGGTTGGTATATAAGCGCAGCACTTTATGTTCGCGAATAAAAGAAGCATAGTATTTACTAAGGCTGAAGATAATTAAACCAATCGTTAGTGCAGATATTAATGTGAGTTTGACTTTACTTAATAAGCCAGCCTTAAAAGAGCTATCTTTAATATTAACTTTGTAAACAAGGTAGGAGGGCATTACGCCAAGAAATATAAAATAGCTAAGGAGTTTAATATTAACTAAATCCACAGCCTCGGCAAAGTTTGTTTGCAGAGCATTGGCTAACATGGTTTCATCAAGGATGGTGTTGTAGCTATTCATAAAATAGCTGGCAACAGAAGATATCAGTAAGACAGTAATCAGTACCGGTTTGATTGTATGCTTGTAACTTACAACAGCCAGAATAATGATAATGAAGCAAAGCAATAGAAAAAACAGTGAAACAAGAAAGGCCAGATTTGACAAGCTAAGTGGGTAGGTTTTTATAACATTGGCGAAAAAGCTGACGTTGTTAAACAGCACTAAAAAAAGTGCAGTTAATATAATAAGGAACGACTGACTAATAGGCGGAATTTGTTTCACTGCTTGTATTTTGAAACTGGACGGTTTTCCTAATCCATTAATTCTCGTAATTTATCACGATCAAACCACCAGTTATCTTCAACAATTGCACCAATAACCAGCGACATCCTTGGTAAGAACTTTTCTGGGTCATTAAGTTCCAGTTTAAGTCGCCAGATATCCAGTTCTTTCTGGGACTTAACACCACTATGCAATTCAGCAACCTTGACTAACACGTTGCGGGTAAGGAAGGACAGGCTTTCATGTTCTTCATCGGTTGCGCGTAGGTCGACAACATATTGACCAACAATGGCTGTAACGGCAGCGCCATCTGCACTGGATGGCATTTCATCGATCAAATGCGTCATAACAGCAAAACTTGTTTCCGGGTTAATGGGAAAGCTAATGGCTAGCCAGGCAGCTTGTCCCAAAGCAATAATGGAGGCAGGTTGTTCTGCCTGATATAGCACAACCAGTGCTTCGACCGCATCCTGCCAGGATTGGTGTTCCAGAAAAACATCAAAAGCAGCACGGGCAATATTCCATCCTTCTTCGCCACGTTTTAAACCGACGAGTGTTTCAGCCAGGTTAAGTTCGAGCAAGGCGCGGTCACGCGGGTGAGTCTGTTCTGGTAATTCATCAATGTGTTCCTGATAAGTGATTAAGCGCTGTTTTAGCAGCTCGTCAGTATTTTGGTTGGCGGCTTCAAGGGATGCGTTTTTGTTATCCTGATGACTCATAAGGTTAAACCTGACATGTTTGGAAAAGAAACGTATTATACGGGGTGTTGATTTTATCACCAAGTCAATGCGACTTTAAACGCTGTATAAATTGTGAATATAGGCCATAATTTAAGGATAATAGCTAAAGAGGGCAGGTAATGATTGATTATGAAGCGATTTTAATTCGTTTGGGTTTAGCACTATTAGCAGGTGCAATTATCGGGCTTGAACGCGCTTTTCATGGTCGGCCAGCAGGGTTACGCACCCATTCGCTGGTATGTGTGGCTTCGTCTTTATTGATGTTGTTGACAGCTTATCAGTGGGACTTGTTAGCCGGTGCGCCGGTGGATACGATACGCGTGGATCCTACCCGAATGGCGCAGGGTATTATGACCGGTATTGGTTTTCTTGGTGCCGGCGTTATTATGCGTGAGAAGTTAACCATTCGTGGTTTAACAACCGCTGCTTCTATCTGGATGACGGCATCAATTGGTATTCTGGTTGGGATGGGCTTTTTTAGCGCTGGTTTCTTTGCAACCTTTATGACGTTGCTGGTTTTAGGTGGCTTTGGCTGGATCGAACGTAAAATGCCAACCCGACGTTTTGGTCATTTTAAAGTAAGTTTTAAACGCCAGGATATTATGCAGCGTGATGCATTGCTGCAATTCATTCATCTTTACAATGTAAAAGAATCACATTTAAGTTTTGAGTTGAATAATGAAAGCAATTTATTTGAATACCAGATGACAATTTTTGCATACGATGAAAACGCATTTTATCGTTTATCTAATGCTTTAATGGAAAATGAAAAAATTAAAGAATTTAGCATAGTGCCTACGGGAGACTAAATACGGATTATCCGATTGGCTTTTTCCCGGTAGAGAAAATTACATTTATATCTAGCCAGATACCCTTGTCTGTTTTTAGTTGGCTAATTTCTTTTAAATGCTTTGCTCGAAATTGTGCAAACTGCACAGCATTAAGTTGGGTAACAAAGCCCCGTAATGCACTGTTCATAACAATTTCCCACCAGTCATCTTCACTTTTAAGGTGATAACCTAGCTGTTCACTATGAATTTGAACGTCACTGTATCCAGCTTGTTGGAGATAAGTTTCACAGGTCTGCATGTCGCTGAGCCGTTCTTTGCTGGTGTCAACGACCACATCAAATTCTGCGAGTTGCTCAATAAACGTTGGCATTAAGCTACCAAATGAGCTGGACTCAAAAGTGGTAAACATAAGTCGACCAGTGGGTTTTAAAACGCGAAGCCATTCTTTTAAGCTGGCATGTATATCAGGCAGGAAAAATATTCCGAAACCACAACTGATGTAATCGAAGTAATTACTTTTAAAGTCAAGTTTTTCGGCATCCATTTCATGCAGGTCAACATTGTTTAACCCGAGTTTGGTCAGGTTTTCAAATGCTTTATCCAGCATGCCAGTGGACAGGTCAATACCTTGCACTCGCCCATCCGGCAATATAGCCTGTGCCATCGCTGAGGCAACCATACCGGTGCCGGTTGCAATATCAAGTATGCGATTGCCCGGTTTGGGTTTTAGATATTCAGCCATTCGATCGGCACACATTGGGAAGTAACGTTGTGCCGGGTTATCGTAACCTGAAGCAACAAGGTTAAAATTGCTGGTGATAACCTGTTTTTCTGTAAGCTGGTTTGACTTGGTTTGGCTGGACATTGGACACTCGGTTGATTTGATTCAGGCAAGTATACCTAAAATCAAATTCCGAGTGAATGGCTATAAAATCCTATGGGGAAATTAAGTAGTAGCCTATTTTTGTTTAATAAATTTTAAAGCAATACTGGCTTCCTGGGTAAAATGTTTGAAGCTCTCAAAGCTTTCGTTATCGAGTGGTCGGTTACTGGGTTGGCGGTCAGCATAAAAAAGGCCAATTGTCTGGTTTTCAACTGAAATGGGTGCGATAAAAAAAGTATTGGTGTTAAGTATTTTTTTCATATTACTTGAAACAAGCTGCTGGCCTTCATGATCATCTTTAATCCAGTAACTACGGTTGTAGATTAATATTTGTTGTAATAGATTGGGTTTGTCCATGTTAATGTTAAATACAAAATCATTTTGAAAGTGCTGGCTTTCTATACCTAATGCAATTTTTGCACGGGCTTCTGTTTTAGACGGGTTGATAAATACAAGCACAGCACGATCCATACCGATGCCACGATAAATGCCTTCAAGAACCATGGTTAAAACGGTATTTAAAGCAGGTTTTTTGTTGAGTATGCCTGAAAGTTCTCTGAGTATGGAAAGTTGTAACATATGATCAGGAACTAAATACTGGCTTTGTTCTTCCAGTTCTGGAGGAACGCTGTTGTCCGGGCGTGCGGTATCCATGCTGGGGATAAATTCTGCGGCAGCACGTGCACCAAACTCCCGTGCAACATCGACGGCTGTTTCTACATTGTTATGTACAAACAGAGTTGTCTCTTCAATATTTTTCTTTAAATGCTTTGCCAGTGCAGCAAGTTCTTTGTCGGTTTCTGGTGATTGCCATCCATGTTCAGCCGCTACAGCTATGGCGTTACCATGCAGAATATGCTGGCAGCGATTGTCTGGTTTTGTACAGTTATGTAATGTGTCGCGTAATAAGTCACTTAACTGCCAGTCCTGCGTTAATTTTTCGGTGAGATCTTTAAAGGTAAAGCCAAGTATTTCATGTTGCATTTGTTCGTAGCGTTCATCTGTTGTGATAAGCCGGCTGTTAATAAGTTTCTCACTTGACTGGCTGTCAACACAACAGAAAGTGAGCTCGCCTATGTTGTAAAGGAGGGCGGCAATAAAAATTTCCTCCGGCGATTCATCATTTAATTCTTCTGCTATTGCACGTGCCTGTACAGCGGCATGAAAAGTACGTGCCATTAATTTCATGATATAGGTTTCTTTGTTACCTTTTAACAAGGTATCAATAATGGCCAGTGAAATACTAATATCACGAACCAGATTAAACCCGAGTAACATCACGGCATGGGTAACCGTGTTAACACGTGTATTGGATGGGTTATAAATATAACTGTTCGACAGTCGTAAAATACGTGCAGTGAGGTTGACGTCTTTTAAAATGGCACTGGAAAGCTCATGGTTCGAACTGTTTTCGCGGGCAGTAATTTCGGTAATCGCAATCAGTGAATATTTAAAGATAGGCAGCTCACGCTGGCTAAGGTGATTAACCCATTGTTGTAGTTTTGTTTCATTCATCTTTTTTACTTGACCCTAAAGTATTGGTACTCGAGCCTGCTTCATCTTGTCAATGTGCAAGCCTCCTCAGGTTTTTATATCGGCAAAAAGGGGGAAGTGTTGAGTTTTTGTTTGCTTGCGGGTCGAGCTTGCTGTTTTTGACAGTTTCTCGTCAGTTATTGATGCAAATAGCTGTTTTTGAGTATTTCCCGGGTAAAATCGGGTCTTAAATAGAAGCCCAATGGCAGAGTCTGGCACAATTTGCCTTGCTCATCGTAGGCTTTGGTCAGGGCTTTTGAATTAGCCGCTTTAGGGCGCACTTGCAGGAACTGGCCATGGTGCGCGCTGAGTTGTTGTTGTTCACCCATGCAAAGTTTTTCCATGATTTCTTCCCAGTCCTGTTGCAGTTGCCGTGCCTGGCTGGGTGAAGGTTGCCATAAAATTGCATGGCCAATTTTGCGTTTACCATATTCAATGTTTTTGCTGGCTTCATAGGGCAGCCACAAAACCCGTTGAAGTTTTTTGTTTACCCAGGCTTGTTGCCAGGTTTGCTGGTTTAGCCCCATTAATTGAATGTGGCAAACGTAGGTTGATTCCTGTGGCTGGCCGTTGGCATTCAGTGGCAGTGTTTTAAGTTCAATACCTAGATTGGGGAAATCCGGCTCGGCTTTGGAGCCGGCACTTGCGCCTAAAAATTTTTCGGCCTGTTGCCCGACCCAGCCTTTGGCATGGACAGGGGAAACCGGTAATGTAGAGTGGGTTTGTTTTGCCAACTCAGCAAGACTGAGACCGGCAAGCAGGCGACAGTTATTCAGTAGTTCCTGTGTGGAAGAGGGTGCTTTTGTTTGTTTGCTTGCCATAATGTGAGATATATCTCGGTTTAGTGTGTTTTAGTTCGGCTATTATGCGTTATCGTTGGGTGTATGAGTAGTATTCGGGAGGGAGTACTGAAGAAAAGTATTCAGTCATTGTCTCCAGGGCGATATCAGGAGTACATAGAATCTTAATTATTTATGGATAAATGAATGGAAACCTTGCTTGATTTTTTCGATGGAACGCTCATTATTTTGGCGATTGTTTTATTTCTTGCCACCCTTGCTGTTATATTTTTTTTATTGAGTCGAGACAGTAACCAGCGGCGGGTTGCATTTATGGATCGTCGGCGAAATAAAGATCAACTTATCTTTCCTTTTTATGACAGTGATAAAGAACTGGTCACCGAAGAACGCCGCCAGTTACCGGACAGGCGTAAGGCACGCGCCATTCATGTGGGTAAGGCAACGGTTTAGGTTCGGTCGTTTTCTTTATTCTGATTTTCTATTCAGCTCTTTTCCAGTGCCCTGATTTGCCCCCTTGTTTTTCGACTAAACGAACTGACTCGATGGTCATGGCTTTATCGACGGCTTTACACATATCGTAAATGGTGAGTAGAGCAATCTGGGTTGCGTGCAGGGCCTCCATTTCAACGCCGGTTTGGCCGCTACAGGCAACGGTTGCCCGGCAATAAACCCGCTGTGTTTCAGTATCAGGTTCAAGATCAATATTCACCTTGCTCAGCATTAACGGGTGGCATAGCGGGATCAGATCTGCCGTTTTCTTTGCAGCCATAATCCCTGCAACACGGGCAATACCGAGCACATCGCCTTTTTTATGCCCGCCACCAAGAATCAGTGCCAGTGTCTGTTTTTGCATGCAAATCCAGCCCTCAGCGATGGCTTCGCGGGAGGTGACGGGCTTGTTTCCCACGTTCACCATATGTGCATCGCCAGTGGCAGTAAAATGCGTCAGTTTAGTCATTATTTTTCAATACCTTATGGATTAATTGCCCAAAAACCGAGCGTGCATGCTAGGATCCTATACTATTATATAGTCTTTTTGAAACATTACTCCAGCGGGGAGAGAGAACAGGTTATGTCGATTACAGTTAAATTTTTTGCCGGTTTACGCGAAGAACTCAATATAGATGAAGCTCAACTTGATTTTGTAACAGGCTTAACAGCTTTACAGGTTTGGCAAAAAGTAACCGGCCAACCGACTTTACCTACTAAAACGCTTATTGCCGTTAATCAGGAATATGCCAGTGAAGATATTACCGTTAACGAAAATGATGAGGTTGCTTTTTTCCCACCAGTGACTGGAGGTTAATTTGGCCGTTTATATTAAACAGAGCCTGTTCGAGCCATTTAGCGAAGTAGCGCAACATCAGCTGCAGCTTGAAGCTAATATTGGCAAGGGGCAATACGGTGCAAGCACCATTTTTATTGGCAGTATGCGTGATTTTAACGAAGCCTGTGATGTGTCTGCGATGACGCTTGAGTATTATCCTGGTATGACTGAATCAGCACTGGAATCCATCGCCAACGAGGCGAAAGAGAAATGGCCGATTTTAGATACATTGATTGTGCATCGGGTGGGTGATATCCAACCAAATGATTCTATTGTACTCGTTGCAGTCTGGTCTGCACACCGAGCGGCTGCTTACGAGGCGAATCGTTATATTATGGAGGCGCTCAAGTCGCGCGCACCTTTCTGGAAAAAAGAAATGACCACAAGTGGTGGCAGGTGGGTTGAAAAAAATACCCCGGCTTAACAGTATCTCGCCTGCGGCAATAAAAATGCCGGCTGTATATGCCGGAAAAAAGGGGAATAATAGTCGTAACCGGTTCAAGTATCTTTATAACCGGTTAACATCGATTTAGCCAGATTCTGTTTTTGTTTTTTACTGGACAAGAACACGCCTCCAATATGCAGTGCAATAAGTACTACGGTAAAATTAGCCAGAAATTCATGAATTTCTTCCCAAAACTCTTCGTTTGCCTTATTTGCATTACCGCCTTTTACACTGTTATCATCATCTTGTTCATGCTCAGAACCAGACACTTTTAAAAAGCGCCCTTGCTGCTGGTTAACAATACTTACTGTATTACTCGCAAGCGGCCCATAACCTTCATACCCATATACTTTCAAACCGCTATAGCTTGTCGCCAGTAGGCTAATCAACAAGGTAATAACCATCCAGCCACCCGCTGGATTATGGCCAATAAACTTTTTAGCTGAACTTTCGCTATGCTGTGTGGAGAATAGCCCTTTCACATAATCAATCGCAGCAGCAGGCGGATAAATAAACTGACTAAAGCGCGCATAGCGTGTGCCCACGAAACCCCAGATAATGCGTATTGCAAGTAACCCGAGAATATAATAGCCTGAATAGGCATGTAGCAGGCTTTCTTCTTCTCCGCTCAGGTAAGCGATAGTAAAGGCAAGAACCAAAGTCCAGTGAAAAAAACGTATCAGTGGATCCCATACATAAATTTTATTACTCATTGTATTTCCCCTTAATTTACATTGCATATTGTTATGATGGCAGTGTTTACACAGAAATACATTGGACACATGATACATGATTGTTTTTTATAGACAGATGTCCCATGATATAACCACTTGATTTACTTAATAATAGACAAAGATAGCTAAAATGATAATGCGACCAACAAAAGAAGTGGTTTTAATTGCCGTCCTGTTCCTGGTAGGAATAACAAGCGGGCTGGATTTACTGTGGGATTTGTCTCATGGTGCCCCCTTCTCACATGTATTCAAGGAAGCACTGGTGGTTGTGTTGGCCATCGTGCTTATTGTCTGGATACTCTACGAACAACGTCAGCAACTTGCGCAAATACAAAAGCTAAAAACAGAGCTGGCACAGTCAGAGCAACAACGGGGAAAAGCCAACAGTTATATATTAAGTGCGCGTAAACAATTGAGCGAAGTGATTAGTAAACAATTTGATGAATGGAACTTAACACAAAGTGAAAAAGAAGTCGGTTGGTTATTACTTAAAGGTTTTAGTTTAAAAGAAATAGCAGCAATTCGGGATACACTTGAAAAAACAGTACGCCAACAGGCATCCTCTATTTATAAAAAATCACAGTTGAGTGGTCGGCATGCGTTTTCGGCCTGGTTTATTGAAGATTTGTTATAACGACAGAATCAAAAAGAGCAATATGGGTTAACAAAAAAGATTCTACATAAAAAAATCCGGATATTGAATAAAAAAGCTTTAATTTTTATCAGGTTATGATAAAACATAATCTGTATGTGGTAGACGAGTGAATGGAATTAGTATTTGCTGTGCATAAGTATGCATAATAGGTACAAAATATGAAAAATAGGGATAGCGAATTACTTTTAGAAACTTAGTCCCCAATAAGTTGAACTAGAGGTTTTTGATGTTAGTTATTGCTGTACTTTTGGTATCAGTATGCATTCAATTTGTATCTGTATACTTTGCGTTACGTTTAATAAAAGAAATTGGTGGCAAGCTGGTCTGGCTCACTCTGGCAAGCGCCATCTTCCTTATGGCCATTCGCCGTAGCATTAGTTTGTATTATGCAATACAGGCTTATCCCGTTGTTACACAAAAACTACAGGCTGAAATTGTTGCCTTAATTATTTCTGTCTTTATCCTGATAGCAGTAATATCAATCGGGCCTCTATTTAAGCGGTTACTTGGTTCTGAACGAAAATTAACAGAACAAATGCAGCATAACCAGATTTTTATAAACACGACGCATGATGCCTTTATGTCAACAGACATTAATGGCCAGTTACGTGAAGTGAACTCTGCCTTTTGTGCAACTTTTAATTTTCACCCAGACGCCGAACCAAAAAGATTCAGTGAGTTGCTTGACCCATCAAAGCAAAAAGAATTTTCTCAGGCCTGGAATACCTTATTAAAGAAAAAACAAAATCATTATGTTTTCAGTTATACCAGTAATAATAAGGAGTTAATGCTGGAAATGAATGCAAAATTGATTGAGAGTGATGGCGAACAATTTATCTATGCTTTTATACAGGATGTTACCGAGCGTGAACGCATGGAAGCGCGTTTATTTCAGCAAAAGGAGCGTGCACAGGTAACATTAGAGTCCATTACTGATGGTGTTATCACAACGGATAAAGCCGGACATATTCAGTTTGTCAATGTGGCAGCAGAAAGGCTAATTGGTAAGCCGCATGTACATCTGAAAAACAAGAAGCTAAAAAGTGTATTCTGTATTGATTGTGGGCTAAGAGATAATTACTCACCACCATTACATACTTTAGTGAAAGAATGTATTAAGCAGCAGAAAACGTTGACATTCTCAGAACAGTATATAAAAAATTCCAATGGTGAAATACATTGTTTTGATGTAACAGTTTCGCCGCTTAAGAGTCGGGATAAAATAACCACCGGTGCTGTCCTTGTGTTACGAGATGTAACTGAGCTTCGCCAAATGGAGCAGGAGTTATCCTATCAGGCAACACACGATCCACTGACTAACCTGATAAACAGGTACGGATTCGAACAACGGATAGCCCGCTTGTTTGAATCTGTCCAAAACAGTAAAGACGAACATGCCGTATTAAACATTAGTCTGGATCTCGACCAGCTACAGTTGCTGACCGATAGTGGTGGTCTTGATGCAAAAGATGAAGTGCTAATACAGGTATCAAACATTCTGGAATCAGTTGTTGCTAAAAAAGACTGTGTTACACGCATCGATCATTCTGATTTCAGAGTGCTGGTTGAAAATGTGAGTGTGGAAAAGGTAGAGCAGGCTGCAAAAGAAATTATCAAGCAGTTTATTGAAAAACGTTTTGTCTGGAATTCCAGTTCATATGAAATCAATGTCTGTGTCGGGATTGCAATGCTTACCGCAAAAACACAGGACATCGCCAGCGTATTAAGTGCGGCAGAATCGGCATGTTATGTTGCAAAAAATAATGGCCGTAATCACCTTTATATTTACTCGGATAAAGACACACTGTCGGTTGAACGTCATGGGCATATTACACGTTTGCAGCAGTTGCAAAGCGCAATAGAAGACGAACGGTTTAAATTATTTAAACAACCAATTATTAATATTGACGGCACAGATAAACGTAACCATTGTGAAGTGCTTATTAGAATGCTGGATGAATCAGGTAAAATTATTTCGCCAGTTAACTTTTTACCTGTTGCGGAACAATATCATTTGATGCCAGTGATTGACCGCTGGGTTGTAAAGAGAATATTTTTCCTGATAAAAGATTCAAATCTATCAGAAGAAGCAAATTGCAGCATTAATCTTTCAGGGCAAACTTTAGGCGATAAAACATTTCTGGATGAAGTGCTGGTGTTATTCAAGGAAACAAAAATAGCTTACTCAAAAATCTGTTTTGAAATAACGGAAACCGCACTTATTAGCAATTTTAAAGTGGCTCAAACGTTTATTTCTACCTTGCGTGCTCGTGGTTGCAAGTTTAGTCTGGATGACTTTGGTAGTGGTTTAAGTTCGTTTACCTACTTAAAAACATTACCGGTTGATTATTTAAAGATTGATGGCAGTTTTGTTTTGAGTATATTAAAAGATGAAAAAGACTTTAACCTGGTAAAGTCTATTCATCAGATTGGCCAGTTTATGGGAATGAAAACGGTTGCCGAATTTATTGAGTCCGATGAAATACTTGAGTGTATTCGTAAAATGGGAATTAATTATGCACAGGGCTATGCGCTTGGTAAACCGGAAGAAATTCTAGACGTTGCTAATGTGGCGTAACATGAGCCTGGTTATAGGCTAACTTATCATCAACCGGTACATGGGTAATTTCAAATGTCATTGTACTCAAATCAGCCATCACATAGGTTGGTTCGGCACCAACGCCACCAACAGTGCCGGGATTAATCATGGTTGTTTGTGTTTGTTTTACGGTTTTAACCTGCTGAATACTCGCTCGGTGATCATGGCCACAGCAAACGAGATCCCAGTCGCCAGTGGTACTCATTGCGGCAGCATAATGTGGGTAGTGAACTAAAAATATTTTCCGGTTCGCCAGAGTAATGCCGGCATCCTGACCATGGTAATGCAGCTGGTTATCTGTACTAGAAGCCAGCATGGCCATATTGAATGTATCACCGGTGTTGTTTCCATGAATAACATGAATATCTAAACCTAAAGGCAATAAAATACGCAGCGTTGTGGGAGCGACAATATCACCGCAATGTAACACCGCTTCCGCACCTTGAGAGATAGCATGCTCCACCGCTTTTTTAAGCAAAAAACGGTTGTCATGGCTGTCGGATACAATACAAACTTTCATAATATGGGGTCTGTTTTAGAAGAAAGGTTTTTCAGGTGCATTTTGGTAACGCTCAATCGACGCAATCACTTCAGCCTTGGCTGCATCTGCATCTGCCCAGCCTTCGATTCTAACCCATTTACCCTCTTCTAAATCTTTATAATGTTCAAAAAAGTGTGAAATCTGGTCCAGCAACATACCAGGCATGTCTTTATGTGTTTCAACGTTTTTATAAAGTTTGCACAGTTTGCTAATGGGAACGGCCAGTAATTTTGCATCTTCGCCTGCTTCATCAGTCATTTTTAGCATGCCAATTAAACGGCACGTCACTACCGAGCCACTGATAACTGGAATAGGGGTCACTACCAAAACATCGGCCGGGTCACCATCATCGGATAGCGTATGCGGAATATAGCCGTAGTTGCAAGGATAATGCATGGCGGTGTTCATAAAACGGTCGACAAACATTGCACCGGTTTCTTTATCCACTTCATATTTAACCGGGTCACTGTGAGAAGGGATCTCAATAATGACATTAATTTCTTCAGGAACATTCTTACCGGAACTAACGCGGTCTAAATTCATAGTTTGCCTCGAAAAGTGCTAACAATTGGCGAAAGCGAGCGAGTTTAACACCACTTAGTATAAAAGAAAATGCTAATATACCAGGGTTAATCAGGGGAATAAGCTGGCCAATGCTTAAATAACCAATATCTGGCCATTAAATCGGCCGGTTTACACATTTCTTTACCTTCTTTTTTTTGATATACCTCATTGACTTAAGCTAACACAACGACTAATTTAATTCGTCTATTGCGAATTATTTTTGTCGTATACAGATATTTTATTAAAATTCAGATAAAAGCCACTATGGAGTAAAAACCAATGAGAATAGTACTAATAGGAGCGCCGGGCGGCGGTAAGGGGACACAAGCCAAATTGCTCGTAGAAAAATATAATATTCCACAACTTTCAACCGGTGACTTGTTGCGTGAAGCGGTTGCTGCAGGCACTGCATTGGGTCGAGAAGCAAAGTCAGCAATGGATGCCGGTGGGTTGGTTTCCGATGGTATTGTGCTGGGCATGATTCAGGAAAGGCTAGCGGAGCCAGATGCCCAAAATGGCTTTATTCTGGATGGCTTCCCTCGCAATATTATGCAGGCAGAAGCACTGGACATCATGTTGCATGAAATGGGCAAACCGTTGCAAATCAGTTTATTGATTGATGTTGAGTTTGATGTGTTGATGAAGCGTTTAACCGGTCGCCGTACCTGCGCTTCCTGTGGCCAAATGTTTAATCTGTATACTTCGCCACCACGTATTGACGGTCAATGTGATAAATGTGGCGGTGAGCTGCTGCACCGTGCGGATGATAATGAAGAAACCATTACAAATCGATTAAAAGTATACGAAGCACAAACGGCGCCTTTAGTGGATTACTACCGTGGCCAGGGCAAATTGCGCACGGTAAAAGGGACAGGTGAAATTGAAGATATTTTTGCCTCGATCGAACGTGTTTTAGATACCATTCCTAAAAATACCACGGTGGATGAACCGACGGTTGAAATTGTAGTGGAAACACCGGCTGAAGAAACCTCGGTAGAGGAAAAACCTGTCAGGAAAAAACCAGCTAAAAAGAAAAAGGCAGCCAAAAAGAAAACAACAGCGAAGAAAAAAACGGCCAAAAAGAAATCGACCAAGAAGAAAACCGTTAGCAAGAAAAAAGTAGCCAAAAAGAAGGTGACTAAGAAGAAGGCGAAGAAGAAAGTCACCAAGAAAAAGGCCAAAAAGAAGGTGACTAAGAAGAAGGCGAAAAAGAAAGTCACCAAGAAAAAGGCCAAAAAGAAGGTGACTAAGAAGAAGGCGAAGAAAAAAGTCACCAAGAAAAAGGCCAAAAAGAAGGTGACTAAGAAGAAGGCGAAGAAAAAAGTCGCCAAGAAAAAGGCCAAAAAGAAGGTGACTAAGAAGAAGGCGAAGAAGAAAGTCGCCAAGAAAAAGGCCAAAAAGAAGGTGACTAAGAAGAAGGCGAAGAAGAAAGTCGCCAAGAAAAAGGCCAAAAAGAAGGTGACTAAGAAGAAGGCGAAGAAGAAAGTTGCCAAGAAAAAGGCTAAAAAGAAAGCTCGAAAACGTTAAAGAAAACGTAAGGTGGTAAAACAAAAGCCGGTCTGATTATCAGACCGGCTTTTGTTATGTTTGAATAAAAACAGGCCAGGCGTTAAAAGTGGATGGGTGAGTTTGCTAACCGTACTGGTTGCCGTTTAGCACCCCAGTTGCCGGGCTTGGCTTCAAACACCCCCGCAACTTTTGTGCCGCAAGACAAACAGTTTCCCTCGGCTGTTAAATGCCATTGGCCTAATTCATACCAGTCGCGTTCAATCAGTAATTTACCACATTGATGGCACCAGGTGCTGTCACCATCACGATTATGCACATTGCCCACATAGGCATAACGTACACCGGCTTTTATTGCAATATTCCGAGCCAGGGTTAATGTACTGGCCGGAGTAGATGGGGTACTCATCATTTTAAAATCGGGGTGGAAACCACTAAAGTGCATAGGTACATCAGGGCCTAAATTTTCGACCAGCCATTCACACATGTTGGTGAGTTCTTTTTCAGAATCATTTTCGCCGGGGATAATTAACGTGGTGGTTTCCAGCCAGCAGTCAGTTTCCTGTTTAATGTATTTTAGTGTTTCTAATACTGGTTCGAGATGCCCTCCGGTTATTTTATGATAGAACCGATCGGTAAAGGCTTTTAAATCCACATTGGCTGCATCCATCCACTGGTAAAATTCAGCACGGGGTGCTGGGTTGACATAGCCTGCAGTGACGGCAACGGATTTAATATTTTTTTCACGGCAGGCCTTCGCAACATCAATTGCGTATTCGTGGAAAATAATGGGATCATTATAGGTATAAGCAACACTGCGGCAACCATACTTTGCGGCGGTATTTGCAATCCTTTCAGGACTCGCGGCATCAGCAAGGGTATGCATTTCACGGGATTTACTGATATCCCAGTTCTGGCAGAACTTACAGGCCAGGTTACAACCAGCAGTGCCAAACGAAAAAACGGGCGTGCCGGGCAAAAAATGGTTTAATGGTTTTTTTTCAATGGGATCAATGCAAAAACCACTGGAACGTCCATAGGTGGTGAGTACCAGTTCATTATTCTGGTTGGCGCGTACAAAGCACAGGCCTTGCTGCCCTTCATGTAACTTGCATTCACGTGGGCATAAATCACACTGTACCCGGCCATCATCGAGTAAATGCCAATATTTTGTTTTAACAACGAATGAGCTTTTCATTGCAGTATCTATGCCTCTATTTTGTATATGGTAGCTAAAAAAGCTATTGCAAGTGTGAAAAATGGCCTTATTATATAATTAAGCCAATTAAACCTGATTACGATATCGTTGTGGCTAAAAATGGAAGGAGAGGTGCTATGAGCAAAACAAGACTCCCCGCAGTTGCCGGACTCTTTTATCCAGTTGATGCTGATATTTTAAAGCAGGATATCCATCAATATCTTGATCAGGCAAAGGCGACCACCTTTGCAGTTGCCCCTAAAGCAATTATTGTTCCTCATGCTGGTTATGTTTATTCCGGTATGGTTGCAGCATCTGCTTATAAACAGATCATGCCTTTCAAATCTCAATTTAACCGTGTTGTGCTTCTTGGGCCT
The DNA here is from genome assembly GCA_027076325.1 of Chromatiales bacterium. GTDB lineage: Bacteria > Pseudomonadota > Gammaproteobacteria > UBA6429 > Thiohalophilaceae > SZUA-37. The sequence goes on along the minus strand of JALTJZ010000046.1, from coordinate 16,724 downwards.
TCGCATAAGCTGGCCTTTGCTGGTTTGGCAATTCCCGAATCAGATGTATTTAGCACACCACTGGGAGACATTCCAATTGATCAGGCGGCGGTTAGACAATTGTTAGCGATGCCACAGGTTATTGCTTCAGAACGCGCACATCGGGATGAACATAGTCTTGAAGTACAGCTACCTTTTTTGCAGGAAATACTCGATGATTTCAGTCTGATTCCTCTGGTGGTGGGGGATGCTGACAGATTTGATGTTGCAGAAATTATTAATATGTTCCCGGATGAAAATACTTTAATTGTCATTAGTACCGATCTTAGTCATTACCATACGTATGATGATGCAGTCAGGGTAGACGGTGCGACCAGTGATGCCATTGTGCATTTGCAACCGGAGCAGATTGGTTATGAGGATGCCTGTGGACGTAATGGTTTAAATGGTATGCTCACCGTGGCAGAGCATAAACAGCTAACGGTTGAACTTCTGGATTTAAGAAACTCTGGAGACATGTCGGGTTCAACCGATCGCGTTGTTGGTTATGGAGCTTATGTTATCTATTAAATTGTCAAAAGATAATCAACAAACGTGTATTGAAGTTGCAAGAAGGTCTATTTTACATGGTTTGCAAAGTGGTTCAGCTCTGGATATTGTGGCAGAAAATTACGCAAAAAATCTGCAACAGCAGTTAGCCTGTTTTGTTACGCTACACAAGCATGGACAATTGCGTGGTTGTATTGGTGCACTGGAGGCGTATCAGCCACTCATTAATGATGTTGCAGAGCATGCTTTTGCAGCTGCCTTTAAAGACCCACGATTTCCAGCGCTACAAGAAGACGAGCTTAAAACTCTAAATATTGAAATATCTGTACTGGGAAAACCTGAGCCCATGCAGTTTAACAGTGAAAAAGATTTATTGCATCAGATACGGCCAGGAAAGGATGGGCTTATACTGGAGTATGGCTATCACCGGGGAACTTTTTTACCATCTGTTTGGGAACAACTGCCAAAGGCGCATGATTTCCTTCAGAGTTTAAAGGTAAAAGCGGGGTTAGACAAAAGCTGGTGGCATGATGACGTAAGAGTAAGCCGCTATGAAACGTTTTCTTTTTCAGACTGATAGATAGTATTATTTACCTTATATTATGCATAAAACGTTCAACCCACATAGCAACCTTACTCCAGAACCATTCTTTTATTTTTTGGCTACGGGGGCGTGCTTTCCAGCGTTCTTTATCTATTTTTTTTGAGTTATTAAAATTTTGTGTAAAAAAATTACAGAGTTGTTTTGTAAGTTGAGTCGATTGTATTTCAATATTCAGCTCAAGATTAAATTTCTGATTCCATCTGTCTAAATTGCTGGAACCAATGCAAACCCAATCATCACATAATATGGCTTTGGCATGGGTAAAGCGCGACTGGTATTCAAAAATATTTATGTTGTTCTTTAACATGCGGCTATAGCGTTGCCGGGCTATATGGCTGACCCATGGGTGGTCTGAGCTGGTGCCGGGTAATAACAGGCGTACATCACAACCGCGATGGGCTGCTGCTTTTAGCCGGCTACGTAGTTTTCGAGTGGGAACAAAATAAGGCGTGGTAATCCAGACACGGTGTTTAGCTTTGCGTATCGCATGTAATATTGCACGTTGTATCTCATTATGATGCCATGTTTTAGACGTTAGCAGCCGACCTTGTTCTGCATTTAAAACAAGACTGGATGCACTGATTTTTTCATTACAGTCTGTTATTTCTTTTTGGTTAAGTTTTCTTTGTTGCTGAAATAAATACGCACTGTCAAGCGCAAGTGGCCCGGTTATTTTAACAACAATATCCTGCCAGCTTTGTGGGTGCTCTAACGGAAAGTTATAGTCATCACATATTCCTGCACCGCCAATAAAAGCATTTTCCCCATCAACAACCAGCAATTTGCGGTGGTCGCGGTACAGAAATTTAATTAAGTGGTGGTTGCGCAAGGGGTTAAAAAAATAGACTTGAATACCGGCATTATGCAGTCGCTGTCTTTCTTGCACACTGAGTTGTTTTGAACCATAGGCGTCGAGAATCATACGAATTTCAACATCGCGCTGCCTGGCTTGAACAAGGGTATCAATGAATTTTTCAGAAGTCAGACCAGTTTCAAAAATGTACTGGATAATGTAAACATAGGACTGGGCTTTATCGATGGCCTCCAGCATGGCAGGATAAAACTGGTTGCCTTCACTAAAAAGCTGGTAAGTATTATTTTTTTTTGGTGTGTAATTATATTTATAGCAAAGATAACACTGGCTGCGCTGCTTTATTTTATTGATAAGCCGTTTGGTTGCGGGCGTATCATTGCTTGCGTGTGAGTTTAAGTTTCTTTGCATCACTTGATAATATTATCTCGCCACTTAGAAAATCGGCTACCTGTTTTCCTGCCAGCTGTTTTCGCCAGCCAGATAACAAGGCAACAGGTTCATCATTTATTAGCCATTTTTCAAGGTCTTTTCTTGAGCATAGCATACTGCTGGATATTTTTTCGTTTGCTGCACAAAGCCGTACAATTGCCATCATACAGTCAATTAAAGCATCTTGTTGTGTTGTGGTTTTTGAAAATCTGGGTAGTGTTGGCCATGTTTCCTGTGGGCGCTGTATTGCCTCCTTTATAATATCAATCAATATTGTACCGGATTTTTTTATAATGCCATCGGTCAGGCCACGTATTTTTTCAAGTTTGTTTATGGAATCAGGCTGGTGTTGGGCAAGGCTTAGTAATATATCGTCACTGAGTATCCATTTACGAGGTTTATCTGATTGAATGGCGCGCTGTTCACGCCATGCCGCCAGATCCTGTAATACGGCTCGTTGTAGTCCACCGAGTTTGTTATGGCCTTTTACCTTGCGCCACATTTTATCAGGTGAGACTTTAAACGTTGCGTCTGCGGTGAGTGATTCAAAATCATCATCCAGCCATTGCAAACGATTGTTGTTAGCAAGCTGCTGGCAAATAATATTGTAAATATCACGTAAATAAATAACATCATTAATAGCATATTCAAGTTGCTCACTGCTGAGTGGCCGTTGTGTCCAGTCGGTGCGGGCGTATTTTTTATCGAGTTTGACTTTAACAATGGCATTAACCAGATTGCCATAACCAATCTGATCAGCATGGCCAAGCAGGCTGGCGGCTATTTGTGTATCAAACACAGGTTTAGGTGTGGTTTGCCGCAGGTTATAAAAAATTTCCAGGTCTTGCCTTGCGGCATGAAACACTTTGGTAATAGTGGTGGTATATATTAAATTCAGAAAAGGCTCGAGATTGTTAATGGCAAGGGGATCAATGCAAGCTAATGTTTCTTCGCTGGCAATCTGAATAAGACACAATACAGGGGCATAGGTCTTTTCGCGGATAAACTCGGTATCAATAAATAAAGTGGTAGATTCTTTAATACTCTCACAGTAAGTTTCTAAATCATCATCGTTGTCAATATAAGAAAACGAATGGTTTGATGTGGTTTGGTATGTTGTTGGCATAATGTTTCTTTTAATAGGCTTTGTTTGTCGTTAAGATAAGCCGATTATCACACAATTTATAGCTTCAATATATACAGAGACTCTTATGCATATTCATATACTTGGCATTTGTGGCACCTTTATGGGAGGGCTTGCGACCCTTGCGCGAGGGCTAGGGCATAAAGTAACCGGCAGCGATCTTAATGTTTATCCTCCAATGAGCACCATGCTCCAAGAGCAGGGCATTGACATTATTCAGGGCTTTGACGTTACGCAATTAAAACCACAGCCAGATGTAGTGGTAATTGGCAATGCACTGTCACGCGGTAATCCGGCCGTGGAGTATGTGCTAAATAATAATATTCCCTATACTTCCGGGCCTCATTGGCTGGCCGAGTATGTTTTACAACAGCGTTGGGTGCTGGCGGTTGCGGGTACGCATGGTAAAACAACCACCAGCAGCATGCTTGCCTGGATTCTGCAAGCCAATGGAATGAAGCCGGGTTTTTTAATTGGCGGGGTGGCTAAAAATTTTGGTGCGTCGGCCAGTCTGGGTGATTCGGATTTCTTTGTGATAGAAGCAGATGAATATGACACGGCCTTTTTTGATAAGCGTTCCAAGTTTGTACACTACCATCCACGTACCGTGATACTGAATAATCTGGAATTTGATCATGCCGATATTTTTGAAAATATCAAAGCCATTCAAACCCAGTTTCATCATTTAATCCGAACCATACCGGAAAATGGTTTAGTGATTCTCCCGCAAGATGAAAAATACTTACACGAAGTATTGCAACAAGGTTGCTGGACACCCACTGCTATTTTTTCAGACAACAAAAAAACAAACGCGGACTGGCAATGTCAGGCAGTTAACGATGATTTCTCGGTATTTAAAGTGTGCTATCAGGATAAAGATTTGGGAATGGTGAAATGGGATCTTATTGGCCATCATAATATGTTTAATGGTTTAGCAGCCATTATCGCAGCCAGACATATTGGTATTACACCGCAGCATGCGATTGAGGCACTGACACAGTTTGAAGGGATTAAGCGTCGAATGGAAGTGCGTGGTGTGGTGAATAATATTACGGTATATGACGACTTTGCACACCACCCAACGGCAATTAAAACAACGCTGGATGGTTTGCGTCGCCAGGTAGGCTCGGCTCGTATTATTGCTGTACTTGAACCACGGTCAAACACCATGAAACAGGGGGTGCATGCAAAAACGTTGGCAGACTCATTACAATTGGCAGACCGCGTTTTTGCATTACAACCGGATAATCTGCAATGGGATCTGGCTGAATCATTTACTACCTTAAAACATAGTAACGTGGAGGCAAGTGTAGAGATTTTATTGGATAAGCTAGTTGCAGTGGTTAAGCCAGGCGATCATGTGTTGATTATGAGCAATGGTGGTTTTTCCGGGATCCACCAGAAACTGTTAAATATGCTAAACTAGAGTTTCTAATTCATATGAGTTTCGTTGAGTGAGCTATCCTGCCCCGATAATTTTAGCCATGACCGGTGCGTCCGGTGCCTGTTACGGTTTACGTTTACTGGAAACGTTGGTTAAAGACGGCCGACAGGTTTACTTTTTAATTTCCAAAGCAGCACAAGCTGTTTTTGCAATGGAAACCGAGCTGGATATTCCATCACGGCCACAGGAAGCACAGGCTTATTTAACTGAGTTTTATAAAGCAAAATCGGATCAAATTATTGTTTATGGTCGAGAGCAATGGAGTTCACCGGTTGCCAGTGGTTCACATAAAGCTGAGCATATGATTGTTTGTCCCTGTACAACAGGCACACTTTCGGCCATTGCACACGGTGCCAGTAATAATCTTATGCAACGTGCAGCCGATGTCATGATTAAAGAGCAACGTAAGTTAATGTTGGTGGTTCGGGAAATGCCATTCTCGGCGATTCATTTAGAGAATATGCTAAAGTTAGCACAGTTGGGTGTCACTATTATGCCGGCAAACCCGGGATTCTACCAGAATCCACAGAGCATCAGCGACTTAGTTGATTTTGTCGTTGCTCGAATTCTGGATCATATTGGGGTAGAACACACACTCTTACCGCGTTGGGGACTTGAGCCGTAATTTATTTTGCCCAATGTACGGCGCAGCTTGACAGAATAAATAGAACAACCTTAAATTATATTGTAAATACTGTATAAAAGAGCAACTGTTTATCAATGAATATACCCTTGTTTCCACTTAACACCGTGTTGTTTCCGGGTGGTCCTTTGCCCTTGCGTGTGTTCGAGCCACGTTATCTCGATATGGTCAGTCGTTCGATGAAAACAGAAACCCCGATTGGTGTAATACTGATTAAAAACGGTGATGAAGTAGGTCCTGCACCAGAAATTTATACTGTTGGTACAATGGCAGATGTAACATACTGGCATAAGCGTGCCGATGGCCTGTTAGGTATCACTTTAACCGCAACCCAACGTTTCAAAGTGAAAGATATACATGTGAATAATTCACAGTTAATGACAGCAGATATTGAAGTTATAAAAAACCTTGAGCCACTCAATGTGAATGATGACACCCGGTATTTTCTTCCAATATTAGAGCAAATACTCGAACAACTTGGGCCACCTTTCAAAACAATGGAACGGCATGCGGATGATGTTGAATGGATATCAGCACGTTTAATTGAGTTGTTGCCAACTAGTCTGGAAGATAAACAGGCATTACTTGAAAGTAATGATATAGCGGAACGCCTTACAAAAATTGAATCTATATTAAAAGACGCCAAACATTAACCCCTGCTCTTATTTTATAAGTAACACTTCGCCATTCTGATTATTTCCAGCTTCTTTTTTTAGTGAATAATGGCGTATTTCGTAAGCTGCATCAAGATTATCTTTCAGGGTGCTAACCGCATTATTAAAGGTAGTTACGGTTGTTAAGTAATTCAGGAATGGGGCACGAGTTATTTCCGAGAAAGCAATCTCACCTATCCATAATGGTTTTTTTGCATTCTCACTTTGTAGATAATATTCAGATGGCCACAGTCTGATAATAGCCAGGCGTGTATCTGATGTTTTTTTTCTAAAGGTGAGAGTATTGTATTGGCCATTATGGATATGTTTTACAACTGGAAGCTCTAATGGGTTATCAATATCCTGTAACCAGTTAAAATACTTTGTGGTTGTATCGTTTACTTGTTGCCAGCCACTGGCTTTAAGAGTTGCAATAATAGTATCTTGATATGCTGCCCACTGTATGTTTAGTGGCTGTTTTCGTTGGCCTCTAATATCATTTCTGAACAGCGGTAAAATCTTCCAGCCCGATTCGAGCCATGCATCATAACCAATAATAAACCCGGCTTTTTGTAAATGTGGTTTTTCATCAAGCGTCTTAATATTATGGTTAAAGAAAAAAGCAACCAATAAAAGAGCAACGATACTTACAATAATGGTTAACAGTGATTTTTTAGTTTTAACTTTTGTATTTACGGCAGGGTGACGTCGGTAAGCAATACCTAAAATAGAAACCCAAAGAAGTCCAAAAAATAAATGCCCCAGTAAAGTCGAAAATGCCTGTAGGCCTGAATAAAGTTGAGCAAAGGCAATGGCGAACAAAAATAAAATGACCAACGTGTAAATAATAAGACTAGCTTTACCGCTAAGCCCCTTTACAAAATAAATAGCCATAAAACCATAGATGCTAACAGCAACCATAAATAAAGAGTGTGTGTGTCGGGCAAAAGAATTAAATGACAGGCTAAAAGTATTAATCAGAAACAGTGTCACCCAGGGTAAGAGTAAACCCGCAATAATAAAAAATATGGCTTTATAGTTTTGCTTGTAAAAATTCAGGATTATGAACAGGGTCATGCTACCAAACACGATATTATCGTTACCAAAATAACTAAAAAAATTGGCAATATCATTTGCAACAGGGTGTTGTAGCAAGGTGAGTTGTTTATAAATAAAGGAATCAATATTATTAATGAATAAAGTATTAAATAAATAATGATTAAGAATAATAAGAATAAGGCTACTGGTTAACAATAAAAAACCGAAACCGGTAATGGCGCGAACCTCCGAACTTTTCGGGTTTACCAGGCTGTCTGGCATAGAACCGACAACGGGATGATTACGTGCCCAGATAAGCAGCCGATAGGATAAAACATCTGCCTGTGGTGCAAGCCAGCCATAGATGCTGCGAACAAGGTGAGCTGTAACAAGTATTAATACAATGGCCAGCACAATTAAAACAGCAAGTTGCCCTGCAAATTCCTTTGCTAATTGCAGCGACATGCCAAAGACAATCCCCGGTAGTAGATAAAGCGGTGCCCAGGCTATGGCAGAAAGAACGTTGGATATATAAAATTGTGCAGGTGGCATATTCGATATACCGGCAATGGTGGGGACGATAGCACGCAGAGGGCCAAAAAAACGGCCAAAGGCAACACTTTTTTTACCGTGCTTTTTAAAGAACTTTTGTCCTTGCTGGATCAGTGTCGGGTAGCGAGACAGCGGCCACATGCGTTGTAATTGTTGCTGATAATGCCTTCCCAGCCAGTAGCTGAGGCCATCACCGGCAATGGCGCCTGCTATTGCAATCAGCACGGTTGGCCAGAACTCAAGGTGTCCAGTTGCGATGAGCGCACCAAAGCCAACCATTAGGAGAAACCCCGGAACTATCAGCCCGATAACAAGCATAGACTCGCCCATGGCGACAATAAATATAAAAAGACTGACCCAGACTGTGTTCTGGGTCATCCAATTGAGAAATACTTCTAGACTGTCTATGGTCATGATGCGAATATATTAACGTGTTTCAGGTTATTTAGTGAAGTGTTGCTGCCATTTTAATTTTATAGTAGATATATGTATAAAAAATTTATTCTGTTCTTATTTGTGATGCTGGTATTGTTTTTAAATAATGCACAGGCAGAGCTCACCGGAGCTGTTCAGAAATCGGTTGAAAAAACACTCATACCTGGTTTATCTAAAAACTGTGAGCCAGAACCTGTTTTTAATGGTCAGGCGTGTATTTATGAAATAAATAAAAAAGCAAAAGAAACTGTTGTTCTGGTGCACGGTTTAAATGCAGAAGCCAGAAGGTGGCATGCGCAAATAGTGGCACTTAAAGATCGCTATCATGTAATTAGTTTTGACCTGCCAGGTTTTGGCCAGTCCTCCCGTGGTAATGAATTATATTCGCCAACAAACTATGCCCGATTTGTTCGTTACGTTACAAAAAAATATATCGGTAAACCTTTTTATTTAGTTGGTCACTCAATGGGTGGTGCAATTGCATTGCGTTATAGTGCCATGTATCCCGCCGATGTAAAGCGTCTTGTGCTTGCAGATGTGGGTGGGGTGCTGCATCAATATTCTTATGCGAAAAGTATCGCGCTTAAATGGTTTAAGGTTTTTCAGAGTATTACTAACTGGGCTATCCCTGGTTTTGAAGATATGCCCATGATGCATGAGCTGGCAAATACTTTTTTTCAAAATCTTGACTGGCTACCGATTGATGTGCGTGATGCACTACAGGTTCCGGAATTACGTCGTATTATTTTAAACGGTAATTCGATTCCGATAGCCAGTGTTGCTGTTTCAACTGAAGATTTTAGTGGTGCTATTCGTAATAATCAAACACCAACGCTGATTATATGGGGTGCCTATGATCTTGTTACACCAATAAGAACAGGGAAAATATTGCAGGTGCGAATGCCAAAGGCATATTTAAAAGTTTTATCACGTTCGGCTCATTCAACAATGACCGATCAGCCTGAAGAGTTTAATAAATTAATGTTAGCTCATATTGAACAAACTGATTCTGAATTGAGTCATCAGCATTGGCAGTTTTCATTATTTGAAAATTCAAAGCGAGTTGGTAAGTGTGTTAATGAACTTGAAAAAACATTTACGGGTAATTACCTGCGTATTGAGTTAGAAAATTGTCGTAAGGCTATTATTAAAAATGCAAATATTGGCTTAATTGTGGCAAAAAACACATCCCTTGAAATTGAAACAAGCCAGATTATTACAGAGGATATTGGTATTACCTTATTTGATTCAAATCTGGATATAACAAGCAGTAATATTACTGCAAATATTGCTATCCAGACGGTACGCAGTTATATTGATGTGGCGGGTTTTGATTTTAAAATAAAGACGGCTACCATAAATAACTTTGGCCAGAGTTCCGCGGTATTTTCAGTGAGCATGGTGAATGGTAAACCTTTGCATCGCTATAAGGATTTTACTTTGGAAGGACAGATTTGATATAACTACGACGAGCACGGTGTTTTTTTTGGTTTTAATATCTTTCGCCGTGTTCACCGTGCTGCCGTGGTTAAAAAATATAGCTAAAGTGTTTTAAACACCGCCTCCGCCGCCTCCAGTGTTTTTTCAATATCTTCATCGGTATGCGCGCTTGAAACAAAACCGGCTTCATAGGCAGACGGTGCAAGATAAACCCCATGTTCAAGCATGCCATGATAAAAGCGTTTAAAGCGTTCAACATTACATTGTGATACTTCAGCAAAGTTGCTGACCTGTTCTGCTTCGGTAAAAAACACACCAAACATCCCGCCCACTTCATTGGTAGTTAAGCCGATACCCGCTGTTGCAGCTCTTTCTTTTAAGCCATGAGTGAGCGCAACAACTTTTTTGTTTAAACGCTCATAAAAACCTGTGCTGCTAATGATATCCAGATTCTTAAGCCCTGCAGCCATGGCAACCGGGTTACCGGATAAGGTGCCCGCCTGATAGATGGGACCACTTGGTGCAATCTGTTGCATAATTTCACGTTTGCCGCCAAAAGCACCCACCGGCATGCCGCCACCAATGACCTTGCCCAGAGTGGTCAGGTCGGGTGTTACCTTGTAATAACTTTGCGCACCACCCAGGGCAACGCGGAAGCCAGTCATCACTTCATCAAAAATTAAAACGGTACCATGTTTTGTACATTCTTCTCTGAGTGTTTCGAGAAAACCAGCAACCGGTGGAATGCAATTCATGTTGCCGGCAACGGGTTCCACAATCACGGCTGCAATTTCGTCACCGATTTTATCGAAAGTTTGTTTAACCTGTTCAATATCGTTATAGTTTAAGGTGAGAGTAAGTTCAGCCAGTGCAGCGGGCACCCCAGGGGAGGTGGGTACACCCATTGTGAGTGCGCCGGAGCCGGCTTTAACCAGCAATGAATCTGAGTGGCCGTGGTAACAGCCTTCAAATTTTATAATTTTTTCACGGCCAGTAAACCCGCGAGCCAGTCGCAATGCACTCATGGTGGCTTCGGTGCCTGAGCTAACCATCCGTACCAGTTCGATGGAGTCGACAATTTCGCATACTTTGCATGCCATGGTGGTTTCAAGTTCGGTGGGGGCTCCAAAACTTAAACCTTTTTCCATCACCACTTCAACGGCGGTTAAAACATCCGGGTGTGCATGGCCGACTATCATCGGTCCCCATGAAGCCACATAGTCGATATATTTATTTTTGTCTTCATCATAAACATACGCACCCTGTGCCGATTTGAAAAACACTGGCGTGCCACCAACGCCGTTAAATGCACGAACCGGTGAATTCACACCACCGGGAATACATTGTTGGGCTTGTTCAAATAAAGTTGATGAGTTTGTTAGTGACGTTGACATGATGACAGTCCTGTTAAAATAGTTGTGAAAAATTTTGTGTCGATTGTTTTATATTGTCTTGTGCAAAAACAGCATGAATAACAGCGAGCATGTCTGCGCCTGCGTTTATAAGTGTTGGGGCATTTTCAATGGTTATCCCTCCAATTGCAACTACGGGTAACTGTAGTTCTGCTTTTGCCTGGCAGAGTATATCAATTTCTGCCGGCGGTGCCGTAGGTTTTGTGTGCGAAGGATAAAAGCGGCCAAAGGCAACATAGTCTGCCCCTTGTTGCTGTGCTTTTTTAGCCGCATCCAGATTACTATGGCAGGTAATGCCGACTATTCTTTGTATGCCCAGTTGTTTGCGGGCTGAATGGATGCTGCTATCGGTTTGGCCAAGATGCACCCCGTCGGCATTCACTGTTTGTGCCAGTTCAATATCATCATTAATAATAAAAAGTCGCTGGCATTTTTGACACAACGATTGTAAAGCCTGTGCTTCGTCAAGTTGTTGCTGTTTGTTTGCTGTTTTATTTCGGTACTGTATTATTTGGGCACCACCGGCAATTGCCTGTTCAACACTTTCAATAATACGGGTGCCGCACAAGATGGGATCGGTGATAACATACAAGCCCTGTAATTTATTTTTATTCATTACTCTGTTTTTCAATTCGATCAGGATGATATTGCCCTTGTCCTAATTTAACGGCACGACGCAGTACGGAATCTGTATAAGCCTGTGCTTTTTTCGTTGCCTCTTGTATAGAACCTTTTTTGACAAAGTAAGCAGCCAGTGCCGATGCCAGGGTGCAGCCCGAACCATGATAGCGGTGGGGCAGGCGTTGCCAGTGAAAGTGATGTTGCTTCGGCTTCCCCGGTACTCCTGCAGAATACAAAGTATTGATAATTTCATCTGGATTATTTTCATGTTCGCCGCTAATCAACACATGTTTACACCCAAGTTCGAGCAATGCTCTGGCACAGTCGGCTAAATCCTGCTGGCCTGTTAATAGCCGTGCTTCTAAACTGTTGGGGGTGATAATGGTGCTATACGGAATAATTCTTTCACGCATAGTCGTTATCAGCTGTTCTATATTGGTATTGGCCGAGGTGAGTTCGGCTCCACCGCCCGCACGTAAAATAGGGTCAAAAATGACAGGAAGATCGGGGTCGGTTTTTAGGCTATCTTTAATCGTGTCTGCAACAACATTTATTATCTCAACACTGGATAGCAGCCCTAGTTTAATGGCATCGGGCTGAATGTCATTTAGCAGAGTGTTAATCTGTTGCTGGATGATAAGCGTATCGACGGTCTGGAGCTGGGTGACATTGTGTGTGTTCTGTACTGTTAAGCAGGTAACAATCGGTAAAGTATGTACCTGTAAACTGGAGAGGGTTTCAATATCAGCCTGAATACCCGCACCGCCAGTTGGGTCTAAACCCGCAAAGACTAAAATGGAGGTTACCTTAGCTGGCTTGTTGATTTTTTCGGACATAGACAAATTGTAACATTGCCTGGTCGTTTGTTTTTATCTATGCTCGACTGGTTTATTAATTATTTTGAAGGTGTCTTATGAGTTTCAAGAAATACGAATGTGATATTTGTGGTTTTATCTATGATGAAGAGCTGGGTTTGCCGGAAGAAGGGATAGCGCCGGGAACGAAATGGGATGACATACCCGATGACTGGCAGTGTCCTGATTGCAGCGTGGGCAAGTCCGATTTTAATATGGTGGAAATAACCTAGCGCTATTTATATTTCCCCATTTTTATCCTTAATGTTTTTGCTGAATTGGCCGATATTTTAATAAAGTAATGCTATTTTACAGGAAGTGAGTACTTGTTAACCTGTAAATGCATGTAATTTATTAATTTAAGGTGAATATTAGATAATGTCTGGCACAGATACGGCGGTACAAAATATTGAACTAAAGTCATTAGTGGATGATATTCAGGGGCTGGTCTCGCTTCCTGAAGTTGCGATTAAAATTAGTTCGATGGTAGATGATCCTAATGTATCAGTTGATGAAATTGGCAAGCTAATCAGCCAGGATCCTGCTTTAACGGTGCGTGTTCTGGCCATTGCAAACAGTCCGTTTTACGGGCTTTCCGCCGAAGTCAGCACCATTGCGCGTGCCGTTACGGTGTTGGGTACCAAGCAAATTACCGATGTGGTGCTATCAACGGCCACGACCAGTGCCTTTGCCGGTATTCCTATTCATGTCATTTCAGTCGACGACTTCTGGTACCACAGTCTGTACTGTGGGCTGCTGGGACAAGAACTCGCTGGCCAGCATAATCCACCACTCCGCGATTCTATGTTTGTTGCGGGTCTTTTGCACGACATTGGTCATTTAGTCATGTTTAATAAAATCCCCAGGCTTATCCATGATGCCCTTTTGCGCACAGTACAAGGGGAATCCTTGCCATTATATATGGAAGAGCGTGAAGTCATAGGCTTTGACCATGCTCAGGTGGGTGCCGCGCTAGCACGTGAATGGCATTTGCCTGCCTATTTAGTGGAATGCATTGAATTTCATCATGAGCCGGAAAAGGCGAAAGAGTTTAAACTGGAAGCCACTTTAATTCATATTGCCAATGCTGTTGCTGCCTTGCCTTACAGCGGCGATATTGACGAGTCCGATTTACAATCGATAGACAACGCATGTTGGAAAATGACCGACTTAAAACCGGTAGATGTGCAGCAAGCAACCAGTATTGCACAGGAAAAAATAAACGAAATGAAAAATATTTATTTTTCTAAATAGTTTATTTCAGGCGCAGGCCTGTTTATGGTTTTACAACCACCAGAATAATAATTAAAAATAAAAACACCACCGGTACTTCGTTATACCAGCGATAAAACACATGGCTATGAGTGTTGCGATTGTGTTTAAAGTCGTTCAGTAATTTTCCGCAATGAAGATGGTAAGCAATTAAAAAAATCACACTGGCCAGTTTTATCTGCATCCAGCCAGCATCTGCAAAATTTTGCCAGGCATAGTCATACAACAGCCAGCCACCAAAAACAGCGGTAAAGATAAGCCCGGGTGTCATAATGCCGTAGTACAGTTTGCGTTCCATTACCTTAAAGCGTTCAATGCTGGTAATGTCATTTGCATCACACATCGCATGGTAAACAAATAAACGTGGAAGATAAAACAACCCCGCAAACCAGGTCACCATAAAACTAATATGCAGTGCTTTAATCCATAACATGGGTTCAAGGCTCTTTAATTTATTTTTTTAACGTCATTGGTGGGTTGCAGGTTTTGGGTTGTGGCTGTTTTACCGTTACTGATTAGCAATAATTGCTGTATGTGTTTTTCGACAGCATACATATCAAATTCACCAATTTTTTGCCGCACAATGGTGCCATTGGGGGCAATTAAAAAAGTCGTGGGTGTTAAGCTCACACCACCAAAGGCTTTAATCGCCTGTTTATTAATATCCATTGCAATGGTATAGGGCAATGCTTTTTGTTCTGCCATTTTCATCACATGGTCAGGTCGGTCATAGGGCATCGAAATACCAATCACTTTTAGGCCCTGTGAGGCATATTTATTATGTAACTCGATCAGGTGAGGCATTTCCTTTATACAGCCAGGACAGGATGTTGCCCAGAAAGTAACAAGTAAAGGCTGGCCACGTAAGGATGAAAGTTGAATCTTTTCACCTTTGATCGTTGTTAATTCAAGATCGGGGACTACTTTTAATCCCGAGGGTGAAAACCAGAAATAAGCCAGCAAGCTGATAAAAACAAGCACAAAGCCTGCAAGTAATTTATCTTTTATTTTCAAGTTTGACATACTTTATTACTACCGTGTTTTAGGTTCTTTTGTATTGGCTAAATATACTTCAGATAAAGCCTGATAAATAGGGGTAGGGCAAACCAGTTTTGAAAAACCTTTGGCAATCAGTGCGGTTGCCATTAATGGTAACAGCATGGATGAATTGCTTGTCATTTCCATCACAATCACAAATGCGGTAATGGGGGTTTGCACAACGCCGGTAAAATACCCCACCATGCCGAGTATAATAAGCGATGCAGCGGGCAAAGCAGGAATGTACTCAGCCAGATTGGCACCAAAACCAGCGCCCACTGATAAGGACGGCGCAAAAATCCCGCCGGGTATGCCGCTTAAATACGAGGCAATCGTAGCAAGCAGTTTCATAAAGGCAAAGCTTGCGGTGGCTTCACCGCCGTCAATCAGGTTTCGAGCTTCGTGGTAGCCGGTGCCAAAGGTAAGTCCGTTCGAGTTGTAGCCCAGCAGGCTAATCAGCAAGCCACAGACAAAGGCCAGATAAACCGGGTGGGCGCGGGCAATGTGGTACAGCCGCTTTGAACCGTGGATTAAGGTCAAACTAAATAAGCCACCGAGTACCCCGCCACCGATACCGCAAATAATAATGGCTATCCAGGCATACTCGTTTAATGGTAGAACGGCAGTGCTCTGCCCGAAGTAAGTATATTCACCTAAAATAGCAATGGCAGTCAGTCCAGCTAAAATAACCGCGAGCAATAAAATATTATTCAGGCGGCGCTCAAAATTACGCGACATTTCTTCAATAGCAAAGATAATACCGGCCAGTGGGGTATTAAAAGCGGCAGAAATTCCTGCGGCACCTCCGGCAATAATAAGTGCTTTGGCCATATGCTGGCGTTTAAAACCCCGGTGAGTATGCAAAGAATAAATAATGGAAGCACCTACATGCACGGTCGGGCCTTCCCGCCCAATGGATGCGCCACTAAATAGTCCCATAATGGTTAACAGAATTTTCCCAAAAGCAATTTTAACTGATAGCACTTTTTTTCGCATCGCATGGCTGGGCATTTCAAGTGCTGCGATGGTTTGTGGTATGCCGCTGCCCTCAGTGCCAATAAATACATTTTTTGTTAGCCAGGCAATCAGTGCCAGACTCAGTGGTGGGATGCTTAAAGCAATCCAGGGATGGGATTTAAATAAAGCCAGAAACTGGTGGTCAGCCTGCTGCGCCGCTATCGCAAAAAAAGCAGCTACTGCCCCTACGATTAACGCACTGCCCAGAAAAATGAGCCGCATTTTAATTTTTTTCGGTGAAAAAAGCTGGCGGCGGGTTTTTATAAGGTGATGACGCATTATCGCGGCATTTTATCACGATTTTGCACCTTTTATACACCACTGCCTGTTCGCCAAAATATCAGCACTATTTTCTTTTAAGCTTATAAGCATATGTTAATAAAGGTTTTTTTACTTGACCCCACTGTCCGCTCTCGGTAAGGTAAGCCCACTGATGCAAACAGGCATTAAAAGAAATAATAAAGGGTGAGGGTAGAGGAGCCTTTTTATACTAAACAGCAAGACACTAAAAAAATATAAGCGTTTAGTATTTATTAGGAATAACTATAAAAATAAAATGTACTCACAAACTTAAGCGGCTTCGGCCGCTTTTTATTTGTCTGTATTTTTCTTATTGCATTAAGGGCATGGGCAAGATTTTCCCTTATGGTTTTTTATATGGAATGAAGTAACTATATTCTCTAAGTATAGCGAGGTAAAAGGAATGGCAAAACCATCATCAGGAGCGAAGGCAACTAAATTAAAAAAAGTAATACTGTTACTTTTTTTTAATACTAATAGCTGTCT
>JALTJZ010000045.1:99987-158149 GCA_027076325.1 Chromatiales bacterium | reverse complement strand
TGTACATTTTAGGCAAAGACGAAGGTGGACGACACACGCCCTTCTTCAACGGCTACCGTCCCCAGTTTTATTTCCGTACCACCGACGTCACGGGCGCCTGTGACTTACCGGAAGGCACAGAAATGGTGATGCCAGGCGACAACGTACAAATGACCGTGACCCTGATTGCGCCGATAGCGATGGAAGAAGGCTTACGTTTTGCGATTCGTGAAGGCGGCCGTACCGTGGGTGCGGGTGTGGTTTCTAAAGTTATTGAATAACAACTGTAATTGAGCATTAGTTATTTAAACAGTAAGTAAATAATAGTAACGAACAATTAATTTAGAGAATTTGAAATGGCAGCAGCAAACCAAAATATTCGTATTCGCTTAAAAGCATTCGACCATCGCCTGATTGATCAGTCAGCACGTGAAATTGTCGAAACAGCGAAGCGCACAGGTGCATTGGTTAAAGGTCCTATTCCTTTGCCTACTCGTAAAGAGCGTTACACCGTTTTGATTTCTCCGCATGTAAATAAAGATGCACGGGATCAATACGAAATTCGTACGCACAAGCGCATGATGGATATTTTGCAACCGACTGATAAAACAGTCGATGCATTGATGAAACTGGATCTCGCTGCCGGCGTAGATGTTCAGATTCAATTAAATTAATACGAGTTAATACTTAAGTTAAGTAAATTTAAAGAGATACGATAATGACGATTGGTGTAGTAGGCCGCAAAGTTGGGATGACGCGCATCTTTACAGATGAAGGTGCATCACTGCCTGTGACGGTTATTCAGGTAGAAACGAATCGTGTTACTCAGTTGAAAACAGTTGAGACAGACGGTTATGCCGCTGTTCAGGTGACAACCGGTAGCAAGAAAGCATCGCGCTTAAACAAACCTAAAGCCGGGCATTTTGCGAAAGCAGGTGTAGAAGCAGGCCGTGGTTTGTGGGAGTTTCGTTTGAATGATGGTGAAGGCGAAGACTTAGCAGCAAATAGCGAAATTAATGCCGATATTTTTGAGGCGGGTCAGAAAGTGGATGTTTGTGGAACAAGTATTGGTAAAGGCTTTCAGGGCGTTATCAAACGTTATAATTTCGCAATGCAAGATGCAACTCACGGTAACTCACTGTCGCATCGTGCACCAGGTTCGATTGGCCAGTGCCAAACACCCGGTCGTGTCTGGAAAGGCAAAAAAATGTCAGGCCAAATGGGCAACGTAAAAACAACGGTGCAAAATCTGGAAGTTGTTCGTGTTGATACAGAACGTAACTTATTATTAGTTAAAGGCGCTGTGCCTGGTGCTAAAGGTGGCGATGTTATTATTCGTCCGGCAGTGAAGGCATAGGGGGTTATTATTATGGAATTAAATTTAACAACAGCAACCGGTAAAGCCTCGAAAAAAGCGATTGAAGTTTCAGATGCAAACTTTGGCCGTGAATTTAATGAGTCGCTTGTTCATCAGGCGGTAACGGCGTATTTGGCAGGTAGACGTCAGGGGTCTGTTGCGCAAAAGAACCGTGCGGCTGTAAGCGGTGGCGGTAAAAAACCGTTTAAACAAAAAGGAACAGGTCGTGCCCGTGCCGGTACTACACGTGGGCCAATCTGGCGTTCAGGTGGTGTTACTTTTGCTGCGCAACCGCGTGACTATAGCCAGAAGCTGAACAAAAAAATGTATGCTGCTTCAATTCGTGCAATTTTGTCTGAACTGGTTCGTTTAGAAAGACTGATTATTGTTGACGACATTAAGATAGCTGCACCTAAAACAAAAGATCTGGTTGAAAAGCTAACAGCTCTGGGTGTTATTGATAGCGCATTGATTGTAATGGATGAGCTAACCGAAGCAGTTGCTTTGTCGGCACGAAATATTCCACATGTTGATGTTTGCCAGCCTGGTGACATTAACCCGGTTAACCTGGTTGGTTATGACAAAATAGTAATGACAGCATCTGCAGTGAAAAAAGTTGAGGAGACATTGTCATGAGAGAACAGGATTTAATGACAGTTTTACTTGAACCTCACGTTTCTGAAAAGAGTTCCATTGTTGCAGATAAAAACAATCAATTCGTTTTTAAGGTTGATCCTAGAGCGAATAAAACAGACATTAAAGATGCAGTTGAAATGATGTTTGAAGTCAAGGTATCAGGCGTCAACGTCTTAAACGTAAGTGGTAAGAAAAAACGTAATCGTTATGGTGCAGGTCAACGTAAAAACTGGCGCAAAGCATACGTAACATTAGAGCAAGGCCAGGATATTAACTTCCTGGGTGCAGAATAAGGTATTAGGAAAGTCTGATGGCAGTTATTAAAGTAAAACCGACTTCACCGGGTCGCCGTTTCACGGTTAAGGTTTCTCATCCTGATTTACATAAAGGTGCACCTTATGCTCCTTTACTGGAAAAGAAATCCAAATCGGGTGGTCGCAACAATTACGGTCGTATTACAACTCGACATGTTGGTGGCGGGCATAAACAGCATTACCGCGTAATCGACTTTAAACGTAATAAAGACGGTATTCCTGCAAAAGTTGAGCGTCTGGAATATGATCCTAATCGTACATCAAATATTGCGCTGTTATTATTTGCCGATGGTGAGCGCCGCTATATTATTGCAGCGCAAGGCATGAAACAGGGTGATGAACTTTTATCAGGTGCTGATGCGCCAATTAAAATAGGTAACTGTTTGCCCTTGCGCAACATTCCAGTGGGTAGTGTGGTTCATTGTATTGAAATGAAACCTGGTAAAGGTGCACAAATGATTCGCAGTGCGGGTACGTCTGCCCAGCTAGTTGCGCGTGAAGGTGAATATGCAACATTAAGACTGCGTTCAGGTGAAATGCGGAAAGTACTATCAAATTGCCGTGCAACATTAGGTTCGGTAAGTAACGCTGAACATAATTTGCGTAAGTTGGGTAAAGCCGGTGCTTCACGCTGGCGTGGTGTTCGTCCTACCGTGCGTGGTGTGGCAATGAACCCGGTTGATCATCCACATGGTGGTGGTGAAGGTCGTACCTCCGGTGGCCGTCATCCGGTAAGCCCATGGGGTACACCAACGAAAGGTTACAAAACGCGTAGTAATAAACGTACTGATAAATTAATCGTACGTCGTCGTAACAAGAAATAATTGAATAGAGGATAGCTAAGGTGCCACGTTCCATTAGAAAAGGTCCATTTTTAGATTTACATTTGGTTAAAAAAGTCCAGGCGGCGATTGAATCCAATAGTAAAAAACCAATTAAAACCTGGTCACGTCGCTCTATGGTTATTCCAGATATGATTGGTTTAACGATTGCAGTGCATAATGGTCGTCAGCATGTGCCTGTGTTAATCAGCGATAACATGATTGGACACAAGTTAGGTGAATTTGCGCCAACACGTACTTATCGCGGTCATACTGCAGATAAGAAAGTGAAGTAAAGGTGGGATAATGGAAACTGTAGCTAAATTAAAAAATGCCCAAATCTCTGCTCAAAAAGTAAGATTGGTTGCAGATCAGATTCGCGGTGTACCGGTTGAGCGTGCATTGCAGTTATTAACATTCAGCACTAAAAAAGCGGCTGTGTTAGTTAAAAAAGTATTGGAATCTGCGATTGCCAATGCGGAGCATAATGAAGGTGCGGATATTGATGAGTTAAGAGTCAATCGAATCTTTGTAGATGAAGGTCCAACAATGAAACGTTGGCAAGCGCGTGCAAAAGGTGCTGCGTACCATATTTTAAAACGATCCAGTCACATTACTGTGATGGTTTCAGACAAATAAGAGAGTAGACGATGGGGCAAAAAGTACATCCAACGGGTATCCGCTTAGGCATAGTTAAAGACTATAACTCTAAATGGTATGCTAACTCGAAAGACTATCCTGAATATTTAAATCAGGATTTAAAAACGCGTGCTTTCTTAAAAGATAAATTGAAAACAGCGTCTGTTAGCCGTATTCAAATTGAACGAACTCATGGTAGTGCAAATATTACGATTCATACTGCGCGACCGGGTTTGGTTATTGGTAAAAAGGGTGAAGATATTGAACGTCTTCGCAATGAAGTTACTTCATTGATGGGTTTGCCAAAAGTACATATTAACATTGAAGAAATTCGTAAACCTGAACTCGATGCAACGTTGGTTGCTGAAGGTATTGCTTCACAGCTTGAACGCCGGATTATGTTTCGTCGCGCAATGAAACGAGCAGTTAGTAATACCATGCGTTTGGGTGCACAAGGCGTAAAAATTAATGTGGGTGGCCGCTTAAACGGTGCCGAGATTGCGCGAAGTGAATGGTACCGTGAAGGTCGTGTGCCACTGCATACACTGCGTGCGGATATTGATTACGGCGTTGCTTCTGCTTTAACAACTTACGGGATTATCGGCGTAAAAGTCTGGATCTTTAAAGGTGAAGTTATTGGTGTGCAAGAGCAAACTAATAAAGAAGCAGAACCTGCGAAAGCAGCAGCGAAGTAAGATTAGGATATTGTAGGAGAGCATCATGCTGCAGCCGAAACGAACAAAATTTCGTAAGCAAATGAAAGGGCGAAACCGAGGTTTGGCTCAACGTGGTAGTAAAGTAAGCTTTGGTGAGTTTGGCTTAAAGTCAACTGAACGTGGCCGAATTACTGCTCGTCAAATTGAAGCGGCACGTCGTGCCATGACACGTTACATTAAACGTGGCGGTAAAATCTGGATTCGTATTTTTCCAGACAAGCCTATTACTCAAAAGCCACTAGAAGTTCGGCAGGGTAAAGGTAAGGGTAATGTTGAATACTGGGTTTGCCAGATTCAACCTGGTCGTATGTTGTATGAAATGGAAGGTGTAACTGAAGAGATTGCGCGTGAAGCATTCCGTTTAGCGGCAGCGAAATTACCACTCGGAACAACATTTGTTACTCGGACGGTATTGTAATGAAAGCAAGTGAATTAAGAGCAAAAGACCCTGCAGAGTTAAATAAAGAACTCACAGGGTTATTACGTGAACAGTTTAACCTGCGTATGCAGCGTGGTTCTGGTCAGCTAACCCGTTCGCATCTTTTAAAAGAGGTGCGACGTGGTATTGCCCGAATTAAAACTATTCTCAATGAAAAGAAAACAGGTAATGCAGCATGAGTGAAGCGAAAGTAAAGCGCACCGTAACAGGTATCGTAACAAGCAATAAAATGGATAAAACCATCACTGTTATGATTGAACGTGTTGTAAAACACCCTGTTTATGGTAAGTACATTAAGCGTTCAAGCAAAGTACATGCGCATGACGAAAAAAATGAATGCAATATGGGTGATACGGTAGAAGTCGCTGAGTGTCGTCCGTTGTCCAAGTCAAAGACCTGGAATCTGGAAAAAATCGTAACGCGTGCTGAAGTAGTTTAGTACGGTTAATTAATTTAAAGAATCGGAGTAAAGCATGATTCAGATGCAAACACAGCTTCAAGTCGCTGACAATAGTGGTGCTCGTCGCGTTCAGTGTATAAAAGTATTGGGCGGATCGAAGCGCCGTTATGCAGGTATTGGTGACATTATTAAAGTGAGCATCAAAGAAGCTATTCCTCGTGGCAAAGTGAAAAAAGGTGATGTGCATAATGCGGTTGTCGTACGTACTCGTAAAGGTGTACGTCGTCCAGATGGTTCCGTTATTCGTTTTGACAGTAATGCAGCAGTATTATTGAATGCGAATTTACAACCGATTGGTACACGTATTTTTGGACCAGTAACTCGTGAATTGCGAAATGAAAAATTCATGAAAATTATTTCTTTAGCCCCTGAAGTATTGTAGAGAAGGCACGGAGTTCTCATTATGAATAAGATTCGTAAAGGTGATGATGTTATCGTTTTGGCCGGAAAAGATAAAGGCAAGCGCGGTACTGTTGCACGGGTCATTGTCGAAGACAAAAAAGTTGTTGTTGAAAATATTAATGTCGCTAAAAAGCATCAGAAGCCAAACCCGGCTTCGGGTGTGCCTGGTGGCATTATTGAAGTTGAAATGCCAATACAGGTATCGAATGTTGCAGTGTATAATTCTGCAACGGGTAAAGCCGATCGCATTGGTTTTAAGACATTAGAAGATGGCCGCAAAGTTCGGTACTTTAAATCGAACGGCGAAGTAGTAGACGTATAAACACCACAGGTTAATGCAAATGGCTAGATTAGAAACAATTTATAACGACACTATTATACCAAAGCTCAAAGAGCAGTTTGGGTATAAGAGTGTTATGCAAGTGCCTCGTATCACTAAAATCACGCTTAATATGGGTGTGGGTGAAGCATTGAATGACAAAAAAGTCATGGAAAATGCGGTAAGTGACATGACTAAAATTGCAGGGCAAAAGCCTATTATCAATAAGGCGCGTAAATCAGTTGCGGGTTTTAAAGTGCGTGAAGGTTGGCCGATTGGTTGTAAAGTGACGTTACGCCGTGAACGCATGTATGAATTTATGGATCGTTTGGTGAGTATTGCTATTCCACGTATCCGAGATTTTCGTGGTTTAAATCCCAAGTCATTTGATGGCCGTGGTAACTACAGCATGGGTATTCAGGAACAGATTATTTTTCCTGAAATTGAGTATGACAAAATTGACGCATTACGCGGAATGGATATTACTTTTACAACATCCGCTAAAACAGACGAAGAAGGCCGTGCATTGCTAGCTGCCTTTAACTTCCCCATTAAAGGGCTGGTAGGTTAGGAGAGAATTATGGCTAAAATGTGTATGAAAGAGCGTGAAAAGAAACGCATCAAAACAGTTGCAAAGTATGCGACTAAACGTGCCGAGTTAAAAGCAACGATTAAAGATGACAGTGTTTCTTTTGAAGAGCGGATGGAAGCGCAAAAAGCATTACAAAAGTTACCACGCAATGCGAACCCTGTTCGTGTACAGCGTCGTTGTCAAGTGACCGGTCGCCCACATGCGGTGTATCGTAAATTTGGTTTGTGCCGTAACAAATTACGTGAAGCTGCTATGCGCGGTGATGTGCCTGGTTTACACAAGGCGAGCTGGTAGTCTTTCAGACCGCCAGGATTAGAATTTAGGAGAACAGAATTATGATGACTGACCCAATCGCTGACTTGTTAACTCGTATTCGTAACGGTTTGCATGCGTCAAAAGTCGATGTGTCTATGCGTACTTCAAAGCAAAAACAGGCAATAGCTCAGGTTTTAAAAGATGAAGGTTTTATTAGTGATTTTTCAGTAGAAGATATTGATGGTAAGTTGAATTTAAATATTGTTTTAAAATATTTTGAAGGCAAGCCGGTTATTGAAAAAGTCAAACGTATTAGTCGTCCTGGTCTTCGTGTATATAAAGGTAGTGATGAACTACCTAAAGTAATGGGTGGTTTAGGGATTGCGATTATCTCTACATCAAAAGGTTTAATGTCTGATCGTGCTGCGCGAAAAGCAGGGCACGGCGGCGAAGTGCTTTGTACCGTACAGTAAGCAGTAATTAAGGTTTAATATAATGGCAAGATTAACTCCAGTTGCAATTCCTAAGGGTGTTGAAGTTTCTATTAACAGCCAGCACATTAGTGTGAAAGGTTCAAAAGGAACGTTAGAGCATGATATTCATCCATCTGTTGAAGTAACGGCAGCGGATAATGTTATATCGTTTGCAGGACGTGAAGGTGCATTGGGTGCGCCAGCGCAGTCAGGGACAGCCCGTGCATTAATTAACAATATGTTAACTGGTGTTAGCGAAGGTTTTCAAAAGAAGCTGTTACTCGTGGGTGTTGGTTATCGTGCGCAGGTTCAGGGTAAGGTATTGAATTTAACGCTGGGTTTCTCGCATCCGGTTAATTATCAATTGCCAGAGGGTATTTCTGCTGAAACACCAAGCCAGACAGAAATTATTGTAAGTGGTATTGATAAACAGCGTGTTGGTCAGGTTGCAGCTGAAATTCGTGCTTTTCGCCCACCAGAGCCTTATAAAGGCAAAGGTGTTAAATATGCTGATGAGCATATTATGCGTAAAGAAGCCAAGAAAAAATAAGGTAGGTTACGTCAAATGAACAAGAAATTATCCCGATTACGCCGTGCACGTAAGACACGCGCCAAAATTCGTGAGCTGGTTGTGCCTCGTTTAACGATTCATCGCACACCACGGCATATTTACGCACAAGTGATCGCGGCTGATGGTGAGAAAGTTTTAGCTACAGCATCAACTGTACAAGCTGAAGTAAAGGCAAATTTAAAGAACACAGGCAACATTGATGCGGCAACGGCAGTGGGCAAAGCCATTGCTGAAAAAGCGAAAGCGGCAGGTATTGAACAGGTGGCTTTTGATCGTTCAGGTTTCCGTTTTCATGGTCGTGTAAAAGCACTTGCTGATGCAGCACGTGAAGCTGGATTAGGTATTTAAAAGGTAAATATTATGGCAGGATTTGAAAACTCAACAGCAGCAGATGGCTTACAGGAGCGTCTTGTAGATATTCGCCGTGTTGCAAAAGTTGTAAAAGGTGGTCGTATTTTTGGTTTTTCTGCGTTGACCGTGGTTGGCGATGGAAATGGCAAAGTGGGTTATGGCCGCGGTAAAGCGCGTGAAGTGCCTGTCGCTATTCAAAAAGCGATGGAAGATGCACGTAAAAATATGAAAACAGTTGAGTTGAATGAAGGCACATTGCATTACCCAGTTATGGCACATAAAGGTGCTGCAAAA
Source organism: Chromatiales bacterium (assembly GCA_027076325.1). Taxonomy (GTDB): domain Bacteria; phylum Pseudomonadota; class Gammaproteobacteria; order UBA6429; family Thiohalophilaceae; genus SZUA-37. The sequence continues at coordinate 149,531 of JALTJZ010000045.1, read as the reverse complement.
GTGTATATGCAACCGGCTTCTGATGGTACCGGCGTTATCGCGGGTGGTCCAATGCGTGCTGTTTTTGATGTTGTGGGTGTTCGTAACGTATTAGCTAAATGTGTTGGAACCAACAACGCAATCAATGTTGTTCGTGCAACGGTTGATGGTTTGGCTAGCATGTTGTCGCCTAAGCAAGTTGCTGCAAAACGCGGCTTAAAAGTCGAAGATATTACGGAATAAGATTATGGTTGCCAAAAAGAAAATTAAAGTGACTCAATTTAAAAGTACAATTGGTCGCCTGGCTGCGCATAAAGCATGTGTCGCCGGATTAGGTTTACGTCGTATCAATCATACCGTTGAAGTTGAAGATACCCCTTCAGTTCGTGGCATGATCAATACCGTATCGTATATGGTTAAAGTTGAGGAATAATCATGCGTTTAAATACACTCAAGCCAGCTGAAGGTGCACACAAAGTAGCAAAACGTGTTGGCCGTGGTATTGGTTCTGGTTTAGGTAAAACCTGTGGGCGTGGCCATAAAGGCCAAAAATCTCGTTCCGGTGGTTATCATAAAGTTGGTTTTGAAGGCGGACAAATGCCTTTGCAACGTCGTTTGCCTAAACGTGGTTTTAGTTCACGTGTGGGTTTTGTAACGGATGAAATTCGAACACATGAGCTTAATCTTTTTGAAGATGTTGTTGACCTGGCAGCATTAAAAGCGGCCAACCTTGTGCGTAATGATGTTTTGCGTGTAAAAGTGATGTTGTCTGGTGAAATCACTAAGGCAGTAACGGTTAAAGGCTTGCGTGTTACAAAAGGTGCACGTGCAGCAATTGAAGCAGCTGGCGGAAAGATAGAAGACTAGTGGCAACGCGTAAGAACATTCCATCGGCAGGTGGCGGCCAAATGAGTGAGCTGCGGCAGCGAATTCTATTTGTTATTGGTGCTTTACTGGTATTTCGTATTGGTTCATTTATTACGGTTCCAGGCATCGATCCGGCGCAGTTAGCGCAGATGGTTGAGCAACAAAAAGGCACCATTTTAGACATGTTCAACATGTTTTCGGGTGGCGCATTATCAAGATTGTCATTGTTTGCATTAGGCATTATGCCTTATATTTCTTCGTCCATTATTATGCAGCTTCTAACCAAGGTGCACCCAAAGCTTGAAGCGTTGAGCAAAGAGGGAGCCGCTGGGCGACGAAAAATTACACAGTACACGCGCTACGGCACATTGTTTTTAGCGTTGTTTCAGTCTTTAGGTATTGCCTTTGCTTTGTTTAGGCAAGATGGTCTGGTTATTATTGATAATGCCTACCTGTTTTACTTTACAACGGTCGTTACTTTAGTGACTGGCACCATGTTTTTAATGTGGCTAGGTGAGCAAATTACCGAGCGGGGCATTGGCAACGGTATTTCACTGATTATTTTTGCCGGGATTGTTGCCGGTTTACCTCAGGCTATTGCCGGTACGTTGGAACGGGGTAGCACGGGTGAAATGAGCTCTGCAGTTATTTTGATTTTATTTATTTTAGCGATAGCGGTCACCGCGTTTGTTGTCTTTATGGAGCGAGGCCAGCGGCGTATTACGGTTAATTATGCACAACGCCAGCAAGGGCGGGGTCAATATCAGGGGCAAACAAGCCATTTGCCATTGAAAGTGAATATGGCGGGTGTGATTCCACCTATTTTTGCTTCAAGTATTATTTTGTTTCCAGCGACCATTGCGGGTTGGTTTGGGAATGATTCGAGTTTAAGCTGGTTGGTCGACATTAAAACATTGTTGTCACCGGGGCAGCCTTTGTATGTATTGCTGTACGCAGTTGCGATTATTTTCTTTTGCTTTTTCTATACGGCTTTAATGTATAACCCCAAAGAAACAGCCGATAATTTGAAGAAAGCAAATGCAATTATCCCGGGTGTGAGACCGGGTGAGCAAACAGCAAAGCATATTGATACAATTTTAAGCCGTCTTACGTTAGTGGGTGCTATTTACATTACATCGGTAAGTTTGTTACCGGAGTTCCTGATTTTAGAGTGGAATGTACCGTTTTATTTTGGTGGCACATCATTGCTCATTATCGTTATTGTGGTGATGGATTCAATGGCGCAGATCCAGGCGCATATGATGTCGCATCAATACGAAGGGCTGATGAAAAAAGCAAATAAAGGCAAGGGTAAGTTATAAATTCACTGATATTGGCTTGGCGCTTTTTGAAGCAAATATCAGGCATTGTTTTGAGATAGTTAAGATTTTAGGAGTAACTAACATGAAAGTGAGAGCATCGGTAAAGAAAATGTGTTCAAGCTGCAAAGTTATCCGTCGTCATGGTGTTGTGCGCGTTATTTGCAAGAATGGCCGCCATAAGCAACGACAGGGTTAAGGGTGTTAGTAGGCTGTTTTCAAGGGTTTAATCGAGGTTAGGTCTTGCTCAGCTTACTGGAAATGCGTACAATTAGCGGTTTCGCGCGGCACGAAAATTTCGGGCTGCGTGATGATTTATTGAAATTTTGAGGAAGTAATCCATGGCCCGTATAGCCGGAATTAATGTACCCGATCACAAGCATGCTGTTATTGCTTTAACTGCCATATATGGTATTGGTCGGACACGTGCGCAGCAGATCTGCGCCACGGTGGGTGTTGAGCCCAGCACCAAGATCAGTGCAATCGACGAAAATGTGTTAGAGCAAATTCGTGGTGAAGTTGCAAAATATACTGTTGAAGGTGATTTGCGACGCGAAGTATCAATGAACATCAAACGCTTGATGGATTTAGGTACTTTCCGTGGTATTCGTCATCGTCGAGGTCTTCCACTTCGCGGTCAACGGACAAAAACAAATGCTCGGACTCGTAAAGGTCCACGCAAACCGATTAAAAGATAAGTCTCCAGGTAAGTAACTAATATGGCAACTAAAAAAGCTCATTCACGCAAGAAAAAGGCTAAACGTGACGTCGCTGACGGCATCGCGCATATTCATGCATCCTTTAATAATACCATCGTTATGATCACTGACCGACAGGGCAACGCCTTATGTTGGGCAACAGCCGGTGGTTCTGGCTTCCGTGGTTCACGTAAAAGTACCCCGTTTGCTGCGCAAGTGGCCGCCGAACGTGTTGGCACAATGGCGAAAGAGTTTGGGATGAAGAATCTGGAAGTAAATGTGAAAGGACCAGGGCCTGGCCGTGAATCTGCCGTACGCGCATTACATGCTAATGGTTTTGCAATTACAAATATTTCGGATGTGACACCCATTCCTCATAATGGTTGCCGCCCACCGAAACGTCGTCGAGTTTAGGAGAGTAGTACATTGGCTAAATATATTGGACCCAAGTGTCGTCAATGCCGTCGTGAAGGCGATAAATTGTTTTTAAAAGGCGACAAATGCTTTTCAAGTAAATGTGCAATGGAAAATCGCCCATTCCCGCCTGGTCAACACGGTCAAAAACGGGCGCGTATGTCGGACTATGCCGGGCAGTTGCGTGAGAAGCAAAAATTACGTCGTGTTTATGGCATTCTGGAAAAACAATTCCGTGGTTACTATAAAGAAGCAGACAGAATTAAAGGCTCAACCGGTGAGAACCTGTTACAGCTTTTAGAATCGCGTTTGGATAATGTTGTTTTTCGTATGGGCTTTGGTGCCTCACGTAGCGAAGCGCGCCAGTTGGTACGTCACAATGCCATTACGGTAAACGGGAAAAAATTAAATATCCCTTCTGCACAAGTTGCTGCGGGCGATGTGATTGCGATTGCGGAAAAATCAAAAGCACAATTACGCATTAAAGGTGCAGTCGATGCTTCTCAGTCACGCGGTACTGTGGACTGGGTTGATGTGGATACAACCAAACTGCAAGGCGTTTATAAAAATGTACCTGAACGCAGTGACTTACCAGCAGATATTAAAGAAAATCTGGTAGTCGAACTGTATTCCAAATAATTAAGTATTAATAACAAATTTATTAATTTCTCAGAACTAGATAAAGAGGGTATTACATGCAAGGTATAGCTGAATTTTTGACCCCGCGAATTGTTGATGTGAATCAAGTCAGTGACACGCAGGCGAAAGTCACCTTGGAACCCCTGGAACGTGGTTTTGGCCATACTTTAGGTAATGCGTTACGCCGCATATTGCTGTCGTCAATGACAGGCTACTCTATTATTGAAGTAGAAATTGATGGTGTTTTGCATGAGTACACTACGGTTGAAGGTGTGCAGGAAGACGTGATGAACATCCTGCTGAATTTGAAAGGTGTTGCACTTAAAATGGATGATAGTGAAACATCCACGGCAAGATTAACACTGAACAAAAAAGGCCCTTGTGTCGTGACTGCCGGTGATATTGCGGTCGACCACAATATTGAAATTGTTAATCCTGACCATGTTATTGCACATTTAACTGATGTTGGTGAATTAAATATGGTAATGAAAGTTGCCGCTGGTCGTGGTTATGAGGCTTCTAACCTGCGTGCGGTTGACGAAGAAGAAGATCGCCCCATTGGCCGTTTACAGTTAGACGCATCATACAGCCCGATTTCACGTGTTTCATATAATGTTGAAAGCGCACGTGTTGAACAACGTACTAACCTTGATAAACTGATTATCGAACTGGAAACAAATGGCACCATTGAGCCTGAACAAGCGATTCGTAATGCTGCAACTATTTTACAGGAGCAGTTAGCAGCCTTTGTTGATTTACGTAGTAAAGAAGCAGACGAACCTTCGGAACAAGAACCGGATATTGATCCAATCCTGTTGCGTCCGGTTGATGACCTGGAGTTAACGGTCCGTTCGGCAAATTGCCTCAAAGCTGAACAAATTTACTATATAGGTGATTTAATTCAATGCACTGAAGTTGAATTACTTAAAACACCAAATTTGGGCAAAAAGTCGTTAACAGAAATTAAAGATGTACTTGCTTCGCGTGGTCTGTCACTGGGTCTGCGTTTGGAAAATTGGCCACCAGCCAGTTTAGTAGGTAGTAAAGACGATAAACCGGCATCAACTTTGTTGGGCTAGTTTTAATTTTAAGTAAATACAGAATTGAATATAGGGTAGTATCATGCGTCATCGTCAAAGTGGTCGACAACTTAATCGCAATAGTTCACATCGTAAAGCGATGTTTAAAAACATGTCATCATCATTATTTAAACATGAACTTATTTGCACAACACTTGCGAAGGCAAAAGAGTTACGCCGTAAAGCAGAACCGCTAATTACGTTAGCTAAAAAAGATTCTGTTGCAAATCGCCGCTTAGCGTTTGCACGTCTGGGTGATCGTGATATTGTAACAAAATTATTTAATGAGCTTGGCCCACGCTATGTAGAGCGTCCTGGTGGTTACCTGCGCATTTTAAAGTGTGGTTTTCGTGCTGGAGATAAAGCACCGATGGCTTATGTTGAGCTTGTTGACCGCCCTGTTGTTGAAGATGAAGATGAGCCAGAAGTTATTGAAGAGTAACTAAATACTCAAATTCACATAAAAAAACCGGGCTTTTGCCCGGTTTTTTTATGGGCGACTGAGACAGTAACTGAACACAGACAGAGTACGATTAATTTATGTTTTTAAATATAAAATATCCCAGAGCAAAGAACATGAAAAGCATGCCTGTTATTCTGTTTAGCCTGGTTGTTATTTATATGGTTTTTTTTCTTCAGATTGATTTAACACGCTATCGAAGTGTTCAGCAGATATGGAATCTGGGGCATGTTTTTCTTTTTATTGGTTTAAGTTACTTATTTATTAAAATAATTTTAAATCGATCAGGTTATTCTATTTATACGCAATTTTTATTAATTAGTATAATTTCTATTTTTCTGGGTATCGTGATTGAGTATTTACAAACACTTACCGGTAGGGATAAAAGTAGCTACGATGTTTTACTTGATTGGCTTGGAGCCTGTATAGGGTTTGTTGTATTCTCAGATGCTTTATTGAAGGTAAATCGTTTTATCCGTACAAGCTTCAAGGCAGGTATTATTTTTCTTAGCGTTATTATATTGTTCCCTATGGTAGATATTATTATCGATGACATACAGCAAAGCAGACAATTTCCCGTTTTAGTTGCAAATGAGAGTGTACGAGAAATTTCCCGCTTCCAGAAAAATAATGTAAATTTATATTTTGTTCCAAATCCTGCTGACCAGTCAGGCAAAAAGCAATTACGTATAGACTTTATTCCTGGCCAGAATCCAACTGCAAGCCTGGGTGCTTTTAACCGGGACTGGAGCAGTTATAACTATTTAAGTTTTGATATTTTCAGTCCTATTCCAGAAACAACACTTAATATTCGAATACATGATCTGCAGCATGAGTATACCGGTTATCAATATCGGGATAGATTTAACTATTCTATTCAACTATTATCAGGTTTGAATAAAATAAGGATACCGCTAGCGGATGTAAAAAAAGCACCATTTAAACGTGATATGAATATGCAAAAAATACAAAGGCTGGAATTTTTTAAACTGAATTTACGGCAACCTGTCTATTTTCTTTTTGGACCTGTCAAATTAGAAAAATGATAATTTTATATACAGATTTTACTCTGTTAGGCCCATACGTTGGTCAGTTGAAGGCTGCTATCTATAAATATTATCCAGATGCAAAAATAATTGATTTAATGCACGACGCACCTGGTTTTGATGTGAAGCATTCAGCCTGTTTATTAAATAGCCTGATCAAGTATTTTCCGGCAGGCAGTTTATTTTGCTGTGTTGTTGACCCGGGTGTTGGTAGCTCGCGACAGGCTATTGTACTAAAAGTGAATGGTCTGTATTTTATTGGGCCGGATAATGGTTTGTTTGAATATATTCTTCGTGCAGAAAAGGATGTACAGGTTTACAAAATAACGTGGCAACCACGGCAGTCTAGTCATACTTTTCATGGCCGCGATATTTTTGCACCGGTTGCTGCAAAGATCGCACAGAATGATTTCTCTGCTACCGAGAATATCTCCATAAATGATATTAAACGCCTTGACTGGCCAGATGATTTATACGAAGTTATTTATATTGATGCCTATGGTAATTTGATGACAGGGATAGCTGCAACCGCGATTTCAAAGGCGGCTATTCTCGATTTAAAGGGGGTAAAAATTCACTTTGCAAAAACATATGCAGATATGCCAGCGGATACATTATGCTGGTATGTTAATTCCAACCAACTTGTTGAAATCGCGTTACGTGAACAAAATGCGGCTAAAACCCATTCTTGCAGAATTGGAGATAGTGTGAGACTTCTGAAATAATAACGCTTCAAGTTATTGAAATAAAAGGGTTAAATCCACTTAATTAATTCTAAAAACAGCCGATACTCTAAATAATGAATCTTTCGAGCAACGTAAGTAGTATTTCTCAATATGGCCAATAACTCAATTAACGATGTGCTTGTATTACTCAGGGAAGAATTTTTAGCCGCATTGCCTGAACGCATTAATGAAATTGAAAGGCTTGTCCTGACTTTAGTGGATAAGCGGGAAGTAGAGGATTTACTGCGTGCTGTACATAGTTTAAAAGGCACGGCAGGTACTTACGGGTTTCATGTATACACAAAGATTTGTCATCAAATGGAAGATACAATAACCGCATTAATTGATTCACAGAAAATTTATACCCAGCATGCCGTCAATGCTTTATTAAATTACAATGACTTGTTAAATATAGCTCTGGAGCTTATTGCGAATAATGATGATAACTTCAGCAGCGTTGATGCGAAATTACTACAAATTGATGCCGCAACGGCTGGCCCGCAACGAAAAGCCCTGATTGTAGAGCCTTCGCCGCTTTATGCATCGATGCTGTCGGCTTCTTTTTCCGACGATTACCTGGTAAAGATCGCAAGTGATGGGCTCTGTGCATTGGAGAGTTTATTGATGCAAAATTATGATGTTGTGCTAACTGCAATGGAGGTGCCTACATTAAATGGTGAAGCTATATTGTCAGCGCTTAGACTTTCGAATGGGAAGAATAGAAATATAAAGGCAATACTGGTGACAACGAAAGACCGTGATTCTATTAATGCTGCAGATTTGTTTAACCACATCGTCGATAGAAACATTATAAAGGACGGTAGCCTTCTTCGATTGCTGGATTAATTTACTCACTTCACCCCAACCCCTCTCCCGGAGGCGTTAACAACACAACAGGGTTAATTTTTATAGCGAATGAGGCATAGTTAACAATTTTTGAAATTAACTTTTGTTAGAATAGCCTGTCATTGGGACAATGATCAAACTTGCACAAGGATGCGTTTATGACTCTTAATCACCTTACTGCTAGCGATGCTTTTTCTCAGGCAGCGCAACTTTATACTAAAAAAGAATATGGCAAAGCGATACCGTATTTTCTGCATGCGATTCGAAGCACGGAAAAGGGGGCATTTCATTCAAATGAATACCTTGCTTTTTATGGGTTATGTTTAATTCGGTTAGGTAACCGTGATGAAGGGCTTAATAAATGTGTCGTTGCGGCAGAAACAGAGTTAAATAATCCAGAGGTATTTGTGTATCTAGCTAAAGCCGCGATTATTATGTTCCGTCGGAAAATGGCACTTAGGGCTATTTCACAAGGTCTGGTGATTGAGCCCACCCATATGGAGTTAAAACTTTTGCGTAGGGGAATGGGGGTTCGGCGTAAACCACTTCTTGGTTTTTTACCGAGAAATAATATACTTAACATTTTATTTGGTAAGTTACGCTATAAGTTGATGCATAACTAGAGGCTGTTGTTCTTTCATATATTGCCTGACTTTCTCAGAATTGGGCTAACATCTACCTGACATCTGTAAAGATCAACAATGCCCAGGCTGTGGCTTATTGCTTTACTTAAGCAATGCTTTCAGATATTGGCCTGTGTAAGACGCTTTTACCTTGCTAATATTTTCGGGTGTGCCTTCAGCAACAATCGTACCGCCTTTGTTGCCACCTTCCGGTCCCAGATCAATAACCCAATCGGCAGTTTTGATGACATCGAGATTATGTTCGATAACAATAATGGTATTGCCATGATCGCGTAACCGGTGTAATACCGCAAGCAATTGTTCAATATCATGAAAGTGCAAGCCGGTTGTAGGCTCGTCGAGTATATACAGGGTCTGACCTGTGTCACGTTTGGATAATTCCCGCGACAGTTTTATGCGCTGTGCTTCACCACCGGAAAGGGTTGTTGCGTTCTGACCGAGGGTGATATACGAAAGACCAACATCCATCAGTGTTTGTAACTTACGTTTAATGACCGGAATGGCATCAAAAAAGACAACGGCATCTTCAACGGTCATTTCCAGTACTTCATAAATATTTTTACCTTTGTAGCGTATTTCTAATGTTTCCCGGTTATAGCGTTTGCCGTGGCAGATATCACAGGGCACGTACACATCAGGTAGAAAATGCATTTCAACTTTTATAACGCCGTCACCCTGACAGGCTTCACAACGGCCACCTTTTACATTAAAGCTAAAACGTCCCGGCGCATAGCCGCGTGTTCGAGCATCCTGTGTTTGTGCATAGAGCTCGCGCAAAGGAGTAAAAAGCTGTGTGTAGGTTGCGGGGTTAGAGCGGGGGGTGCGACCAATCGGGCTTTGATCAATATCCACAATCTTGTCAAACTGCTCCATTCCTGTAATGCTTTTAACCGGCGCAACTTCGCCGCTGGCCTTGTTGATTTCTTTTGCCGCGTACCGATACAAGGTATCATTGATCAGTGTTGACTTGCCTGAACCCGAAACACCGGTGATAGCCGTCATTAAACCAACCGGAATACTAACGGATACCTTATGCAGGTTATTGCCCGAAGCACTCTGAATTTTAAGTTGTTTAGCAGGATCATTACAGGTTCGTTTTTCTGGAACAGCGATTGACTTTTTGCCGGAAAGATACTGACCAGTGATCGAGTTTTTATTTTTCAGAATTTGCTTTGGCGTACCCTCGGCTATAATTTCACCCCCATGCACGCCGGCACCGGGGCCAATGTCAACAACATAGTCGGCACTTAAAATAGCTTCTTCATCATGTTCTACTACAATGACGGTATTACCCAGATCGCGTAGATAGTTGAGTGTATGCAATAGTCGGGTATTATCACGTTGGTGTAAGCCGATGGAAGGCTCATCTAGAACATACATTACGCCGACTAAACCGGCACCAATCTGGCTTGCCAGTCGGATGCGTTGTGCTTCGCCACCCGATAAGGTATCGGCTTTACGATCAAGCGATAAATATTCCAGACCAACGTTGACTAAAAAATCCAGCCGTTGGCTAATTTCTTTTACAATTTTTTCGGCTATTTTGCCTTTATGTCCAGTTAATTTTAATTTTTTAAAGAACTGTTGTGTGTCTTCGATGGCTAAGGTGGTTATTTCCGGTAAGGTGGTTTCTTTTATATAAACATGCCGTGCCGCTTCATTGAGTCGGGCGCCCTTGCAGGTTGGGCACGGTTGCTGGCTGATATATTTACCCAACTCTTCGCGTACCGTATTGGATTCTGTTTCACGGTAACGGCGTTGCATATTATTAATAATGCCTTCGAAGGTTTGCACCTTTTTATGTTGTCGACCATTATCATTAAAATAGTGGAAAGTGATTTTTTCAGAACCACTGCCGTATAAAATTTTTGTTTTAACGTCTTCTGCTAAATTCTCAAATGGCATATCCATATCAAATTTGTAATGCCTGGCAAGTGATTCGACCATTTGAAAATAATAAATATTGCGTCTGTCCCAGCCACGAATGGCACCGCTGCTTAGACTGAGTTCCGGGTGTACTACAACCCGTTCGGGGTCAAAAAATTGATTAACACCAAGGCCATCGCAAGTCGGGCAGGCTCCGGCGGGGTTGTTAAACGAAAAAATACGAGGTTCAAGCTCACTAATCGAGTAGCCGCATTCTGTACAGGCATAGCGGGCAGAAAAAATAATGTCGCCACCGGCTTTTTTTGCCTGAGCCTCATCCATATAAGCAATGCGTGCCAGGCCGTTCGAAAGTTTGAGTGTGGTTTCAAATGAGTCGGCTAAACGTTGTTTAATGTCTTCACGTACTTTAAAGCGATCGATAACCACTTCAATGCTGTGTTTCTTGCGCTTGTCGAGCGTGTCGACTTGATCCAGCTCATGGATTAAACCATCAATACGTGCACGAACATAGCCATCGGCACGTAAGCTGTTTAAAGCATGTTCGTGCTCTCCTTTTCGGCCATCAATCACGGGTGCGAGCAACATCAGTTTTGTGCCTTCCGGCATGGCTAAAACCTGATCAACCATCTGGCTTACGGTTTGCGCATCGAGGGTGGTATTGTGTTCGGGGCAGCGTGGTTCGCCAGCACGGGCAAATAACAATCTTAAATAGTCATATATCTCGGTAATGGTACCAACAGTCGAGCGCGGGTTATGTGAGGTGGATTTTTGCTCGATGGAGATGGCGGGCGACAGGCCTTCAATATGATCAACGTCGGGTTTTTCCATGACTGACAGAAATTGCCGCGCATAGGCGGATAATGACTCGACATAGCGGCGCTGACCTTCTGCATAGATAGTATCAAAGGCGAGCGACGACTTGCCAGAGCCGGATAAACCCGTTACCACAATAAGCTTGTCGCGCGGCAGGTCAAGATCTATATTTTTAAGGTTGTGGGTACGCGCCCCACGGATATGAATTGTGTCCATCTATCGATTTTTCGTTGAATGCAAACCTGCTAATATACGTGCCTATTGGAGTGGACGCAAAATTATATTTTCCTCCCTGTACGATAAAATAAGCAATTCGGCTATGCGATTCCCTATATAATCAGGGAACCGCAAAATTGAATTTGATAATAAATAAGCAGTATGACAATAAATAATGACAAGATGAGCCGGGCTGAAAAGCGTACAGCCGTGTCACTGGCGGGTGTTTTCTCCACGCGAATGCTAGGGTTATTTATGATCCTACCGGTATTCTCGGTTTTAGCCGAGAAAATGCCGGACTACAGTGCCACGCTTGCCGGTATTGCGATTGGCATTTATGGTCTGACACAGGCTGCACTACAGATCCCGTTGGGTTTGCTATCTGATAAAATTGGTCGTAAGCCTGTTATATTGGGCGGTTTGTTTATTTTTGCACTCGGCAGTGTGGTGGCGGCAACCGCCGATAGCTTGCTCTGGATTACGATTGGGCGTGCCATGCAGGGGCTGGGTGCGGTGGCCAGTGCAGTGATGGCTTTGGCAGCGGATCTTACCCGTGAAGAGCACCGTATGAAGGTAATGGCGACCATTGGTATGAGCATTGGTTTTTCCTTCGCCATTGCCCTGGTACTCGGACCGCTGGTGAACAGCTGGTTTGGCCTGTCGGGGATTTTCTGGTTAACCGCTATATTGGCCGTTTGTGGCATGTTGATTGTGCTCTTTTGGGTGCCTACCCCCACAGTGTCACGCTTTCATCGTGATGCACAGGTCGAAATGGGCTGGTTTAAGTCCGCCCTAAAAGACTCGCAATTACTACGCCTGGATGCCAGTATTCTTATTTTACACAGTATACTCATGTCCAGCTTTGTGGTGATGCCCTTTATTCTACGCGACAGGCTAGGTTTAGCAGTAGAAAGCCATTGGCAAATTTATCTACCGATTTTATTTCTTTCAATGGTGGGCGTGGTACCACTGATTATTGTTGGCGAGAAAAAACGCAAGCTAAAACAAATGCTTATTATGGCTATTGTCGTATTAGCTTTAGCCGAGCTGGGTTTCTGGTTTGTCGGCCACTCTTTAGCGGGCATCACATTCATGTTATTGTTCTTTTTTCTGGCGTTTAATTTAGTCGAAGCCACCATGCCATCGTTAGTGGCAAAAATGGCGCCGGTGGCGCATAAAGGCACCGCCATGGGCGCCTATTCAAGTGCCCAGTTTTTTGGTGTGTTTATTGGTGCCGCCATCGGCGGTTGGCTAATGCAACACTGGGGACTTGATAGTGTACTGTTGTTTAACGTGGTGTTGATTAGTGTTTGGCTGATATTAATTATCAGCATGCGCGAACCACAATATTCGAGCAGTATGTTATTAAACGTTGGAACATTGGCTAATTCACAGGCAGCAGAATTAGCCGATACGTTAAGTCAAATCGAAGGGGTGCTGGATGTCACCGTCATTGCCGATGATGGCGTTGCTTATATTAAGGTAGACAAACAGAACCTTAACGAAGCCGACTTAATGCAATATTCAGTCAATGATTAACGGCTGAATAAAAAATGCTGTAAACACTAAAGAAAATAAATAAGCAATATTATTTAATTAAACAAATATAACTAGAGGAAGACATTATGGCACGAGGTGTAAACAAAGTAATACTCATTGGTAACCTGGGCAAAGATCCGGAAGTTCGCTATTCACCTAATGGTGGCGCGGTTACGACCATTACCCTGGCAACATCTGAAAGCTGGAAAGATAAAAATACTGGAGAACAGGTCGATAAAACAGAATGGCATCGTGTGGTCTTCTTCCGTCGCTTAGCAGAAGTTGCTGGCGAATATTTAAAGAAAGGTTCCAAAGTTTTTATTGAAGGTAAATTGCAAACACGTAAATGGCAGGATCAAAATGGCCAGGATCGTTACACTACAGAAGTGGTTGCTAACGAAATGCAAATGCTGGATTCAAAAGGTGGCGGTAGTGCCAACTATAACCAAAGTGCTGCCCCCCAGGCTCAATCACAGCCTCAACAACAATCAGCCGCACCACAGTCGGCACCTCAATCTGCGCCGGCAATGAGTGGTGGTGATTTTGATGACGATATACCCTTTTAGACAGAGCTGTACTTTTTTATAAAAACGCCCACATCAATGTGGGTGTTTTTATTTTTATGCGATAAAATTTTATCTTTTCTAGATCACTTATATATTATATAAAACAAAACTATATTCAGAATAAGCAGTAGTGCACTGATGGTTTGCCATGCTCGCACCGGGTTGCGCTTTATAAGTGGAACATAGTCGGTGTTAACCAGCATTGAGTCCGCATGGTTCAACGCATAAGTAAATTCAGAAAGCCGATTAAAACGCTGGTCAGGATTAATATTGACTGCTTTTTCTACTGCTTTATCCATCCATGTTGGTATCTCAGGATTATAACGCTTGATTGAAATATAGTTGAGCTTTAGCATATTTCTGGCAGAGAGATCTTTTCCGTAAGGTAAATGCCCGGTAAGTAGCTCGTAGATAATGACGCCAAGTGAAAAAATATCAGAGCGGTTGCTGCCGGTATTGCCTATATGATATTCCGGTGCAGTGTAATTGATGGTGCCTAGAATATTATTAAACTGAATGGGAGCACTAATTTCATCAATGCCCGCTATTTTAGTTGAGCCAAAATCAATAATTTTTAACGTGCCGTTTTCATCAATTAAAATATTCTCAGGTTTTAAATCCTGGTGGATCATTTCAAGTCGATGAAAGGCGCGCAGGCCACGGGCAATTTGTTCGGCAAAATCCCGCACGGTATTGATATTAGCTCTTGGCTCATCTTCCATCCATTGGCGTAGGGTTCGACCCTGTATATGTTCTGCAATGTAATAAAGTGCGGTTCGTTTGCGTGGTATTTCCAGCACTCGCATTACATGCGGGCTGTTAATGCGTCGTCCCGCCCATTCTTCATGCAGAAATAAACTGATGTACTCAGCATCGTCGTTATAATTAACAGAAGGTGCTTTGAGCACAATATTTTCGTTGCTATGAGTGTCTTGTGCTAAATAAACTTCAGTTCTTTTGTTGGAGTATAAATGCCGTAGTATTTTATAACCATCCAGAATCATGCCCGGTTCTAATACAGGAGGAAAAGGAAGCTCGGTTAGTTTTTGATAAAATTCATCTTCATTTTCACCCGGTAGTGAGGTAATACGTATGATCTGGCAAGTAACATTGTCGTTGGTTTTATTGTCAATGGCTTGCTGTATTATTGCATTGGCGGCAAGCTGCAGATGATTTATATGATTTTGAATAATATCTGCCATGCCATTATCAGTGATAAATTCATGTACCCCATCACTGACCATTACAAATATATCACCAACTTCTAAAGGTATACTGCGGTAATCAATATCAAGACGTACGTCGATACCAACAGCACGAGAGAGCAGGGATTTATTTTCATTGATTTGCACACGATGATCATGAGTGAGTTGTTTAAACTCATTCCCGCGAAGTCGGTAAATACGTGTATCTCCAACATGAAATATAAAGCCGGTGTTCGATTTTAATACCAGTGCACTGAGTGTGGTAACCATGCCTTTGTGTGATTGATACTTGCGCTGGCCATTGCCATGCAACCAGTGGTTGAGTGCAGAGATGATTTTATGTGCAGATGTTTGCACCGTCCATGTTTCTGGTGTGCTGAAGTAATCACTTAAAAAACCTTTAACACAGGCCTGACTGGCTTCTTTACCCGCATCACTGCCACTCATACCATCAGCAATGGCTGCAGCAATCCCTTTGGTTTTTAATAGTTGACCGTCTGCAACCTGAATGCCACAGGTATCTTCATTTTCTTCTTTGCCACCAGCAAGGCATTGGTGAGCAGATTCGATAGAGAGTTTTTTTGTCATCATCTTTTACTAAAAAAGGCCATAGATACTTTTGTCTATAGCCTTTCAGGTTACCGCAAATTGCAGCTATTATTCAACTTCTATCATTTGTACTGTGCCATCCGGTAGTACTTCTGCCATCTGATCTTTTGGGTCATCTAAAAAGAAAGTAATTAAAACAAAAACAACAATTGCAAAGATAGCGATAACTAAAAAGAATATCTCGGTTGCTACAAACGAAAGTATTGTTAAGAAGGTAACTGCGCCTACGTTTCCATATGCGCCTGCCATACCAGCAATTTGACCGGTTAGTCGGCGTTTAACCAATGGCACGATGGCGAATACGGAGCCATTGCCAGCATTTACAAATAATGAACTAAAAATAACAGCCGCAAGTGCAAGAGCGAGACTCCATTCACTTGTAATTAAACTTAATAAATAATAGCTGAGCCCGGTGCCTGCCATTATGACAGATAATGATAGTTTACGGCCAAACTTGTCACTTATCCATCCGCCCGCAGGTCGCATAATTAAATTAAGACCTGCAAAAACAGAAGCAACCAGTCCTGCTTGTACAGCTGACAAATTAAATGTGTCCATAAAAAACAAAGGTAAAATCGAGATTACAGCGAGCTCTGAACCAAATGTTACCATGTAGGATAAGTCGAGAATTGCAACTTGTTTAAATTTATAGCGTTCAATTTCAGGAACGTCTGTCGTAAAAACGTGTTTATTAATTTGATAAATTCGGATGGTTTGGAAACTATATAAGCTTGCTAATAAGAGATAAATGATATTGGTTACGCCTGAATTTAACATGCCTAAATTTTCAGGGCTAAGTTTCCAGGTTAGCACTGCTAGTGCAGCATAAAGTGGAATATTCATAATCAGATACAAGAAAAAATCGAAGCGACTGGTTATTTCCAATGCACCATTTTTCTTTGGTTTAAAATAGGTAGAGCCTTTTGGCGTGTCGGTTACACTAAAGAAATAAATAGCAGAATAAACCAGTGCCACAACGCCAGTTGAACCAATAGCCCAACGCCAGCCATCATCACCGCCAAACATCAATGCAATAGTCGGTAAAATTACCGCTGCACCGGCCGAGCCAAAGTTACCCCAGCCACCATAAATGCCTTGCGCCAGCCCAGTTTGTTTTGCAGGAAACCACTCGCTGATTATGCGAATACCAATCACAAAACCCGCACCAACAAAACCCAGTAAGAAGCGCATTAATGCCAGTTGTTCATAGTCTTCTGCCATTGCAAAACCAAAGCAAAGAAAGCTGGAGACAAACAGCAGCATCGAATAAATGCGGCGAGGGCCAAAGGCATCAACGAGCATGCCAACAATAATACGAGCAGGAATGGTAAGAGCAACATTAAGGATAAGCAGGGTTTTTATTTGTTGTTCCGTTAAACCCATGGAATCACGCATCATGGCGAGCAGTGGTGCGTGGTTGAACCAGACAAAGAAGCTAATAAAGAACGCCATCCAGCTTAAATGCAAAATTCGTATTTTTCCACTGAATGAAAACAGGTTCATTGTACTTGATGGGCTAGACATGTTCTTTCCTTAAGTTTTAAATTTGATGTCTTCAGTAAGGCAAGAGCTATGCCAATAGTGTAAGTTACTGTTATATAAATAAAAATAGAATCAAAGGGACTTATTATGCACTATTATAGTGCAAAACAAAGTATTAGTGTATAATTAAACGCTTAATTTGTGCAGCGGCATAACAGTAAGATTTTTATCCCGGACGCTTGCTATCCTGTTATGCGCCATTATACTCGTTATGCACTATTTTGGTGCGCTCGGTGGTTATTCTGTACTGGTACTTCTCCTTAGTCTGAGATATTTCCCTAAAATAATCATGCAGTTATAGTATATTTAAGTATTTACTAATACATGGCACGGCACTTGCTATACTGAGATTTATTGAAATTACTGTCACGGCGTATTTATTCGAGAAGGCCGCAGTAGATTATTAACACTTTAACGGAGTTCAAGCATGAAAGAAAAACTGGTTGTAATCGGTAATGGTATGGCAGGTATGCGTACCGTGGAGGAGCTGCTTAAAATTGCGCCTGATGCCTATGATATCTCCGTTTTTGGTGAAGAACCTTACGGCAACTATAACCGTATTATGCTTTCACCTGTACTTGCGGGTGAGAAAACCATCGATGAAATTATGCTGAATGACCTGCAATGGTACGAAGATAATAACATCACCTTATATAAAGGTGTGAAAGCCACAAATATTGACCGTAAAAAACGCACCGTTACCGGTGATGATGGCAAAACGGTGAGCTATGATCGTTTATTGATTGCAACCGGTTCAACCGCTTTTATTATCCCACTCCCCGGGCATGATTTACCTGGTGTGATTGCATTCCGTGATATTGCCGATGTCGATAAAATGCTGGATGCCGCAAAATCGAAGAAAAATGCCGTTGTTATTGGTGGTGGCCTGCTTGGTCTGGAAGCTGCGAACGGCTTAATGGAGCAGGGCATGAATGTGAAAGTGGTACACATCATGGATACCCTGATGGAGCGTCAGCTGGATGAACCGGCTGCAAAAATGTTACAGGCTAATCTGGAAGAACGTGGCCTGGAGTTTTTAATGGGTGCACAAACTGAATCCATTCAAGGTAACGGTAAAGTTGAAAAAGTGTGTTTTAAAGACGGTACCGAAGTGGATGCGGATATTGTGGTGATGGCCGTGGGCATTCGTCCTAACTTTGAACTGGCTGAAAAAGTAGGTATTCACTGTGAACGCGGTATTGTGGTTAACGATACCCTACAAACATTCGATCCCGTTGTTTACGCCGTTGGTGAATGTGTACAACATCGCGGTCAGACTTACGGTTTGGTGGCGCCGTTATTTGAAATGGCAAAAGTATGCGCCAACCATTTAGCGAAGCATGGAATTGGTTTATATGAAGGTACCATGACTTCCACTAAACTTAAAGTAACCGGCATTGATTTATTTTCGGCAGGTGATTTTACCGGTGACGAGACAACCGAAGATCTGGTCTTTAAAGACGAGTCACGCGGCGTATACAGAAAAATTGTAGTAAAAGATAACATCGTGCAAGGCGCCGTTATGTACGGTGATACCATAGATGGTACCTGGTACTTTGATTTAATGCGGGACAAAACGGATATCAGTGATTTCCGTGCAACAATTTTATTTGGGCAGGCTCATTTAGGTGATTCCGGCCACGGCGATGACAATCGGGTTGCGGCAATGGCGGATACAGCCGAAATCTGTGGTTGTAACGGCGTTTGTAAAGGCGATATTGTCAGTGCCATTGTCGATAAGAAATTATTTACGCTGGATGAAGTGCGTGCGCACACCAAAGCGTCGGCTTCATGTGGTTCGTGTACTGGTTTAGTTGAAGCACTCATTGCGCATACGGTGGGTGGTGATTACTCCGTTGCACCACATTTAAAACCCATGTGTGGTTGCACAGAACATTCACATGATTCAGTGCGTGAAGAAATTCAAAAGCAAGCATTAAAAACAATGCCAGCAGTGCGAGAAGCTCTGGGTTGGGATACACCGGACGGTTGTCCTAAATGTCGTATGGCATTGAATTATTATTTACTCTGCCAATGGCCAACAGAATATAAAGATGACAGTCAGTCACGCTTTATCAATGAGCGTGCACACGGCAATATTCAGCACGATGGGACTTACTCAGTTATTCCGCGTATGTGGGGCGGCATGACGACACCACAGGAATTACGTGCAGTTGCCGATGTTGCTGAGAAGTTCAATGTTGAAACGGTACACGTAACGGGTGGTCAGCGTATCGGTTTATATGGTTTGAATAAAGAAGACTTGCCAGCGGTATGGAAAGAGTTTACCGATGCAGGTATGGTCTCAGGGCATGCTTATGGTAAAGCACTGCGAACCGTTAAAACCTGTGTGGGTAAAGAATGGTGCCGTTTTGGTACGCAAGACTCAACTGGCATTGGTATTAAGCTGGAAGAATTAAGTTGGGGCTCGTGGACGCCACATAAATTTAAAATGGCAGCTTCCGGTTGCCCACGTAACTGTGCCGAAGCCACGATTAAAGATTTTGGTGTCGTCTGTGTCGATTCCGGTTATGAACTGCATGTTGGTGGTAATGGTGGTATTAAAGTACGTGCAACTGATTTCTTATGTGCAGTAAAAACAGAAGAAGAAGTTTTAGAGTATGCCGCAGCCTATATGCAATTTTATCGTGAAGATGCACATTACCTGGAACGTACGGCACCCTGGATTGAACGAATTGGTCTGCAGCGGGTGAAAGAAGAAGTTGTCGATGATGCAGAAAAACGTAAGATGTATGCGGAACGTTTTTATATAGCACAATCTGTTGCGCAGAATGATCCATGGAAAGAACGTGTTGATGGGGGTGAAAAACATGAATTCATTCCACTAAAAGAAATCAGAGGGTAATTAAAATGAGTGACTGGATTGAAGTAGGCAGTTTGAATGATATACCAAAGCAAGGTGCACGTGTTGTACGTACAGACGATGGTGATATTGCTATTTTCCGTACTGACAGTGATGAAATTTTTGCTGTAAAAGATGAATGTCCTCACAAGAAGGGGCAGTTATCGCAAGGTATTGTCTATGGTAATAAGGTTGCATGTCCGTTACATAACTGGATGATCAACCTGGATTCCGGCAAGGCGGTTGCGCCGGATGAAGGTTGTGCTGCAACTTATCCGGTTAAGATGGATGGTGACAAAATTATGTTGTCAGTGACAGCAGATGATGGTTGTCCTAATAATTAGGACATTAATTTAGCCACGAAGGACACAAAGAAAAGACAAAATATTGTTTCATTTATCATTGCGAGCAACAGCGAAGCAATCTTCTTGTTACACGGTATTATTAAAAAGATTGTCGCATTATCACTTGCAATGACTAGAGTAAATTAACAAACTCTATCTGTTCTTTATGTCCTTCATGGTAAATGTTTTTAAATACGGAGTTAGCTAATGCTATTCGGTCGTAACAAAAAAAATCCAATAAAAATTGCAGACAAAGGTGTAGTCGACTGGAAATACACCACCTGTGGTTATTGCTCTACCGGCTGCTCGATTGAGGTGGGTTTGGATAAAAACGGTGCAGCAGTTGCAACCCGTGGCGTTGCCGGTGCGGATGTTAACCGTGGTAAACTCTGTTTAAAAGGTATTTTTGAACACGAATTGTTTAATATCCCCGGCCGTGGTGATAAACCTTTAATACGTGAGCATTTCTATGATGCCTTTGAACAAACCAACTGGGATACGGCACTGGATAAAGTGGCCGATGAAATAAAACGTATACAGTCAACTTATGGCCGCGATGCGTTTGCTATTGTTTCTACCGGCCAGATCATGACCGAAGAATTTTATACGCTAGGTAAACTTGCGCGTGGAGTTATTGGCACCAATAACTACGACGGTAATACAACACTCTGCATGTCATCAGCTGTATCTGGTTATAAACGTTCTTTTGGCTCCGATGGCCCACCGGGTTGCTATGACGACTTTGAACATACCGATTGTTTAATTGCTTTTGGTTCAAACCTGCCTGAGCAGCATCCGATTATTTACTGGCGTTTAAAACAGGCATTGGAAAAGCGACAATTCCCTGTCATTGTGGTCGACCCGCGTGTCACCATGTTTGCGCAGATGGCCGATATTCATTTACCCGTTACACCGGGCACCGATCTGGCTTTGTTAAATTCATTGGTACACGTTATTCTGGATGAAGGTCTGGAAGACCGTGCCTATATTGACTCCAATACTACCGGCTATGACGAGTTTATTAAAACAGTTGAACATTATGATCCCGTCAGTGCATCAAAAATCTGCGGTATTGACGAAGACACCATTCGTAACGTCGCACGCACCTATGCCAACGCAGGTGCAGCCATGTCTATCTGGACAATGGGGATTAACCAAAGCACTCACGGTTCCGATGGTGTGTGTGCGATTAATAATTTAAACCTGGTAACTGGTAATATCGGCAAACCCGGTGGTACCAGTTTATCCATTACTGGTCAGTGCAATGCCATGGGCACACGTGAATGGTCGGGCTGTTCCGGTTTGCCCGGTTACCGTGTTTTAGAAAAACAACAGGACAGGGAAGACATTGCAAAGTTCTGGGGCATCGATCCTGAATTTTTCCCGAAGAAGCGTGGTTTGTTCCAGACCGATATTTTCCCCGCAATAGAAACCGGCCAGATAAAAGGCATGTGGTTAATTGCAACCAATCCAATGACATCCATGACCAACACTGCGCGTATCCGAAAAATTCTGGAGAAGTTGGACTTTCTGGTGGTACAAGATGCCTACCAGGATTGTGAATCTAATCAGTATGCCAATGTATATTTACCGGCTGGTGTGTGGGCAGAAAAAGAAGGCTGCTTTACCAATACCGAACGACGGGTTAATTTAATTCGTAATGTGATTAAACCGCATGGTGATTCTAAACCGGACTTATGGATTTTTAATCAAATGGCGAAGCGTTTTGAGCAGGGTCAGAAAATTAAATTTCCCGAAACGTCTGAAGGTGTGTTTGATGAGTTACGGCAGTTATCAAAAGGTCGCATGCTGGATTATTCAGGGATGAGTTACGAAAAACTCGAAACACAGAAAGGCGTGCAATGGCCATGTACCGAAGGAGATGAAACCGGTAGCCCGCGTTTGTATACTGATGGTAAATTCCAGTACCCCGATGGTAAGGCAAAATTATTAGCATTACCTTTTATCGACAATAACGAAGTCCCCGATGATGAATATCCGTTCTGGATGAACAGCGGCCGGGTAGTAGAACATTTCCATACCCGAACCCGCACCGGGAAGGTGGGTAATATTAATAAGTTTAGCCCGACTCCGTATATGGAAATGAATCCGGATTCGGCAAAAGAGTTAGGTATTCAACACGGTGGCTATGCACGTTTAACTTCACGTCGTGGTGATGGTGTCGTAATGGTACAGTGTACTCAACGCGTTCCACCAAACATGGTATTTATTCCATTTCATTTTCATGAGTGTGCTAATCGTTTAACGCTAGGCTTACTAGACCCACATTCAAGACAACCTGCATTTAAACAATGTGCGGTAAAAATAGAAGCCGTGGCCGACCAACATGCAGCCGCTGTACGAAACAAAGAAGCGCGGGCTTTTTAGAAATAAATTAGATGTCATGCCCCGCCCCCCACGGGTATGACGAATAGTTAGAGATGGCAGTGATTTTAGGATAAAACAACGATGTTTAAAGTACGTAAAGACGAACCCCATTACGCTTACTTACCTGATGCAAAAGCACCGACTGAGAATCAATACGGTAAAAAAATTGATTTATCGGAAGAATATGCTGAGTTAACAGGTAAAAGTTTAAATATTAATGGTGATAGCAGTATCAGTGATAATCCTGATCGTTATAAACAACATGGTTTTTATTTTAACGCAGACAACTGTATCTCCTGTCATGCCTGTGAGTCTGCCTGCAGTGAAAAAAATGATTTACCTCCTTACCTTGCTTATCGCGCAGTCGGTTACGTCGAAGGCGGTACTTACCCAAGCTATACCCGTTTAAATATTTCGATGGCCTGTAACCATTGTGATAACCCAGTGTGTTTAAAAGGTTGCCCGACACGTGCTTATACAAAATATGCCGAATATGGTGCGGTGTTACAGGATCCGGATATTTGTTTTGGTTGTGGTTACTGCACCTGGGTATGCCCTTATAACGCACCACAGCTTGATGTAAAAAAAGGCCATGTACATAAATGTAATATGTGCGTGGATAGACTGGAAGTTGGATTAAAACCAGCCTGTGCTTCTGCCTGTTTGGCCGGCGCACTGGATTTTGGTGTGATTGAAACCACACCGGAAAATCGTGACCAGTTAAAAACATCCATTCCAGGTTTCCCAACGGCTGATATTACTAACCCGAATATTCGTTTTCAGCAAACAAAAACGTTACCGCAGGACATGTCACGGACAGATGCGACGGCATTAAAATATCACCGTAATGACGAAACCGGCGAATATGAGCCGATGGTGGATGAACAACGCAAGTCAGACAAAAAATTATGGAATTTGAGAAAGCTATTAACTTCACATGAGAATGCGCATATAGCATTTACTTTAAGTGCGCAAACGGTTATTGGCGCATTTTTTATAGTTTTATTCGCACAGTACTTTGGTAATGATACAGGCTTTGTCGATTTCGCAGCAAATGTATCAAGCACGTATCTTCCACTAATGGCAACGTTATTAGTGCTGTTAAGTTTTGGCATGGCTAAATTGAATTTACATCTTGGTCGTCCACATCGCTTTTATCGTGGTTTTTATAATTGGCGCATGTCGCCGGTGAGTCGTGAAATTGCCGGAATTTCTTTATTTTTTGCAGGTCTTGCAGGCTATGCTTTGTTTGCCTGGTTTAATAATGGCGTGGCGCAATTTTTTGCTAATCTGTCGGCACTGGCAGCGATAATTGGTGGTGTTGGCGGGTTCTATTATATGTATAAATTATACCGTATACCGGCTCGGCCTTACTGGAATCACTGGCAAACAGGGAGTAGCTTTGTGGGTAGTGCTTTAACTCTAGGTGGTTTGCTTGTTGTTATTGTTGTCAGCATAACGCATGGTTTTACTTTAACCTCAGCGACGCTTGAGTTTACTGCGATATTCATTCTAGGTGGATTAATAATTGAATCACTGGGTTTACTATTTCATGCACGCGACATGAAACACAGCCACAGTGAAGGTGCGGTTTCTTATTACGAACAGACAACAACATATGGCAAGTCCTGGCTTTTCCGTAATATTTTACTGGTAATAAATAGTATTGCCGTTGCGCTGGTCAGTATTTATGGTTTGTCAGGTGTATCCGGTGCGATATTGGGTGTTGTATTAAGCCTGTCAATTTTAACCAGTGCTATTTTGGGGCGAGCCTTGTTTTATGTGCTGGTGATTCCAACTACCATGCCAGGTGCTTTTTTCTGGCGCAATAAAGGTTTTGAAGAACATGCGCGGGAGACGGGTTTAGCCAACATGCCGCAAGCCGGTGTTTTGGCGGATAACCATTAAAAATAATACAAAGAGTTTAAAATAGATTTAAAGAGAGTACAGTTTTATGTATCCAAATATGCAAATCAGAGCCGTTAAAGTTGGTGATAAAGAAGTACGAACCTGTAGTGAAGGTTATATTATTAACATGGATGAATGGAGTGATGGTTTTGTTCGTGCGCAGGCTGCAGTTGAAGGGCTTGAGTTAACCGATGAGCATTGGGAAGTGGTTGAATTTTTGCGTAACTATTACGAAGAACATCGCGTGCAATGTGAAGTGCGAAAAATGGTAAAACATTTTAAACAAGTATGGGGGGCTGAGCGAGGTAATAGCAGTTACCTGCATAAGATATTCCCGCGTGGCGGCCCGCAAAAACAGGGTAACCGGTTAGCAGGGTTAATGCGTACCAAGGGTGAGCATTAAAAAACATAAGCGACAAAGGACACGAATAAAGAATATTTATAAACGTCAATTTAACTGTTCAAACCGTAAAAAAGCTTAAAAATACAGATATCAATACTGGAATAAAACGCGGTCATTGCGAAGCAACAACGTGAGGGCGGCAATCTTAAGTTGATAACCTTTAATGATAAGTTTGCCGCGTCAACACTGAAAAACACCTGTTTTTCAGTGTTTCCTCGCAAAGACAGACAAGGCTAAATTTCGTGGGGATCCCTCAGACTCTGTACTAATATTTTATGGTTAAAAATGCTTTCAGCTTTTTCTTCGCAGCATGTTAAACTTTTAAGCATTCTTAAATTAAGGTGTTGAGTGAATGTCTTTAGAAGTTCAAACAACCTGCCCTTATTGTGGTGTTGGTTGTGGAGTGATTGCCTCGATTAACGATGCAGGATCGGTGTCTGTTAAAGGTGACCCTGCTCATCCTGCTAATTTCTCGCGGCTATGTTCTAAAGGGGCTGCACTTGCCGATACCATTGGTATGGACGGGCGAGCGCTTTACCCTGAGGTGGATGGTATCGAGTACAGTTGGGAACACGCACTCGGTTATGCTGCCCGAAAACTTCGTTCTATCATTGACGAGCATGGTTCAGATTCTATCGCTTTTTATGTTTCTGGTCAGTTAATGACAGAAGATTATTACGTTGCCAATAAATTAATGAAAGGATTTATTGGTTCGGCTAATATTGATACTAACTCCCGCCTGTGTATGTCTTCAGCTGTTGCCGCATACAAACGTGCTTTTGGTTCGGACACGGTGCCGTGTTGTTATGACGATTTGGAACGTGCCAAATTAATTGTGCTTGCTGGCTCAAATGCGGCCTGGTGTCACCCTGTTTTATATCAGCGCATTGCTAAAGCAAAAAAACAAAATCCAGATCTGATAGTGGTGGTGATTGATCCGCGTCAGACAGCTACTTGTGATCTAGCTGACCAGCATCTTGCTATCCAGCCGGGAACAGATCATATTTTATTTAAAGGATTACTGCATTATCTGACACAACAGGATGAAGTGAATCATTTATTTGTTTCTCAATTTACCGAAGGCGTTGAAGCCTGCCTTGATGAGGCTCGACAATCGGCTGCAAGTTTAGATGCTGTTGCTACCCGTTGTGGTTTAGCTGTTAGTGATATTAAACGTTTCTACACCTTATTTTCTCGCACAGAACGTGTTGTGACTGTTTTTTCTCAGGGCATTAATCAGTGGTCGTATGGTACAGACAATGGCAATGCAATTATAAATTGTCATTTACTGACAGGACGTATTGGTCGGCCTGGAATGGGGCCTTTCTCATTTACTGGCCAGCCTAATGCAATGGGTGGCCGTGAAGTGGGTGGGTTAGCGAATCAGCTTGCTGCACATATGACAGTTGAAAACAAACAGCATCGCCAGCTGGTCAAAGATTTTTGGGATTCGCCATTTATCCCTGAAAAAGCAGGTTTAAAAGCGGTTGATCTGTTTAAAGCCATACACACTGGAAAGATAAAAGCAGTATGGATTATGGCGACTAACCCGGCAGTGAGTTTACCTGACTCAAGTTTTGTGCGTGAAGCATTAGACAAATGTGAATTTGTTATTGTTTCTGATTGCATGCGCAATACTGACACCACCCGTTATGCCAATATTCTTTTTCCGGCGCAAACATGGGGTGAACGCGATGGTACGGTTACCAACAGTGAACGCCGCATTTCCCGGCAGCGCGCTTTTTTGCCCACACCGGGGCAGGCAAGGCCAGACTGGTGGATTATTGCTAAAGTAGCACAGCAAATGGGGTATACCGAGGCGTTTAATTATGAGCGCCCGTTTGAAATATTCAAAGAACATGCGGCTTTGTCGGGCTATCATAATACTTCGGATAAAGAGGGCGTTCAACGTGACTTTGATATTAGTGGTTATGCTGATATTGATGAGCCGCTTTATGATGCCATGCGACCATTGCAATGGCCAATAACCAAAGATAACCCGGATGGCACGACTCGAATGTTTACCGATGGCCGGTTTTTTAACACATCAGGGAAAGCGCAGTTTATTACCGTTAAGTCACACCAGCCTGCTTCTGTTACATCAGAGGTTTACCCTTTAATATTAAATACCGGACGTATACGTGATCAATGGCATACCATGACACGTACCGGCAAGTCGGCACGTTTATCTGGCCATATTCAGGAAAACTTTATTGCACTGCACGCAGACGATGCAAAGCAGTATGGCATTAGTGAGAACAGTTTGGTTACGGTAACGAGTGCAAAAGGGCAGCTTGTGGTGCGAGCGAATGTTTGCGATAGCCAGCAACGTGGCAATGTTTTTATTCCAATGCACTGGAATGACCAGTTTTCTGGTAACGGCGTGGTGGGTAAACTTCTTGATGCGATTGTTGACCCCGTTTCCGGGCAGCCCGAATTTAAATATACAGCGGTGAAGATAGAAGAAAAAATACCGGCCTGGTACGGGTTTATTTTGTCGCGGCGTAAATTAAAAATCAGCCATGCAAGTTACTGGTCGGTTTCAAGAGGACGTGGCTTATGGCGTTATGAAGTTGCGGGTGATGAAGCAGCGGGGGACTGGGCAAACTGTGCAAGGCAGCTACTTTGCCAGAATGCCAGCAATGTCGAATGGGTTGAATATTTTGATTCGGCACAGGGGCGATACCGTGGTGCGCGCATTGAAAACGGCCACCTTGAAAGCTGTATTTTTATTGGTCCAGATCAGGATTTGCCTGAGCGTGACTGGCTCGCGCAGTTACTGGAAAAAGAGTCACTCAAAGAAGATGAGCGTATCAGCATTTTAACCGGTAAACCCTTAGCCGGGCAGCCGGATGTGGGACGTATTATTTGCTCCTGCTTTAATGTGGGGCTTAATACTTTAAAGGATCGCATTGAAAAACAGCATTTAACAACGGTTGAGGCTATTGGTGTTGCTTTAAAAGCGGGCACCAATTGTGGTTCCTGTGTACCGGAGTTAAAACGTCTTATTAATCCAGCGAAATGATGGCAGGTATATCTCTTAAACAGGGTAACCAATATCAATCCATGTAGGAAAATCCCTACGCAAGTTTAATCCTTGTCCTACAAGACAAAATAGCAACAGACAAGTATGATCGCCCCCTCTTTGTAGTGAATTGTGCAGGTGGTTGTGGTGCGAATTTTGAGGTGCAAAATAGTTTTAATTTTGAGTATTTGGCTGGTGACTACTATCGTGGTTTTGTCTTTACCAACTAAAAGTAGTGCACCATTACAATCAAACCACTATCAATCAGTACAGGCTGTTTCACCAATAAATAAGAATAATCGATGAGTGCTGTTATACAAATAGCACGTTTTTCTGAACAAGGCGCTATTCCAGTTCGTTCAGAACGTTTTTATCAAAGCAATCGTGAATGGTTTTTTTCGGTGCGTGCAGGCCTTGATCGGGGACCTTATTCAACATTCGCAAAAGCCCGTGAAGCTTTAACTCAATATATTGAGTTATCTTTAAATAAATAACCTGTTTTCCTTTAAAAAACCCCTGTAAATCAAGGTCTTATAATACCCCTTAGATCTTATCCATAAAAAACGATTAAAGTCTAACTGCTTTTAGCCGTTAAAGTTTGAGTGTTCATTATGTTTTAGCAGGTAGTTCAACTTTGTCGAAGCGACTAAACTTTTTTTCAAACCCGGTATTTTACGTGTTGGTGGCAACGACAGGGCTTATTGTTTCTGAAATATTCCCGGTATCGAATTATCAGCAGGAATTGCGCTGGTTATTTGAATTCATATTATTGGTAAGTGGTTTATTCCTTTTATTTAAGGCAAAGCAGACTTTATCAAATGTACAACCGAATTTACCCGAGGAAACTAAATCTGTTCAGCAGTCTTTACAGTCGTTGTTAAGCGATATTGACGCAGCCTATTCCTCAGAGCTGGATATCATTCAAAAGGATGTGAATCGAGTTAAAAATATATTAGCGGAAGCGGTTAATGATTTAACCAATGGCTTTGAATCAATAAATCAATTGATACAACGTGAAGATGAAATGGTGCGATCCATTGTGAAAAACTCAAGTAATGAAAATAATGATCCAGATATTATTAATGTTCATGAGTTTGCGAAAACTACCGAAAACATAATGGCCAGTTTTATTGAAGTGCTCATGGCTGTCAGTACACAAAGCATAGAGACAGCACATAATCTGGATGAAATGCAGTCACAACTTGACAGTATTTTTAGTTTATTGGATGAATCCAAAACTATTGCCGATCAAACCAACTTACTTGCCCTTAATGCAGCAATTGAAGCGGCTCGAGCGGGTGAGGCTGGCCGTGGTTTTGCTGTGGTTGCCGATGAAGTACGAAGTTTATCAACTCGTGCATCCAGCTTTAATGATCAGATTGCAGAAAAAGTTTACAGTGCAAAATCTGCAATTGATCTGGTAAATGCAACAGTTAATGACATGGCATCAAGAGATATGAGTGGCAGCATTGAATCTCAGGATAAAATAAAAACAGCACTGTTTAAAATTGAAAAGATGGATAAGCATTTTTCTGAAGCAATTAAAGAAGTATCTGATATTACATTACAAATTGAAAATGTTGTTGGTAATACAGTCAGAGTGATGCAATTTGAAGATATCACCACCCAGGTACTAACGGAAGCTGCAGAACGAAGCGATCGTATCAGAAATATAAGTAATGAAATAAATAATGTGATTAACCAGAATATTTCACATCATTCATCCGCATCAATTGAATACATTGAATCTATTCGTGAAGTTGTTGAGAGTGTAAAGACTTCATGGCAACAAAAACACCGCAGTGTGGTTGGTTCAGAAAACTTAAAAGAAAGTGAAGTGGATTTATTTTAACAAACAGGACTCGTGAAAAGAGTATAAAAGGAGATATCAATGAGTGTATCAACATCAGAAAATGAGAAAACAATAATGATTACAGTAGATGGGCGATTTGACTTTTCTGTCCATAAAGATTTCCGGAATGCATATAAAGATCATGACAGTGGTATGAACTATCGAGTTAATTTAAGTAAAACTGAATACCTTGATAGTTCTGCATTGGGTATGTTGTTATTACTTAAAAAACATGCAGAAGGAAAAGTTATTATTGAAAAACCAAACAATGAAATCAAGCGAGTTCTAACGATTGCAAACTTTGATAAGGTTTTTAGTATTGAATAAATCTGCTCTGATTATGTATAAGTTAGAAATAAATATGCCAGAAGTGTGCCTGTGGACAAAAGCCACGAGTGACAACGAGGTTAGCTGATGAGTAATAGTGCTGCAGAAAAACTACCTGTTGATATGACCGAATTTAAAGGCAAGGCGCTTGTTGTTGATGATGAGCCAACAAATCGCCTGATCCTGCAAGCACATTTGTCAAAGCAGGGTTACGATATTATTCTGGCAGTTAACGGTGTTGAAGCAGTAGAAAAATTCAGGCAGGAGTCACCAGACATTATCTTTATGGATGTAATGATGCCTGAAATGGATGGTTATGAAGCAACGATGCGAATTAAATCCCTCTGTGGTGACCGATTTGTTCCTGTTATTTTCTTAACGGCAATCACGGATGAAGATGAGTTAGCACGATGTGTTGCCGCCGGTGGAGATGACTTTCTTACCAAACCCTTTAGCCATACTTTACTGAAAGCAAAAGTAGATGCACTGGAGCGCGTTCGTGATCTGCATCGTGAGGTAACAAAGCATCATGCTCAAATTCTGCGTGATGAAGAAATTGCAGAGCAACTTTTTAGTGATGTTGTTATGGTTGACAATGTCGAGTTGGATAATTTACATGTCATGCTGCGACCTGCGGTTACTTTTAGCGGTGATATCCTGATGAGTGCGCGAAGCCCGTCAGGAGAATTGTATGTCATTCTTGGAGATTTTACTGGCCATGGTCTGGTTGCAGCTATTGGTGCTTTACCAACAGCAGAAGTTTTCAGGGCAATGACAAAGAAAGGTTTTACTTTAAGCAAAATTCTCAAAGAATTAAACCGTAAGCTGGAATATTTACTTCCGGGTGATAAGTTTCTTGCTGTGGGTGCTATTAGTATTGCGGCGGATGTCAGGTCAGCAAAGATCTGGAATGGCGGTATCCCCAGTATTATTCACTTAAATGCACAGCATGAAATATCCGGTTATTTTCCTGCGACCCACCTTGCGTTGGGCATTATGGATGAAATAGACGGTGAAAAACCACTGCATGTTGACTTGAGAGAGGGCGATGCTTTGGTGATGTACACGGACGGTGTTATTGAAGCCTGTGATACAAATAAAAATATGTATGGTGAAAAGCGACTTGAAGAACACTTACTTAATTCGGAAACAGATGAGATACTTATTAATATTGAAAAAGATCTTATCAGCTTTACTGACGGCCATGCACAGGATGATGATATTAGTATGGTGGTTATTCCTTGTACAAATAACTTAATTGTAGAAGAAAAAGATAATTTAGTTAGGAATATTACTCCTGATAAATACAGTGTTGCTCATTTTTCTGCTTCCACTGATGAGAATTTCAGTTTGGAATGGCAGTGGGAGTTTAATGTACATGCCGCAAGTCTGAAAAAAGTTGATCCTGTCCCCGTACTATTAAGCCAGATACAGGAACTGGAGGATATTCATGAGCACCGACAAAATCTTTTTATGATTTTTTCTGAATTATTTAATAATGCACTGGATCATGGTGTTTTAAAATTGGATTCTAAAATAAAGTCTGATCCTGATGGCTTTACTGAATATCTAGAACAAAGAGAACAGCGGTTAGATGCGCTAACAGATGCGATGATTGAAATTTCACTGGAAAAATTTATTCTCGATAATATTGAATATTTAAAAATAAGAATAAAGGATTCGGGTGATGGTTTCTCTAGTGTAGACATTCAAAACCTGGATGAAAACAAAAAATTATCAGGAAGAGGAATCAACTTAGTAAAAGAGCTCTGTTGTCAGATGGAGTATCAGGGTAAAGGTAACGAAGTAGAAGTTGTCTACCAGTTTTCCTGAATATAAACATACATGTCGATAATTAATAAAATTCTGATTGCGGATGATGACCCATTTATGTTGTTATCACTAAAAACGGTGCTCGAGAAAGAAAATTACATGGTTGTTGCGGTGAATAATGGTAAAGAAGCGGTTGCCGAATTTAAAAAGAATCCTGCGGACTGTGTTTTGCTTGATGGCTTAATGCCGAATCTTGATGGTTTTACCGCTTGTCGTGAAATACGTGCCTTGAAGCAGGGAAAAGCTGTTCCTATTTTAATTGTTTCAGGGTTAACAAAGGCAGAAATAAAGTCAGAATACCCTGAGACAAAAGCAACCGGCTATATTGCGAAGCCAATTGACTGGCTAAAATTAATTAAAAAAATTGCAACCCTTTAGTCCCTCGCTGTGATTTGAGTAAACTATTTAGCAGCTAAAGCTGGTATATCAAATTTAATATCATCTAAACTATAAGTCATTAACGTCCGGATATTCGCATGATCTTTGCCATCCGGATTTTTCAGAACATCTTCACGGTAATATTTTCCAAAGCAGTTCAGTGTTTGCTGTTTAGTTAAGTGATTAAGCTTTGCAAAATAAAAAATCTTACATGAACCTTCGTTTGTTCCCGCTTGATTAATGATCCTGGCATTCCCAGAACCGTTACTAAAACCTGAAGGAGAATAAGTGTATTCGCTATCAATCACCGTTATTACATCGTCAAAGTTAATATTTTCAGGCTGTGTTTTTATTAAAGTTAATAGTTCAGTTATTGTCATTGTAAGTACCTTATTAATGAGTTATATAGCGTCCACGGTATGCAAACCGTAAGCAGATGGGGAAAACTGGATTCAAACATACTGGCCAGCACACCAGCCTGATGACCAGGCCCACTGAAAATTATACCCGCCCAGCCAGCCGGTAACATCCACTACTTCACCAACAAAATACAGACCGGCTTGTGTATTGGCTTGCATAGTTTTTGATGAAAGTTCATTACAGTCTACACCACCGAGTGTGACCTCGGCTGTTCGGTAACCCTCGGTGCCACTGGGTTTGATTGTCCAGTTTTGCAATTGACTGCTAATAAAATGAATCTTGCTTTTTGTCAGGGAATTCAGCTTTATTTCCAGAAGGTCATTATCCAGAAAAGAGTTAACCAACCGCTTGGGTAGCAACTGCGTGAGTATTGTTTTAACTATTTGTTGAGGGTGTTTACTAATGGCTGAGTCCAGAAAGTTTTCCAGTGATATATCGGGTAAAAGATTAACGACGATTTCATTACCCTGTTGCCAGTAAGATGAAATTTGCAGTATAGCTGGGCCACTAAGACCACGATGGGTGAATAAAATATTTTCCCTGAATCGGGTATTACCACATGCCACAGTGCTATCTATCGCAATTCCTGACAGTTTTTCCAGACGAATTTTATCATACGGTTGTAAAGTAAAAGGGACGAGCCCTGCCGCGGTTGGAACCACATTAAGGTTAAATTGCTCGGCTACTTTATAGCCAAAAGGTGTTGCACCCATTTTGGGAATTGAAAGTCCGCCACTGGCAATAACCAGTGACTGGCATCGGTACGAGTGGCTGTGTGTTTCAACGACATAATGGTTGTCTGCTTTTTTAGTAATAATTTTAATGGGCGTGTTTAAGCAGATTTCAACACCGTATTTTTTTGCTTCATTGAGCAACATTGATAAAATATCTTGCGAACTGTTGTCACAAAACAGTTGCCCATGTTCACGTTCATGATAGTCAATACCATGTTGCTCCACCAACTTAATAAACTGCCATTGGTTGTAACGGCTGATAGCAGATTTGCAAAAATGGGGATTATTTGAAATATAGTTTTCTGCCTCGATATTATAATTTGTGAAATTACACCGCCCCCCACCCGACATCAGGATTTTTTTGCCAGCTTTATTAGCATGGTCGAGTATTAAGGTATTTCTTCCTCGTTTAGCCGATTCAATGGCGCACATTAAGCCTGCTGCCCCAATAATAACCACATCTACCTGTTTCATTGCCTTATTGTACTGTAATTTTGTTCATACAGCATTTAGCTTGTTTGAAGAACAGCGTATAATCTATATATGAGTGTGGCTGAATTTACTGTTCTTTTTACCTTGATACTGGTTATCTTTTACTGGATCGATACTATTCGGGTCAAAGAAATAGCGGTTATGCATGGTAAAAATGCCTGTCAGGATGTAGGTGTTACATTTCTGGATCAAACGGTTGAAATTAAAAAACTACGCTTAAAGCGTAATGCCCGTGGAACCGTGGTTTTTTACCGTGAATATCAGTTTGAATTTAGCAGTGACGGGATACGGCGTGTTGATGCAGAGATTATAATGCTAGGAAAGCAATTACTTAAATTACAGTTATCAGCCTATCCCCAGGTTATGCAGCTTAAGCCAGGTGATTTAGAAGCTGATACAGCAAAATACACAATAAAGACAAACAACATTGCCATTGAACCAAAGGTGGTTAATATTAACAGCTCTAAACCAGACCATCATTCTTAAACACAGGAAATACTTATGCCAAAAGCCAGTGATTTAAAACGCGGCGTTATTGTTGATATTAATGACGTGCCTCATGCAGTAAAAAAAGTAGATGTTAAAAGCCCGTCTTCGCGTGGTGCGGCAACTTTGTATAAAATTCGTTTTACTAATTTAAAAACCGGGCAGAAACTGGATGAGTCTTATAAAGGGGATGATTTTTTAAAAGACATTGATTGCGTACGCGTTGCGGTACAATACTCGTATATGGATGGTGATTCCTGTGTTTTTATGAATATGGATGATTATAGTCAGTACGCTTTAAATGCCAGTGATCTTGAAGACCAGCTGGGGTATTTAACTGAAGGTTTGGAAGGTATTAAGGCTTTATTGGTTGATGGCGAAATACTTGGTATTGAATTACCTCAGTCGGTTAGCCTGACTATTACAGACACTGCTCCAGGTATTAAAGGCGCAACGGCGACTGGGCGAACCAAACCGGCTACATTATCGACCGGTCTTGAAGTACAGGTGCCGGAATACCTGGAAAATGGCGAAGTCATAAAAATTAATACCAGCGATGGGAAGTTTATTTCCAGAGCCTGAGCAATAGAATATAACCGTGGTTATCGTGAGTGGCTGGTATATCAAGGGATGCAATCTTCAAGTGACAGGGTGCAAACCAGGTTGCCACGCTATTACTTGCAATAACGGACTTCTTTATTTTTAACGTAAAGGTTTAAAAAGGTATTCAAGTCCGTTTACTTTAACTTCATAAACAATGCTGAGCATAATCCCAAGCTCACCTTCTGGAAAACCCTTGCTCGCAAACTAGACAACATAGGGTTCGGGTAGGTCGATGAGTAAGGAACCCTTGTACTTACCAAACGGCATTCGGTAGCTTGCCAGTTTAAGTAGCTGCTCAGGATTTGACAGTCGTGATCCTTGTCGCAGGCTATCGTTGGAGGGCTGTTTGCTTTCAGGCAAAACGTTGTTTTAAATACTGGTTAATTTCTGACGATTCATACATCCATATTGTTTCACCTTGCTCATTTGTGATTTTTAGGCAGGGTACAGAAATTTTCCCACCCTGAGATAATAGTTCTTCGCGTACACGCGAGTCATACTGTGCGTCGAGCATTTCAATATTAAGTGACAAACGTTTTATCATGCGCTTTACCTTGATACAGAAGGGGCATGTTTTGAATTGGTACAAAGTAAGATTTTTAGCTTCTTCGTCAACCTGTTGTTGTTGCTCTGCTGGACGTTTAATACCTTTAGGCATCGTAACCAGATTCACAAACAAAACAATCGGGCCAAGAATAATTCGGATGGTTTTAAAAAAATATTTAAAAAATAATCGCATAACAGGGTTCCAATACTAAAACGCTTAGATAGAAATCGTCTATAATAGCAGATTCCTGGCGAAATTTAGATAATAAAATATTCAATGGCACTTGAAATATAAGGTTAAATGATGCCAATTAAAAGATTCAAATTGTGCCCATGTGGTTCAAAAACAGATTACTTACAGTGCTGTGGACGGTATATTGAACAAGGCCTTACGGCATTAACAGCGGAAGCACTGATGCGGTCACGCTATAGTGCTTATGTGTTAGGTGATGAGGCCTATTTGTTACGTAGCTGGCATGTGTCAACCTGTCCGGCACAACTGGGATTGCAAAAAGAGACAGTTGACTGGCTAAAGTTGGAAGTGCTGGCTAAAAATGATGGTGGCCCCCTTGATGAACACGGAACGGTAGAGTTTATTGCCAGTTATCGAATAGAAAATAAAAAACAGCGAATACACGAAGTGAGCCGGTTTGTGAAACAAAACAACCAGTGGTTTTATGTAGATGGTGTTTTGAAGGCACAATAACACGGTTATTTTGTCATTGCGGGCAAAATAGCGGATTTAGCTTTTTGCAAGTCAGCGAGTATTTGATACAATCGCGCCCAATTTGTAACTCTCCTTTGTTAATTTCAAGCGGTAAAATATTTTGATTTCAACAGCTAACCTGACCATTCAATTTGGTGATAAACCGTTATTCGAAAATGTATCTGTCAAATTTGGCGAAGGCAATCGCTATGGTTTAATTGGTGCAAACGGTTGTGGTAAATCTACTTTTATGAAAATTCTGGGTGGTGAACTTGAGGCTACCTCTGGCACTTATTCGGTTGACGCAAATGAGCGGCTGGGCAAGTTAGGTCAGGATCAGTTTGCCTTTGAAGAATTTTCGGTTATTGACACGGTTATTATGGGGCATGAAGAACTGTGGAAGGTGAAAGAAGAGCGCGACCATCTTTACTTATTACCTGAAATGAGTGAAGAAGAAGGGATGCGTGTTGCTGAGCTTGAAGTTGAATTTGCAGAAATGGATGGCTACACTGCTGAGTCGCGAGCCAGCGAGTTATTATTAGGACTGGATATTCCTCTGGAGCAACATACTGGTCCAATGAGTGCTGTTGCACCGGGCTGGAAGTTACGAGTCTTACTGGCACAGGCACTGTTTTCAGACCCGGATATTTTACTACTCGATGAGCCAACCAATAACCTCGACATTAATACTATTCGCTGGTTGGAAAATATTATTAATGAACGCAGCAGTACCATGGTTATTATTTCTCATGATAGGCACTTCTTAAACAGTGTGTGCACGCATATGGCCGATCTGGATTTTGGTGAAATTCGCATTTATCCTGGCAATTACGATGCTTATATGACAGCTTCAACGGAAGTGCGTAACCGGCAGTTAGCTGATAATGCCAAGAAAAAAGCTCAAATTGCTGAACTGCAAACCTTTGTTAGTCGTTTTTCGGCAAATGCATCTAAAGCTAAACAGGCAACCTCACGCGCCAAACAAATAGAAAAAATTAAACTCGAAGATATTAAGCCGTCCAGCCGGGTGAATCCTTTTATTCGTTTTGAACAGGCTAAGAAATTATACCGTTTAGCACTGGAAGTGAAAGATCTTGCCAAAGGTTTTGATAATAAACCGTTGTTTAAAGATCTAAATATGCTGGTTGAAGTGGGTGAACGCATTGCGATTATCGGCCCAAACGGGATTGGTAAAACAACTTTGTTGCGCACGTTAGCGAATGATCTGGAGCCCGATAGTGGCTTAGTGAAATTATCAGAAAATCACATACTGGGTTATTTTGCACAGGATCATGCTGAAGACTTTGACAAAGACATGAATCTGTTCGACTGGATGAGCCAGTGGCAGCAGGAAGGGGATGACGAACAGGTTATTCGCGGCATTTTGGGTAAAATGCTGTTCTCGCAAAATGACATTAAAAAGTCGGTTAAAGTTATCTCCGGTGGTGAGCAGGGGCGGATGCTATTTGGCAAATTAATGTTGCTAAAACCGAATATTTTATTAATGGATGAACCGACTAACCACCTCGATATGGAATCGATTGAATCACTGAATAATGCGCTTGAAAACTACCCCGGCACACTGATTTTTGTTAGCCATGATCGTGAGTTTGTCTCGTCATTAGCAACTCGTATCATCGAAATGAAGCACGACGGGCTGGTAAACTTTAGTGGCACCTATGAAGATTATTTACGTAGCCAGGCAGTTGAGTAAGCCATTGTAAAGATTGAATATTATCTTATTCTTATATGCTAGAAAAAAGCTGACATCGCATAATTTTTCCAGAATCAACGATGACCCGCATTTTTATATCACGTATACTCTATTTATATTAAAGGTCGTGCGAACCGTTCCCCTGCGTGCCGACAAGCCACCTCATTACTTACTGGTTTCAGTGGCAGGCGCGTAGCTGTCAGTTTGTTACGATTCTTTACCGAATAAAGAATGGTTAACGATGAAAGTAATTTGTCCCTCATGCGGGTTTGAAAGCCCAACCGGATTTAAGTTTTGCGGCGAGTGCGGTGCAAAATTTGATGTACGTTTTAGTTCTGCTGATAAAAATTCAACATCATCCATTGAAACCCTTGATGGCAATATTGCCGAACGTCGTCAGCTAACGGTGATGTTTTGTGATTTAGTGGATTCAACGCAACTCTCTGATGACCTTGATCCTGAAGATTTGCGTGAAGTTATTCACCATTACCAGAAAGCCTGTGGTGAAATCGTACATCGTTATGATGGTCATATTGCCCAGTTTCTGGGAGACGGTTTACTTGTCTATTTTGGTTTTCCCCATGCACACGAAGATGATGCACGCCGTGCTGCTGTTAGCGCACTCGAAATGATCAATGCGATTAAAGCACTCAATCGTGCTTTCACCTTACCTCAAAACCACACCTTGGCGGTGCGCATTGGTATTAATACCGGCCTGGTGGTTACCAGTGAGCTGGGTTCCGGGACCAAAAAAGAACATTTAGCTCTGGGTAAAACCCCCAATGTTGCGGCACGTTTACAGTCTCTGGCCGGTGCGAATCAGATATTAATAAGCGAAGCCAACTATCAACTGATTAAAGATGACTTTAATTTTAACCCGAAAGGAAAATTAAAAATTAAAGGCATTGTTGAAGGGGTAACAGCCTATCAGGTTATTGAAAGTATCGATAATAAAAATAATATTATTGATGCCAGTGGTAAAACCAGCTCAAAACTGGTTGGCCGCGAGTATGAGCTTAAAAAATTATTGGGGTTATGGGATAAAGCTGTGCAAGCCAGAGGGTGCATTGCTGTTGTGAATGGTGATGCAGGCATAGGCAAGTCCCGTTTACTGAAAGCCTGTCGCGACGAATTAAACAGTGATGAGTACCAGCTCGTTGTGGCCCGTTGCCATGCTTATGGTGAAACCAGTACTTTTAGCCCGATTATCAATGTGATGCAGCGGGTTATTGGTTTAACAACCAGTTTGTCGGTTGAGGAAAAACGCAATAAATTGCGTAGTTTTCTGGAACGTGACCAATTCGATGTGGAAGAAGCCTTTCCTCTGTTTGCAACGTTTCTAGGTTTGCCTTTAAGTGCGCGGGACAAGGAGATTATTATTTCTCCGCAAAAACGTAAAGTTCGAATGATAGAACTGGTAACTGAATTACTGGTTCGCTCATCGCAGCAATTACCGATGCTACTGATTGTTGAAGATTTACACTGGGTCGACCCGTCCACACTTGAGTTACTGAATAACCTTATTGATGTTGTACCGCAGCATAATATTTTAGCCGTTTTTACCTGTCGTCCTAATTTTGACATCCCCTGGCGTGAATCAGATTCACTGCATGTTTTACATGTGGATAATCTGGAGCAGATTGACATCGAGTCAATGTTGTTATCGTTAACAAATGGTAAAGCCTTACCAGTAGAAATTATTGAACACATTGTTGATAAAACGGATGGTATTCCGTTATTTGTTGAAGAGCTAACCAAAATGCTGCTGGAGTCCGATCTGTTACGTTTTGTCGGCAATAAATTTGTACTCGATGATGCTATATCAGAAAATCTGATGTTAGAGCAGTCCATTCCAGTAACCTTGCAGGACTCATTAACTGCACGGCTTGACAGCATGGGTGCTGCAAAAGAAGTCGCGCAACTAGGTGCAGCTTTAGGCCGAGAGTTTAGTTATAAACTATTACGTTCAGTAATATCCAAAGGGCAGGAAGAACTGGATACAGCATTGCAGGAACTGGTCGATGCCGAAGTACTCTATCGACGTGGTTTACCACCTAATGCAGATTTTATTTTTAAGCATGCGCTTATTCAGGATGCTGCTGCATCATCATTATTAAAATCACATAAACAAAAGTTACACCAACGTATTGCATCGGTGTTAATTGATGAGTATGCAACTATTACAGAAAATCGCCCGGAACAAATTGCACACCATTTTACGGCTGCTGCAAATTATGAAACAGCACTTGACTGGTGGATTAAGGCAGGCTCACATGCCCTGGAGCAATCAGCAAGTGTGGAAGCCATTGAGCACGCAAAAAAAGGCTTAAACTTATTACAGCATGTTTCAGACTCGGAAAGAAATCGTCGGCGTGAACTTTATTTACAAATGACGCTGGGGCCGGTATTAACAGCAACCAAAGGTTATGCCGCACCGGAAGTAGAGAATGCCTATAAACGCGCATATGAATTATGTAAGACTGTGGGAGTAGGTGAAGATCTGTTCCCAGTGCTATGGGGTTTTTATGCCTTTTCGGTGGTGCGCTCAGAGTTTCTTGAGGCACTCGACGCAGCAACACAAATGCTTGATATTGCCAATAAGTTGCAGGATGAGTCCATGCAAATAGAATCTCATCAGGCTTTAGGTTTAATCAATTATTTTATGGGGCAGCCGCAGTTAGCGATGCGGCATATTGAAAAAGTACTGGCGCTCGATAGCCAGTCAAGAGATCGCTCCTTTACCTTTAAAAGTGGCCAGGATGCCAGTGTCTGTAATTTAGCCTTTGCGGCGTTAAATAGCTGGCTGCTTGGTAATGGCCAACAAGCCGAACAATATTCAAAACAGGCCATTCAACTTGCAAGAGAAATTGACCATCCTTTTAGTTTGGCTTATGCGCTTAACTTTGCCGCATGGTTAAGCTACATGCAGAACAATCCGGAGAAAACCAAAATTTATGCACAGGAAGAAATTGATCTTTCTGAGGAACACGCATTTTTCTGGATACATAAAGGCAAGCTGCTATTAGGCTGGGCACTTGCACAAGCCGACGATGCGGAAGAAATTAAACGTGGCCATAGCCTGATTAAAAATGGTTTTCATGCCTACAAAGAACCGGGTGCGCGTTTAGGGCAAACATTACAAATAGCCATTGATACCAGTATTTGTTTACGTGAAGGTAACACAGAAGAAGGTCTGGTGATTGTTAACAATGGTTTGCAAGCCGTTGATGAAACCGGTGAGGTATTCTGGCATGCCGAATTATTACGTTTAAAAGCAGAACTGTTAAATAAGAACGATCCGCAGCAAGCACTTGACTGTTATCAGCAAGCGATAGCAATAGCCGAGCAACAGGCAGCAGCAGGTTTGGTGCAACGGGTAACGGAGAGCCTGGATGCTTTTACCGCGCAACAGCGTGTTGCGAATAAATAACTAATGTCATTGTTTGCAAGAACTAGATTGTTCTAACTATCGTCGCTGCTTTTTTAGCTGACTCACGTGCTGCATCGGTTGAATCCGCATAGGCAAGTGCAACCCCCATTCGGCGTTTAACAAAGGCTTCCGGCTTACCGAACAAGCGAATATCGGTTTGTGGTATGGCAAGTGCTTTTTCTATATTTTCAAACGCAATCCCGGTTTTATCAATACCACCGTAAATAACCGCACTGGCACCCGCGCTGCGCAAGTCAGTTGAAACAGGCAGGCCTAAAATTGCACGCGCATGGAGTTCAAATTCATTTTGGTATTGAGTCATCATGGTCACCATACCGGTATCATGTGGGCGCGGACTGACTTCACTAAAATAAACGGCATCGCCTTTGATAAATAATTCAACACCAAACAAACCCCGGCCACCGAGGTTATCGGTGACTGTTTTAGCAATGTGCTGGGCTTTTTCTAACGCTGCTGCACTCATCTGTTGTGGTTGCCAGCTTTCAACATAATCGCCTTGCTGCTGAATATGGCCGATAGGCTCACAAAAATAAGTATGGTCTTCACCGCTCGCATTCAGAGCACGAACGGTGAGCAGGGTTATTTCATAATCAAAATTAATTTTTTCTTCAACAATAATGCGGGTAGCTGCAACACGTGCACCGCTAATGGCATAGTCCCAGGCAACCTGAATATCATCGGCATTATGAATAGTGGACTGGCCTTTTCCTGAAGATGACATGACCGGTTTAACAATACAGGGGAAACCAATGCCGTTATCAATGGCGGCTTTAAGTTCATTGAGTGATTCCGCAAAGGCATAGTTTGATGTGGCAAGCCCAAGTTCTTCTGCGGCAAGACAACGAATACCTTCCCGGTTCATGGTGAGTTGTGTGGCACGAGCAGTGGGGATAATCGTGGCCAGCTTTTCGGCTTCAATTTCAGCTAGCATGTCGGTTGCAATGGCCTCAATTTCGGGGACCACCAGGTCGGGTTTTTCTTTTTCGATAATGGCTTTTAACTCGGCTGCATTGGTCATATCTATGACATAAGCGCGATGTGCCAGTTGATGGCCGGGTGCATCTTCATAACGGTCAACGCCTACGACTTCAATACCTAAGCGTTGTAGTGCGATAATTACTTCTTTACCCAGTTCGCCACAGCCGAGTAACATGACTTTAGTGGCTGTTTTTGAAAGGGGAGTGCCAATTTTCATTCAGATCTCTCAATATGTATTTTTGCAGTCAATAAAGTGTACTATAACAATGTAAAAATTAGAATTAATTGCCATAATGGTTGTCTATTTCAACATGCTGAAAACGACTTGTATATTTTTTGCTTTATTTGTGTGGACAGGATTTGCTCTAGTATCGGCTGATACTACAGAAACAAAGCTTCCACCCTACAGCACACACTATGATCCTGCGCGTGATCCCTTTGCCGATGGGCGCGCTGCGATTGCACTGGCAACGGCAACTCAACGCCGGATTTTGATTGAAGTGGGTGGTAACTGGTGTAGTTGGTGCCATATGCTGGACAAGTTTATAAAAAGTGACAAGCAGCTTGAGCAGGCTTTACGGCAAACGTTTGTTGTTTTAAAAGTGAATGTGAGTGACGAGAATTCCAATAAGAAGTTTTTATCCGCTTTCCCTAAAAATTTAGGCTATCCTCATATGTATGTTGCGGATATGAATGGCAAAGTGATTCATTCTCAGGATACCGGAGAATTTCTTTCCAACCGAAAATATTCAAAGCAAAAATTTATGGCATTTCTTGAACGATGGAAAATAAAAAGTGCTAAGAAAAATAACGACAAATGAAAAAATTTAAAATAACCCATACAAATATTCAGAAAATTCTAGCTCAATGGGATGTGGAAATTCCTGAGTCTATTTTACAGCAGCAGAAGCAGCGTCAGTCACGGCGCATATTTTTAGGTCAGAGTGTGGCTCTGATTGGTGGGGTTGCCGCGGCAACGCTTGTTTCAGCAAAAACCAAAAATTCGTTTAAGGCCGGTGGGCAGGCCACTTTACCTGAACCATGGTTAACAATATCGGCTGTGCAGGAACATTTATTTCCCCGAACAACGGGTAAGCATTCTTCGCCGGGTGCCAGGGATATTAATGCACTTGAATACCTGCAAGTTATATTGAATACACCCGATGCCGATACGGATGAGCGCAATTTTATTATTAAAGGTGTGACATGGCTGAATGGCGTGGCAAATAGTATGCTAGGCCATTCTTTTATAAAGCTAAATAACGCAGACCGTGAGCGAGTGCTAAAGAAAATAAATGCAAGTACCTCTGGTGA
This sequence comes from Chromatiales bacterium, assembly GCA_027076325.1. Taxonomy (GTDB): domain Bacteria; phylum Pseudomonadota; class Gammaproteobacteria; order UBA6429; family Thiohalophilaceae; genus SZUA-37. Next base: position 105,673 of record JALTJZ010000045.1, on the reverse strand, counting down.
AAACTGGCTATCAACTTTATTGACTTATATTTTTGAAGCCCTGCTAACCGACCCTGTTTATGGTGGTAATACAAACGGGCGTGGCTGGCAGTGGCTTGAACATCAGGCTGGGTTTCCTCGTCCACCTGAAAATAAAAAATACTGGTTGTTGAAAAAAACCGGTGGTGAAAAATGAAAGACTTTGATGTATGTATTATCGGCAGCGGTGCAGGTGCAAGTCCTGTAGCCTATACGCTGGCAAAGGCCGGTTTTTCGGTTGTGGTACTGGAGAAAGGCCCCTGGTTTACGGAAAAAGATTTTTATAAAGACGAGCTGGCCTGTTGCTTGCGAGATGTGTATACGCCGTCACTTAAAGATGAACAGCATGTTATTGAAGATTATAACGGTAAAGATAAAAACGGGAATTACAAATGGGCAAGTGAATCGACCTATGAGTCAGGCTGGAATTTCTGGAATGGGAATTGTGTGGGTGGCTCGTCCAATTTTATGAGCGGTTTTTTTTACCGACTAAAACCAGTTGATTTTCATTTACGTTCCGAATTTGGTGATATTGAGGGTGCTAATGTTGTGGACTGGCCCATTCAATATGAGGAACTGGAGCCTTATTATGAAAAGGTTGAACGGCTGGTCGGTGTATCGGGGCATGCGATTAACCATGCGTTTGCTGAACCACGCTCGACTAAAGATTTTCCTTATCCACCTACGATTGAGCATCCTATTTCTGGCTATTTTGATACAGCCTGTAAAATACTTAACTATCAGTCGTTGCAAACACCGCGTGCTATTTTACCATTCGCAGTTGGTAAACGGGGTGGCTGTGCCTATTCCGGGTATTGTGGCAGTTATGGTTGTTCTACCGGTGCAAAGGGCAGTGGGCGGGCAGCGTTATTAGATAAAGCCGTGACAACAGGAAATTGCAAAATCATTCCACATGCGAAGGTCTATAAACTTGAAAGTAATGCCAAAGGTAAAATAACACAGGCAAATTATTTTGATCGTGACAGTAAAAAACAAACGATATCCGCAAAAATTTTTGTTGTGGCCTGCCAGGCAGTAGAAACCTCTCGTTTGTTACTGGCTTCGACTGGTTCCAAACATCCTCAGGGGTTGGCAAACAACCATTCTCAGGTTGGTAAAAATTTACTTTTTTCTGCTGGTGGTTCAGGGAGTGGTGAATTTTATTATGAAGATTTACCACCAAAGCAAGCCGATGAATTTAAGGTGCGTGGGCCGTTTATTAATCGTGGTTTGCAGGACTGGTATGTGATTAAAGATAAAAAATTCAGTGCAAAAATGAAAGGTGGCACCATTGATTTTTTATTATCGCACCCAAATCCGACCACACGAGCCGATTCGCTGAAGTGGGATGACAACGACAAATTAATATGGGGTGAGCCGTTAAAGCAAAAAGTCCATGCGGCATTTACCGAAAAGCAGCGGTTTCGATTTGAAGTTTTTAATGACTGGTTACCCACGGATGATTGTTTTGTGTCGTTAGATTCTAATGTTAAGGATAAGTGGGGTTCAGCGGTTGCCAAAGTGCGAGTGGGTTACCATGACCATGATTTAGTAGTAGGTAATTACCTGGTTGAAAAAGCAGAAACAGTATTAAAACAAATGAACGCAAGAAATATCAGTGGCAGTGTGAGTGGTTCGCCACCGGCAAATTTAATGGCCGGGGGCTGTCGATTTGGGGATGACCCGAAAACATCGGTTTTAAATGCCGACTGCCAGGCACATGATGTAGAAAACTTATATGTGAGTGATGGCAGTTTTATGCCAACCGGTGGCAGTGTACCGTATACCTGGACGATTTATGCCAATGCATTTCGGGTGGCGGATATTATAAAAAGGCGGTTGTAGTCTGAGAGCTCTCCACGCATTCACAGGAAAAAGTAATCAAAAAATACTGGAATAAAACGTCGTCATTGCGAAGGAACAAAGTGAGGGCGGCAATTTCTAATTGACAACGTTTAATCATGAGATTGCCACGTCAACACTGAAAAACTCCTGTTTTTCAGTGTTGACTCACAATGACAGGCAAGGCTAAATTTTGTGGGGATCCCTCAGGGTTGCTGGCGTATTATTATTCCCACAAAGGCAGGATTGGTGGATTAAAATTTCCGATGCACCGCAAACCTGGCCAGATCAATCAATGCCGTTTTATAGCCTGACTCGGCTACATTTTCTAATGCACTAATCGCCAGTTGCGATTCTTTTTCGGCACAGTTCGCAGTGTAATCAATCGCCCCGGTGGCCTGAATGGCTCTGGTCACTGCATCAATGTATTCCAGCCCATTTTCTTCAATGGCTTTACGTACAATATTGGCTTGTTCTTTGGTGCCGTTTTGAATGGTATAGATAAGCGGCAGGGTGGGTTTGCCTTCGGCGAGGTCGTCACCAATGTTCTTGCCCATTTCTTCGCTGGAGGCGCTGTAATCGAGCACATCGTCAATCAGCTGGAAGGCGGTGCCAAGGTGCATACCGTATTTAGCCATGGCTTGCTGGGCTGTGGAGTCCTGATTCCCTAAAATTGCGGCTAATTCGGAGGCGGACTCAAATAATTTAGCGGTTTTATTGTGAATAACGTCTAAATAGCGTTGCTCGGTGGTTTCTGGGTCATGCACATTGAGCAACTGCTGCACCTCGCCTTCGGCTATGGTGTTGGTGGCATTGGCTAAAATGGACATAATTTGCATATTGCCAACCCCTACCATCATCTGAAAAGCACGTGAATAGAGGAAATCACCCACCAGCACGCTGGCTTCATTGCCCCACAGGCTGTTGGCCGTTTCCTGCCCACGGCGTAGATCTGACGCATCCACCACATCGTCGTGGAGCAAGGTGGCTGTATGAATAAATTCGATAATTGCTGCAAGATCAATATGTTGCGAGCCAGAATAGCCAATAGCGCGGGCGCAGAGCAGGTGGATAACGGGGCGTAAGCGTTTACCACCGCTGTTGATAATATGGGTACCGACCTGGTTAATGAGTGCAATTTCGGACTGCAGGCGCTTTAGAATGGTCGCATTGACCTGTTTCATGTCATCGGCGATCAGGTCATATATAGAGTCAATATTCATACAATGTCTTTTTATTCTGGCCAGGGGGTTTAAAAGCCCATGAATGCTAGGGGGCGAGCCACTGACTGTCAAGTTTCCTTTTATATATGTCGCTTACCGCCAATACACATCTGGAATGAAAAAAGCTGAAAAAACAGTGAAAATCCCTTTAAAATCTTTGACCCGTACAGACTGAACCAGTACAATTGCCGGCTCAATTAACACCAGCCTTGCCGAGTGTATTTTCTTAGGATATTCATAATCCGGCGGGGCTTTACTGGAGATGATTTAATGTACGCGGTAATTGAAAGCGGCGGTAAGCAATATCGAGTTGCCCAAGGCCAATATTTAAAAGTTGAAAAACTGGATGTTGAAGAAGGCGGCAGTCTGGATATCGAGAAAGTTTTAATGGTTGCCGATGGTGATGACATTAAAATTGGTGCGCCTTATGTTGCCGGTGGTAAAGTAACGGTTAAAGTGAAAAGCCACGGTCGTGGAGACAAGATCCGAATTATTAAATTCCGTCGTCGTAAGCACTCGCGCAAAACGCAGGGTCATCGACAACACTATACTGAAATCGAAGTTACCGGGATTAGCACAAGCTAGTCGGGTTTAAGGAGTAATAATATGGCTCATAAGAAAGCGGGTGGTAGTACACGTAATGGTCGTGATTCCCAGTCGAAACGTTTAGGCGTTAAATGCTATGGTGGTGAATCAGTATCGGCTGGTAGCATTATCATTCGCCAGCGTGGTACTAAAGTTCATCCGGGTGTGAACGTAGGCCGTGGTGGAGATGACACGTTATTTGCAAAAGTTAGCGGTACGGTTCAATTTGAAGTTAAAGGTCCAAAACGACGCAAGCAAGTGAGCATTATTGCGGCGGCTTAAGACTTACTAGTTTAGCTATTTTAAAGAACCTCGTCGATGACGGGGTTTTTTGTTTTTTGTAGTGTAAAAATAGTGTAGCTTGGTGTTAAGTATCTTCGCATAGCGAAGCTCAACAAACGCCTTACAGGTAATACAATGAAATTTGTAGATGAAGCAGTCATAAAAGTGAAAGCCGGCAAAGGTGGTAACGGTGCGGCTACGTTTCGTCGTGAAAAATACATTGAATTTGGTGGCCCCGATGGTGGCGATGGTGGCGATGGCGGTAACGTGATTATACAGGGCGACGTTAATTCCAATACGTTGGCCGATTTTCGTTTTGTACGTCACTATCAGGCAGAAAATGGCCGCCCTGGCGCACGCCGTAAAATGACCGGTCGCGGTGGTGAAGATAAAATTATCCTTGTTCCCCTGGGTACACAAATTTTTGATGAAGAGACTAACGAACTGATTGGTGATGTTGTAAAAGACAAACAACGTGTGGTGGTGGCCAAAGGTGGTGAACACGGTATTGGTAATGTGCATTTCAAAAGCAGTACGAACCGCGCGCCACGGCAGTTTACTTCGGGAACCGAAGGTGAAGAACGCGAGTTACGCTTAGAACTTAAAGTGCTTGCCGATGTGGGTTTGCTGGGCTTACCCAATGCCGGTAAGTCTACGTTTATTCGTTCAGTTTCTGCAGCCAAACCTAAAGTAGCCGATTATCCTTTTACAACCTTGCACCCTAACTTAGGCGTGGTGAGTGTTGAAGAACATCGCAGTTTCGTTATTGCCGATATTCCCGGTATTATCGAAGGCGCAGCCGAAGGTGCCGGTTTAGGGATTACCTTCTTAAAACATATATCGCGCACACGTTTGTTATTACATATTGTTGACACGGTACCGTTTGACTATGAAGTGGATCCGGTTGACAGTGTTCGGGTGATTGAAAAAGAACTGGATAAGTATGGTCAGGATTTATCAAATTACACGCGTTGGCTGGTTCTAAATAAAATTGATTTAATTCCGGAAGACACGCAACAGGAATATTGTGATGATATTCTTAAAAGGTTAGATTGGACGGGGCCGGTTTATAAAATATCGGCAATCAAAAAACAGGGCACACAAGCCTTGTGTTTTGATATTATGGCGCATGTGGAAGCGCAGTTGGCTTTGAATCTGGCACAAGACGATAAAGAGTAATATTACTTTCGTATAAAGATAAAAATAGTACAGGATCGCCATTGCGAGCGATAGCGCGGCAATCTTAATATTTTGTGGTATAACGAATCAAGATTGCCGCGCTATCGCTCGCAATGGCCATGCTTTTAATGTTTTAATAACATTCAATTAATTAGTAATTATTATTAAAATGAATAGCAATAAAATCAGTTACCGCAAACAACTTACATCATCCCGCCGCTGGGTGATTAAAATTGGTAGCGCCCTGCTCACCAATAACGGTGCTGGTTTAAATAAAGAAAATATAAAAATATGGGTGGAACAAATTGTCGCGCTGCACAAAGCGGGTTTGGAAGTTGTTTTAGTTTCATCCGGTGCGGTGGCCGAAGGGATGAGTCGTTTAGGTATTACTGAGCGACCCACTGCGGTACATGAATTACAGGCTGCCGCTGCTGTTGGGCAAATGGGGCTGGTACAGGCATATGAGTCTGAGTTTAGCCAGTATGGTTTGCATACGGCACAGGTTTTATTAACCCATGACGATTTATCCAACCGGCAACGTTATTTAAATGCACGCA
>JALTJZ010000045.1:70430-99887 GCA_027076325.1 Chromatiales bacterium | reverse complement strand
GCTGTTGGGCAAATGGGGCTGGTACAGGCATATGAGTCTGAGTTTAGCCAGTATGGTTTGCATACGGCACAGGTTTTATTAACCCATGACGATTTATCCAACCGGCAACGTTATTTAAATGCACGCAGTACAATTCGTAGCTTGCTCGATTTAAATGTTATCCCTGTTATTAATGAAAATGACACTGTTGTAACGGATGAAATTCGTTTTGGTGATAACGATACCCTCGCTGCGCTGGTTGCGAATTTAATTGAAGCCGATCATTTAATTATATTAACGGATCAGGAAGGTTTGTTTGATAAAAATCCACGGAAATACGCGGAGGCTAAAATTATCCAGCAAGCAAATGTAAGTGATACAGCTCTGGATACCATGGTTGAATCAACCGGTGGCAAGTTTGGTAGTGGTGGTATGCTTACCAAACTTCGTGCTGCACGCCTTGCTGCACGTTCGGGAACGAACACTATTATTGCCAGTGGCCGTGATGAAAATAACTTAACACGTATCCATGCTGCCGAGAGTATTGGCAGTTTGCTCTTTACAGAAAACAAAGCAGACAGTGCACACAAGCAATGGCTGGCCGGGCATTTACAAATGCGCGGCACGTTAACAATAGATGAAGGTGCTGAAAAAGTACTAAACCAGTCAGGTAGCAGCTTATTGTCAGTCGGTATTAAAAATGTGAACGGCCAGTTTAATCGTGGTGAAATGGTTTCTTGCGTTTCGTTATCCGGGAAGCAAATTGCCTGTGGCCTGGTTAACTACAGTGCTGATGAAATACGGCGTCTTATTGGCAAACCAAGCAGTCAAATAAAAGATATTCTGGGTTATATTAATGAAGATGAAATAATTCATCGGGATAATCTGGTGTTGGTTTAATATGTTTAACCACGAAGAAAAGAATAAACCCATTCCTCCTTGTCGTCGTGAGCGATAGCGCGGCAATCTTCTTGGTACAGGGCATTAGCCACTAGATTGTGCTATCGCTCGTAACGAACACACCATTTTGCACTTAATTTATAACAGGCGATAGATTTACTCGTAATTTAACTTTGTGCCCAGGATCATATGGCATTATTGTTGTAAATACACGGCCACGGAATTTATAACTTACATTGTAACCGTCAATCCGTTTTCTGGTTTCACTTACATACTGTACTTCACAGCGTTGTTGGTAACCTGAATGTTGCTTTGCATATGCATGCTTATCTGCAATGCTGCTTCCAATTTGAGAACCTACCAATGCACCTATAACAGCACGGGTTTTACGGGATTCTCCATGACCGATATTGTTGCCAATTACACCACCGATTAAGCCACCTAATAACATCCTGCCATTACGGTTTCCATCATTGTAGTGAGTGCGAGTGACCCGTTCTTTATAACAACGTTCAGTTGGCGTATTAATGGTGACATACCTGAAAATGGGCGTAACGTTGACAACTTTAGCCTTTACGATAAAGTTATCAAAATTTGAGTAACCATTAGGGCTTGCTTGAGCTAGTGGTAGTGCAGTTGCCATCGTTACCAAACTGGTTATTATGATATTCCCAATTGTGACTTTCATAATCTGCCTCCTGTTTAAAACGGTGTTTTTCCAATGTTGGGTGAAGTATAACGGGGTGATACTGAATGAAAGCTGAATCGATGATTAAGAATTTAAGTAATTGATGGATATAATATGAGAATTTTACTGCTATCGGCTTATAATGCCCAAAGTCACCAGGCCTGGTGCGACAGTTTACTCGCAATGTTTCCTGAGCATGACTGGCAGGTTTTGACGTTAGCAGGGCGTTATTTTAACTGGCGAATAAGGGGGAATGCTTTAAGTTGGGGGTTGGGGCAGCGTACTGTTTTAGAGCAACACTACGACCGGGTGGTTGCAACTTCAATGGTGGATTGTGCCACCTTGCGAGGCTTAGTTCCCAAATTAGCAACTATCCCCTGGTTTGTTTATTTTCATGAGAACCAGTTTGCGTATCCTGTGAGCGTAGAGAATGATCATACCGAACCTAAAATGGTCAGTTTGTATAATGCTTTATGTGCAGAACAACTGATTTTTAACACAGACTATAATTACCAAACTTTTATTACGGGGCTGGATACATTTCTTAATAAAATGCCGGATGAAGTGCCCGATAATACGCTGGATGTTATTGCTAATAAACATAAAATACTCCCCGTTTCTGTTGCAGTAGATAAGATAATATCTCTTGAAACAAAAAATAATCCTGTTCCGATTTTAGTATGGAACCACCGTTGGGAATACGATAAAGGTCCAGAACAGCTTTATGCTTTCTTAAATGTATTACGGCAACGCGGGTTTATATTTAAGATTAATCTGATTGGCCAGCAATTTAGAACCATACCGGCAGCATTACTAAAAATTAAGAATGAATTCTCTTCTGAGTTATTAAATGATGGCTTTGTCGATTCGAGTAAAGATTACAACAATATCCTGGCGCAGTCTGATTTTATATTATCAACGGCACTGCATGACTTTCAGGGTTTATCTGTATTAGAAGCCGTGGCATCCGGTTGTATTCCCATTGTTCCTGACCGATTATCCTATCAGGATCTCTTTCCGGCAAGATACCGTTATCAGTCTGAACCTGTTTGTTTGAATGCGGAAGCAGAGAGCATGGCTGATAAGCTTATTGATTTAAACAAGCAAAGAATAAACGGGGAGCTCAATACGGCTGATATTGATATAGCCAAATTTAGTACTGAAAAACTAAAGCCATTGTATTCGACTATTTTATTTTCGGGTTAATACAAATTCCTGTAAACCACTGCGCATTAAGACAGAGCGTGCATACTTAAAGTTTGGCATATATTTGTTTATCGCCAGAGGTGTTAGTGGAGTATGTTGTAGCACTTGATCGTTAGCAACAGAATGCTGCATTTTATCTGAATCCAGTATTTTAAAACTCGAAGGCTGCACAGGGCGGTTTTCTGAGGTAAACAAAAAACCATGAATTAATGTTTTTTTGGTACAAAAACCTAAAAGATGGTTGTGTATAAAGGGTAGTATTTTAGATGGAATAAAATTAAAACTATCCCAGCCAAGAATAAGATCATATTGTGTCTTGCTAGGCGGAATTATTTCTTCAATTTGTTTTGTTAATATCGGGTTTGGATTTTCTACCTCTGGCCATTGCAATTTGCTTAATGGTTTTATACAGTCTGCTATTGTTAAGTAACCTGCTTGTCCAGAATAAAAATTAAAGCTATCGGGCTGGGCTTCGCCTAAATCAAGTATCTTCGGTTTTTCGGTGCGCGTAGTGTTTGATTGGTTAAAGGTTTCCCATATTGACTCGAATATTCGGGTTTTAAGGGGCTCTGCATTATCCGAGTAGTATTCAGATAATGCAGGTTGTAGCTGGGGTAACATTGGCAAAACTATCAGGCGCGTTTAAGTTGATTATCTTGCAAATTTGGTTGCGGTTTTTCATGTTGTGTTTCACTCATGTCGATGCTGCCCTTGAACTTGGCACCGTCATCCAGCGAAACGCGGGGTGAGAAAATATTACCCTGCACTTTTCCTGTTTTGCTAATATGAACTCGCTCTTTACCGTGTAATTCACCCGTGAGTGTGCCGTTAACAATAATTGTTTGTGCAAACACATCCGCTTTAATTTTTCCATTATCACCAATAATAAGCTGGTTGCCTTTTAAGTCTATCGTGCCTTCAACCTGACCATCAATAATCAAGCCTTCTTCACCGGTGAGTTCACCTTTAAAGTGAATGGATGGGCCGATAGATGCAAGTTGTGTGCTGGGTGTTGCTCTTTTTTTCGGCTCATCTTTTTGTATAACTGATTCGGGTTCAAATTTGCTTTCAGATACTTTGTTAAATTTATCACTTACATTTTTCTTCATTTCATTTATATCAAACATTCCATATTCTCCGCAGTTAATCGATAAGAGGGGGCTGAGGGTCACTTTTTTAATAGTTATAAGTGATTGCTGTATTATATTATCGTGTGAGCTGTGGAAATAATGTGTAATGGGTCTCAAGTCGGTAATGGTTTTCAGGAATTTAGAAGTTGATCGTGTCTGGTTTCATCCTCTGGCATAATACGCTCCTGAATAACACGCCATTGTCCATCTTCTTCTTTTTCAATAATCACTTCAATACCCTGTGCAGTAACTGTGTTGTCGGCCGCTTCTACAGTTTCGTAAGTTTTAAACATAATGCTGTTGTCAGTATTTGCACGAAGTTTAAAACCGGTATAGGATATTTTTTTGATTAAATTATTTTCAAACTCATGTTTGCACTGGTTTGCCCAGTCATCATAACCAATCGACTCAAAACCGGGTACACCAGTCAGGTTTACTTTTTTAGAAATTAAGTTGAGATGAGCATTTATATTTTTATCTTCAACTGTTCTAATAACATTACTTAACCAGTTTTTTGCGATTTGTGTAGCCTTACTTTTATTCTCAGACATTAACAGGAACCTCTTTTATCCAGATAGACATAGGGGCTGTTGATTTTTCATCTATTGTCTTATTTTGGCTAATTTTTTTTGCTAATTTTAGCCCTGCCTTCGTTATTTTTTACTACCAATGGAATGCATTGATATGTAAAAAATGCTTTGTCAGGACTAAAATTTTCTCAAAACCAGCCTAAAATCTGAAAGATCAACAACCCCTAGATTATAATCTTTTTAGTGATATAAATCTTATTGACGATTAAAGCGGGCAGGGAATACTGGACAATAAAGAGGGTTTTTAGGCATTTAATTGTTTATCAATATTGATAACACTTTGGATAAAAACATCCAGACTCACTTCAGCTTGCTGCTTCGAATCGAAAGGGCCATAGTCAATACCTTCTCTGGAAGCAAAATACCATTTTGTTTCAACAGTAAAGAATCGACCAGTTCTAAATGGAATAACGCCAGACTCACCTTTGCGTAATATTTCCATTATATTAAGCCTCTATGTTGTTGAGCGTATTCAGTTGAGTGTAGTATCACCTAAGTTAAGACGGTGATTTACATTTATTTATAGGTGAGGTCAGGTTTATTGTAAAGTGAAACACCCTATTGCAGGATAAATGGTATATATTAACCGACTAACCAGTCGATTTGATATGGGAATTTAACGCTCAAATTAAGTAATTTAGAGTATTTGAATATGGATAAAATGGTATTACCAACAGAAAAAGAGGCCTTGCCGGGGCGAGATCAGGCCATTGAAATGCTAGCCGATTTCTCGACCTTGCATACGGTATTGGGTAGTACGTTAGTGCGCCCTTTTCCTGAGCAGACGCAACAGGCTATGTTTGGTATGGGCTGTTTTTGGGGTGCAGAACGAAAATTCTGGCAGTTGAAAGGTGTTTATTCAACCATGGTGGGTTATGCGGCTGGCTTAACGCCCAACCCGACTTACCAGGAAGTATGTTCAGGTATGACGGGCCATAATGAGGTGGTACGGATTGTTTATATTCCTGATATTGTTTCATACGAAGCTTTGTTAAAAATATTCTGGGAATCACATAACCCCACGCAGGGGATGCGGCAGGGCAATGATCGTGGCACCCAATATCGCAGTGGTATTTATTTCTATTCAGAAGAACAAGCTAAAGCTGCGAATGCATCAAAACAAAAATTTCAGATGCTATTAGAACAGAATGGGCAGGATAAAATCACAACTGAAATTATTGAAGCCCCCGAGTTTTATTATGCAGAAGATTATCATCAGCAGTATTTAGCAAAAAACCCGAATGGTTATTGTGGTTTGGGTGGGCTTGACATTGAATATGTTATTTAATAAATGGAGTCGTTGACATGGACTATCAGGAGATTATTGATTTCTGGTTTAGTGAGCAAACTAAACCACTCTGGTTTAACTCCACAAGTGAGTTTGATGCGCAGTTAAAAGAAAATTATTTAACCGTCTATACAGAGGCAAAAGATTTAAAATTAAAAAGCTGGCAAAGTAACCCATTAGGTGCGTTGGCCTTAGTTATTATTTTAGATCAGTTGCCACTCAATATGTTTCGTGGGCAACCACAAAGTTTTGCAACTGAAGCCTTGTCGCGTGAAGTGGCAGAACAGGCAATGAGTCAGGGCTTCGATGCGGAACTCACCACCGAACAAAAAGCCTTTTTATATATGCCTTATATGCATAGCGAAAACCTGGCTGATCAGGAGCAGTCTTTAATCTTGTTTAATCAGGAAGGGCTGGAAAGTAATTACCGGTTTGCACAACACCATTATGAAATAGTGAAACAATTTGGTCGGTTTCCGCATCGGAATAAAATATTAGGGCGAGAGAGTACCGAAGCTGAAATCGAGTATTTAAATTCAGATAAAGCTTTTCTGGGTTAATTCCACGTATAAAAAATCGAAAGTATTAGAAATGGTTACTGTTGAATCGTAACAGTTACTTTACGATTAAAACTCGAAGTACGATGCTCCCATAAATAAATCCCCTGCCATGTGCCTAAAGCACAACGCCCGTTACTTATTGGTATGGTCAAGCTGCTTGCTGTGAGGACGGTACGAACATGGGCGCTCATATCATCAGGACCTTCATCGGTATGCAAAAACATCGGGTCGCCGTCAGGGGCGAGTTTGGCCATAAAGGTTTCGAGATCGTCACGGACTTGTGGATCGGCATTTTCACACAACATCAGTGATGCGCTGGTGTGCTGTACAAAGATATTACACAGGCCAACATCAATTAAACTATTCTTAACAATGTCTTGTACTTGATGGGTGATGTTATAACTGCCACGGCCTGTTGTTTTTATTGAGAGCGGTGTTTGTTTCATTAGTTATACTCATTATTGTTTGGTTAGTTGTCATTCCTGCTTCTGTGGAAATGACGGCTATAAAATTTATTTCGGGTTGAGTGTACATTCCTGGGTATGACGGCTTACTTGTCCTGGTGCTTTCCATATAGCCGACTATACAACCCTTTATTCTGCATTAATTCATCATGTGAACCCTGTTCGATAATATGGCCATCTTCAAAAACATAAACACGGTTGGCTTGTTTAACGGCACTGAGCCTATGCGCAATAATCAAGGTGGTTTTGTCTTTTAAAAATTCATGCAGTGCGGCATGCAAATGTTTTTCTGTTTGGGTATCCAATGCAGAAGTGGCTTCATCAAGTATAACAACTTTAGGCTTTGTTAATAGCATGCGTGCAATGGCCAGGCGTTGTAGCTGCCCACCGGACAGGCGGACACCGTCATGACCAATTAATGTGTCTAGTTGATTGGGTAGTTTTTTAATTACGTCATTTAGCTGCGCAACGCTAAGTGCCTGCCATATTTCTGTGTCACTTATTTCTATACCTAATGTAATATTATTGCGTACGCTTTCATTAAACATGGCTGGGTGCTGCAACACGGTTGCGACATTGTCTCTGACGATATCCAGGCCAATATCGATGATGGGAACTTCATCGTAATAAATCATTCCATGCTGGTGTTGATACATACCGAGTAACACCTGAACCAGGGTTGATTTTCCGCCACCACTGGCTCCAACCAATGCAATTTTTTCACCGGCTTTAATGTTCAGGTTTACATGATTTAAAACCGGTTCTTTATCGCCGTAGGCAAAACCGACATTTTCAATTTTAATGGCCACGGTTTTTTTATTTTCGAATGGATTTTTATTATGCGGGTATTGTGGCTCCTGTTGCAAACCTAGTAAGTTATTAATTCGTGCAAGTGCAGCATTGGCAGAAAAATAGGTATATTGAATATTTAAAATTTCCTGTACCGGCGAGGTCATAAACCATAAGTAGCCAAACACGGCCATCATTTCGCCCACGCTTAAATCGGAAAATACAACCAGTAACATACTTAAAGCACGGAATACATCAAAGCCAATTAGAAATATGTTGAAGGATAACCGGTTGGCTGCATCGCTGCGCCAGCTAAAGGAAGCGGAATGCTTTTTTATATGCTGCGCTTTTTCAATAACACGCTGGATATAATGCTTTTCGCGATTACTGGCACGTATTTGCTGAATGCCGTCAAGTGTTTCAATTAGCGACTGCTGGAATATTTCGTAGGCGGTATTTTCTTTTTTCTTGAGCGTTTTAACTTTCTTACCGAGGATAACGGTAAAGTAAATAACCAGTGGGTTCATAAATAAAATAAAAAGGGCAAGTTGCCAGTGTATTAATAAAAGAATAACCGTAATACCAATAAGGCTCAGGATGGCAATCAGTGCTTTGCTGATGGATGCGCCTATAAACTCATCGATGGCATTAATGTCGGTCACAAAATGTGAACTGACCGAGCCACTGCCAAGGGTTTCGTACTCCGACATGGAAATACGTTGTAATTTGCGCAACAGGGCATGGCGAATGCGGTAAGTGACATCTTTGGAAACAAGTGTAAATTGACGTGTTTGCCAAACCGTCAGGTATAAACCAATAACACGCAATGCTATTGTGATGCCGAGTATTGTAAGTATATAGAGTGTTGGGCCATGCCATTGTTCGGGAGTAAATAAATTGGTAAAGGCAACCAGTGAGCCAGGTTGGTTTAGCAATACTTCGTCAACCAGCAGGGGCATTAATAGAGGGATAGGTACTGTTGCTATCACTGAAAGCAGCGCAATAATATTAGCGGCAATCAGAACACGCTTGTGTTCTCGTGCAACACCTAAGATATATTGCCAGTCGTAGTGTCTGTTGCCGTCAGGGATTGGCGTGGCCGAGTCTGGAATAGTCTGACACTGAATCCCCGGTTTTTTGGTATTATGCAAGTTCATCCGGAATGTATGATAAAAAATATAAGATTAAACTTTTATCATACCAGTTTCCTGACAGTCTGGCTGTATGCAATCCTGGCAAATATGGGGTGAATTTAATTTACTGTAGGGTATCGGTTCCTGAAGAATAAATGGCTGTTCGTGCATTACTCGATAAGTTTTGTTTGTCCATCATTTCAACTAAACTGCGTATGGATGCCTCTTGAGGGATATTCTGAATGTTTGAAAACCAGACATCAACAATACTGTTGCTTACATCGAGGTCATTCGGCAATATGGCTGGGCTGCCTACAAAAATCCAGCGTTCACCATTTTTTGTTTCAATGGTGAGTAGTTGTAAAGGAACGGTATCCGTTAAATTAGCTTTCATTTTAGTCTCCGAGGTGTTGTGGTGAATAATATGCAGCAACTATGCCAAATTATATTTCTTTACTATTAAGCAAAAAGGTAGCATTTATGAAGCATGTACAAATAACAGATGAATTATATGAGTACTTGTTGGGGCATTCTGTAAAAGAGCATGCGGTGTTACAGAAGATCCGTAATGATAATGCGGATGATCATTTAACATCGATTATGCAAATTGCGCCAGAGCAGGGGCAATATATGGCCTTTATGATTAAATTATCAGGTGCAAAACAAGTGCTTGAGATAGGCACATCCACTGGATACAGTAGCCTGGCGATGGCGTTAGCCTTGCCGCTAGAAGGCAGGCTCGTGACTTGTGATATTAATGAAGCGGCAGGAAATAAGGCACAGCAATACTGGCAGGAAGCTGGGCTTGAATATAAAATACAACTGAAACTTGCTCCTGCTTTGGAAACTTTGGCGGAATTAATAAATGAAGGCAAGGCTAATTTTTTTGACCTTGTTTTTATTGATGCAGATAAAACAAATTATAATGCTTACTTTGAGATGAGTTTAACACTGCTGCGAGAGGGTGGACTTATTTTGATTGATAATGTACTTTGGGGTGGCGCTGTTGTAGATAAGACTGATACAAGCAAAGACACAGCCGCCATTTGCGCCCTGAATGAAAAACTTTATTGTGATAAGCGTATTGATATGTGCATGTTACCTTTGGCCGATGGTTTGAGTCTGGTTCGTAAGAAATAAAATAGAGAAGGGGCGCAAAAATATCCGTATGGCAGTAGTTGTTTCTACATTAAGGAATTGTGGTGCATTGCAGGATGATTATCTGCTTCAATTAGCAAAGTGGCATCATAATGAATGGTTACACCTTAATCCAGGTGGAACATTGGAGCAACGTTTGGCCGGTTATAAACATAGTGTTCAAAGCAGCGCATTACCTGAAATTTTTATTGCCTGTGAGAACAAAAAGTTGTTAGGTTCGGCGACGCTGGCCAAAGAAGATATGGACACGCGCAAATTTCTAACTCCGTGGCTGGCAAGTTTATTTGTGGTGCCAGAACAACGTAACAAAGGTATTGCCTCGCAGTTGATAACCTTTATTATAAACTACGCAAAAAAAAATGGGTTTAAAAATCTGTATCTATTTACCGAAGATCAGACCGATTTTTACCGGCACCGAGGCTGGTATTTTGTAGAAACGGTTAACTATCGCCAGACAGATGTTGATCTGATGTGTCGGAAACTGGATTGATTCTCTAACCCTGTATAAGTAAAAGGAAAATATAATGCTAGATGACAGTGCTTTAGACGTATTATTTCGTAAGGCTCGTAGCCATAATGGCTGGCAGGATAAACCAGTGAGTGATGCACAGCTCAAACAGATTTATGAATTGATGAAGTGGGGACCAACCAGTGCAAACAGTTGTCCGCTGCGGTTGGTGTTTGTTAAAAGCGATATGGCCAAGCAACGCCTGAAACGCAGTTTGCAGGAAGGTAATGTTAAAAAATCAATGACTGCGCCTGTTGTGGTTATCTTTGGTATGGATATGGAATTTTATGAAGAGTTTGACTTTTTGTTTCCCCATGCTGATGCAAAGTCATGGTATGTGGGTAATAAGGAAAAAATTAAAGAAGCGGCTTTCCGGGATAGCAGTTTACAGGCAGCCTATTTCATGCTGGCAGCAAGAAGCATGGGGCTGGATTGTGGCCCAATGTCGGGGTTTGATAATGAGGTACTGGATGCGGAATTTTTCCCGAATGGAAAAATAAAGTCGAATTTTATTTGTGCACTGGGTTATGGTGATACGTCGAAGTTACACCCACGGTTGGCACGCTTGGACTATGAGCGTGTTTGTCAGCTTGTATAATTTTTTAGTCGCTAAAGTGGATGATACCACAGCGGCGCAGGTATGTTTTTAAACCTGATTTGGCTTCTCTCAGATTTTTAAACGGGCCTTGTGTTTCATCTTCACGGGTATTGAAATACCACGACGTTTCAACGGTAAAAAAGCGTTTTGAGCGTGCAGGAATGGATAACGATTCGCCCTGACGCGGCGTATGATGCGAATCTGGTTTACCGATTGGTATAATTGTCATGACCCGAACCCTGAATTAAATCTACGACTAAAATACTGTGTTATTTCTGGTTATTTTTGATGATTGTTAGAATAATTTTACTTAAAGCGGAGGTTATTGTCTGTCAGTCAAAACTTACAAATGCTAATTTATATATTAAAACACTGTCCCGTTAACCTACGCTTGAAATACAGTCAGTGTCTGGTGATCAAGGTAGGCCAAGGTAATTGCTGAGATCCAGGGCATGAGGCTAGCTTAGCGGTTAATTGGGACAGCAGCGATATTAAAATATATGTGAGTGTTTGCTTACCGGGATAGCTATATAATAATGAAGCCTAATTTTTTAAGATGGATGAACCGCTGCCGCTGGCTTTCCGATAAAAAGCGCCTGGAATGGTATCCCCCTTTCTGGTTTATGCGGATTAGAGTGGTTTCGTTGAGTGCTGACTGGCGCCATATCCAGATTAAACTACCGTTGAATTTTCTTTCCCGCAATATGGGTGACAGCATGTTTGGTGGTTACCAAACCGCGCTGGCTGATCCCATTGCCGCACTTGCCTGTAACCAGGTGCTCGACCGAAAATACAATGTCTGGTCACGCTATCAGGAGGTGGATTTTCGTTATATGGGGAATTCAGATCTGGAATTACGTTTTGATTTTGACCCCCAGATAGAACAACAAATTCGGGATGACTTAAAAACCAAAGGGCGCAGTACCCCCACGTTTGAATACGGCTTTTATCGCGCAGATGGTGTAGAGTGTACCCATATTAAAAGCACAGTTGCGATTCGTGCGATGGATTATCAACCCCCATTATCTTGAATCTATGAACAATATACACCCTACCGCCATTGTCGACCCCAAAGCTGAACTCGGTTCAGGTAACAGCATCGGTGCTTATTGCATTATCGAAGCCGATGTAGTGCTGGGTGACAACAATCAGCTGCATAGCGGCGCAGTATTAAAAGACGGTTGCCGCATTGGCAACAATAATATCTTTTATGAATATTCGGTCATGGCCGGTTTGCCGCAGGATGTGAGCTTTGACAAGCAGGCACAAACTTTAGTTGAAATGGGCGATCACAACGAGTTTCGTGAATACACCACGGTCAACCGGGCAACCTTAAAAGAAAACGGTGTCACCAGGCTGGGCAGCCATAATTATTTAATGGCGCATGCACATATTGGCCATGACTGTGTCCTGGCCGATAATATCGTGATGGTGATTAGTTCTGGGATTGCCGGTCACGTGCATGTCGACAAGGGCGCATTTATTTCGGGTGGGGTGATGGTGCATCAGTTCGTTAATATTGGTCAATACGCGATGATTGGTGGCAATGCCAAAATCACCCAGGATGTCTTGCCGTTTTTTATTACCGATGGGGTGCCCGCGTTTGTCAAAGGCATTAATGTGGTGGGTTTAAAACGTGCCGGTTTTAAAAAATCGGATATTTCCGATTTAAAACAGGCTTACCGTATCCTTTTTAGTTCTGCAAATTCGCTGGAACAGGTAATGGCTGGACTTGAAGGTATAAAATCAAGTATAATCAAAGAGTTATCGGTATTTTTAGGGCAGTCAAAACGTGGTTTTCATCGCACCGAGCGTGATAAAGCCAATTTGTAGAAAAATGGTTAAAATTCAATAACCTAATTTGCAGCAACAAAACCTGATAAAATGGCAATCAGGGCTTTATTCCAGTCAGGCCTGCCGCTAGAATTGCCGATTCTAAATATTCTTATATAAGTTGAGACAGTATAGTGGGTGTAGAAGTTAATCCGGAAGTTAAAGGTAAGTCGCGCTTTAATCGCGAAGAGTTACTTCAATGTGGTCGTGGTGAATTATTTGGTGAAGGCAATGCGCAATTACCTTTACCGCCAATGTTAATGTTTGATCGTATCGTTAAAATCAATGAAGACGGTGGCCAATACGGCAAAGGTGAAGTGATTGCCGAGCTCGATGTGAATCCTGACTTGTGGTTCTTTGACTGCCACTTTCAGGGCGACCCGGTGATGCCCGGTTGCCTGGGGTTAGATGCTTTATGGCAGCTTGTTGGTTTTTATCTTGGCTGGTTAGGCGGGCCGGGACATGGCCGTGCACTAGGCTCGGGTGAGGTTAAATTTACCGGTCAGGTGACACCAAAAAATAAACTTATAACCTACCGGATTGATTTAAAACGAGTGATAATGCGTAAATTAACCATGGGGATTGCGGATGCACATATGACAGTGGATGGTCGAGAGATATACACGGCAAGTGATTTGCGTGTTGGATTATTTACTTCAACTGATGGGTTCTAAAAACAATGTCATTACGTCGAGTTGTTATTACAGGGTTAGGAATTGTTTCCAGTATTGGTAACAATCAGCAAGAAGTGACTGCCGCATTAAAATCAGGCAAGTCAGGTTTAAGTTTTTCACAGGAATATGCGGATATGGGTTTTCGTTCGCATGTTCATGGCGATCTGGATATTGATCTGGATGGCTTAATTGACCGCAAGCTAAAACGTTTTATGGGCGATGGCGCAGCGTATAACTACATTGCCATGCAGCAAGCGATTGACGATGCCGGGCTTGAAGACAGCGACGTGTCGAATATACGCTCCGGGCTGGTTGTTGGTTCCGGTGGTCCGTCAACATCCAACATTGTACAGGCTGCTGATGTGATGCGTGAGAAGGGTATCCGCCGGGTTGGCCCTTATATGGTGACGCGTACCATGTCGAGCACTAACTCGGCCTGTTTAGCCACACCATTTAAAATTAAAGGTGTGAACTATTCAATCAGTTCTGCCTGCTCAACCTCGGCACATTGTATTGGTCATGGTGTTGAACTTATTCAAATGGGTAAACAGGATATCGTGTTTGCCGGTGGTGGCGAGGAGCTGCACTGGACAATGAGTGTGCTATTTGATGGTATGGGTGCACTGTCTTCGAAATATAATGACAAACCTGAAACAGCGGCACGTGCCTATGATGCTACCCGTGACGGCTTTGTTATCTCCGGTGGCGGCGGTATGTTTGTGCTTGAAGAACTAGAACATGCTAAAGCACGCGGAGCAAAAATTTATGCCGAAGTGGTTGGCTATGGTGCAACTTCAGATGGTTCTGATATGGTTCAGCCTTCCGGTGAAGGTGCGGTGCGGTGTATGCAGCAAGCACTGGCAACGGTAGACAATGATGTTAGTATCGATTACATCAATGCACATGGCACGAGTACACCCGTTGGTGATATTAAAGAACTTGAAGCGATGAAAGAAGTATTTGCAGATAAAGTGCCTTATATTTCTTCAACCAAATCATTAACCGGCCATGCACTCGGTGCGGCGGGTGTAAATGAAGCGATTTATTCTTTACTCATGATGCAGGGTAACTTCCTGAGTGCTTCTGCTAATATTGTAGAGCTTGATCCTGGTGCAGAAGGTTTTCCTATAGTGCGTGAGTTAATGGAAAATGTAGATCTAAACTGTGTTATGTCGAACAGTTTTGGTTTTGGTGGTACCAATGCCTGTCTGGTAATGCAAAAATACAGTTAAGTAAGTTTTATAAAGCATAGTCACAAAAAAAACCCTGCTTTGCAGGGTTTTTTTATTTTTGAAGATTTAACTCCCCACAGCTCACGGTGGGATAGTATGCTTATATTTTATAAAAACTACTGTTTTTTATTTGCTTTTTCTAGTAAATATTTTTTATATGATTTCATACGGTAAATATCGTATTTTATATATTTAGGAAATACATCAACTTGTGGTTTATAAATATCCGGTATCACGCCAACAAATTTAAGTGTTTCTGGATCTAAAGCGGTAACAGCATGTTTATAACGAGAACTTAGCCCAAGGTAGAGGAAGTCGTCAACCTTGGCATTATGCTTTTTCAGAAAAGCATGAAAACTTTTCAACTCTTTTTCACTGTAAACATCTTTAATATAACGTTCAATATCTATTGAAAATAAACGCATTTTTTTAATTATTTCATCGTCAATTTTTCGGTACAAGGATGTGTTTAAAAAAAGAACTTCTCTTTTTCGTACAGCTTCACGCTGGAGTTGTGCGAACGCAGCATAGTCGTCCGGTAGATCAAGATAAATAGTAATCGCACCACCGACACGATATTGTTCCAGATCATCGAGTGAGATTTTACGCTCTGCCATATCGTAGCCGGTGACGATATAGAAATTACCATCCTGAAATATTTTAGCCACAGGGCGTTCGTTCTGAACAACATACAATCCGGAAAGCAGAGCAGCAAACTGAATTGCCGCAATAATGGATACGTCCATTTTTAATCCTGGCTTTCCGGGTTTGAATATAATGAGTGTTAATAAGGGACCTAATACAAGATCAACAGCTGCAATTAAACGCACACCTTGCCAACCACCATCGGTTGAGAAAAAGGGTTGTGGGTACCATTCAAAGACAATGAAGTATAAAACAACTAAAAATATAACAAGGCTTATGCCAAGGTGAGAAAAAAAAGCTTTTTGACGGCTAATGTTTTCTAGACGAAACATGTTTTTACCTGTGAGTTTATTTCTTGAGAAGTTGTGTAAATAATAATAGCAAAGGTTTTAATTGTGAATAAAGTTTTTCCAGATGAGGTTTAACCTTGTCAGATTCACCTTGCTCCAGCAATTGAATGGCTTGCTCAATGGTTAATGATTCCGGTGGCTCGATTTCCAGAACAGGCTTATCACTGTATGCGACAAGTGTATTGCCACCTTCGCTAATGGCTTGTTGCAGGCAATCTTCAGTGCGAGCATATATATCGGTAAAGCGACTCTTTTTATTTATTTCAGGCTCAAAAATACCGGCACTGGCAGTAAAGGTAAAATTCTTTGTGGTTAATTTTCGGGTGGGTATTTCATCTATAATGCGCTGTGCCAGTTTTTCGGCTTTATCCAGACTGGTGTGGTTTAGAAACAGGGCGAATTTTGCTAACCCAACACGGGCGGCCATATCTTCTTTTCGTACATGCTGGTTCAGGCAGTGGCCAATGTTCTGAATAATTTCATCGGCAACCTGTTTGCCGTGTTTTATAAATAGCTGGTTGAAGTTATCAATATTGATACGTAAAAAACAGCAATGCCCTTTATG
The DNA here is from genome assembly GCA_027076325.1 of Chromatiales bacterium. Classification (GTDB taxonomy): domain Bacteria; phylum Pseudomonadota; class Gammaproteobacteria; order UBA6429; family Thiohalophilaceae; genus SZUA-37. The sequence continues at coordinate 83,597 of JALTJZ010000045.1, read as the reverse complement.
CCGAATTAGTGATGATAGTTGCTCATCGGCTGCTTTCTGAAAATAGCGTTGGCTGCCTAAACCGGTGAGCTCATCAATGGTAGCCTGTTTTTCAAGCTTTTCTGCTGTTTCAGACAGCTTTTTACTGGTTTGCTCAAATTTTATATGGGATTGTGCGCGGGCAAATAATTGTGCTTTATCAAAGGGCTTGGCGATAAAGTCGTTTGCACCTTTGTCCAGGGCTTCCATTTTTGCGGTATCATCATCTTCTTTGCCAGTGATAATGATAACGGGTAAGGCAGCAATATGCTCATCGGTTGATGTACGTATTCGTTCTAGCAATCCATAGCCATCAAGGTAGGGCATGGATAAATCAGAAAATACAATTTGAATGTCATCGTGGTGTTGTAATAGTGACCAGGCATCTTCACCGTGTTCTGCTTCAATAACGGTGTATTGTTTGGACAATATTTTACTGATCGCCCGGCGCATAACGCGTGAGTCATCAACAGCAAGTATTTTAACCAGGGGGGTATTATTAGTGTTTGTCATTTATTTAAGATTCTTGCTTTTTATATTATTCACCTGATATCAGATCTATTTTAAATACAGATTATTGCAATGGTCATAAATATCAACAAACTGTGGTATATTGTCTTTGATTACTTATTATTTAGCAGGAATTTGAATATGTTCAAGAAATTAGGCCTTTACTTTACTGGTTTATTTTCCACCTTCATTATTATCGGTACCATTCAGGCGGCAGATATAAAACTTGAAACGGATGAATATAAATTTTATAAAATAAAAGGCAGTTATGAAGATGTGCGCGTGGATCTGGATTATGCTATTACCGGAATGGGAATTAAAGTGAATGGGGTTTCGCATATTGCGGATATGCTGGTGCGCACAGGTAAGGATCTTGGCCGCACAAAAAAATTATATGATCATGCTGAGGCGATACAGTTTTGTAGCGCAACCTTGTCACGTAATATGATGGAAGCCGATCCTATGAATATTGCTTTCTGTCCGTATATTATTTATATCTTTAGTTTTCCTGGTGAAAAAAATACCGTTTATTTAGGTTATCGCAAATTACCGGAACTTGAATCGGCTGAGTCTAAAAAGGCTGTTGCGGCTATTATACAAACTTATGAAGATATTATTGCGGATGCTCAATAGGCTAATACCTGCTTTAACCTTTGCGTTGTTATTGGGCAGTAGTACTGCATGGGCTGAGGATGACCGTGAGCAGCGTTTTAGGCAAGCTCGTTCGCCGCAGATAACGGCTATTCAGATTAAACAATTCTTTTTAGATCCAGCCATTGATGTGCGTGAAGCACTAGCGCGTAACCGTAAACTAAAGCCGGCAGATTTGTTTCGTCTCGCTTCAGATCCAAGTGAAACGGTACGTATTGCGGTTGCCACTAATTTGTCAGCGGACAAAAAAACTTTTTTTTTACTGGCTAAAGATAATAACCTTGCGGTTAGAAGTGTTGTTGCTCGTTTTGAATATGTGCCGCCAGAGGTGCTTGCTGTTTTAGCGAAAGATGCTTCAGCTGATATTCGCCTGGAAGTGGCCAGAAACCTGAACACCCTGAAAACCACTCTGGAAATTTTGCTAAATGATTCTGATCCTGACGTTCAGGCTGTTGCAGCTCAGGCATTACAACGCCTTAAGAGTGGGCAATAGTGTTTTAGGTGATGCTATCGAGTCGTCAGTAGTGCGGTGGGCGAAAGACTAAAAAACACCGTGTTCATGCGGGTTGATTGGTAACCGGTTTTCCTGTTATTCAGTACAAATTCGCTAAAGATTCCCCTGAATTTGTCGTTAATAGACAGCATGGAGAAAAAACAAAGTATTACTCCGGCGCAGCAAGGTCGGGCACTAAAAGCAGTGGATTTAGTTTCGGGTGTTGTCCGGTTGGTCTCCCTCCCTGAAGTATGTATTCGTGTTAATGAAATGATGGACGAGGCCAGTACCTCGGCGACAGATATTGGCAAAGTCATTAGTCAGGACACGGGTTTAACCGCCAGGCTTCTCAAAATTGTCAACAGCTCGTTTTATGGTTTTCCATCTAAAATTGAAACGGTCACTCGCGCCGTGACAGTGATTGGGTTGCGTGAACTTCGTGGTCTGGTGCTAGCTGCGTCTGCAATTGAGACCTTTTCAAAAATTCCCAATGACATTCTTAATATGGTGCAATTCTGGCGGCACAGCGTGTATTGCGGTGTGGTGGCGCAGCTATTAGCCGATCGGTGTCATGTATTGCACAGCGAGCGCCTGTTTGTTGCCGGGTTGCTGCATGATATTGGTAAGTTGATTTTGTGCCACCGTCTGCCCAGTGAATCGCGTATGGTGATGGAAAAGTTACAGTCCGAGCCGTTATTCGATTATCAGGTCGAGCAGGATATTATGGGATTCGACCATGCCGAGGTGGGTGGCGAACTGATTAAAGTATGGCAAATGCCGACATCACTGGAATATGCCTTGCGCTATCACCATAATCCGGCGGCTGCCGATGACTATGCGATGGAGGTCGCTCTGGTGCATCTTGCCAACGTCATTACCGGCAGAGCCGAGCAGGAACTGGACGTGGATGTGGAACTTAATATTCAGCCTGTTGAGCAAATGGCATGGGATATGACGGGGCTGGATGAGTCTGTTATTGAGCCTATTCTGAAACAGGCCGGGCCATTATTTATTGATGCGCTTGAGTCGATTTTACCCCGTGGCCGTCCTTATTAGTCTGGCAGCGCCTTTTTTTAGTGCAATTAGCTTCGTTTTATCTTCTTGTTGTATTCCTGCATTTACTTACTAATACATCCAAAGCATAATATGTATCGTTTAGGTGCGCATGCGCACCTTCATTTTGCACCAAAATAATACATATGGCTGGTCGCTGAATAGCGGGATAGCTTCACGATAAAAATAATATTAGTCAAAGCTGACCGGCTTGATAATGGGAGGATTCATGGAAATTAAAACCGCAACCGACGTGCTCTTTATTTTAATGGGCGCAATTATGGTTCTGGCAATGCACTCCGGCTTTGCTTTTTTAGAAGTAGGCACGGTGCGTAAAAAGAATCAGGTAAATGCACTGGTTAAGATCATTACGGATTTTGCTGTTTCAACCATCGGTTATTTCTTTATTGGCTATATGGTTGCCTACGGTTTAGGTTTTGGAGAAAGTGCGCAGGCACTGGTAGAAAAAAATGGCTACGAATTGGTTAAGTTCTTCTTTTTGTTAACGTTTGCGGCGGCTATTCCGGCGATTATTTCTGGTGGTATTGCCGAGCGGGCACGTTTTTACCCGCAACTGGCGGCCACTTTTCTTATTGTTGCGCTTATCTACCCCTTTTTCGAAGGCATTACCTGGAATGGTAATTTTGGTGTCCAGGCATGGATAAATGAAAGCTTTGGTGCCGAATTCCACGATTTTGCTGGCTCCATTGTTGTGCATGCGATGGGGGGGTGGCTAGCGCTTGCTGCGGTCGTCCTGCTTGGCCGGCGGTTGCCAAAAGGGGGGAACGGCTCGATTTCACATCCGCCTTCAAGTATCCCGTTTCTGGCTTTAGGTGCATGGGTGTTAACGGTTGGCTGGTTTGGTTTTAATGTCATGTCGGCTCAGACCATTGATGCGATTAGTGGTTTAGTTGCAATCAATTCTCTTATGGCAATGGTTGGGGGGATTTTAGCGGCGTTAGTAGTGGGCAAGAACGACCCTGGTTTTGTACACAATGGGCCATTAGCCGGTCTGGTTGCGGTGTGTGCCGGTTCAGACATTATGCACCCGGTGGGTGCGTTGGCAACGGGATTAATTGCCGGTGGTTTATTTGTCTGGGCATTCACGCAGTGCCACAACAAATGGAAAATCGATGATGTACTTGGTGTTTGGCCGTTGCATGGTCTATGCGGTGCATGGGGTGGTATTGCGGCTGGCATCTTCGGTCTCGAAGCCTTTGGCGGCCTCGGCGGAGTTACTTTTATGTCGCAGCTAGTCGGTACCTTGATGGGGCTCAGTGTTGCACTATTAGGTGGTTTTATTGTGTATGGTGTTATTAAAAAGCTTGTGGGTATTCGTTTAAGCGCAGAAGAAGAGCATCTTGGTGCAGATTTAAGTATTCATCGGATCTCTGCAGAGTCGGATATTGATTAATAGCTATTTATCTTTTTAATCAATATAAAGCCTTGTTAAAGTTAAGCGTTTTATTAACCGATACTGTAAATATGGAGTAATCGGGAAAGGCGCTGACATTAATGACACAAAAAGAAACCATATTAGCCGTTGACAAAAACGAAGAGGTGCTTGCTTTATACCGTCAGCATGCTAAAGAACAGGGCTACAAAACCATCTTTGCCCATAGTGCTGAAGAAGCGCTGACCATGCTGGAGCAGGTGACGGTTGATCTTGTAATATCGGAAGTTTTGCTTCCCGAACTAGATGGCTATGAACTTTGCAGGCAATTAAAAGCCAACCCGCAAACCAGTAAAATTCCCTTTGTGTTTGTTTCTGAGATGACCGAGCTTGAAGAGTTGATAGTCGGTTATTCTTTAGGTGCGGATGAGTACATTACCAAGCCGGTTGTCTATGATCAATTTATTCTGAAAATTCAGCATATTCTTAGAGTCAACAAAAAGAATGAAGAGGTTCAGCAACAGCTGGATAATTATTATAAAACTGCCATGCAGGCAATGACCTATTCAAGCGAGATAGGTATTATCCTTGAGTTTTATAAAGTATGCATTTCTGCCCGATCTTTTCGTGAATTGGCTAATTATATTTTTATGAGTGTTAAGCAGCTGGATCTGAAATGCTCATTTCAGGTTTATGACAATAACAACAAACCCATAGGATTTACGGAGCAGGGTGAATTGCCGCCACTCGAAATGGAAATAATGTCACTGGCTCGTGGACAGACACGTTTTTATGACTTTGGTGTTCGGACGATTGTTAGTTATGAGAATTTTTCTTTATTGATAAAAAACATGCCGATAGACGATACGGATAAATACGGTCGGCTAAAGGATATTCTAGGCACCTTATGCGATGCAATCAGTTCACGAGTGGATTATATACTTGCCAACGATTCCTTGATGCAGAAACAGGAAGTGGTTGAAAGCGTTAGTATCACCATGATGGATGTTGATTCTTCTTTTAAAAAACTACAGAAACAAAATGTTGCAGCCATCGAAGATATGCTGGAAGAACTGGAAGAGGCGCTGTTAATTTTAGGTTTAACGGAACATCAGGAAGAAAATATCCTAAGCATTGCCCAGAACTGTCTGGCTAAGACCCATCAAGCCTTTTATCAAGGGGTAGAGATTAATTCAAAACTTGAAGAATTGCATAAACGCCTTGTTACAATTATTGACTAGCATACATAACGCTAGCTTTTTATGTAAAGGTGGGGGTTTATTTATCCTAATTGTTTAAGCAAAAGTTGTGCTGCTAGCCCGATACCTATTGTGAACAGCAGTGCGGTACCCCATACCAGTTTAATCAATAACGATGGTAGCGTAGTAGCTGCAACATCCGTTGTTGGTTCATGGCAATGACTTTGCTGTTGATACATCGGCACCATAATGCGCAGATAAACAGCGAGTGATAATACGCTGTTAAGAATTGCCACCACGGTTAGCCATAAAAAACCGGCGTCTATTGCCGCACCAAATAATAAAAATTTACCCACAAAACCGGCCAGCGGGGGAATACCCGTTAGCGATAAAAGAAATATCACCATTGCCACACCTAGAACGGGGTTTTGCCGTCCCATACTTTTAAAGTTATCCAGTGTTCGGCCTACTCGCATTACAACGGCAAAGGCACCAAGATTCATTGCCGCATAGGCGGCAGAAAAAATAATTAAGGATGGCAGTGCCAGCGAGCTTGTTCCTACCGCAACGATACCTAAAAGAAAATAACCGGCCTGTGCAACGGAGGAGTAAGCCAGTAAACGCACGACATTTTTTTGTACCAGTGCGGCCAGATAACCATAGGTCATGGTGAGTACCGCAACCACTGCGATAATGAGTGGCCAGCCCGTTGCCATTGGCATATCGCGCACGACCTGAGCAAAAGCCAGAATAGCACCAATTTTTGGCACGACAGACAGATAAGCGGCAATGGAGACAGGGGCACCTTCATACGCATCCGGTGCCCAGAAATGCAGTGGTACTAACGATGCTTTGTAACCCAGGCCAATAATTACGGCAATAAAACCAATCACGGCCAGAGCCGGTGAGGTTTCAAGCTGTCGCAGTTCACTGAGTAATGTCGAGCCACTGCCGCCGAACCAGTAGCTAAGCCCAAAAATCATAATGCTGGTGGCGACTGAACCGAAAACAAAAAACTTCATTGCCGCTTCGGTGGCACTGTCATTGCGTGGGTAGGCCACCAGTGCAAACGAGGCTAGCCCCGATAGCAGAACGCCCAGTACCAGCAACATGCTATCGCCCACACCGGCCAATAATATAGAACCCAGACTGACCAGTGTTACCAGTACATAAACGGTACCTTCACGATCACTCCCGGCCAGTTCAGCGCGTGCCAATAATAATGACAACACGGTTGTCGGTAGTAGAATAATTTTTGCCCATACACTGAGCAGATCAATACGGAATGTACCACCAAACACCGTTGTATTCAGACCCAGTAACAGGAAACTTTGCCAGGTTGCCAGTAGCAAACCGGTTACAGTAACGGCCAGCGCAATCCGTGGGGCACGTAGCATTTCGGCAATCAGTGCAAAAACCACCGTGAGCAGAATAATAATCTCGGGGATCAATAAAGCAAGATCGCGTCCCATCATCAAGGCAAACTCTTTTTCCATTAGAATGGCAACGCTATGGTGGTTGTATGAATCACGTCCAGCACCCAGCCCGGTGCAACACCGAGCACAATCGTAAATATCAGCAGGGGTGCCAGCGCAAGCAGTTCGCGGCTGTTTAGATCCGGCAGGGTAGCGGCTGTTGCTCCATTGTCATAAACCGTTTTATTTATATCACCCAGAAAAACCTGCGCAATTGCACGTAGGTATAAACCGGCGGTAATAACAATGCCGATAATGGCAATAATTGCAATCGGTTCAACCTGCAAGGTGGCGAGGAAAATCTGAAATTCTGCCGGAAAATGTGCCAGCCCAGGCAAACCCAGTGAAGCAAAAGCGGCCAGCACGAACGACCAGCCCAGTATTGGCACGACTTTTATTAATCCACCAAACTGAGCCATGTCCCTTGTATGGGCGCGATCCTGCAACATGCCAACCAGCAGGAATAAGGCACCCGTCACCAGCCCATGGCTGACCATTTGTAAAACAGACCCATCCAGTGCCGTGGCACGAATCGCTGGATCGGCTGCCAGTGCGGCAATGGCGACCCCGATAACGATATAGCCCATATGATTAATGGAGGTATAAGCCACCAGACGTTTGAGGTCACTTTGTGCCAGTGCAGCAAATGCACCGTACAGTGCGGCAATCACGCCGAATATCAGAATCACCACGCCGGCCTCTCGAAAAGCGTCCGGTGTCATCTGGTAAGCAAAACGCACCAGCCCATAGGTGCCGAATTTCAACATCACGCCGGCCAGGATCACACTGCCGGCTGCCGGTGCCTGTACATGCGCCGCAGGTAACCAGGTATGAAGAGGGAATACCGGTATTTTGACCGCAAAAGTAATCAGCATGGCTATCAATGCCAACATGGCGGCAAGCCCATCTAAAGGCGGGTTGCTAATCCAGACGCGCATATCGAAGGTATACGGATCACTGCCGAGGTATAAACCCAGAATTGCCAGCAGTAACGGCAAGCTGCCGAGGAAGGTGTAAATGAAAAACATCAAGGCAGCGCGTTGTCTGTCTTCATGACCCCAATGCGCAATCATAAAGTACATGGACACCAGCGACACTTCGAAGAATACATAAAATAAAATCGCATCCAGCGCGACAAAAGCACCAATGGAGGCCGTTTCCAGCAATAACATCAGGGCAACAAAAGCATGTGACTGCTTGCGGACTTTGGCCGAATAAATAAAGGTAACAAAAAATAACAATGCGGTGAGTAGTACCAGTGGCAAGCTAATACCATCCACACCCACTCGGTAAGCCGCGCCAATCGAAGGCATCCAGTCGATTTGTTCAAGCTGGGCAAAACCGGTTTCATTGACACCGCGAGCCCACATAATCATTGCCCCCAGTAATGTCACACCACTGGTGGCAATACCGATACCATGAACAACGTGCGGCGGCGCTTTACGCATAAGCAATACCAGCAGCGCGCCGAGCAAGGGCAAAAAGACAGTTGTCGATACGATTGGATACACTAAAAAAGTCCTCTTATTAATATACTCATGGTTAATAAACCATAAGGGCTACCAAGCTAATGGCTAAAATCATCGCACTGGCAACGGTGCCGATAGCCAGTTCTTTATGAATTAAACCACTTTGTAAAGTACGTGCTTTGGCGGCAAGGTTAACGGTGCTGTCTACAAACGAAAAGATAAAGCCGTCAATGCCTTTATCATCCGTTCGGCGCACAATTCGCCCCACTTTAAGCCCCATTCGGCCTATTGCGAGTACACCCTCGTAGAAAATACGTTCCAGCTTTTCGCAGCCACGCGCCATGGCCAGTGCCGGGCGTACCATTAAATTATCGAAACCGCCGGCAACGGAAAAGCCGTTGTTCGCCCACGATAGCAGTGGCCCCAGTAAACGTTGTACTGGCACAAACCAGCCTAGTAATAAACCACTTAGGGCGGCAACTAGCCCCAGTATTGCAGGAACAAACTCAGTTGTGATGTTTTCGGCTAGCGGGGTATTTAATAGCGTTTTCATTGCCGGGAAAGCGGCAGCTAAAATAACCGCCAGGGTAACCAGCCCGGCCAGCCCCGCGCCCATCCAGACAAGGCCAGCAACTGATTTGCTCTGGCTGCTTTTTTGTTGCTGATTTTTATACCCTTGATTTTTATGCCACAGAATAGACAAGGCTCTGGCCATATAACTGCCAGTCAGCAAAGTCCCTGCCAGAGCAAACGGCAGCAGTACCCAGATAGAGTCCGAGTTCAGTGACGCGGCAATAATGGCATCTTTGGAGAAAAAGCCGCTTAATGGCGGGATACCGGCTAAGGCCAGTGCTGCCAGAGCAAAGCCAATAAATATTTTTGGTCGTTCGCGCCCCACACCGCGCAGTTGTTCTAGCATGGTGGTTTCACGGCTATGCTGGAAAACACCGGCACCTAAAAACAAACTGCTCTTTATTGCGGCATGGGCAATCAAATGCAGTAAGGCGGCTAACGGTACACCTGCGCCAACGGCCACCAGCATTAAACCGTACTGGCTGGACGTGGAGGCGGCCAACATGCGCTTAAGATCCGCTTCGCCCAGCGCAATCAAACCGGTGACCACGGTGGTTACCCCGCCAACGATACCAATTACCAGCAAGGTTTCCGGCGTTAACATCGGTGCGGTGCGAATTAATAAAATGGCGCCCGCTGCCACCAGGGTGGCCGAGTGCAATAAAGCCGATACCGGCGTTGGCCCTGCCATCGCGCGTTGCAACCAGTCGTGTAACGGGGTTTGTGCCGATTTACCCATTGCCGCGATTAACAATAATAATCCAGCCGCAGTGGCCGGGGTGCCGCTGGTGTTTAAGGTGGCGGCAATTTCGCTACTGCCGGTAGTGGCGATTAAAATAAACACGGCAATATAAAGGCCTAAATCGGCACTGCGCGTGACCATAAAAGCGCGCGTGGCTGCCGATTTAACCCCCGGTTTCTGATACCAGAAACCAATTAACAAATAACTGCTCAGGCCAATCAATTCCCAGGCCGATAATAATAATATCCAGTCGCCTGCAAGCACCAGTGTTTGCATGGCGGCAATAAATAACAGCATGGTGGCGAAGAAGCGTACTTTTTCAGTGTCGGATTTCATATAGCCCACCGCATAGACCAGCACAAAACTGCCGATGACCGCGACCAGGGTGGACAGTAATACGGTTAACGGTGTTGTAATCAGCCGTAGTGGCATATGGGGCAGGCCGGGTAACAGCAGTTCGCTACTACCCCCACTTGATACATTCAACAGCAGTGCCAAACTGGCAACTAAGCCCAGTGCCATACCCGACAAGGCCAATAGCACCGGCATTCGACGCACTAACAGAATAAGCAGTGAGGCGGCAAGCGGAGCGAGAATGGCAATGGCAATAGTGATAAAACTCATCCTTTTAAATCCACCGCTTCTTCCATTTCTACCGAGCCTTTGGCACGGAAACGCGCAATCGCAATTGCAAAGCCCACCGCCATCTCAATCGCCATCACGGTCATCACAATCAGCACAAACATTTGTCCGGCGGCAACGTCCGGGTGCAGGTAACGCCAGAAAGCTACCAGGTTCACCATGGCACCGGCAAGGATAAGTTCCACCCCCATCATAATCATCACTAAATTGGTTTGTGATAAGGCACCGTAAACACCTACGCCAAACAATGCGGCACCCGCGGTTAAAGCAATAATCAGTTCCATACTTATTTCAGGGTTCATTTGTCATCTCCCTTTTTAACCGGCTGGATGGCAACGGCGGTGGCTGCGATCATCGCGGTTAAAATGGTGATACCGGCAGTTTCAAAAATCAGCATGGAACGATCCAGCAGTTCAAGCCCCAGATCAACGGTTTGTTGTGCGGCATCCGGGAAGGTGGTGGCCACCGGCCCCCAGTCCACAAAAACGGCCACTGCCACGGCAGCAACAAACGACACAAAACCGGCGATTAACGACAGGCGTTTTTGATGGGTCATGTCCATTTCTCCCAGGCCGCCTGGGTCCATCATAAACATCACCATAAAGATGGCCATAATACTCATTTCAGTTGCCATCATCATAATTTGCAACACACCCAGAAATTCGGCCTGCATACTTAAAAACATTGCTCCCAGCGCAGTTTGTGAAAACAACAGGGCGATGGCCGAGCGCATCATGGAATAAGTGCGGAACACCACAATGCCAAACCACACCGAAGCGAGTCCAAAAAAACCAATAAAAAATGCCTGTGCTGTCATTTAGGGGAACTCCAGTACCAGTACGCCAACAATAAAAATATTCAGTAATGCCAACGGTATGCCGAAAATCCAGCACCATGATAGTAAGTGGGCTTCACGAATACGGGGTATATAACGGCCGATGAGTAACATGGCTGCGGTAACGAGCAATATTTTAATTGCACTCCATGCCCAGGGGGGCAGGCCAATGCCGGGTAAGCCTTGCCAGCCACCCAGATAAAAAACAACCGTGGCGGCGGCCAGGGTAATAATTAAAACCAGTCGCCCCAGTCGGAATATGGCCAGCCGCATGCCGCTGTATTCAGATTCCACGCCGCCCGCCAGTTCGCCTTTTGCGATCATCATGTCGAACGGCGGTAAAAATGCCAGCGCCATCGAAGCAATAAAGAACAGCACAAAGCCTAAAGGCTGGTAGACAATATTCCATAGCTCGGCTTGTGAAACCACAATTTGTGTTGTTAATAATGACTCGGCACGCATCGCAACCGCCGTAATCGGCATAACAATTAACATTGCATAGGCGATAAGTTGCCCGAGAAAACGCCAGCCACCGATCATGGAGTAAGCTCCGTCTGGCCCCCAGCCAGCCATTAGTAAGGCAACCAGTACATACACCAGCGCGGCATTAATAAACAATGCCCCGGTGGCAAGGTCAGTGATGATTAAATCAGGGGTAAGGGGAATAACCGCCGCCGCCAGTATTGCCGATAGCAGTAAAAGTACCGGGCCGACTTCATAAAAGAGTTGATCGGGTTTGCGCGGAATAAACGACTCCCGCCCGAGAAAAGCAACGGCAGCAAAAAGGGGCGCACCGAGTTGAAAACGTCCTTTACTGATCCAGTTTTCCAGTACGGCAACAAAATACGCACCGAGCAATAATAAAACTAAAATAATCAGTGTGTTCATTGTTGTATCTCCCACGGAGATAAATCCAGTGAACCAACTGCAAGCAGGGCGCTACCGAGTTCCTGTTGATCGGTTAACGGCTCAATGAATGTCAGGTGTTGAGTTGACGGTGTTTCCAGTTGAGCTGAAGTAACCTGTCCGTTTTCCAGTGTTAATTGCAACCGTGCCTGCCCACGTGGTGTTTCTATTATGGCTTGTCCCGATGCGTTGTTGGTATCCATATTACTTTCAGAAACAAGCATTATCTTTTTAAATAATGAATCGCTTGAGATAGCGGCTTTTTCTATTAGCCGAAAGCTTTGTTTTATTTCATCCAGACGAAGCTGTAAACGTGCATAGGTATCACCGGCTGTTGATGTCAGTATTGTAAAACCAAGTTCAGTATAAAATTTATTACTGCTACGGGCATCTTTACGTATTCCCGATGCGCGGGCGATCGGGCCGGATGCACCCCCATCCGTATCCATAAGCAGTTGGCCGATGCCCCTGGTGCAGGATTTTAATAAAGGTGTGTGCTGCAATCGTTTATGCAAATCAATAACGGCTTTTTTTAATTTTATAATTTGTTTTATATTGGCCTGCATAAAGGCGGTTTGCAATGATGAGGCGCGATCTTTTAACCAGTCATAACCGGTTTGTTCTGCAAATAAAGTCAGCCAGCTCAGGTGGCTAATAATGCGTTCTTTTTCCAGAGCAACCAGTCGGGCTTTAGCTGTACTGGTTTCAGCCGCGATACCGGTGGCATCTTCAATCGCTAAACAGGCAAGCAGCGGGTAACTTGTTGGCGTCAGTGGATCAAGTTTGGCGAGTCGCTGAATAAAATCATTAAAGCTTATGGCATGGCATAACGATAATGTGTTGCCTGCCAGCGTGTCAGCGTTAGCGGCCGCAACGGTGTCGCCATCGAGTGTGAATGTTAATAATAACCCACCCGGTAAGCCTGGAAATAAAGGCCCAAAAGGCACATCGATCCAGTCCATTGGTAAACCGTCACCACTGCGAGGTAGATCTTTGGTGACATCGATCATCGACATAAAACTGGATTCTATATGATCTCTATCTGATTTCATCGCAGCGTGATCGTGCTGTTCGGTTTGGTGTTCTCGTGGTTCAAGAAACATCCCACACTTGGGACAGGAGCCCGGTTCACTTTGCACGACTTCGGGGTGCATTGGGCAGGTGTATTCAACCGTGGCGTTATGGTCGTGTTTTGTTTCGACTTCACG
>JALTJZ010000045.1:0-70330 GCA_027076325.1 Chromatiales bacterium | reverse complement strand
TTTGTACAACCTCGGGATGCATTGGGCAGGTGTATTCAACCGTGGCGTTATGGTCGTGTTTGGTTTCGATCTCACGTGGTTCTAAATTCATCCCACACTTGGGACAGGAACCGGGTTCGCTTTGTACAACCTCGGGATGCATTGGGCAGGTATACTCAACCGTTGCATGCTCCATCTGATGGTGATCGTGTTGGGTTTCAACTTTACGTGGTTCCAGATCCATCCCGCACTTGGGGCACGCCCCCGGTTCATTTTGCAAAATCTCGGGGTGCATCGGGCAGGTGTATTCAACCGTGGCGTTATGGTCGTGTTTGGTTTCGATCTCACGTGGTTCTAAATTCATCCCGCATTTAGGGCAGGAACCGGGTTCACTTTGCACGACTTCGGGATGCATCGGGCAGGTGTACTCAACCGCAGCATGTTCCATGTGCTGATGGTCGTGTTGGGCTTCAACTTTACGTGGTTCCAGATCCATCCCACATTTAGGGCAGGAACCGGGTTCGTTTTGTACAACCTCGGGATGCATTGGGCAGGTATATTCAACAGTTGCATCCTGTTTATTAGCATGCCCCTCTCCCTGCGTTTTATATTCAGTATGATTATGTGGGCTGTTTGCCTGTACTTCTCGTGGCATCAGATCCATGCCGCATTTCGGGCAGGAGCCGGGTTCATCCTGAATCACTTCCGGGTGCATCGGGCAAACGTATTCAATACGAATTTGTAAAACCGCTGCATCAAAGTCAGTGACATCGGAATCAAAAGCACCTCTGGCTAATGCTTTGCGTAGTTGAGCGACACCTTGAACAAGTTCCTGCTGCGAAAGCCCGGCGATAATATCGGCCGAAGGCAATGGTGATAATTCAGCACTTTCTGATGTTGTCAGGTGAAATAAAACGCGTGGCCGTGGCATTTGTGCATAGATCACTGCGGCCGCATCGCGTAATGCAGATGGTATATCACCCACAATAAGTAGAACACAGGCATGGCGAGGACTTGCTACGATATTCATACCCGCCGCTTCAATGTCCAGTCCGTATGCGCGGGTTATTTCAGTTCCCGGTACAACATAAACACCAGGATCCTGCGACATGGAATAGGCAACGAACCGTTTTAAAACGGTTCGTGTTGCCTGTCGGGCACCGGCGATCATGGATTGTCTTCCTTACTGTCTGCGTAGCGCACCCTGACTCCAGCCGTATAATAAACCTAAAAATAAAATGGCAAGAAATACACCCATATCAAGCAGAGCAACAATGCCCACCTGTTTATAGACAACGGCCCAAGGGTACATATAAGCCATTTCCATATCAAAGGCTAAAAACAATAAAGCATAACCGTAATAACGTGCGTGATAACGAACCCAGACAGGTTCGCGCGATAACTGCCCGGCGGTAGCCGGGACATCTTTACCCGGTTCCGGGCGTGCTTTACCAAACGTACGGGCAATGGCATAGATTGATAAAATAAAACCAACCGTACCAACAACTAAAGCCAGTAATAATCCATATTGTTGCAAACTGCTCATTTTAATTATCCTTTTATTATCTTTAATATTGTATGAGGAAAGTAATCATACGAATATTGCATTTATTGGATCAGTTAAAACAATACTAACTGTGTACTCGCCCTAGATTGAATGATATTTTAGTGAAGGTCAATTCTTTTGCAACGTAAATGGAAATCAATCCATGTCAGCAAACCATTCATCAGATCAAGATAGCTGCAATATAGAGGCAGGTACAAGCACGGTTAGAAATATTGTTCCCGCAATGAGTACGCCACTGGCCTCTATTTTTGGTAGTGGTTTTCTGGTTGTGGTGCCTGTTCTGGCCAGTGCCGTAGGACCTTATGCCATCGTGGCTATGGTGCTGGTTGCCGTTGTTGCCTTTTTAGTCGGGAAAATTGTTCGGCATAATATTTTGTGTGCCGAACCGGTACTGGCAAGTGGTAGTAATAAATTTACGGCGATGACAGAGCGGCTTTCTGATTTTGCACTGGTGGCTGCTTATGTGGTGTCGGTATGCCTTTATATACATATCCTGTCTGCTTTTGTGCTTGTCAGCTTCGAATTGGATACGGCATTCAATAAAAGTTTGATGACCACGCTAATAATAGGTGCTATTACCGTGATTGGCTTATTTGGTGGGTTGAAGCCACTGGAAAATCTGGAACGCTGGGCATTGTATATTACTCTGGCTATTCTTGTTATGTTGCTTGTTTTCTTTGCTGTTTATGATGTTAAACAGTTCTTAGCGCAAGGTTTTTTTAGTTTTCCAGAAATGCCGCAACGCAGTAGCTGGGAAATAATCACCATTGTGGCGGGCACTTTAATCGTTGTGCAGGGTTTTGAAACAACCCGTTACCTGGGGAAATCTTTTGATACGGTTACCCGTATTCGTGCTTCACGTTGGTCTCAGTATTTTTCATTAAGCATCTACGTTTTATTTGTAGCGCTGGCTCAACCCATTGTAGCGGAGTTAAATGGAAACTACGGTGATAACAGTCTGATAAGGTTAGCCGCAACCGCTTCCATTTTATTACCCTTACCGCTGATTATTGCAGCTAGTATGTCACAGTTTTCTGCGGCGGTTGCCGATACGCTGGCTGCCACTGCTAACATGCAGGAAGTCAGTCAACAGCGCCTTGGTACACGTTGGGGCTATTTAATGGTGGGTGCATCGGCAATGGCGCTGTCATGGTCGGGCTCAACCTTTGAGATTATTGTATTGGCATCACGGGCGTTTGCTTTTTATTATTTGTTGCAGTGTCTGGTTGCCTTTAGTGTTTGCCGCAATATTCGCGAGCGAATTCTGTTTATTTTTATTGCTTTTATCCTTGGTTTTGTCTTGCTGTTTGCCGTGCCAGCCGGTTAAACGAATCACCATAAGTATGTGAGGTAAAAAAACTTGACCTGTGTGTAACACGCACGTTCTACACTGTAGATACATAAAATTAAAAACAGGAGAACGGTCATGGTTAAAGATCCCGTATGCGGTATGACAATTGAAGAAAGTAATGCAGCAGCAACTGAAGAGTATCAGGGCTCAACATTGTATTTTTGTTCTGATAGTTGCTACAGTAAATTCCAGGCAAACCCGGCGCAATATGTACAGCCCGGGGCGACAGCCGACTCTGAGTAAAACAGGTTAGAGCGCGGAATTGGCATTATTGTTGTGATAACGGTCTTGTATGTTTAAGGCCGTTATTATTAAGCGTATATCGACAAGCGTGTCCGGATTCTAATATTGTTTTATTTTATTCCGGTAGTCCATTTCCTGCGTTTTGCTGTTGATGCTTTGTTGTAATTGCTGTGCCTGCTTTAATGTTTGCAGTGCAGGTGGCTCTTTTGGAGTGGTTGGGTTGCGTGCTACCGGTTGGTTAATGGCGGGTGTAAAAACAGACTGATAGAGCACGGCAACAAAAATAACCAGCCCGAGTAATAAGCCTAGAAATTTCATATTTTATACCTTATATACATGTACGCATTAAAAGTGTAGCCAATATTAGGCTGGAATGGTTGCAATGGGGTGGTTTTCCCCCTGATTAAAGCCTTTTATTCAGCGAAAGCAAGTGCAAAACTGGAAACTTGCCGAGCTTAGTGATACCTTAGCCCGCCCAAACAAATACAGACAAATGATGGTCTATCCTGTTTTTTTAATATAATGAGCAAAAAAGTTTTTATTAAAACATTCGGTTGTGCGATGAATGAGTATGACTCCAGTAAAATGGCGGATATTTTAAAGGATTCGCACGACCTGGAATTAACTCAGGACGAAGCACAGGCCGATGTGTTGCTGCTTAATACCTGCTCGGTACGTGAAAAAGCGCAGGAAAAGGTCTTTTCCCAGCTTGGACGTTGGCGAAAATTAAAAGCCAAACAACCTGAACTTGTTATTGGTGTGGGTGGCTGTGTGGCCAGTCAGGAAGGTGAGGCCATTCTTAAGCGAGCGAATTATGTGGATTTAATTTTTGGCCCGCAAACCCTGCATCGTTTGCCGCAACTCTTTGATCAGGCTATAAAAGAAAAAAAGTCACAAATCGACATCAGCTTCCCTGAAATTGAAAAATTTGACCATATGCCGGAAGCGCGAGTCGAAGGGGCAACCGCCTATGTGTCGATCATGGAAGGTTGCAGCAAATACTGTACCTTCTGCGTGGTGCCTTATACCCGAGGCGAAGAATTTAGTCGGCCGTTTGACGACGTAGTGGCCGAAATTGCCGGCTTAGCTGCGCGTGGGGTGAAAGAAGTCACCTTGCTGGGGCAGAACGTGAATGCTTATCGGGGTGAAACACATGATGGCGATACTGCCGACCTTGCCTTGCTGATGCATTATGTGAGCGCCATTGATGGTATTGAGCGCATTCGCTATAGCACCTCGCACCCGCTTGAAATGAGCGACAGCCTGATCCAGAGCTATGCTGAAATTCCCGAGCTCGTTAGCCACCTGCATTTGCCGATACAAACCGGCTCCAATGCGCTGTTGCAGTCGATGAAACGACGCCATACCACTGACGAATACCGAGATATTGTGCGCCGCCTTCGGGAAATTCGCCCAAATATCAGCATGTCGTCCGATTTTATTGTGGGTTACCCCGGCGAAACCGAGCAGGACTTTAAAGACACCATGGACTTTATTGCCGAAATCAACTTCGACCATTCTTATAGTTTTGTTTACAGCCAGCGTCCCGGCACGCCTGCCGCTGATTTAGACGATGACGTGCCTCTAGACCTTAAAAAACAACGACTTGCATTGTTACAGCAGCGTTTAAGCCAACAGTCGGCTGATATTAGTCGTAAAATGGTGGGTTCTGTGCAGCGGATTTTAGTCACTGGTTTATCGCCAAAACAGAAAAAACAGCTCGATTTAAGTGCTTATGATACCGATAAAGCGGTTGCGGTGGACTTTGATGCGGGCGCTGGAATGGGAGCCGGGGCAAAAAATTCTCAGCTAACCGGCCGCACAGAGAACAATCGTGTGGTAAACTTTACAGGTAACCACGACTTAATCGGTACTTTTGTAAACGTGAAAATCACTGCCGCATTTTCAAATTCTCTCCAGGGCGAGTTTTATTCTGGCCACAACCATTCCATTGCATAGATCTAATTTCTAAATCACCTTGACTACAACCATTCAATCAAGCTCTATTATTTTAGAACCAGCCGACAATCGTCGTCTGGCGAATTTGTGTGGCCAGTTCGATGAGCACTTGCGGCAAATCGAGCAACGCCTGGGTGTCGAAATAAACAACCGGGGCAATACCTTTAAAGTGATTGGTGAAAACGATTCCGTACAGGCGGCCGAAGGCTTGTTGCGTGAACTTTATAACGAAACCGACAAAGTGGAACTTGAACCAAGTTCAATAAACCTGTTGTTACAGCAGGCCGGTGTTGAGTCTTACATAAAAACACCCGAAGAAGTTATTGAAGATGTTGCGATTAAAACCCAGCATGGGGTTGTGCGTGGCCGAGGACCTAATCAAAAACACTACCTGTCACGGATTCAGTCACACGACATTAATTTTGGTGTTGGCCCGGCTGGTACCGGAAAAACCTATTTAGCGGTAGCCTCTGCGGTAGCGGCATTGCAAAAAGAGCAGATTGACCGCATTATCTTAACGCGCCCGGCGGTAGAAAGTGGTGAGCGGCTTGGTTTTCTACCGGGTGATCTGGCTCAAAAAATAGACCCGTATTTACGCCCGCTTTACGATGCCTTATATGAAATGCTGGGCTTTGACTATGTTGCCAAATTAATCGAGCGCAATGTAATAGAAGTGGCACCATTAGCCTATATGCGTGGCCGCTCACTCAACGACTCTTTTATTATTCTGGATGAAGCACAAAATACCACGGTTGAACAAATGAAAATGTTTTTAACCCGGATTGGTTTTGGTTCTAAAGTGATTGTAACCGGTGATGTAACTCAGGTTGACCTGCCGCGTGGACAAACATCAGGTTTACGGCATGTGATAGATGTACTGGTTGATGTTAATGCAATCAGTTTTACTTTTTTTAAAGCAAAGGATGTCGTGCGACATCCTTTAGTGCAGCAAATCGTAACGGCATACCAGAACCGTGAAGACGAAGAAAAGTCTCTGAAGTCATCACAGCAAAATGCCTGCAAAGCAGAAGATAAAAGTAAATGAATAATACCTCAGCAGAACCTCCGTCGAAACATACCTGTGCTGTTGATGTGCAGTGTATGTATGCGGATGTTTCCGTGCCAGCCGATCAAACCCTTGGTAAGTGGGTAAATGCAGTTATTTCTTTTCTTGTCGAACACAAACAATTAAAGCAAACAGATTATGAAGTGGCGATTCGTGTTGTTGATAAAGTCGACAGCCAGCAGTTAAATAATCAGTACCGGCAAAAAAATACACCTACTAACGTATTGTCTTTTCCTTTTGATACCCCTGAAATTTTTAAGCAATGTCAGCAGCTTGATATTCTGGGTGATATTGTTGTCTGTGCACTTATTGTTGAAGCTGAAGCACAACAGCAAAATAAAAGCATTGAGCAGCACTGGGCACACATGATTGTGCATGGTGTACTGCATTTATTAAATTACGATCATATCAACCACGATGATGCCAGTTTGATGGAAGCCCTGGAAGTCAGGATTCTTTCACAACTGGGTTATCCTAACCCTTATACGGAATATCCTTATGAGTGAGTCACAAAATAATTCTACTGAAGAACAACAGGCAGAAAGTAATCAGCCTGGCTGGTTTGAGCGTGTTACACAATTCTTTCAGAATGAAGTAACCAATCAGGAACAGTTACTGGATGTTATGCAGGAAGCGAAAAAAAATAATTTGCTGGATCAGTATTCATTAACAATGCTTGAAGGTGTTATACAGGTTGCTGAAATGCAGGTGCGAGACATTATGATCCCACGCTCACAAATTGTTGTGGTGGAACGTGATTCCAGTTTAAAAACAATATTATCTGTTGTGATTGAATCTGCGCATTCACGTTTTCCTGTTATTGGAGAAAGTAAGGATGAAGTGGTTGGCATATTGTTAGCAAAAGATTTATTAACGCAAATAAATAATGATAAAAACAATGGGTTTAATATACGTGAAATTTTGCGGCCGGCAGTATTTATTCCTGAAAGTAAACGGTTGAATGTATTGCTGGATGAATTTCGTGCGAATCGTAATCATATGGCGATAGTAGTGGATGAATACGGTGGTATTGCTGGTCTGGTTACGATTGAAGATGTACTGGAGCAAATTGTTGGTGAAATTGAAGATGAGCATGATATAGAAGAAGATAAATTTATTCATGAGCATTCGAATGGTACGAGTATTGTTAAATCAATTACACCCATTGATGAATTTAACGAACATTTTAACTGTGAAATTGTAAGTGATGATGTGGATACGATAGGTGGTATTGTAATTAATGCACTTGGTCATATGCCTAAACGTGGTGAATCGGTAACTTTGTCTGGTTTTAATTTTAAAGTACTGCGTGCCAGTCGTCGTCGTATTCACCTGCTCGAAGTAACGCGTGTTAGCAAGCCAGTACAGGAAGATTTAGCTGAAGACAAGATAGATGAGCCGGATATACATTCGTCTGTAACAGCAGTTAGCAATAAGTAAAACAGTTTAACTACTGGTCAATAAATAATGGACGCGTCTGCTTTTATAAAAAATATCCAGCAGTTAAGCATGGCTAAACAGTCTATTATTGCACTGCTTGCAGGCTTATGTCTGCCACTTGCTTTTTCTCCTGTCTACCTTTTTCCGTTTGCGTTTTTATCACCACTTGTTTTATTTATTTTATGGTTGCATAAAACACCTCGACAGGCTTTTAAGTTAGGCTTTGCTTTTGGTTTTGGTTTCTTCGCGTTTGGGCTTTCATGGGTGTATATTGCTATTCATGTCTTTGGTGCCACACCTGCATGGGTGGCGGTCATTATGGTCGCATTATTTTCTGCATACCTTGCTTTGTTTATTGCTTTACAAGGCTGGTTGGGAGCCAGATTAATCACAAGGTTTAATATTTCTTTTGCTCTGCAAGCGCTTATTATTTTCCCTGTTCTGTGGGTGTTATTTGAATGGTTAAGGGGCTGGGTTTTAACCGGAATGCCATGGTTGCACCTCGGTTATGCTTTTCCTGTACTGCCTTTGTCAGGCTATGCGCCGGTATTCGGCGTTTATGGTGTGTCCTTCACGGTTATTTTTATGGTGGCACTGGTTTTTTACATATTGCACTCTGTTGCTAAAGTAAAGCGTCTGGCAGCTTTGGGTGGTGTTATCAGTATTTTAATCGCTGGTTTTGGTTTATCGATGATTGAATGGACAGAACCAAAAAACAAGTCGATTAAAGTGAGTCTTGTTCAGGGTAATGCAGAGCAATTAACAAAATGGGATGCGGACAAAATAAAATTGCGTATGGATATTTATGCTGAGTTATCACGGCAACACTGGGACAGTGATGTTGTTGTCTGGCCAGAAAATGCAATGACAATTTTTTACCATCAGATGGATAAAAGCTATTTGCTTCCGCTGGCCAGAGAAGCAAAACAAACTAACACGGATTTAATTGTTGGTTTGCCTTTTATGGATGAAGATTTCGAACATTACTACTCGAGCATGATGAGCTTTTCAGCCAGTGATAAAAGTCTTGATACCTATTCCGGGGTTTTTCATAAAGTACACCTGGTGCCTTTTGGTGAGTATGTGCCGCTTGAAGGTTTAATTCGTGGTCTGGTCAAGTTTTTTGATTTGCCAATGTCGAGTTTCAGTAAAGGTAGAGTCGATCAGCCCTTACTGAAAATGCGTGGTGAGCCACTGGCAACAACCATTTGTTATGAAGATTCGTTTGGTGAGGAACTTATTCGACAATTACCTGAAGCGACACTTTTACTCAATGGCAGTAATAACGGATGGTATGGGGATTCCCTTGCCCCGCATCAACATTTACAAATAGCCCAAATGCGAACGCTTGAAACGGGACGGATGCTAGTACGTGCAACCACTAATGGTATTTCTGCGGTAATCGATCACAAAGGCAGGATATTAGCACGCTCACCTCAATTTAAGGCTTATGTACTTAGCTATTCAGTACAACCAAGAACCGGTGCAACACCGTATGTGCGTTGGGGTAACTGGCCGGTTATCAGTCTGGTGTTTTTATTGTTATTCGGGGTGATTATTTACACGAATAAAACCAAAAACACCTGACGCGCAAACCGATAATGCGTAAAATATCCTGCAAGGGTGCATCTTGCAAAACAACACTGTAATTAGGTTAACTAAATCCATGTCGTCGAAAAAAATAAACGAAGAATATCAGCACCAGCTTATTGAAAAGTCTGCCCAGCATTATTGGGAGAAAAGCCAGATATTTAAAGTAGTTGAAGATAAAAGCAAAGAAAAATTTTATTGCCTGTCTATGTTTCCTTACCCGAGTGGTCGTTTACATATGGGGCATGTGCGTAACTACACCATTGGTGATGTAATCAGTCGTTACCAACGCATGCAAGGTAAAAATGTGATGCAACCGATGGGTTGGGATGCCTTTGGTTTGCCTGCTGAAAATGCCGCACATAAAAATAACGTACCGCCGGCAAGCTGGACACGAGATAATATTGACTATATGCGAAACCAGCTTAAGCAACTGGGGCTGGCTTATGACTGGGATCGCGAACTGGCCACTTGCAATGCCGATTATTATCGCTGGGAACAATGGCTGTTTACACGTCTTTATGAAAAAGGGCTGGTCTATAAAAAAACCGCTGCAGTAAACTGGTGCCCGAATGATGTCACCGTGTTAGCTAACGAGCAGGTGATTGATGGTAAATGCTGGCGTTGTGATACCGATGTGGTGCGTAAAGAAATTCCTCAATGGTTTTTCAAGATAACCGATTATGCCGAAGAATTACTAACCGAACTGGATTCGCTGGATGGCTGGCCGGAACAGGTTCGTACCATGCAGAAAAACTGGATTGGGCGTTCCGAAGGTGTTGAGATTGGTTTTAAAATTGCCGGGCAAGACAGAAATATAAAAGTTTTTACCACTCGTCCTGATACTTTAATGGGAGTGACTTATTTGGCCGTTGCTGCAGAACATGACTTAGCTCAACAAGCGGCCATCCAGTATGACAATGTTGCTGCTTTTGTTAAACAGTGTACCGCAGTTGGTACGGCTGAAGCAGTTGTTGAATCACAGGAAAAACTGGGCATCGATACCGGTTTTAAAGCGGTTCATCCTGTCACGGGCAAACAGTTGCCTATTTTTATCGCAAACTTTGTATTAATGGGTTATGGCGAAGGTGCGGTGATGTCGGTGCCGGCACATGACCAGCGTGACTGGGAGTTTGCAACGAAATACGGTTTGCCGGTTCAACAAGTAATTACCGATGACAATACCAATATTGATTTAAATAAACAGGCTTTTACTGAAAAAGGCCGGTTAATTAACTCGGCTGAGTTTGATGGTTTAAGCTCGGATGATGCATTTACAAAGATTGCCGATTACTTAAATAAAAATCATCAGGGTCAGGTACGTACAACCTATCGGTTGCGAGACTGGGGGGTTTCACGGCAACGCTATTGGGGGGCGCCTATCCCCATTATTAATTGTGATGCC
The DNA here is from genome assembly GCA_027076325.1 of Chromatiales bacterium. Classification (GTDB taxonomy): domain Bacteria; phylum Pseudomonadota; class Gammaproteobacteria; order UBA6429; family Thiohalophilaceae; genus SZUA-37. The sequence goes on along the minus strand of JALTJZ010000045.1, from coordinate 59,730 downwards.
TGTGGTGCCGTACCAGTGCCGGATAAAGACTTACCGGTTGTGTTACCCGAAGATGTCACCTTTGAAGGTGTCGGCTCACCGATTAAAAAGATGCCTGAGTTTTATGAAACGACCTGCCCAAAATGCGGTAAGGCGGCGATACGTGAAACGGATACCTTTGATACCTTTATGGAATCGTCCTGGTATTACGCACGTTATTGTTCGGCCGATTCAGATACCGCAATGGTCGATGAACGTGCCAACTACTGGTTGCCGGTGGATCAATATGTGGGTGGTATCGAACATGCAATTTTACATTTATTGTATGCGCGCTTCTTTAATAAATTAATGCGTGATGCCGGGTTAATTAAAAATGATGAGCCGTTTAAAAATCTTTTAACCCAGGGTATGGTTTTAAAAGACGGCAGTAAAATGTCCAAATCCAAAGGCAATACGGTTGACCCGCAGGCGTTAATCGAAAAATACGGCGCCGATACTGCACGTTTATTTATGATGTTTGCAGCACCACCTGATCAGTCACTGGAATGGTCGGATGCCGGTGTGGAAGGTGCTTATCGTTTTATTAAGCGTGTCTGGAATGTGGTGATGAAACATTGCCAGGCTCTAGAAGAAAATACAATTACAAATTTGAATATTGATGCACTTAACAGCGAGCAGCGCGAGCTGCGAATGAAAGTGCATAAGGCCGTTGCAAAAGTAACCGATGATATTGGCCGCCGTTATACTTTTAATACGGCCATTGCAGCTGTTATGGAGTTAATGAACAGTGTTACCAAATTTAATGATAATAGTGAGCAAGGGCTGGCTGTTATGCAGGAGGCTTTGGAATTAATAGTGTTGGTATTATCGCCGATTATTCCGCATGTAACACATGAACTCTGGCAGGTATTAGGACATGATGAGAATATCGTTAATCATGGCTGGCCACAACATGATGCCAATGCGCTGGTGCAGGACGAAATTCAAATGATCATTCAGGTAAATGGCAAGTTGCGCGCTAAAATGATGGTGGCAAGTGAAGCATCGAAAGACGATATCGAGCAACAGGCTTTTAAAGATGAAAATGTGCAACGTTTTATTGAGGGCATGAATGTGGTTAAAGTGATTGTTGTGCCAAAACGACTGGTGAATATAGTGGTTAAACCTTAATGACTAAGCTGTTTAATCAAATAATACTGTTAATACTTATGCTGAGTTTACTCTCGGCCTGTGGGTTTCGTTTGCGTGGTGCCAGTAACCTGCCGAGTAGTATAAAATATGCGGTAATTGATGGTGTGGCGCAATACAGTGAAGTTGGCCTGGCGATTAAACAACAACTGGAATCATCCGGTGCTAAAGTTTTAACCACAGCCGATGTGGATACAGTGCATTTTGTCGTGTTGCAAAATAAATTTACTCGCCGAGTTTTATCTGTTAATGCATCAGGGACAGCCAATGAATATGAATTAACGTATGTCTTTTCTATGCGGGTACAGAATCCAGAAGGGAAATGGCTGGTTGCCGAGCGGCCAATTAATTTAAACCGTAATTATATTTATGATCCCTCTCAGGCTCTTGCCAAGAGTGATGAAGAGCTAACAATCAGGTCACAGATGATTTCATTAGCTGTGCGTCAATCAATGCGGCGTATTGGGATTAAGCTCAGGCAACTTTCGAGTACAGGGTCTTCCTCGGGTAATGCATCTCAAGTTGAAATACCCGTTAAAAATAATGAGATTAATAAAAAATGAATATTTCATTACAACAGCTATCCGGTAATCTCGGGCAGAAGCTAATGAATGTTTATTATGTAACGGGTGATGAGCCTTTACAAAAAGAACAAGCTGTAAAAGCAATTAGGCAGGCTGCGGTAAATAATGGTTTTAGCGAGCGGGTTGTGCTGGATGTTGATAATAAATTTGATTGGGGTTTATTGCTAGCGGAAAGTCAAAGCATGTCACTGTTTGGTGACAAGCGTTTAATTGAACTACGCATGCTACAAACAAAACCGGGTGCTGAGGGTAGTAAAGCACTCATTGCTTTTATGGCTGAATGTCCCGATGATGTGATGTTATTAATAGTAAGTGGCAAACTTGAAAAGCAGCAGCACAAGTCTAAATGGTTTAAGGCGATTGATGCCAAAGGTGTGTGTATACAAATCTGGCCAATTGACAAGGCGCAATTGCCTCGTTGGGTAACGCAACGAATGTTGACATTAAAGATGCAGCCAACCCCCGATGCATTAGCACTGTTATGTGATCGGGTGGAGGGGAATTTGCTGGCTGCTGAGCAGGCACTGGAAAAATTATTTTTATTGAACGGTGAAGGTGAGGTAGACAGTGATGCGGTGCGTGATCTGGTTGCTGATAGCTCGCGCTATAATGTTTTCCAGTTGATTGATGGCTGTTTAAATGGTGAAGCAAGTCAGTCAGTGAAAATGCTGGACGGTTTGCAGGGCGAAGGTGTGGATCCGGTTATTATTGTCTGGGCTTTTACGCGCGAAATTCGAACTCTGGTTTCGATGTCATTGGCAGTAAGTGAGCAACCGCTGGAACAGGTTATACGGTCTTTTCATGTCTGGCAAAAGCGCCAGAATTGTGTCAAATCAGCCTTATCCCGGCATAAAGCACACCAGTGGCAGTTATTTTTATGGCAATTAAGTGAGCTGGATAAGTTGAATAAAGGCCTTAAAACAGGAAATATCTGGCACGAGTTGATACAATTGGTACTTAAAATAGCGGGAAAACCCTTAATGCCTGTACAAAGGCCAAAGCAAGCAGCTTATTCGTACTTGACTTAGTGGGCGGTGCTTATTAACAGGCACTTAAGCCGTTCCCTCATTTTCATTTTAGACAGGTTTAGCCAATGGATGCGAAAGTGAATATTCAAACATATATGCAACAACTTGGTGAACAGGCACGTGCGGCATCACGCAAATTAGCGGGTACGCCCAGTGCTGCCAAAAATAAAGCCTTACTGGCGATAGCAATGGCGATTGAATCTCAACAAGCGATCTTGTTGGCTGCTAATAAAAAAGACTTAGAAGCCGGTGAAAAGAATGGGCTGGATGAAGCGTTGCTTGATCGCCTGGCATTAAATCCTGAACGTATTAGCGGGATGGCCGAAGGTATTAGACAAATTGTTGCACTGGCTGATCCGGTTGGTGAAGTCACCGATTTAAGCTACCGCGAGTCTGGTATTCAAGTGGGTAAAATGCGCGTGCCTTTAGGTGTGATTGGTATAATTTATGAGTCGCGTCCAAATGTAACGGCCGATGCCGCAGCACTGTGTTTAAAATCAGGCAATGCCGCTATTTTGCGCGGTGGTTCGGAAGCGGCACATTCAAATCAGGCAATTGCACAATGTATTCAGGCTGGTTTAAAAGAAGCAGATTTGCCTGTTGACTGTGTTCAGGTAATCGAAACAACAGATCGTGAAGCGGTTGGTAAATTGATTACCATGCCTGAGTACGTGGATGTGATTGTACCTCGCGGTGGTAAAGGTTTAATTGAACGAGTAAGTGCGGAAGCGACTGTGCCGGTTATTAAGCACTTGCACGGTGTTTGTCATGTGTATATAGACGGCAAAGCGGATATGGACAAAGCCCTTGCGGTGGCTTTTAATTCCAAAACACAACGCTATGGTACCTGTAACACGATGGAAACTTTACTGGTTGATGAGGCGATTGCCGAGTCGATACTGCCAACACTTTGTAAAATGTACAGCGATGAAGGTGTCGAGTTGCGTGGTTGTGAAAAAACACAAAAAATCATCTCAAGTGTAATTGCGGCAACCGAGACAGACTGGGATGAAGAATACCTTGCTCCGATTTTGTCTATTCGAGTCGTGAATGGAATGGACGAAGCCATTGAACATTGCCATCAGCATAGCTCCGGGCATACCGAGTCGATAGTAACCGAAGATTATACCAATGCTCGGCGGTTCCTGGCCGAAGTGGATTCAAGTTCGGTTATGGTGAATGCATCGACTCGTTTTGCCGATGGCTTTGAATATGGTCTGGGTGCAGAAATCGGTATCAGTACTGATAAAATTCATGTGCGTGGTCCGGTGGGGCTTGAAGGTTTAACATCGCAAAAATACATCGTGCTAGGTGATGGCCACATTCGAAAATGATAGGCATTTTTGGTGGTACGTTTGATCCTGTTCATTATGGACATATCAAGCCGGTACTGGATGTTAAACAAAGCCTGGGTCTGGAAGAACTTCGTTTTATACCGTGTTCTGTTCCTGCGCATCGTGCTGCACCGGTTGCAACAGTAGCGCAGCGGCTTGCTATGTTACATGCCGCTATTGATGAGTATGAGAATTGTATCATTGATGAACGTGAGCTAAATCGTCAAGGTGTTTCTTATATGGTGGATACCTTGCAAAGCCTTCAGTATGATTTAAGTGGAAAAGTTTTTTGTTTAATTATTGGTATGGATGCTTTTTTTGGCTTAAATCAGTGGTATCAATGGCAGCGGATTTTTTCATTGGCAAATTGTGTAGTAACTTATCGACCAGGGTTTGAATTAAATTTAGCGCAGTTGCCGGCTGATTTATGCAGTGAAGTTAAACAACGGCAGATTGATTCCATTAAAGCCTTTGCTGGGCAGCAGCAAGGTGCTATTTTCTTTATGCCCGTGACACAAATTGATATTTCTGCAACGGATATACGCCAAAGAATAAAAAACAAACAATCCATTGAAGAATTTGTTCCACCGGCAGTGAATAATGTTATTCAACAGCAAAAAATATATGCAGGTTAGTTTTAAATATGAACAGTAAAGAACTATGTGATTTAACCGTTGATGCACTGGAAGGCATTAAAGCGATTGATGTTCGAGTCCTTGATGTTACCGGGCGTTCCAGTGTAACCGATATCATGGTTATCGCAACTGGCAACACTACCCGGCAGGTTAAATCATTATCAAATAATGTCTTAAAAGTAACAAAAGAAAAGGGTGTACGGCCGATTGGTGTTGAAGGTGAGCAAGCGGCTGACTGGATTTTGATCGATTTGGGTGACGTTGTGGTGCATATTATGACTCCGGATGTACGTGATTTTTATAATCTGGAAAAGCTTTGGGATGCAGATAGCCCTGAGGCTGTTTCTGAATAAGTCTGTAGTTAAATGATTTTAATTAACCATAGCGGATGCAAAGAACATAACATCTTTAAATTTGTGCCTGATAAATTCCAATACAGTTTTGAGTTTTTGTTGTGTGCTTCGCGTTGGTTGTGATTAGAGCATGAATATTCATATTCTTGCCGTTGGAACCAAAATGCCCAACTGGGTGACTCAAGGTGTTGATGAATATTTGCGCCGTATGCCGAAAGAGTGTCAGGTTAAATTTATTGAATTACCTTTAGGCCAACGCGCAAAGTCTAAAAATATTAAGCAGGCAATGCAGCAGGAAGAAAAAAGTATACTTGCTGCAATTCCAGCTAAGGCAGAGGTTATAGCGCTGGACGTGACGGGTCGAAACTGGTCGACGGAGGTTTTGTCAGAGAAAATGCAGGACTGGATGCAATCGGGTAAAGATGTTGCTTTACTTATTGGTGGCCCTGATGGTATGACTCAGGCCTGTCTGGATAAAGCACAGGAAAAATGGTCTCTATCCAGTTTAACCTTGCCGCATCCTTTGGTTCGCATTGTCCTTGCGGAACAGCTTTATCGTGCTTTGATGATTATCAAAAATCATCCTTATCATAAATAGTGGTTACTGGATGACACAGCCTCCGGTTTATCTTGCTTCACAATCACCACGCCGCCGTGAATTATTGACACAAATCGGTGTCCGATTTGATGTACTCGATGTTTTCGTTCCAGAGGAACAACAACCCGGTGAATCTCCACCAGATTATGTGCAGCGTGTTGCAATTGAAAAAGTGCAGGCGGGGGTTGCGCTGCTCGAAAAAAAGGGCTTAGAAGCAAACAAAACAGGGTTAAGTAATTGGCAATCAACAAAAAAACGCGCCACAATAGGGTTAGTGATAGGGGCGGATACAGCCGTGGTCTGTGATGATCAAATATTGGGCAAACCTGAATCGACAGAGCATGCAGAAGCGATACTCAGCCAGCTTTCGGCAACAACCCATGAAGTCTATACTGGGGTTGCCGTTTATGGTTCATGTATTTTAGCCGCAACTTCACGTACGTTAGTAACATTTAAACGCTTAAGCCCGCAGGAAATCAAACGCTATATCGCCACAGGTGAAGGCGTGGATAAAGCGGGAAGTTATGCCGTGCAGGGGCTGGGCGCGATATTGATAGAAAATTTACAGGGCAGTTACTCAGGGGTAATGGGCTTACCTTTATTTGAAACGGCCCGTTTGTTAGCACAATCAGGTGTCGATGTTTTATCGGCATGATAAAAAATATAAAAGAAGCGGTCTAAATGAGTGAAGAATTATTAATTAACGTGACGCCACAGGAAACACGGATAGCTTACGTTGAAAACGGTATGTTACAGGAAGTACATATTGAGCGTGCACGACGGCGTGGTTTAGTCGGCAATATTTACAGTGGCAAAGTTTCAAGGGTTTTACCCGGCATGCAGGCGGCTTTTATCGACATTGGCCTGGAGCGAACGGCTTTTTTACATGCTTCTGATATTGCAGATAACTATCAGCGACTGATTAAAAATAATGGAGATGAAAAGCAAGCCGAAGGTATTGCTGATATTGGTGATTTACTGACAGAAGGGCAACAGCTGATTGTTCAGGTTGTGAAGGATCCCATTGGCACCAAAGGTGCTCGACTAACAACCAGTATTTCAATTCCATCCCGCTATCTGGTGCTGATTTCAAATACGGATCATATTGGTATATCACAAAAAATAGACTCGGAAGAAGAGCGTCAGCGTTTAAAAGACATTATTGTCAAACATAACACCGAACACTCTGAGTATAAAAATGGCTACATTGTTCGCACTGTTGCCGAGGGTGTGAGTGAAGAAGATATTTGCAAGGATGTTGTTTTTCTTGAGAAATTATGGGCCGCGGTCAAAGCCAAATCGACTCAAACCTCATCTAAAAAAGTCGTTAACCTGTTACACGAAGATTTGCCTTTAGTGATGCGAACAATGCGTGATCTGGGCGGCACCGATATACAGAAAATCCGTATTGACTCACGTGAAACTTTCAAGCGAGTTGAAAAATTTTCAAAAAAATTTATTCCAGAAGTTGCTAACTGTATTGAATATTACCCGGGTGAACGTCCTATTTTTGATTTATACGGTGTGGACGATGAGATACGCAAGTCACTTGAACCTAAAGTGCAGTTGAAGTCCGGTGGCTATTTAATTATTGACCAAACCGAAGCAATGACAACCATTGATGTGAATACCGGCGCTTTTGTTGGTCATCGAAATCTTGAAGAAACAATTTTTAAAACAAATCTGGAAGCAACACAGGCTATTTGCCGCCAGGTTCGGCTTAGAAATTTAGGTGGCATTATCATTATCGACTTTATTGATATGGTAGATGAAGAACACAAGCGGCAGGTTTTGCGTGGTCTTGAAAAAATGTTGCTGAAAGATCCGGAACGTACCAATATCAGTGAGGTGTCATCTTTAGGGTTGGTGCAAATGACACGCAAACGAACCCGTGAAAGCCTGGAGCATATTTTATGCGAAGTCTGCCCAACATGTCAGGGTCGTGGTTCAATCATGACTGTTGAAACGGTTAGCTATGAAATATTTCGTGAGATTTTACGAGAGTCTCGTCAGTTTGACGCAGAGAACTACCTGGTTCTGGCAGCCGAAGCGGTTGTTGATAATTTACTGGATGATGAGTCCAGTGGGGTTGCCGAGCTGGAAGAATTTATTGGTAAGTCAATTCGCTTTCAGGTTGAGACAGAATATGCACAAGAGCAATTTGATGTTGTACCAATGTGATTTCAGTATGGTTAGGTTTCTTCATTATAGTGGTATCTGCCATTAAAATTTAATGTTAAATAGAATTAGAAATTTTATACTTTATATCATTATTGCAATGATAATACTACTTGCAATAGGGCTTTCAGCTGCACGGGTGTTTCTACCTGACGTACATAGTTATCGTTCTTATGTTGAGCAGCAACTTGCAAAAGTAATTGAACGGCCAGTAAAAATTGGTGATCTGGATGCCTTTATGTCAGGGGTTACACCGGTTATTGTTTTTCATGATGTAAAGTTGATGAGCAAAAAGAATGACCGGGAAATACTGGAAATATCAAAAATAAAAATTGGTTTTTCATTATTTCGTTCAATAAAAGAAGCTAAAGTTATTCCCAGTATTTATACAATCGATGGTGTTGAACTTGCGATAACAAGGAAGAAAGATGGCAAGATCCTGGTGCAGGATGTGGATGTGGCTGATATTGGTGGTGCCTTTTCTGAGCAGGAGTTATCTAGTAACAATGAATTATCTGAATGGCTTTTTAACCGTAGCAGTCTGGTTATCCAAAATAGCAGTATTGTCTGGCATGACAAAAAAAGTCTTACCAAGCCTACGCATTTTCGAAATGTAACCCTTAAACTTAAAAATAACCGTAATCGGCATCAATTTAATGGCGAATTTATTTTATTACAACAGAATAAAAGCACAGCAAAAAAATTGGAGTTGGCTTTAGATGTTTATGGTGACATGCTGGATCCGATTAAGTGGGTTGGAAAGTTTTATGCGAAGGGAAAAAATATTAATGCCAACGAATGGGGTTTTAAACCCGTTATTATGGACGTTATGGTGGAGCAGGGGCAAATGGACTTTGAATTATGGGGGGAATGGGTTGCTGGTGAGTTGAGCAATATCTCAGCCGATGTTACTGCCCATGATGTTGTTTTAAAACGTTTAAAAACCAATGCCAGTGCAAAAGTGAAATTACTGGGTGGCTTGATCAACTGGAATAAGGATTTTGATAACTGGGATTTATCCATTGGAAAATTAAAATTTATTTCAGACAAAGGGGTATGGCCCGAAACGGAAGTTAAAATTGCACGTCAATATGTTGCAGAAACAAAAATAGAAACAATTGAAACAAATATTAAGTATTTCCGGGTTGAGGATATTCGCGATTTATTACTAAAAAGTGGGTATATCGATGATGTTGTATTTAAATATCTGCATAACGCAGCACCTTCCGGTGAAGTGAAGAATATTAAGTCTAAATTAATCTCTCAGGGCAATGATGTAAAAGAATATTTTGTTTCAGCTAAAGTCGATAACTTTTCTCTTAATAGCATTGAAAATATACCCGGTCTTCGAGGTGTGTCAGGTGAGTTCTTTACTAATAAAGAATCAGGAATGCTGAATATTAAAACAGAGAATGCCGAGTTGTCCTATACGGACATTTTATTAAAGCCTGTTAGCTTTGATAACCTGACCGGCACCATAGAATGGTTTAGAGATAAAGCCAGTTGGGTTTTTTCTAGCAACGAAATTAAGGTTAGTAACACGGATGTTGAAGCTGAAATAAGCTTTAATCTTAATATTCCTGATAATGATGTGTCACCTTATATTGACTTACAGTCAAAAATTGAACGGGGTAAAGCGAGCGCTGTATATAAATATTTACCCAGAGCCATTATGAGGGGTGATTTTAAAGAATGGATGAAATCTGCTTTTATTACCGGTGATATAGAGAATGGAAAAATTATTTTACATGGCAGAATGGATGAGTTTCCCTATAACGATCATCAGGGGGTTTTTAAAGGCTATTTCACAGCCAGAGACCTGCAAATAAATTATAAATCAGGTTGGCCGCATTTACGCAAGGGAGATGCAGAGGCTGTCTTTACCGGTCGGGGGATTGAAGTTGACGTTAAGCATATTGAATTATTGAACAGTTCTGCTGATAATTTTAAAGTACGTATAGATAATTATTTGCAGCCATTACTTAAAACCACGGCTCAGATAAAAAGTAATCTGGATGATATTGCGCAATATTCTTCAACTACGTTTATGGAAGATCTGCGTGATTTTGTTGATAGTTATGATTTTTCTGGAAAAACCAACATTGATGTGGTACTGGATATTCCCCTGTCAGATGAAGTTGAAAAAATATCACCGCTTAATGTTAAAGCAAAGGCTTTTCTACTGGGAGTGAATATTGTTGGAACCAATAAAAAACTTTATGCAAAAAATATAAGAGGTGAAGTTGAGTTCACGCAGAACTCTGCAACAGCGTCTGGTATTAAAGCTAATATTATGGGGGGGAAGTCGGTTATTGATATCTTTACACGGCAGGAGTATGGCGGACATCCTATTCGTTTTGTTATGCAGGGTAATGTTGATGTGAGTAAAACAATGCAGCGCCTGGAAATACCCGGCTATGACAAAGTGACAGGGCGTACAGATTGGCAAGGTGTTTTCACATTAAAACATAAACAGGATGGTGTTGTAAAAAATCCGGTTTTGCAGCTAACAACGAATATGTCGAATGTTGCTATTAATTTGCCAATACCAATGAATAAGTCTGCAAAAGAAATCATACCAACTTATATTACAGTTGAGAATGTTTCAAAAAACAGTATTTTATTACATCTTGTTTATGGTGAGGCAATGTCTTATGCGATGGATATTGATTTAGCTGATTCCAGTGCACGGCTGCGTCGAGGTGAATTCCGGTTTAAAACAAAAACGGCAAAAATTCCTGATGAAGAAATATTATTATTAACCGGAAGCTTATGGGGTTTTTCTATTGGTGACTGGCTGGATGCACTTGAACCTACCATCAAGAAAGATAAAAAAAGTTTCCTTGGTATTCCTGTCAAAGTTGATATGGATATTTTGCATTTGGTAAAAGCTAAAAGTCAACAATCAGGCAAGTCTTCTGATCCGCGTAAATTACCTGTATTTGAAGGTGAAATCGAGCAGCTGGAATATGAAACCTTTCAGTATGGTAAAGCTTATTTTAAGACGAGTCGTAAAAAGAATGGTTTAAGCCTGGATAAATTTACTATTACCTCTCCACATGTTGACGTTGAAGGTAAGGCTTACTGGTACTATCGACCAGGTAAGCAATCCACCGAGGTAACGATGACGCTGGCATCAGAAAATTATGGAGATTTATTAAATAGTTTGGGCTTTAATTCGATTATTGAAAATGGTAAGGCAAAATTTTCTGGTGATTTCAACTGGAGAGGGGGCTTTGGTGATTTTGACTGGGGAACATTAAATGGTATCGTTACCATGGACATCACCAATGGTGTATTTACAAAAGTAGACCCTGGCGCAGGGCGAATGCTGGGTTTGTTAAGTATTGAGTCTTTGCCGGGAATGATTTTTAGTGGTGATGCATTTAAAAGTGGTTTTAATTTTGACCGGATAGTAGGTAACTATAATATTCGTGATGGTAGTGCTTTTTCGGATGATGTCAGCATTGCTGGCCCGGCTGCTTATGTTCTTGTAACAGGTCGTACAGGTATTGTGGCGCGAGATTTTGACTATTATGTAACGGTTGTACCAAATGTAAGTGGTACACTTCCCCTAACAAGTGGTGCTATTTTTGGGCCACAGGTAGGTGCTATTGTTTATTTCTTTAAAAAATTATTTGGTGCAGATATCGATGAATCTTCAAAACGTATTTATCATTTAACAGGTAGCTGGGATAAACCAGTAATAAATAGAATTGATAAAAATGAAGAGAAGCCCGCTAAAAATAATCCAGAAGCCGAAGAAGAACATGATGATACATAAAAATATAATAGAAATCAGAGTGTTAGTATTGTTGTTTTGTTTGTCTCCCGTTGGACTAACCCTGGCTGCAACAAAAGACAAGCCGGTTTATTTTGCTCTAACACAGCAGCAATGGTCTGTACCAAGAACAGCAGAGTCCGTTTTAGCAATGCCAGCTGTTCATAAAGTAGTGAATAGTTTGTTGGATAAAAAAGGTTATGCACTGCGTATACGTTATCCTGGTGGCGAGGTAGGAATACTATGGGCTTCCGAATTAAAAGGTTGGCTTGTTTCTTTAGGTCTGGCTTCAGGTTATATTGAACTTCAGCCAGGTGGCCTTAATGTTCAGGAAATTGAACTGAGTATCAATAAAATTTTATATTAATCGTAGCTAGGAAAACAGAATGAAGCGTATTGCTGCAATCCAAATGGCCTCTGGCCCTAATGTGTCTGCTAATTTAAATGAGGCTGGTCGCTGGATAAGTTATGCAGTCGATGCCGGGGCTGAACTTGTTGTATTACCCGAAAACTTTGCCTTTATGGGTATGAAAGAAACCGATGTGTTTAAAGTAAAGGAGTTGCAGGGGGAAGGTCCAATTCAGGATTTTATAAAAAAAATGTGCAGCAAGCATCAAGTATGGATTGTTGCAGGCACGATCCCCATTGTTAGTGATGATACACAGCGTATTCGAGCAGCCTGTTTACTGGTGAATCCTGAAGGAGAGATTGTAACGCGTTATGACAAAATCCATTTGTTTGACGTAACACTGGACGATGGTGAAAATTATTTTGAATCAGAAGTCATTGATGCAGGCAGTAAAATTATTGTACAGGATACACCATTTGGACGTATGGGATTTGCTGTTTGTTATGATCTACGTTTCCCTGAAATGTTTCGTCGTATGGTGGACAAGGAGGTTGACCTTATTGTATTACCCGCTGCCTTTACAGCAATTACCGGTAAAGCGCATTGGGAGTCATTAGTACGCGCACGTGCGATTGAAAATTTAAGTTATATTATTGCTTCGGCACAAGGTGGCTACCATGCGAATGGGCGCGAAACACATGGTGAGAGCATGATAGTGGATCCCTGGGGTGAAGTTAAAGACAGGCTGGAACGGGGTTCCGGTTTTGTAATTGCAGATCTGGATCAGGAAAAAATTAATTTAATGCGTAAGCAATTCCCTGTTTTAAAACACCGTAAGCTGGAATGCTATAAAAAGTCGTCCTGAATGTTCTGCTTGTTATGGTTAAATACAAATTCTTTAATATAAAGAAAGAGTTTGCGTTTTGCACGTGTGGCTATTTGGGGGTTAGCATTATTTGAATCACGTTGCATCTTTATTAATGATTGACGTTGTGCCATTGGAAACTGTGCAAGAAAGATATTGATGTTAGCAGGATTGTCAATAATTGAATCACGCCAGTTTTCCACATCGTGAAATTGTTTTACATCTTCCTTATGTGGGCTTTGAAGTATTTCGTATTGTGTTTCAATGGGTTTTGCATCCAGCCCTCGTAATAGCTTTCCTATATAGAGCTTTTGTCTTTTTAAAGCTCCGTGTTTCTTTATATTTTTTGCAACTTTCAGAGCTTCGAGTAAATTGTCAGGAAGTTCAAAGCGGTTGAGTTCTTCTGCTGATAGTGTGAGCAATTTGGAGCCGAGATCAGTCAACGCATGGGCTTCACGTTTCAACTGTGATTTACTGATAAATTCTTCACTATCTATCTCTAAATCAGTTTCTGTTGTCGCATGGTTTTTTTTTCGTGACATAAAAAACTCGTTATAAAATAACCAATGTTGCCAGGCCGAGGAAGGCCATAAAACCAATAACATCGGTTACTGTTGTCAGGATGACTGTGCCCGCCAGTGCAGGGTCAATACCAAGTCGATCCAGAATGAGTGGAATGCTTGCGCCTGCTAATGCAGCAACAAACAAGTTGATAATAATTGCGCTACCAATAATATAGCTGATCTGCAGATTATTGAACCAGAGGCCAGCAATAACGGCAATAATAGTAGCCCAGATCAGGCCATTAAATATACCAACCCAGAGTTCTTTGTGTAAAAGTCGGCGGGTATTTGATTTTCCGATACGGCCGAGTGCCATACCTCGTATCACCAGTGTCAGTGTCTGGCTACCAGCAATCCCCCCCATACTAGCAACAATTGGCATTAAAATAGCCAGAGCAACCAGTTTTTCAATCGTTGCTTCAAACTGGCCAATTACGATAGATGCTAAAAGAGCCGTGAGTAAATTAACACCGAGCCAGATAGTACGACGTTTAGTGCTGACCAGAGCAGGCGCAAACATATCATCTTCTTCATTTAAACCAGCCATACTCATAACCGAGTGTTCGGCTTCATCTCGGATTTCATCAACAACATCATCGATCGTAATTCGACCCAGCAGTTTGTTATCATCATCAATAACAGGAGCGGTAATCAAATCACGGTGTTCAAAAATATTTACAACATCACGGACTGAGGTATTTGCATTAATAGCCTCAACACCTGCATCCATTGTGTCGGCAACGAGCAGGTTAGGGTCGCTAGTTAACAGGGTTGTGAGTGGTAATAACCCGAGGTATTTATTTTCTCGGTCAACCACATAAAGTGTGTCGGTTCCTTCAGGTAGTTCACCTTTAAACCTCAGGTATCGGAGTACAGCATCAAGTGATGTGTCGGCACGAATAATAATGGTGTTTAAATCCATTAAACCGCCGGCTGTGTTATCGGCATAGGACAGAACGGATTTAAGGCGATCGCGATCCTGTTGCTCCATGCTCAGGAGGAGCTCCTGGCTTACTGCCTGTGGAATTTCTGATAAAATGTCGGCAAGGTCATCAGTTTCCAGGGACTCAGTTGCGGCAAGTAAGGCAGAGGGTTCCATTGTTTTAATAAAATGGCTACGAACCGCTTCATTAAGGTTAACAAGAATTTCACCTTCATATTCAGTTGGGACACGTTCCCATATTTTTTCACGTTCTCTGCCTGACAGGGTTTCAATAACATGTGCAATTTCAGCTGGATGGAGATCTTTTAGAAGCTGATCAATTTTTTTACAATCGTTATTTTCTATACACTCAGTGACTGTATGAAGTAAATCTTTCTGTTCTTCTTGTGCATTTGCCATGATGAGATCACTTTCTGCTGAATTTTTCTCTTAAGAGTAGTCTAAGTGTAACAGGCAGTGGCTATAAAATAAAAAAAACTTGACGGGGTCGATTAACAGAGCAATTTTTCAATTTGGTTTGTAAAGTCACGGTGATTATTGTTTTTTAGCAGGCGTTTGACCTGGCGGTTTAATTTCCTGGTATTGCACAATGGAATAATTTGTTTGATAGGTGGATGAGAGTTAGGGTGCATACTGAATTCCTGCAAGCCCAGACCAAGTAATAATCTGGTGTAACGTGGATCGCCGGCCATTTCACCACACATGGTAACAGGAATACCTGCTTGCTGGCCGGCTGAAATTGTTTGCGCAATCAGTTTGAGCACGGCGGGGTGGAGAGGGTCGTATAGATAGTTGACTTCATCATCAATTCGGTCAATGGCAAGGGTATACTGAATGAGATCGTTAGTGCCGATAGATAAAAAATCCAGTTCAGAGGCAAACATTTCGGCGCAGATAGCCGCCGCCGGTACTTCTATCATACCTCCGATGGGCATATCAGGATCAAACAGGATAGATTCTTTTTGTAAGGCCGCTTGTGTGGTTTGAATAAGGCGTAGTACTTGTTGTAATTCATTTATGTTTGAGAGCATGGGGATCATCATTTTTACAGATCCCAGTGCCGAAACACGAAGGATTGCACGCAGCTGGGGAATAAACAGGGAAAGGTCATTTAAACACAACCTGATCGCACGTAAACCTAATGCCGGATTAATGATCGCATGGGAAGTTTGCTTGCCACTATCCACTTGTTTGTCTGATCCTAAGTCCAATGTACGAATCGTTAATGGTTTGTCCTTTAGCTGCATGAGTACATTTGCATAGGCCTGAAACTGCTCCTCCTCGGATGGTGCGGTAGCGCGATTCATAAACAGGTATTCGGTACGGTATAAACCAATGCCATTTGCTCCCATTTCATGAATAAGTGGAATTTCTTCGGGCAATTCAATGTTGGCACTGATTTTTATTTCAATACCATCATCGGTTATTGCCGGGAGATGAGGAAATTCTTTATAACGTTTGAGTTGTATTTGCTGTTCACGGCGTAGATGATGGTAATGATGTAAGGCTTCATCATCGATATTTGTTAAAATCAGGCCAAAACGGCCATCGACTATAATGGTTTCACCTTCGTGTAGCAAAGTATGTATATTATGTATTCCTGCAATGGCCGGAATATTTAAACTACGCGCAATGATAGCGGTATGTGATGTGGGACCGCCGGTTTGAGTGACAAAGGCTGCAATACCGTGATGTTGCATTAACACCAGTTCTGATGGTGAAATATCATCGGCAACAATAATATGGCCGCTGAAGCGTTGCTCCTGTGAGTGATGCACACCGTGATGGATGGCGCCACTGAGCAGGTTTTGCATAATGGTTTTTACCACATGATCGACATCATCACGGCGGGTACGTAGATAGTCATCTTCCATTGCATCAAAAATATTAACTATGCTATCGCGCTGAATTTTTAAAGCCCATTCGGCATTGCACTGTTGTTTTAGTATTATTTCAACAGGTGCATCTGCTAACATTTCATCATCAAGCATCAATAAATGTGAGTGAATGAAGGCTGTAATTTCAGAAGGTGTTGATTGTGGAATATTGTTGAGTACGGAGTCGAGGTGGTTTTTAGCATTAGTGTGTGCTTTTTTGTAACGATTTACTTCTTCCTGAATAAAGTCTTTTTGAATGTAATACTCAGAAATCTCAAAGTCATGTTGCCTTATAATGTGTACTGGGCCAATTGCCACACCGGAGGTGATTCTGGTTCCCTGTAAGCTTAAGGTCATAATGAGTTACTCGGTCTTACTCAGGTTGGTTCATCGAAGCGGTTCCCCACTAGTTCTATTATTGCATCACTGGCTTGTTGTTCATCTGGCCCGTCTACAATTAATGTCAGAACAGTACCATTTGATGCGGCTAACATCATAACGCCCATAATACTTTTGCCGTTCACTTTTTTTTCATTGTATTCAAGAAAAACTTCACTCTGGTATTGACTGGCAAGGGTGACAAATTTTGCTGCTGCGCGGGCATGCAGCCCGAGTTTATTTATAATTTTAATCTTTGAGTGTTGCATTGTTGTTATATATCTGTGTAGTAGGTTAGTATGCCATCTTTACCACCACCTGTGGCTTTATCACCAAGCTCGTAAAGTGGTAGAGTATGGTAGTTCATAACGCGAATTAGCATTGGCAGGTTTAAACCGGCTACAATAATACTATTTTCAATATTGATGGATGTTGCGATATTGCTTGGGGTTGCGCCATAAAGATCTGTTAATAACAATAAACCATCATCACTATCAAGCTCGCTGATAATTGATGTTATTTCGGCGAGCTTATTTTTGTGGTCACAGTCCATTTCAACACTGACAGTACGTATCTGCATCGGACAGGAGCCAATAATTTTTATTGCAGTATCCAGGATAGCCTGGCCAATATGATCGTGGGTAATAATGAGGACACTGACGCTCATGCTTTTTCTCAATATTGTCGTTTCTGATATATTACTCTAATTCTCTGTGCCGAACCAAGATATTGGGGTAATGTTTTTTAAGTGCAGATGAGATTTTTTCAGTTAGATAGACCGAACGGTGTTGTCCGCCAGTACAACCAATAGCGATAGTCATATAACTTCGATTTTCGGCAATAAATTTTGGTATCCATTTTTCAAGAAACTGAAGAATATCGTGGTACATTGATTTAACATCATCACTTGATTCCAGAAAATCAATAACAGTTTTATCTTTTCCTGTTTGTGGGCGTAATTCGGGCATCCAGTGGGGGTTGCTCAAACAGCGTACATCAAATACAAAGTCAGCATTGACAGGAGCGCCATGCTTAAAACCAAAGGACTCTATTAAGACCGATGTGCTGGTTTCATCATTCTTAACCAGGCGTTCTTTTATACGTTCGCGTAACTGATGTACATTGGTCAGGCTGGTATCAAAGCGTAAATCTGCACAGTATGCAATGGGTTCAAGTAATTTTCTTTCTAATATAATCGCTTCGCTTAGCGACATGTCGGTTTGGCTTAGTGGGTGCTTGCGGCGAGTTTCGCTAAAGCGTTTAATAATGGTTTCGTCATTGGCTTCTAAATAGAAAACTTTATAGTTGATTTTATTTTCTTTAAGTTCATTCAGACAGGATTCAAACTCATTTAAGTTGGCAGGAATATTTCGTGCATCAATACCAATGGCGATATTTTGTCTGGGTTGTGACTTGGCTTTGTGGAATTCTTTAATAAGTGCAGGTAACATACTAATAGGAAGATTATCAACACAGTAATAATCCATATCTTCGAGCAGGTGCAGAGCAATACTTTTTCCGGCGCCGGATAGCCCACTGACAATAATTAGATTCATTTATTTTTTGCTCTCTGTTGGTTTATTATCAATGTATTGTTGTTGTCGCTTTATAAAGTCATCGCTTGCATTATAACCATGCATTAATAATATATGGTTACGCACAGCGGCTTCAACAATAACCGCTAAGGTTCGACCAACTGCAATGGGTAGCGTAATTTCTGGTATTTCGACTTCTAACACGGTGCGGTGCTTATGTCCGCCGTCCAGCCTGTCGAGGGGCGATGGCTCAGCACTTTTTGCAACTTCCAGGTTTATGATTAAACTCAGTTTTTTTCTGTTAATTAAAGCATTGTCGCCAAACATGGCACGTATATTCAGTATGCCCAGCCCACGAACTTCGATAAAGTCTTTTAGTATTTCCGGGCACATGCCTGAAACCGTATCGGGTGAAATTTTCCGGAACTCGATAATATCATCGGCTATCAGGCGATTACCTCTTGAAACCAGTTCCAGTGCCAATTCACTTTTGCCAATGCCACTGAGGCCGGAAAGCAATACACCAACACCGAGTACTTCGAGATAAACACCGTGCAAGGTAATATGCTCACTTAGGTGGTCGGCAAGATAGTACTGAATGAGCTCAATAATCTGGTTACTGTTTTTGCTCGATTGAATGAGAGCGGTCTGGGTTTTGGTGGCAAGTGCAATAATTTCTGCTGGCGGATCCAGATTATTGCCTATAACCACCAGTGCTGGCTTGCTCGTGAATAAATGCTCGATGGCATCATTGAACGAGTTTTTCCCCAGACCATTAAGGTATTGCAGCTCGGTTTCACCTATTACCTGTATCTGATTAGGGCGAACTAAATTAAGAAAACCGATAAAAAGAGTAGGGTGCTGATCGGACTGGGAGAGTGTTTGCTGGCCATTTTCCTGCCCACAAATCCATTTGAGATTTAATTTTTCACAGTGTGTGTTAAATATGTCGTTTACTGTGATAGAAGACATGGGCTTGTCGGTTAGTGTGATTTTTGCCAGTCATCAAAGGTTGTCTGAATTTCGTCTGCGGTATTGGCATGGCGTAGTTCTTCCCGTATTTTCTCGTCATTGAGCATATTGGCGAGCAATGCGAGTGTTTCCAGGTGTTCTTCGTCGGCATTTTCCGGTACCAACAATGCAAACATAAGATCAACCGGCTTTTTGTCGAGGGAGTCAAAGTCAATTCCGGATTTTAGCTTGATAAAGGCACCACGTGTAGTATCAATATTTTTCAGTCGGCCATGAGGGATGGCAACACCATAGCCTAGACCGGTTCCACCGAGTCTTTCTCTGGCGATAAGGCTGTCAAACACGTCATTAGCCGTAATACCTTCACAGTTTTTCGATATTAGCTGACTCAGAGCCTCAAAGGCGCGTTTTTTGCTATTTGCTTCAACGTTGCAAAGAACGCGGTCGGTTTGAATAAATTCACTAACTTGCATTTAAATCTTAACCCTTCTGTTTTTATTATCTATTTGTATTATTTTTGGTCGGTATTCGAGTATTCGAGTATTCGAATACCGATCTTTGATAATAAAGCGAGAAGGATTTTATTCCTCTTCTGCCGCAGCGTCTACCTGTTTTTGCTTCCGGCCGGCCTGTTTATGGTGATTGGTAATTTTTTCTTTATGTTTTTTAATCTGCCGATCCAGTTTGTCGGTCAAAGAATCAATGGCTGCATACATATCGGTGTCTTCTGATTCGGCATGTACACTGGCGCCGCTTAAATGGAGTGTTGCTTCTGCTTTTTGACGTAACTTTTCGACGGTGAGAATGACGTTTACATTAGACATATGGTCAAAGTGGCGTTCTAATCTGCCAAACTTTGATGAGACATACTGGTGTAGAGAATCTGTAACATCAACATGATGACCGCTTACATTTAATTGCATATGTTTTCTCCTTTTTTTAGACTGCTAGTGTTTACTTTCCCGGTTGTCTACTTGCCGGTTGGTGTTAAGTGAATTGTTTCCTTTCATTCGATGACGGAATGGATAGCGATTCACGGTATTTTGCGACAGTGCGTCTTGCGACCTTGATGCCCTGATCAGCCAGAATATCAGCTAACTTACTGTCGCTTAGTGGTTTGCTGTGGTTTTCTGCTGCAATGAGTTTTCTTAGCAAGGCGCGAATGGCTGTGGCTGAACATTCACCACCACTGACGGTGCTCACATGACTGGAAAAAAAGTATTTAAGTTCAAATATGCCACGTGGGGTGTGCATGTATTTCTTGGTAGTAACACGTGAAATAGTCGATTCATGCATATCGACTTCTTCAGCAATGTCATGTAAAACCAGTGCCTTCATGGCTTCTTCACCATGCTCCAGAAAGCCTAACTGGCGGTTCACAATACTGGTGGATACTTTTAGCAGGGTTTCATTGCGACTTTGCAAACTTTTAATAAACCAGCGTGCTTCCTGTAGGTGATTTTTCATATCGGTGTTATCACTGCTGTTATTCACCTTTTTAATCAGACTCGCATAATGGTTGTTTATACGTATTTTGGGGGCAGAATCGGCATTTAGTTCCACGACCCATTTGCCTTTTTTCTTGCTGACAAAAACATCGGGAACAATATATTCCGGGTTGCTATCGGTAATATGGCTGCCGGGGCGTGGGTTAAGTGATTGAACCAGTGTAATCATTTCCCTGAATTCAGGCTCTGAAATTTTCATCTGCCGCATAATCTGTGTGTAGTCGCGGTTTGCCAGTTGCTCAAAGTGTTGTTGAACCAGTTGTTTGGTCATTTCGAGATAATCGGCGGTATTGTCCAGTTGATCTAACTGCAGTATTAAACTTTCCTTGAGATCCCGTGCGGCAATACCGGGTGGATCAAAATTTTGTATCTGATGCAGAACCGCTGCTACTTCATCGAGCTCAATTTCATATTCATCAGCGAGCCCCTGATGAATATCTTCAATAGAACTTTTAAGGAAACCGTCATCGTTGATTGAATCGATAATGGCTTCTGCAATAATTGAGTCGGTTTCACTAAAGGGAGTGAGCTCCCGCTGCCAGTTTAAGTGCTGTTGCAGGCTTTCACCAGTAATAGAAACCGGTTCAAAGTCACTGTTATCAGCAGCGACATTAGTAGTGGTTGGCAGGTGAGACATGGAATCGTAAATATCTTCCCATACGGTATCGACGGCAAGTTCATCCGGAATTGTATTTTCTTCACTCAGCTTACTTTCGAGGCTTGTGGATTCTATGACACTGTCATCATTGTTTTTGCCAGTACTATCGTCACTTTTTGAGTTCTGATTACCTTGTTCTGAGGTGGTGCTATCATCAACTGCTTCGAGCATCATATTGGAGTCAAGTGCTTCCTGAATTTCATTACTTAGCTCGATGGTTGAGAGTTGTAACAGGCGAATGGCCTGTTGAAGCTGGGGGGTCATTGTCAGTGACTGACCAATGCGCAGTTGTAAACCTTGTTTCATATGGTGTTTATTTTAGCCCGAGTTTTTTTTCAAAGAGATGAGTGTAGCAATAGTGTTTTGGGATAAGGCTATGTATGCGCATTAGGTCCGACATTTTTATTACTGGTTATAGTGTAAGTCTAGCGTATATTTCAAAAGATTGCAGAGTGATTATAACTTGAAATTTTCACCTAAATAGACTTTACGCACCTGCTTGTCCTGAAGTAAATGATCTGGATCACCTTGGGCAATAACTTCCCCATTATTCATAATATAGGCACGCTGGCAGATCCCGAGGGTTTCTCTTACATTGTGGTCGGTAATTAAAACACCGATGTCCCGCTCTTTTAAGTGCGAAATAATATTCTGAATATCAAGGATAGAAATGGGGTCTACACCGGCGAAAGGCTCATCTAAAAGAATAAAACGCGGCTCGGTTGCCAGGGCGCGGGCAATTTCAACTCGGCGGCGTTCGCCACCGGAGAGGCTCATACCTATATTGGAGCGGATATGGCCAATATGCAGCTCATCCAGTAATTCTTCCAGTTTTTGTTGCTGCTGAAAAGGTGCCAGTTCTTTGCGTGTTTGCAGGATGGCTAAAATATTGTCTGCAACGGATAATTTTCTGAAAATAGACGCTTCCTGCGGTAAATAGCCAATCCCGCGCTGCGCCCGCAAATGCATGGGGAGTTGGGTAATATCCTGACCATTAAGCTCAATACGGCCACTGTCCGATTTTATCAGGCCGACAACCATATAGAATGAGGTCGTTTTACCCGCACCATTGGGACCTAGCAGCCCAACGACTTCGCCACTGCTCATTTCGAGGCTTACATTTTTTACCGTGTCGCGTTTTTTGTAGCTTTTACAAAGATTAATTGCTTTCAGAGAGGCCATTGTTATTCTTGTTTGCTGTCTTTATCGGGCTCGATAATCGCATGTACCCGGTTTTTGTTACCAGCCCCTTTTTGTGCGGTGACGGTGCTGTTGCGTGTATTGTATTCGATTTGTTCTCCTTTGAGCAGGTTTTCACCTTGCGAAATGGATGCATTTTCACTTAAATAGACGCGCTCGTCAGCGGTAACAAATTCCATTTTGCCGGCTTTTGCATGAACGAGCTGTTTAACGTTATCCTGTTGTTGCTGAAAGCTGGCGGGCTTGCCCGTTACTATAATTTTGCTGATTTTGCCGTCCGGCTGGTGAATAACAATTTTGCTGCCTTTTAAAATAAGGCTACCCTGAGTAAAAATAACGTTACCATTATAAATACTAATACCGGTTTTCTCATTTAGCTTAACATTGTCGGCTTTAATTTTGATGGGTTGATTGCGGTCACTGGATAAAGAAAAACCGACCGACGGTAATAGCAGTGTTGCGGTGAACAGAATCATAGTCACAGATTTTTTAATCAGTAACATTATAAAATCCTTCAACATTGGACAGTAATTCAAGTCGGCCATCGGCTAAGTATACACGCATCCCGGTGGCTTTTAAGCGGTGTTTGCCGGTTTGAATAAAAACAGCATCGTTTGTTTCGGCGTAATCAAGGTCGGTTTTTATGGTTAAGTTACTGGTGTCCAGTTTTACTTCAGGCTTGGTTTTACTGCGTGGGCGTAGCATAGAAACTTTACCATTAAGGTGAATAAGGGTGCCTTTATTTAAAACCCGAGCCTGCGCTGCTTTAACGTGCCACGGGCTGAGTTGTTTACGAAATAATTTTATTCTGGGCAGGGTAATATCAATGCTGTGGTCATCGGGAAAATGTTCGAGCCGGGTTCCCGTTAAAATATAGTGTGGCCTGCCTTGTTTATCCATAACCGTGGCATTAAAATTTGTCAGGAAATAATCCATATCATGGCGGGGGGGGGTTATCAGGGTAAAGGGTTGTACTTCAACCTTATTCAGTAACCAGCTACTGGTTGCGGCAATCGCAATGACGATAACAAAAAGCAGGATGTAGCCTAATCGATTCATTTGGGTCGATTCATTTTGAAAATGAGTGGAGTTGTTCTTCCAGAGTATTTTGCGCCTGCATAATCAATTCACAAACATTACGGGCAGCCCCGCGCCCCCCATTTAATGGTGTTTGCCAGTGCGCTTGATCAATAACCAGTGGATGGGCATCTTTAACCGTAACTGATAGCCCAACTTTATTCATGACGGGCAAATCGACCACATCATCACCCACAAAGGCGGTTTGCTCATAATTCAGGTTCAGTTTAGCCAGTAAGTCATTAAAGGCATTGAGTTTATCGAGCCGCCCCTGATACAGGTGCTCTATTCCTAAACTATCCATTCGGTGTTTGACCAGGGTTGAATTTCGAGCGGTAATAATGCCGATGTGTACACCGGTTTCCATTAGCATTTTCATTCCCAGGCCATCTTTTGCGTAGAAGGCTTTATATTCCTCGCCATTTTCACCATAAAATAAACTGCCGTCAGTTAAAACACCGTCAACATCAAAAACGACCAGTTTGATTTTTTTAGCACGTTGCAGAATTTCTTTCATAGTGGTTTCTTTATCATATTTATAGTGGAATGATTATACAGGGTTTGCCTGGCTCAGTTGATTAAACTTTGTTTTGACATCATCAACTGTGATTAATTTCATTGCCCATTCATCACGTACCCGTGTTCCCCATTTAAGCTGATCCACGCGGGTGTTGAACTTTCTCTGTACCGCTTCAGGGTAACGGTTTACTGTCCATTGTTCACTTAAGTAAGGGCGGGCACGGTCGGGGTTAGTACAGGCATAGAGCCCGATAACCGGGGTGTTAACCGCTGTTGCCATATGCGCCGGGCCGGAATCGGGGCTAATTAAACAATAGGCTTCTTTTAACAGGCTGAGTAGTTGCTTTAAATTTGTTTTCGCGGTCAGGTTTAATATTGGTTGTTTTGCCAGACGAATAATTTTGTCAGCCATTTGTTTTTCAACAGTGGAATAGCCGCCGCTTATAACAACCTGCATATTGTATTGCTCATAAAGCCAGTCGGCAATGGCAGCATAGCCTTCGGCAGTCCAGTTGCGGTAAGCCATGCTGGAGCAGGGGCTAATTACAACGTAAGGTTTTTTATCTACAGGCAATGCCTGATTGCTCACAGGAATATCCCATTGGTATTCATGCTGTGGTATTCCCAGGGCTTCAGTAAAACCAAAAAAGCTGTCAATCACATGCTGTTTTTCTTTGTGCGGTATGTTTGTGTTGGTAAACAACCACTGTAGATCTTTTGCGCGTTGTTTATCAAAGCCCAGTTTGATTTTAGTTTTTACCAACAAACTAATCAGGCTGGTGCGTAATGACATTTGCATGTGCAGCAAAGCGTCAAATTGTGTGTTTTTTAATTGCTGATGAATATTTTTATAGGCTTTAAGGCCGTTTGCCTTATCAAAAATAATAAAATTTATATTTTTTATTTCGTTAACAAGTGGGTATTCGGTTTTGCCAATTATCCAGGTGAGTTTTGTGCCCGGCCAGTGTTTTTGTATTGTGCGAATAATGGGTAAGGTATGACAAATATCGCCAATAGCCGACAGTCGCAGAATGCAGAGGCTGGATGGTGGTTGTTTAAAGGGTAATGGCATGGCTGTTGATGTGTCCAGTAATTTTTTAACCACGACGGTACGGTAAAAAATTAAATATTAATATTGTCTTTGTTCGTATCGAAATCTTGAGTTAATTAAGTCTGCAATAAAAGGATTAATTGCTACGCTAATGCAAGGTTTTACCCTAATTAAATCTTTTCGCTGTGTTCGCTGTGCCGCCGTAGTTATTTTTTAATCTTTAATTATTCTTTAATTGATAAAGCTGCAACACACCTTTTAGTTCATTATTTTCGGCAACGATGACGCTGGTAATTTTATTATCAAACATAATTTTTTCTGCATCCGATACCATCATGGTCGGTTCAATAACTTTTGGGTTCGGTGTAAACAGGTCGCTGGCTTTAAGCTGAAAAAACCTGTCCTGTTCGGCGTGTTGCTCTGACTCCACCATGGCGCGGCGAATATCCCCATCAGTAATCACACCTTTAATTTTCTTATCAGCAGTTTGCACAATCACCAGCCCCAGGCGTGACTGTGAAACCGTATGTATCAGATCGGTAATTTTTGTATCGGCTACACAGGTTGGTAACTCCGTTGTGCGCATCAGATCTTTTACCTGGGTTAACAATTTTTTGCCCAGTGCACCACCAGGGTGGTATAGCGCAAAATGTTCTGCCTGAAAATTCCGCATTTTGATTAATGTTGTTACAAAGGCATCACCAATGACCAGTGCAACGGTTGTTGAGGACGTGGGTGCCAGGCCGATAGGGCAGGCTTCTTTGGTGACCGAGCCATCAATATGCACACTGGTATTTTTTGCCAGTGTTGAGTCGGGGTGGCCGGTAATGGATATGGTTTTGTTATTATGCCGGATTAAGAATGGCATAATTTTTAGAATTTCGTCTGTTTCGCCAGAGTGAGATAATAGAATAACCACATCATCTGCTTCTATCATGCCGAGGTCGCCGTGAAAGGCTTCGCCGGGATGAATAAAAAAACTGGGGGTGCCGGTACTGGCCAGCGAAGCGGCAATTTTTTGTGCAATGATCCCCGACTTGCCCATGCCGATCAGAATGCATTTGCCTTTGGCCTCGGCAATTAATTTTACGGCACTGACAAAGCTGTCATTGATTCTATTTTTAAGCTGAGCCAGTTCATTGCATTCAATTTCAATTGTTTGCTGTGCAAAACCAATGATGTCTTTATCGGACAGCGGCATGATTTATAACTCGTCTTCTAAAAGTGTGTCGGCGGCTTTAATAATATTATCAATTTCTGTAAGTTGGCTTAATAATTGTTTTACTTTATTCAGTGGCATCATATTGGGGCCATCACTTAAGGCATTGTCCGGGTCGGGATGGACTTCCATAAACACACCGGCAATACCGGCAGCAATCGCAGAGCGTGCGAGTAACGGCACCATGGTGCGGTCGCCGCCAGAAGTGCTGCCTAGCCCGCCGGGTTGTTGTACCGAATGGGTCGCATCAAAAATAACCGGGCAGCCAGTGCGGCGCATGACAGCCAAACCGCGCATATCGGATATCAAGGTGTTGTAGCCAAAGCTGGTGCCACGATCGCACACCATGATCTGCTCGTTACCCGTGCTTCTGGCTTTATCGACCACGTTTTGCATATCCCATGGTGCCATAAACTGGCCTTTTTTAATGTTGACCGGTATGCCTTGTCGGGCAACATTTAAAATAAAGTTGGTTTGGCGGGCTAAAAAAGCCGGTGTTTGCATGACATCGACTACACTGACAACTTGATCCAGAGGGGTATCTTCATGCACATCGGTTAATACCGGCAGGCCGATATCGGTTTTTACTTTTTCTAATATACGCAGCCCTTCCTCGATACCAGGGCCACGAAAGCTATCCAGTGAGGAGCGGTTGGCCTTGTCAAAAGACGATTTAAACACCAGCCCAATACCGAGTGAGTTGGTTATTTCTTTAAGGGTTTGAGCGGTTTGCAGAACGAGTTTTTCGTTTTCGATAACACAGGGGCCAGCAATAACAAAAAAGGGCTGCTGGTTGCCTATGTCGAGTTCATTTATTTTCATTCTGCGTCTAACTCCCACTCATGGTGATTTGCCCTGAAAGCGTTTACCTAGAATACGTTTATTTATGCGTTGGTTCAAATGAGACAGGCTATTAAGCCGTGATACTGGTATAAATCCAGTATAAATAACCAATATAGGCGGATACTAACAGGAAACCTTCGAAGCGATTAACACGCCCGGCATTCTTTAACCCGTAAGCCATAATAAACAGTGCAACACTGAGGCCGATCATGGTTAAAAAGTCACGTTCCAGTGCAGCTGCTTCGAGTTGAATCGGAACAATCAGTGCCGGGATCCCGATAACAGCAAGTAAATTAAAGATGTTTGAGCCAATAATGTTGCCAATGGCGAGATCATGTTCACCTTTAAGCGCACTTGCAATGGTAGCTGCCAGTTCGGGTAGGCTGGTGCCAAGCGCCACAATGGTAAGGCCGATAATTAAGTCGCTAACGCCAAAAATGTGAGCCACTTCAACGGCTCCCCAAACCAGTACTTTTGAGCTAATAAGCAATAAGGCAAAGCCCAGTATTAGCCAGAAAAAAGCAGTCCCCAGTGACATTTCAGGAATTTCAGACTCAAATTCGTCTTCAAGCGGATCCTGCGAATTACGTTTGCTTTGCTTATTCTCATCCATGCCTATTCTAACCATCCAGCCCAATATAAACATCAGGCCGACTACTAAAATAATGCCGTCTATGAAGCTGAGTTGTAAGTCCCACATTAAGACCAGAGCCAGCAGCATAACTGAGAACATTATGGGGTATTCACGCTTAAGTATTTGGGATTGAACCAGCAGCGGTGTGACAATGGCCGTGGTACCAATTACCAGGGCAATATTGGTGATATTGGAACCCAGAGCATTACCAATGGCCAGATTAGGTGCACCGTCGAGCGCAGCGATAATGGAAACGAGTATTTCAGGGGCAGATGTGCCGAAACCAATAATAGTCAGGCCAATAATCATCGGTGATACGCCCAGGCAACGGGCACTGGCAGCGCCACCCATCACAAAACGATCCGCTCCCCATAATAAAACAACAAATCCACCAGTGATGGCTAATAAAGGGTAAAGGAGCTGCATAAGCATAAATATTGGAATTCCTGTATTCGAATTTAATGGGGACTTGAAAGGGTCTTCAATCGGGTACTTGTCTGGAAAAGCCTTGTTTCGGGTTTTAGCGGTTTATTGTAATGCCTTTTCCAGATCTTCTTCCAGCAAAAGATCTTCTTCTGAGTTGTGGGAGGGGGCTGGCTTGCTATTGTCATCCTGTGGCGGATTACCATCATAGATGAGGTGTTTACGGCGTTGTAAATAAGCATCTCGCAAGAAGGCATAACGGTCAAAGGCAGCTTGATCCAGCATCTTGGAAGCACCGAGTAAATCTGCGCGGGTATCGACGGCTTTTAACCCAATGGTCGCATAACGGGCTTGTGTATCGCGAATATTATAAACCGGGTCAGCTTGTGCATCCACCAGCAGCCCGGCAGTATCACGGATAGTGCTTGGGCCAAGCAAAGGTAAAACCAGATAAGGGCCATCGCTAACACCCCAAACAGCCAGTGTTTGACCAAAGTCTTCATGGTGTTTTGGCAGCCCCATATAGGTTGCTACATCAATTAGCCCGAAAAGGCCAAAAAAAGTGTTGTAAATAACCCGTATAGAGTCATCACGAGCCTGGGTAAATTTGCCCTGAAGTAAATCATTTAGAACAACCAGAATATCGCCCAGGTTACTGAAAAAGTTAGAAATACCTGTACGAATGGGGCTGGGAACGTAATCTTTATAGGCCGCTGCAACGGGTTTAACGACTGCACGATCAACCGCATCATTAAAAGCAAACATCGCGCGGTTATAGGATTCAAACGGGTCGTGATCGGGAGACGGGCCATTGACCGATGCGCAACTTGCTGTCGTAACAGCAACAGTCAGGGTTAGCAACAATGATTTTATTGTTTTCAACATGTGCATGGCTGTTCTCGCTGGTGGCTAAGATTATGATTTTATTACAGTACTTTATATTTGAGGATGTTATGTGATTTTCTCTGCATTGGCAATCCTTGAGTAAGGTCGGTTGGGGGAAGTTTTAGCAACACGGTGCCGGTTTTAGCTTCTTTGTGGCTGAAAAGTTAATTAAAAAACGCTGAATTTTGTTCAATGGCAATGTGAATGGGTTTATAGTCACGGTGGGTTGCAGGAAGAAAGCCATCTTTTTTTAGTGGTTCTAAGATTTGTGGATCCTTTATATTAAGCAGAACCCGTCGTAGCGCGGTTTTTATAGACGGGGCTAACTTAGCGCGCGCTACCCAGGGTTTAGTGACGTTATCAAACTCGGCCAACTTACGAAGTGGCGCGCCTTTTGCGAGTAATTTTTTATAGGTACTGGACTTTAGTGCACCGGCATCAAAAAGACCCAGCGCAACGAGGCTACCAACTTTGTCGTGTCTCCCAAGGTATTGATACGTTGCCAGATCTTTAGCATAAATACCGTGCTTGACTAAATAGCGCTGTGACAAGTATCTGCCAATGGTGGAATTTTTGTTGCCAAAGGCAAAGCGCTTGCCTTTTAGATCTGTGATGGAATGAATGCTGCTATCTTGTTTAACGATGATAATCCCTTTAAACGTTTTTTTTCCTTTTTTACTTTCTGCGGCAAGTATCTCAATCTGCGGGTTGCGATTACGGGCGATGATATAAGATGCAGGCCCCAGTCGCATAAAATCAACTTTTGACTCAACGAGATTGTTAATACCTTTTTTATAATTAGCTGCAATAATAATTTTTATTGAAACTGTTTGTTTCAGTTGCTGGGTTAATTGCCGTTCAATTAAATTTATTATTGGTTGAAATGTTTTGATTAAATCAGAGGGTTTATCAGAGGGGTAGAGGCCAAAACGCAGCTTAATATCGGCATAGCAATAATTTGTTACGGCACTGAGGAGAAGTATAAAGCTCAGTTTTTTTATGTGATTTTTAAGCAACATTTTACTGGATAAAATATCCGATCCCACTGGTTAGGTTTGCAGTGTTACTTGTATAGCGGTTGTATAGAGTGAAACTTTAACAGTCTGTTAAAAAATTATCGGGCATTGATTTTTGTTGCACCACAGCGCACGCACCGATATTGTGCAACCAGCTTGCCTTTTTTAACATCAAATGGATTATTAACGGTTTCCCATTTGTGGAAGCCACTTTTGCACAAGGTTTTTCCTTTATGCCTGTCTTTTGGACGGGGTTTTTTAAAGGGAATAATATCGGTCATATGTCTGGATTGTGCTTGCTGTTATCAATTTATAGCAAGTATAGTGGGTTTCGGGCAATGTCTCATTATTAGTTTTGGAGTGAAAGGTGTCACAACGCGATTATCGAATTTTAACTGGAACAGCCGGCTGGCAACACGCCGAGTGGGGTAAGGCTGTTTTTTACCCCGAAGATTTGCCTGAGGACTGGTACTTATCTTTTTATGCCAATGAATTCCCCGTGGTTCTGGTGGCGGAATGGCAGTGGTCGGACACATCGGATGCTGAACAGCTTGTCGATGAAATTATTGAGCAAGCCAGCGAGGGTTTTAAATGTATTTTTGAACTGGATTTAATGGCGCAAAATAATATTCAGGCACGTTTGGAATATCTGGCAAAGATTGACAGTTTTTTGGGTGGCTTGCTGGTGCGTATCAATAGCCACTTTGTTGATGATAAGAAACTTTCCGAGCAATTAGTTTCCCTGTGTGCAAATTTTAAGGTGTGCCTGGATATTGTTGGTGAGACAGATTTGTCCCGGTTAGCAGCATTTTGCCAACAGCATGCTATCAGTGTGTGCTGGCGTGGTGAGGGTGAAACGATGGTACCTGAGGATGCGCCTTTATGGTTAACGCGTTGTGATAGTGCTCAGGATAAAAAAGTGGTTGTTCAGCAGCTAAAAACAATGATTGCTGAGCAATTGAAACTAGAGCATATTTCGCGTGAGCATGTACTCATTATTGATGGCGCTCCACCGAGCATCGAAGTAACACGTAAAGCCAGTATTATGGTGGATATTATGTAAGTTATATTAGCAACTTTTTATGCTTTTTAAGGCGTTGCAAGGCAGCTCAATGCAAGGCACAATGTGGAGTATAAAAATAACCAATAAGTATTTGTATGGACGAAAATAAAACCCTGGTTAAAGTTCGCGATTTAAAATTTGCCCGTGCTGGCCGGATGATTTTTGATGGCGTGGATCTGGATATTCAACGCGGCAAAATTACCGTGATTATGGGCCCAAGTGGCACCGGCAAAACAACCCTGTTACGGCTGATTGGTCGGCAGCTAAAACCGATGCAAGGCTCTATTAGCGTTGATGGTGAAGAAGTTACAACATTGGGGCATCGGCGCCTGTATGAACTACGCAAACGCATGGGGATGTTATTTCAAAATGGTGCCTTACTTACCGATTTAAGTGTGTTTGAGAACGTGGCGTATCCTATTCGTGAACACACCAACCTTTCTGATGAGCTTATCCGCACACTTGTTTTAATGAAGTTACAGGCGGTGGGTTTGCGTGGTGCGCGTGATTTAATGCCGGCGGAATTGTCGGGTGGTATGGCACGGCGGGTTGCGTTAGCGCGAGCAATTGCGCTTGACCCGATGATGATTATGTACGATGAACCTTTTACCGGCCAGGATCCGATTTCAATGGGCGTACTGGTGCGCTTAATTCGCAATTTGAATGATGCACTGGGTTTAACCAGTGTGGTTGTTTCCCACGATATTGAAGAAGCCTCATCCATTGCCGATTATATTTACCTGTTATCGGGTGGTAAGGTCGTGGCGCATGGTACAACAGAAGATTTAGCCAATTCTGATTCCGAATGGGCGCAGCAGTTTATGAAAGGCAAGCCCGATGGCCCGGTGCCATTTCATTTTCAATCTCAACCTTATACAGACGATCTTAATATATGATAAATCAGCTTCAATCTCTTGGGCATAAAGCGCTGGACTTTTTTCAGCGTCTGGGGCGTGGCCATATTCTTATTGTTGATGTATTGAAAGGCCAGCCTGCACTCTTTTTTCGCCCACGTTTAATTATTCAACAACTTTATTCTGTGGGTGTGCTGTCACTTCTTATTGTTGTGGTCTCCGGTTTTTTTGTTGGTATGGTGATGGGTTTGCAGGGCTATAATACCCTGGTTGATTTTGGTGCAGAAGAATCGTTAGGTGTAATGGTGGCTCTGACTTTAGTACGGGAGTTAGGGCCGGTTGTCACGGCACTGTTATTTGCGGGGCGAGCAGGCTCGGCGCTTACCGCTGAAATTGGTTTAATGAAAGCCACCGAACAATTATCGGCAATGGAAATGATGGCGGTCGATCCCATTCGGCGAGTGCTTGCACCCCGTTTCTTGGCGGGTTTTATTTCAATGCCATTGCTGGCAGCTATGTTTAGTGCAGTGGGTGTGCTTGGCGGCTATTTTGTGGGCGTCGGCTTGCTCGGTGTGGACGAGGGTGCTTACTGGTCACAAATGCAGGCCAGCGTTGATCTCTATGAAGATATTTATAATGGTGTAATAAAAAGTATTGTGTTTGGTTTTGTGGTGACCTGGATTGCAATTTTTGAAGGGTATGATGCAATCCCTACATCGGAAGGTGTTAGCCGAGCCACTACTCGAACAGTGGTGCATTCATCACTGGCGATTTTAGGGTTAGACTTTATTTTAACCGCACTTATGTTTAACTAGTTTAAGGTTCGTTTCAGGAGAAAAGCAAATGACAACACGTATCACAGAAATCTGGGTGGGGCTGTTTGTTGCTGCGGGTATTGCTGCATTGTTTATGCTGGCAATGCAAGTGAGTAATTTAAGTACCTATAATTCAGATAGCGGTTACGATGTTACCGCCTACTTTGAAGATATTAGTGGCCTTAAGGTACGTTCACCCGTGACGATGTCAGGGGTGCGTATCGGGCGGGTTAAAGCTATCGAGTTTGATAAACAACGTTTAAGTGCCTTGGTCACAATGGAAATAGAAGGCGAATACAATACTTTGCCCGATGATTCGTCTGCCAGTATTTATACTGCTGGTTTACTGGGCGAAAAATACATTGGTCTGGAACCCGGTGCAGGCTCGAATGATTGCGAAGAAATTTCTCTTGATGATAGTGGCGAAATCAGCATAGACGAGTCAGCCAGGAATGATTGCAAACCAAGCACATTACAACAAGGCTCTGAAATTAAATTGACTCAGGATTCACTGGTTCTGGAAAAACTAATTGGCCAGTTTATTTCTAGATTTATGGATGAAGACAAAAAGGAGACTGTAAAATGATTTTAAAGAATAGTTCAAAATATCTGGCTGTTTTTATGGCGTTTGTCGCCTTCATTATTGTTAATGCAACACAAGCCTATGCTGTCGGCTCTACAGATGATCCGCAAGCATTGGTAAAAACAACAACTGAGAAGATGTTTGCCAAATTAAAAGCAGAAAAACAAAATCTGGATAAAAACCCGGAGCTTGTTTATGGTCTGGTGAGTGACATTGTCTTACCACACTTTGATTTTATTAGTATGTCTAAATGGGTGTTGGGTAAAAACTGGAGAACTGCTTCACGTGCCCAAAAAATAGGTTTTATAAAAGCGTTTAGAGAATTAATGGTACGGACGTACTCTGTTGCCTTGCTTGAGTATACGGACAGTAAAATTACCTACAAACCATTACGCGATGATGTATCGAAAGGCAATGTTACAGTTAAAACTCAGGTTGAAACAGGAAAAGGTGAGCCGGTTGCAATTAATTACAGCCTGCACAAAAAGAAAAAAGGCTGGAAGGTTTATGATATTTCCGTTGAAGGTGTTAGCCTGATAGCCAATTATCGAACAACCTTTGCATCTGAAGTAAAACAAAAAGGTCTGGATGCATTGATTGCACGTTTACAAAAGCATAACAAGAAAAAAGAAGCCTAAGCGGGATGGTCAACGTTAATATGCAAGGCGTTAGTATCACGAAAGTATCGGATACACGCTTTTCTGTGGAAGGCGTGTTAATGATGCATACTGCTATGTCAGTTTTAAATGAAGTGGCAAATTTCTTTAATTCGCAAAAGGAAATCAGCATTGATTTTGCTGAAGTAAAAAACAGTGACAGTGCTGCTGTTGCGCTAATCGTTTCCTGGCTAGCGAAAGCTAAAGCAAGAAATATTAAACTTCATTTATTAAATTTACCCCAGCAAATACTGGATATTGCAAAAGCCAGTGATTTGCTGGAAATATTACCAATCGACTAAGTTTACCCCTATAAGCCTTTGTTACGGCTGTTTCATTTGCCGTTGATGGAGACTATTTCTATTTCTCCCCTGTATTTTCCAGTTTTTTTACTAAAATGCTGTATTTAGCGCTAAATAACGCATAAATTCCTGTGCCTTAATGTCAATCACAGGCTAAAATAGCGCCCTTAGTTTACCTCCCTATATAATTTAAGGTGTGCCAATGGAACCGAGTCAAGTTGAAGAGTTAATAAAAGCGGGGCTACCCGACTGTGAAGTAATGGTAACCGGCGATGGTAGCCACTTTAATGCCACCATTGTAGGCGATATTTTTGATGGCATGTTGCCTGTTAAAAAGCAGCAGCTGGTGTATAAGACGGTTAATGACTATATTACCAGCGGTGAACTGCATGCTTTTACAATGAAAACGTATACGCCAGCTGAATGGGAAAAAGCAAAAATGCTACAAGGTGGATCCTTATAATAATGGATAAATTAATTATCTCTGGCGGTACCCGTTTAGACGGGGAAATACGGATTTCAGGCGCAAAGAATGCGGCACTGCCGATTATTATGGGTACCTTGCTGGTTAATGAACCGGTCAAAATCTGCAATATTCCGCATTTAAATGACATTACCACCACGATGGAATTGTTAGGCCGGATGGGTGTCTCCATTACGATGGATGAATGCATGAGTATTGAGGTTGATGCATCGACTATTTCAAAATATGTCGCACCGTATGAACTGGTAAAAACGATGCGTGCCTCTATTCTGGTTTTGGGACCTTTACTAGCACGTCATGGTTATGCCGAAGTATCGCTGCCAGGTGGTTGTGCCATTGGCTCACGTCCGGTGAATTTGCATATTCATGGTCTGGAGTTAATGGGCGCGGATATCGTTGTTGAAAATGGTTATATCAAGGCAAAAGCAGAACGCTTAAAAGGTGCCAAAATTGTTTTTGATATTATTACCGTAACGGGCACTGAAAATTTAATGATGGCCGCCACTTTAGCCGAGGGTATAACAACCCTGGAAAATGCAGCCAAAGAACCCGAGGTTGTTGACCTTGCTAATTTCCTGAATGAAATGGGTGCAAAAATTACAGGTATTGGGACTGACGTTATTACTATTGAAGGGGTTGAGAACTTGCATGGTACGACCTACAACGTCTTACCAGACAGGATTGAAACGGGTACTTTTATGGTTGCAGCCGCTGTCACCGGTGGTCGTGTTAAATTAAAAGACACCGATCCAAAATGCCTCGATGCGATTACGGTAAAACTGGAAGAAGCCGGCGCCACTATTACCACAGGTGATGACTGGATTGAAGTGGATATGAAAGGCCAACGGGCCAGCGCGATTGATATTCGTACTGCCCCTTATCCGGCTTTCCCAACGGATATGCAGGCACAGTTTTCAGTTTTGAACACGCTGGCCAAAGGCACGGCAACAATTACAGAAACGGTTTTTGAAAACCGTTTTATGCATGTGCAGGAATTACAGCGTATGGGTGCCAATATTGAGTTAAAAGGCAATACAGCCATTTGTACCGGTGTTGACAAGCTAACCGGTGCGCCAGTGATGGCAACCGATTTACGTGCATCGGCTTCATTGGTTATTGCTGGTCTGGTTGCTGAAGGTGAAACCGTTGTTGAACGGATCTACCATATTGACCGTGGCTATGAATGTATTGAAGAAAAACTGCAACAACTGGGTGCTAAAATTCGACGCGTACCAGATTAAATTAAGCTTAAAGCCGAGCTAACTAACTAAAAGTTCAAAAAAGATGACAACACGTATAACCATTGCCTTATCGAAAGGGCGTATTTTTAAAGAAACCTTACCGTTACTGGCACATGCCGGAATCGTTCCTGTGGATGATCCGGAAACCAGCCGTAAGCTCATTCTTGATACCAATGACGATAATGTCAAACTGGTTATCATTCGCGCTTCAGATGTACCAACCTATGTGCAGTATGGTGCAGCCGACATTGGTGTAGCCGGTAAAGACGTTTTAATGGAACACGGGGGTGAAGGCTTGTATGAACCACTGGATTTAAAAATTGCCCAATGCCGTTTAATGACAGCGGGGCCGGTGAATGCTCCCGAACCACAAGGCCGGTTACGCATTGCAACCAAATTTGTTAATTGTGCGCGGCGTTATTATGCCGAGCAAGGTCAACAAGTTGAAATTATCAAGTTGTATGGCTCAATGGAGCTGGCACCGATAGTGGGTTTAGCCGATCGCATTGTTGACCTGGTTGATACCGGGAACACATTAAAAGCCAATGGCCTGGAACCGATGGAACACATTGCCGATATCAGTTCACGACTGGTTATCAATAAGGCCTCGATGAAAATGAACCATGATACGATGCAAAAATTTATTGATAAAATTGCAGAGGCCGTTAAGTAAAAAAAATGATTACAACTTGCTATGACTATTTCAATTAAACAACTGAATACCGTTGACTCTGATTTCTGGGCAGCTTTAGATAACCTGCTGGCCTGGGAAAGTGTGTCCGATGATCAGGTCTTTTCTACGGTTAAAAATATTATCGCGGACGTGCGTAATAAAGGGGATAAAGCCCTTATCGAGTTAAGTAATAAGCTGGATCGTTTATCCGTTTCTTCAATGGATGAGTTAACGGTCTCCCCCGAACGGTTAGCGCTAGCACTTGAACAACTTGATCCTGTTCAACGCATCGCACTTGAAACAGCCGCAGAGCGGGTACGCTTGTACCATGAAAAACAATTAATGCCTTCATGGCAGTACACCGAAGATGATGGCACTATGCTGGGGCAGCAAATTACCGCATTGGAAAGTGTGGGCTTGTATGTGCCCGGTGGCAAAGCGACTTACCCGTCATCAGTTTTAATGAATGCCATTCCGGCTAAAGTAGCCGGAGTTGAAGAAATTGTGATGGTGGTACCGACACCGGATGGCGAAGTCAACGAAATGGTGTTGGCAGCGGCGCAGATTGCGGGAGTAACCAAAGTATTTACCATCGGGGGCGCACAGGCTGTCGCGGCGCTTGCCTATGGCACTGAAACCATACCGAGTGTGGATAAAATTGTGGGCCCTGGCAATATCTATGTAGCGACCGCAAAGTCGATGGTGTTTGGCAAAGTCGGTATTGATATGATTGCTGGCCCGTCTGAAATCCTGGTGGTTTGTGATGGCAAAAGTGATCCCGACTGGATTGCCATGGACTTATTTTCACAAGCCGAGCATGATGAAGACGCACAGTCTATTCTGGTTTCTCCTGATAAAGAATTTTTAGCTGCGGTACAAACCAGTATTAATAAGCTGGTTGCCGAAATGGAACGTAAAGAAATTATAACCACCTCGTTAAATGAGCGTGGTGCCATGATCCATGTTAAAAATATGGACGAAGCCATTCAGGTTGCAAATTATATTGCACCGGAACATTTAGAACTGGCTGTTGATAACCCGCAGGCGATAGTGGCTGATATACGTCATGCCGGTGCCATTTTTATGGGACGCTATACGGCAGAAGCATTAGGTGATTATTGTGCTGGCCCGAATCATGTTTTACCAACATCACGCACGGCAAGGTTCAGCTCACCTCTGGGTGTATACGACTTCCAGAAACGCAGTAGTTTAATTATGTGTTCCGAAGACGGTGCATCCGAATTAGGCAAAGTTGCATCGGTACTGGCGCGAGGTGAAAGTTTAACTGCACATGCGCGTTCGGCTGAGTATCGAATAAAAAAATAAATGATTGTCATTCCCGCAGAGGCAGGAATCCAGAACTATAAAAACAGCTTTATTTAATATCCAGATTCCCGCCTCCGCGAGAATGACGTATTAAGTCAAGTTTGAGTAATGGAATTATTGTGAATAAAGAAAAATCCAGTAACATAGCTGACGCCATCAAACAGTGGGTTCGTCCGGAAATTCGAGCCTTAAAGGCTTATCATGTTCCTTCGGCAACGGATTGCATTAAACTTGATGCAATGGAAAACCCCTATCAGTGGCCGGAAAGTATGGTCGATGAATGGCTGGGGCTGGTTAAAGACGTTGAACTCAATCGTTACCCCGATCCTTCTGCATCGCTATTAAAAGACAGTTTAAGACAGAGCATGTCGGTACCGGCGGGTGCTGATATTTTATTAGGCAATGGTTCAGACGAACTGATACAAATGGTGTTAATGGCTGTTGCAGGTCAGGAACAAACAGTATTATCTGTTGACCCCAGTTTTGTCATGTATGACATGGTAGCAACGTATACCGGTATGCATTATGTCAGTGTGCCTTTAAACGATGACTTTAGTCTGGATGTGGCGGCTTTTCTTGCAGCAATAGATAAACACAAGCCTGCTATTATTTTTATTGCCTATCCAAATAACCCGACCGGTAATTTGTTTGAGCGTGCTGATCTACAAAAGATCATTGATGCAGCACCCGGCGTAATTGTTATTGATGAAGCCTATCATGCCTTTGCCAGTGACAGTTTTATGGATGAAGCCGGACAAGTGGAGAACCTGCTGGTAATGCGTACCGTTTCAAAAATGGGTTTAGCCGGTTTAAGACTGGGTTTGCTTGCTGGCAAAACAGAATGGCTTAATGAGTTCGATAAAGTGCGTTTACCCTATAATTTAAATGTACTGACTCAGGCAACGGCACAGTTTGCATTGCAACACCAGTCTGTTCTAGATGCACAAACGGAAACCATTTGTAAAAACCGTGAGCTGCTTTTTACTGCATTGTCAGAAATACCCGGCTTACAGGTTTACCCTTCGCAAGCTAATTTTATTTTATTTCGTACTCGCAAGGGTGAGGCATCTGCCATTTTTGATAAATTAAAAGAGGCGGGTGTGTTAATTAAAAATTTAAGTCCGGTCGGCGGTACATTAAGCGATTGCTTACGCGTAACGGTGGGTATGCCGGAAGAAAACAGCGCCTTTCTAAAAGCCCTGGGTCAGGCTCTTGAATGACAGCTATTAAAACCGACAGTCTTAAAGATTTAATGGCGGTGGTGAATTCGGCTGATGTGGGTCTGGTAATCTTTGATAAAAACTACCATATCCGCATCTGGAACCTGTTTATGGTGAACCATAGTGGCTTGAGTACTGAATTGTTAATGGGGAAAAATTTGTTTGAGCAATTCCCTGATGTTGCAATGCAGTGGTTTCAGGATAAAGCCCACCAATGTATTGCGCAAAAGAAAAAATTACTGTGCACCTGGGAAGAACAGCCCTATTTATTTAAGTTTGAAAACAGCCGTAGCAGCGCAAAGTCGGCTGTTTTTATGTACCAAAACATCACCTTTATTCCTCTGGCTTCGGCAAATGGCGAAATTGATAATTTTGCTATTATTATCAATGATGTAACCGATATTGCTGCCAGTACACAACAGTTGGATGCGGTGGTGAGTGAGTACACACATAACCGCCCCAAAGATAGCTAAACACAGCTAACTTTCCTGAGTCAGTTTCTTCCTGCTTGCGAAACCTATATTAGAGAATTATAATATACGGCTCTTTCAATCTGTATTATTTTTAAGGTGGTATCCATGGCTAAGGAATGTAACTTATCCTTCCAGCAACGCAGTTTGTTTCAACAAGGTTTCCAGCGTTATACTCCGGCTGAACTAAAGCAACTTGAATGGGGTTTGCGTTTTACACCGGCAGCCTGTTCTTTAATTGCAGCATACGGTTTATTTACCCAACAACCGCTTATTTTATTTTTTGTTGCTTTATTAGGTATCTGGGCGTTTATTTTCCCAGCAGGCCACCCAATGGATCTGATTTATAACCGTATGATTGCACCAGTGTTCAATGCAGTTAAATTGCCAAAAAATCCATTTCAGCGTCGTCTTGCCTGTTTTTCTGCTGGTTTAATGAATATTATTGCCGGTGCGTTGTTTATTTTTGAAATGCCGATGGCGGCAATGATTGTTGGAGTGAGCTTACTGTTCTTGCAGGCTATCGTTATTTTCACACATTTTTGTACTTTGTCCTGGATGTACGAAGGTGTCATGCGCGTTTTAGGTAAATGGCATGCACCAGTGGATATTTTTGAAGCCAAGCTGATGTTAAAAGACGGCGTGACGTTAGTGGATGTCCGTAGTCAAAATGAATTTGCAAAAGATTCTATTGACGGCGCGCTTAATTTACCCCTGGAAGATCTGGAGCAACATATTGAGACTTTCAAAAAGGACAAATGTTTGTTGTTTTGTAACAGTGGCACACGTAGTCATATAGCAGCAGAAAAACTCAAAGAGTTTGGTGTCGATGAAATTTATAATTTAGGTGATTTCAGCCGAGCCAAGTCGATAGTGGGGGTTTAGTCTGCAATATTGCCACTGTAAACAAGGTACTTTGATGCAGCGGCAACCCCACG
The DNA here is from genome assembly GCA_027076325.1 of Chromatiales bacterium. GTDB lineage: Bacteria > Pseudomonadota > Gammaproteobacteria > UBA6429 > Thiohalophilaceae > SZUA-37. The sequence continues at coordinate 18,932 of JALTJZ010000045.1, read as the reverse complement.
AAATTGAGTGTTGCCTGTCATTGCGAAGGAACAAAGTGACTGCGGCAATCTTAAATTGATAACGTTTAATCATAATATTGCTGCGTCAACACTGAAAACAGGTGTTTTTCAGTGTTTCCTCGCAATGACCGTGCTTTATTCCAGTATTAATATCCTATCTTTTTAATTTTTTCTTTGGAATTCGTGGGTTCCCACTGCGCTAAAGTGCCTTTTTTATACGCTGAGGTTTTAGATGGCAAGTTGATATAGATCAACTATAAGATAGAAACAGGCAGGCCAGCAAAGTTAAGCTGTATTGAGTGTAGTAATATAGTGCTCTTATGAGAAATCTAAAACCATTAAAACTGTTTTTACGCAGTGTGCCGGATAGTATACATAGCCAGTTATTTTGCCGCTTATGCACACAATTATTGCGTGGCCAGTCAATAGTGAGAAAACTACAAAAGCTGGACAATAAGATTATTCGCTTAACGATTACCGATACAGGAAATAGTTGGTGTTTCCGGTTTGCTAATGAAGGTTTGGAAGCCGTTACAAATAAATATGCGACTGTTGATGTACATATTAAGGGGTGTTTAAAAAACTTTTTACTGCTTGCTACGCATAATGAAGATCCTGACACCTTGTTTTTTAATCAGGAACTTTGTCTAGAAGGCAACACGGAGGATGGTTTGTATCTACGAAATATTCTGGATGCGATGGAATTTGACACAGCAGCACATTTGCAAAAAGTTTTTGGAAATTCAGTGGCTAATGCTGTGTCTCCGCTAATAGCACGTTTTCAGGTGGGGTCGCGCTTGCAGGCAATGGGAAAGTCTTTAATTTAGTAATTTTATCCGGAAACCTGTTTATGCCAGTCCATACCAGGTTGCCCATACCAGTATCCATTACACCATTGGCTATTGTTGCTGTCTTCTGCCAACCACAAGTCTATTTCAGTTTGTGTTATTTCTTTATCAATGGCTTTGCGAAACATGTCGACTACGGTGGCCATGTTATTCATTTGTGGAGATAATCGTACCACGTCAACTTTTAATGAACGCATTTGTTCAATAGCGGCGATTAAGTTACAGGGAATGCCGGATTGTAACTGAATGCCATTAATATTAAATAACTTGCTGTTTTCCTGCGTGTATAAAGCAACACCTTGTTCATCCTGTTTGCACAGGAAGTTACACTTATCTTTCGGTAAGTTGTGTTTTCGTGCAGTAAAACAGCGTGCAGAAAAGGACAAAGGGATGTGCCCGTAAGCAAAAACTTCAGTTTCGAGATTGTCGGGTTTGTTTTTTTGTAAGCCCTGAAGGATCTGTGCTGACAGTTCCATTGGCATAACCCAGCGGTAGGCACCTAAATGGGATAATAATTCCAGTGTTTCGGTGTTATACATATTGATATGCGGGCCCGCAACAAATTCTCTTACTTCTTTTAACAGATAGACGGCAGATAAGTCATTGGCTTCTACCGGATAGCTATCGTTATTACATATTCGCTTTAAGCGTGACAATTCGGAGTCAGCCTCAAGTAAAACCATTGTAGATAGAACAACGTGTTTCCCTGCTGCGCTTAATCCTTTGGCAATGCGTAGCCAGTCATCTAACTTGATTTCTCGCCGCTTGGCACAAACATTTTCACCCAGATAGACAATATCGACCGGCCATGTTTTTGCCTGCTCATAAAAATCATAAACTTTTTCAGCCGGCCAGAAATATTGAATTGGTCCAAGTGATATTCTCATTTATTGTTGCCTTTTATTATTATTGCCACGGTCGATGTAGGGCGCCGAGTGTACTGCTGCAACCTTCGGAAACGTGTTGTAACTGTTGCAACCAGGCTGGATCCGGCTGGTAACTATCGGGTGATGCTTTATAAGCATCCAATGCGGTACGGAAAATACGTGTTACTTTTGCAATATAGGCTGGGCTGCGTTGGCGGCCTTCTATTTTTATTGCAGCCACACCGATATTGACTAACTTTGGTAAAATTTCCAGTACATTCAGGCTGGTGGGTTCTTCTATGGCATAAAATATATCATCACCCGTATGAAAGCGGCCTTTGCACAGCGTGGGATAACCGGCAGCTTCATTGGGTTGGTAACGATCAATGAGTACATTGTTGAGCCTGGATTGACGGCCGTTAGGGGTTTCTTCCCAGCTAACGGCATGTGCGGGTGAACAGACGCCAGAGGTGTTGGGGGATTCGCCTGTGACATAGGATGACATAATACAGCGTCCTTCAACCATGACGCACAAACTGCCAAAACCAAAGACTTCGACTTCAATGGGGGTGGCTTCTACGACATTGCTCACTTGAGTCAAGGAAAGTACGCGTGGCAGTATTACTCGTTTTATATCAAACTGTTCATAGTAGAAGGCAATGGCATACTGGTTAGTTGCTGAACCTTGTACGGAAAGGTGCCGACTTAATTCTGGGTGGTGTTTGGTGGCGTATTGTAATAAGCCGAGGTCAGCAATAATAACGGCATCCAGTTTTAAATCGGCTGCGCTTTGCAAGGCTTGCGTCCATAACGGCCAGTTTTCTGACTGGGGATAGGTATTTAATGCAAGCATCACTTTACAATTCTTTTGATGTGCATAGTCAACAGCCTGTTGTGCTTCATCCATATCAAAATTTAAACCTGGAAAATTACGGGCATTGGTTGTGTTACTAAATCCAATGTAAACAGCATTGGCACCGTTATCGACGGCTGCTCGTAATGCTGGCAGACTACCTGCCGGGCAAACCAGATCAGGTATTTGATCTACAATAACCATGATACCTGCGCTCCATAACTTGTACCCTGATAACTTTTGCGTTGCTTAAGTTCGGATTCAATTGCATTTAAAACATTCCATTTTTGTGAGCACCATACTGGTGCCAGTAAAATATTTTCTGATGCTGTGCCTGTTAAACGATGGTAAACAATATTTGCCGGAGTAAGCTCGACTAAATCGGCAACGGTATTGATATAGTCATCCATTTCCAAAGGCTGGTATTCTTTTTTTCGCCACTGATTGGCTAATTGTGTCCCTTTTACAACATGTAATGGATGCAGTTTTATACCGTCAACGCCTTGTTCCATTGTACGCAATAAACTAATACGAGCATGTGAATTTGTTTCGCCGGGTAAACCAATAATTAAATGTGTACAAACTTGCAGGCCTCGATGGCGGGCAGCTTTAATCGCTACTTTATATTCAGCATAACCATGGCCACGATTGACTCGTTTCAGTGTCTTATCAAAACTGCTTTGCAAGCCTAACTCCAGCCATATTTCATAACCGGCATCATGGTAGCTGGCAAGTAAATCCAGTACTTTATCCGGAACGCAGTCGGGTCTTGTTCCTATTGCAAGGCCGATAACATCCGGCTCGGACAGTGCTTTATCGTAACGTTTTTTCAGTACACTGACATCATCATAGGTATTGGTGTAGGCCTGAAAATAGGCAATGTATTTCTTTGCGCCAGTTCGTTTTCGAATAACACAACGGCCGTTATTAATTTGCTGTGTAATACTTTCCGGTTGTCGTCCATTTGGACTGAATGAAACATTATTACAAAATGTGCAACCACCTCGTCCAATGCTCCCATCACGATTAGGACAGGTAAAATTGGCATCAATCGCAACCTTATGTACACGTTGTTTATAGCGTGATTTCATTGCCTGACCAAAGGTGTGTACATAATCAGATAGTGGCATTAGCCGACCTCATCAAGAATACGAGATCTAAATTTTACACCCAGTGTTGCGGCTATTTTTTCACATGCTGAAATATCAACTTCTGGCAGACCATCTATTGCAGTGATAGTAATATCGTCTATATGCTCACGTGCAGTACGTATAAAATCCTGTACGGCATAAAATGCATTATCAATAAGTGGTCGACAATGTTTTTCGTACAATTTAGTATGGTGTGCGTTGAGTGAAACCGAGATTGAATCAACACAATTTTTTAATAAAGGGGTGATGTCTTTTTTATAAACGGCGTTAGCGAGTCCATCGGTATTTAGTCGGATTGTTGCACCTTGAAGTTTAAGTTGAGTGGCAACAATTAATAATTCTTTTAAGCGCAAGGTGGGTTCTCCTAAGCCACAAAAAACAATTTCTTTGTAGCGGGTTGGATCGCCAACGGCTGTGAGTATCTCCTGTGTATCAGGTTCCGACTTCAGACGTAATAAATAGCCTTTTACATCCCATTGCTTATTAAACTTGGGGCAAAATGCACAGCGTAACGTGCAGCGGTTTGTCATATTAATGTAACAGTTTCCATGTAACACATAAGCAATATTTTGCATGTTGGTAAAGGTTTCTGATAATTGTAATCCATTCATTTTATTGGTAACCCGCATAAAGTCCCTGGCGATTAAAATTCGTAACGCACAGTATTAAATAGACAGAACAAAATCGTTTTGATATAGATCAACTAACACAGTTTCATTTTTGATAAATTGGGTTAGCCGCTTAATGGGGATAAGAGTGATATTAAAACCGAAGACTTTAGTTTTACTTTTGTTCGCTATTTTTCCAGGATACATTTTTGTATGCAGAGATAAACACGCGTATGATAGTTCTTCGCTGACAGTTACTAAAGTAAATTAAACATGACGGATATAAAAACTGAAATTAAACTGGAACCTTCGTGGCTTGCTTTATTAAAAGACGAATTTAAACAACCCTATATGCAGGATCTAAAGCAATTTTTGCTAACACAAAAGCAGCAAGGTAAAGTTATCTATCCCGCCAGCGATTTAATTTTTAATGCTCTGAATACAACACCGTTTGATTCGGTTAAGGTGGTTATTCTGGGGCAGGATCCTTATCATGGGCCAAATCAGGCGCATGGGCTGTGTTTTTCGGTTTTACCTGGTGTACGTTTACCGCCATCTTTATTAAATATTTTTAAAGAGATCTGTCAGGATTTAGGTTTTACGATGCCCAGCCATGGTTACCTTCAGTCATGGGCTGAGCAGGGTGTCTTGTTGCTAAATGCAACCCTGACGGTTGAGCAGAATCAGGCAGGTTCGCATCAAAACCGAGGATGGGAGCAATTTACAGATCGTGCTGTTCAATTACTCAATGAGCAACGTGAAGGTCTGGTTTTTTTACTGTGGGGCAGTTATGCACAGAAAAAAGGACAGTTTATCGACAGTCGGAAACACCTGGTATTGAAAGCACCGCATCCATCACCACTGTCGGCACATCGTGGTTTTTTTGGCACTCGACATTTTTCAAAGGCAAATGCTTACCTGGAACAGCAAGGGCTTAAGCCAATTGACTGGTGTTTACCCGATGTGAGTGTTTAGCGTTTAGAAATTGATTGCACTGGTGGTGGGCGCTGAACAGCGATGGCCGTTGCATCAAATACTTTACCGCGTCTTACACCTTCTATTTTAAGCTTGTCACCGGGTTTGGACAGGCTAATTGTATTTAAAGCATGCCGAACATTCTTTAGTTCAATACCGTTTATTTTTGTAATCACATCACCGCGAGTCAGTTTTGCTTTATCGGCCGGGCCATTGATAATAATGTTGGTAATGATAACGCCCTTTGTTGATTTTAAGCCTAGCGACTCTGCGAGTTCAGGGGTAATGCTTTGAATTGCTACCCCTAGCCAGCCACGTACAACATGGCCATGCTCAATAATTTGTTGCATCACATTTTTTGCCAGGCTAACGGGAATGGCAAAGCCAATACCCTGTGAGCCACCGCTACGTGAAAAGATAGCGGTATTAATACCAATTAATTCCCCGTAAGGGTTAATCAGAGCACCCCCTGAGTTGCCCGGGTTAATGGCGGCATCGGTTTGAATAAAATTTTCAAAAGTATTAATGCCGAGCATATCACGGCCAGTGGCGCTGACAATACCCGAGGTAACTGTTTGCCCAACGCCAAAAGGATTACCAATTGCCAGCACCACATCACCGACGCGTAATTCTTTATCTTTACCGAGTGTTATGGCGGGTAAGTTGTCCCCCTGAATTTTAAGTACTGCAATATCGGTTTCAGGATCGGTGCCCACGATTTGTGCTTTCTTTACTTCACCGCTTTTGAGCGCCACTAAAATTTCATCTGCACCGGCGATAACATGGTTATTCGTTAGGATATAACCGTGTTGATTAATGATAACGCCAGACCCCAGGCTGGACTCAATTTCCTGACGGCTTCTCGATTGATTTCGGTCTGAAAAGAAACGGCGAAAGAATGGATCATTTAAAAGTGGGTTGGCCTGACGGGTGACAATTTTGGATGTTTGAATATTAACAACCGAAGGGGCGGCAGTATCAACGGCATCTGCATAGGATATAACCAGCTGAGATCTATTCGTATCGTGCTTGTGTAGAGACTCTTTTATTTCAACCGTGGGGGGTGTTTGATTATTGTTTAGCAAATGGGGATACATGTATATAAGTATAAAGGCGGCTGCTAACCCCACTGTTGCAAACTGAAAGATAAAAATAAGGTTTTTTGTTATTTTCATAATGATTCGTTATGCTTGCCTGATGATGATTTGAAAGACAGTTAAAATCTGGAACGTAAGAATAATCTTACCTTAATAAACACGAAACAGGAACGACATTTAACGATGGTGGCACTGGCCGACATTATCAATTATTGCGATGATTTGCTAGAAGTAGCACAATTTAAAGATTATTGCCCAAATGGCCTCCAGGTTGAAGGGGCAAAGGATATAACAAAGGTTGTAACGGGCGTGACAGCCAGTCAGGCACTGATTGATGCGGCTGTTGAGGCGCACGCTGATATGTTACTGGTTCATCATGGTTTTTTCTGGCAAGGTGAAAATCCGAATATTACGGGTATCAAGCACCGCCGGATCAAGCGCTTGCTGCAGGCGAATATCAACCTGGTTGCCTATCATCTGCCGCTTGATGCACACCCATTGCTTGGCAACAACGCACAGCTGGCAAAGGTGTTGGATTTAGAGATTGAAGGGCGCTTTGGTGGTAATGGTGGGGGCAGCACGGCGATTGCCATGTATGGCCGTGTGGCGGATAAAATACCGGCAGTGCAGTTTGCTGCCGGCATCAGTGAATCATTGAATCGCCAGGTCTTACATATCGCGCCTGATGCAAGGGAAAAACAAAGTATTCGAACGGTGGCCTGGTGCAGTGGTGCGGCTCAGAGCTATATTGAAAAAGCGGTTGACTTAGGTGTGGATGCCTTTATTACGGGTGAAGCGTCTGAGCAAACGGCGCATATTGCCCGTGAATGTGATATTCACTTCTTTGCGGCCGGGCATCATGCTACCGAACGCTATGGTGTCAAGGCTCTGGGTGAACATTTAAGCCAACATCTTGACCTGGATCAGTGTTTTATTGACATTGATAACCCGATCTAACTTTTTGATTCCTAAAACAAAATTCACCTTTTACTTGACGTTTGGGGGGGTTTAGGTCAGAATTACGCCGCAAATTTTAGCTATTTAAGTATATTTCAAACTTTTAATATTGAATTGCTTAAGTGAGTCGTGAACAAATGAGTCAACAAACCCGTCAATCTGTCGATATAGAGTGATTCAATACTAGTTGGGAGACTTTTTAATGAGTGAGCAAGACGTTGATAAAAGCAGGCGTCGCTTTTTAACTGCGGCGACAACCGTGGTTGGAGCTATCGGTGCCACTGCGGCCGTCGTTCCATTCGTAGGTTCCATGATGCCAAGCGCACGAGCCTTATCTGCCGGTGCACCTGTCGAAGTGGATATTTCAAAACTTGAACCAGGCCGTCGTCTAGTGCTTGAGTGGCGCAAACAACCGGTTTGGGTCTTGCACCGTACAAAGCAAAACCTGGATGATTTAGCCAAGCTGGAAAGCAAGTTAGCTGATGTTGAGTCTAACTCGTCGAAACAACCTTCTTATGCGAAAAACAAATACCGCGCAATTAAACCCGAATATTTAGTGGTTATTGGTATTTGTACGCATCTGGGCTGTTCGCCACAGTATCGCCCAGAAGTGGGTAATGTTGGCTTTGACTCCGGTTGGCTTGGTGGCTTTTTCTGTGCATGCCATGGTTCAAAATTTGATCTGGCTGGTCGCGTATACAGTGGCGTACCTGCCCCGACTAACCTGGTAATCCCACCTTATATGTATACAAAGAATGATAAAGTTATATTAATAGGTGAAGATGGAGGAGTTGCATAATGACAACGAAAACTCAAGCCTTTATGAATTGGGTGGACGCGCGTTTCCCAATGACAAAAATGTGGGAAGACCACATGGCAAAATATTATGCACCGAAGAACTTTAATTTCTGGTATTTCTTTGGTTCATTAGCCTTATTATTACTCGTGCTTCAGATCGTAACGGGTATTTTCCTGACAATGAATTATAAACCCGATGCAGACCTTGCTTTTGCATCAGTTGAATATATTATGCGGGACGTCGACTTTGGCTGGCTTATTCGCTATATGCATTCAACAGGTGCTTCGGCATTTTTTGTGGTTGTGTATTTACATATGTACCGAGGCCTAATGTACGGTTCATTCAAACAGCCACGGGAGTTGATCTGGCTCTTTGGTATGCTGATTTACCTTGCTCTGATGGCTGAAGCCTTTCTGGGGTACTTATTACCCTGGGGGCAGATGTCTTACTGGGGTGCGCAGGTTATTGTTAACTTATTTGCAGCGGTGCCCTGGGTAGGTGAAGAACTATCTGTCTGGATCCGTGGTGACTATGTTGTATCCGATGCCACGCTTAACCGATTCTTTGCTTTCCATGTTATTGCCGTACCGTTTATTCTGGTTGGCCTTGTTGTGGCGCATATTATTGCGTTACATGAAGTGGGTTCAAACAACCCTGATGGCGTCGAAATCAAGAAAACTAAAAATGCAGATGGCGTTCCACTCGATGGCATTCCTTTCCACCCTTACTATTCTGTTAAAGATATTGTGGGTGTGGTTGTATTCTTAATATTTTTCTCAGCTGTTATATTTTTTGCACCTGAGTTAGGTGGCTGGTTCCTGGAAAAAGATAACTTTGTTCCTGCTAACCCGCTGAAGACACCGGAACATATTGTGCCTTTATGGTACTTTACACCGTTCTATGCCATTCTTCGTGCAATACCACCGATTTGGGAATCACAGTTCCCGGGTGTTATAGCAATGGGCATGGCGATAGTATTCCTGTTCTTCCTGCCGTGGTTAGACCGCCATCCGGTTAGATCGATGCGCTACCGTGAGCCTATCTTTAAAATTAATATGTTTATTTTTATTGTGAGCTTTATCGTATTAGGTTGGCTGGGTACACAACCTTCTACTGGTGTATTATCTGAACTTGCATACCGTTTTACTGAACTTTACTTTGCATTCTTTATTTTCTTGTGGATATTTAGTAGAGAGCGTTCGGCAAAATACTATATAACAAGTCTGATCGTTATGCTTAGTATCGTCATTTTACTTGATGTTTTACGTGGTGGCGATGCAGACAAAGTGGCAATGATGATGAAAACTTTCCTCATTCCCGGTATTTGTTTTTCAATTTTGTTGGTTGTTCCTGCCAGGTTTAAATCATGGGCTCAGGCTAAACCAGTTCCAGAGAGGGTTACATCATAATGAAAAAATTAATCGCAACACTCTTGGTTTCTCTTATACCAACTTTTGCATTTGCAGCTGGAAAAGTGCAGTTGGAAGAAGTCGAAATTAATCTGGATAACAAAGCATCGCTGCAACGTGGTGCAAAGTTATTTGTTAACTATTGTTTAAACTGTCATGCAGCCAGTTATATGCGCTATAGCCGTATGGCGCAAGATATTGGCCTGACGGATGAACAGGTTGTTAAAAATATGATTTTCCCTGCTGATTTTTCTAAAGAGAAAGAAGGTAAGCCTAAAAAAGCAGGTGAATTAATGACGGTTGCCATGTCAGCGGAAGATGGCAAAGCTTATTTTGGAACGGCCGTACCAGACTTGTCCGTGATTGCTCGCTCTCGAGGCGCAGACTGGATTTATACTTATCTAAAATCATTCTATATTGATGAGTCGCGTCCCTTTGGCGTTAACAACACGGTTTTTCCAAGTGTAGGTATGCCACATGCTTTATGGGAACTGGAAGGTTTGAAAAAGCCTGTTCATGGAAAAGGCGCAGATGAACAGGGGCACGAAAAGCTTGCTCTTGGTTTTGAAACCGTTATTCCGGGTTCAATGAGTGCAGCTGAATATGACAGTGCAGTGACTGACCTTGTTAATTTTATTGAATATATGGGTGAGCCAGCCAAATTAGTACGTTACACAATGGGTGTGTATGTAATTGGTTTCTTGTTCCTGTTGTTTATTGTTTCTTATGCAATGAAGAAAGAATTCTGGAAGGATGTTCACTAGGAACAATATTTAATGTGCTTTCTATTTCCTGAATTTTAAGGAGATGGGCATAAAATAAATGAAACAAGAAAAGGGGGGCAACCCTCTTTTCTTGTTTGTATTTTCAGTTTTATTTATTAAGTTATAGGTATTAAAAATGGCGCAAGTAGCAAATAAACGTTTAGCAATGATGCTTTTTAGCAGTGATAATAATCTCTATTGTCATATGGTTCGAATTGTTCTTGCCGAAAAGGGAATCAGTTACGATGCAACTTTTGTCGATCTGGATAACACACCTGAAGATTTACAGGAGCTAAACCCCTATAATGAAGTTCCGACTTTAGTTGATCGTGAACTGGCTTTATATGATCAACGGGTTATTGTCGAATATCTGGATGAACGCTTCCCACATCCACCATTAATGCCTGTTGACCCTGTGTCACGTTCACGCATTCGTTTATTGTTGCAACGCATAGAAAGAGACTGGATGACTCTGTCGAATAAAATTAGCAAGGGCGAGGATGTTGAAAATGCACGCAAAGCATTACAAGACAGTTTAGTGGGGGCATCCCCCATATTTGAACAAAAACCTTTCTTTATGAGTGATGAATACACGTTGATTGATTGTGCTCTGGCAGCATTGCTATGGCGCTTACCTTCGTATGGCATTACCCTACCTGCACAGGCGAAAGCATTAATTAATTATGCTGATACACTCTTTGAAAGAGAAGCTTTTAAAGAAAGCCTCACTGAATCAGAAAAAGAATTACGCGCTTAAGTTATTGATTATGGTTTCAAGCCGACCTTATCTTATTCGAGCTATGCATGAGTGGATACTTGATAGTGACTTAACGCCTTATGTTTTGGTGGACGCCAATCATGAAAACGTTGTGATTCCACTTGAGTATGTCGAAGATGATAAGATTCTGTTAAATATCAGTCCTGGTGCAACGCAGCAGCTTAACCTTGGAAATGAGTTTATTATTTTTAGTGCACGTTTTAGTGGTAAAGCGATGGAAGTTTCCTTTCCTGTGGATGCAGCTTTAGCGGTATATGCGAAAGAGAATGGTCGTGGAATGATGTTTAATACCGATGGCACCGATGATGAACCGCCTCCATCTGATCCGGCTCCCGATTCTACAACTTCGGGGTCATCCACAACACCCGCTAAAAAACCCAGTTTAAAAATTGTAAAGTAAAATCTGCTTCTATTTGCAGTTTTATCTTTTCTTTTTTGAAACAGGAACAGGTATAATCTGCTAAACTATTTACTATTCACACAGTTATTCAGGGTACGATAATGAGAATTATTTCATTTGAAGTATACGGCATGATTTACCCCCATCAGGCCGAGAAGCTGGAAGCAGAGTTAAATGAAATAAACGGAATTAGTGTCAGGGTTTCATTACAAAGTCATTTAGTGATGATTACATCGTATCAGTTGTTTGATTTACAGCAGGTTATCGATATTGTTGAAAAGCATGGTTTTGAAACGGAAACACTGGATGTTGATTTTATTAATGGGAATGAGCTAGCCCTTAGCGGTTCTTCCGCCTGATTGATAAAGAACGAAAGACTCAATTACGGCGTTAAAAAGCTAACGAAAAATGCTCACTTACTTTATTGTTAGTCGCGCTCGCCCGTCCATGTGCAAATCTCTGCTTTTGCGTTAGCTTTTTGCCCTGTACTTGAGCCTCTCGTTATCCCTCAATTCCCGTGTAAATAATAACGTTAACTTACGTCATTACGAGCGATAGCGCGACAATCTTGTTGTGTACGTAAGAAATTTATTCTTTTATTAATGGAAACATCTTATCCGGATTTAAAATATTATTCGGATCAAACTGGGTTTTTATCTGGCGCATTAAGTTCAGTGTATTGTTATCGATTTCCCGCCCAACATAATCGCGTTTTTCAATGCCAACACCGTGCTCGCCTGAGAGCGTACCATTTAATTTTAACACCAGCTCGAATACATCGTTTAAACAGGCTTGCGCATTATTGGCCTGTATGCGGTTAGTTTCATCTAACAATAAGTTTGTATGAATATTACCGTTACCGGCATGGCCGAAGTTAACAATTGGAATACTGTATTTATCGGAAATCATTTGTAGTTGTTTTATTAGTGCCGGAATTTCTGAGACCGGTACAACCACATCTTCATTAATTTTTTTGGGTGCAATGGTACGTAAGGCAGGTGAGAGTACTTTTCGTGTTTTCCAGATTTTTTCTATTTCTGCTTTTGAGTCGGCTGTATTGAGTTCAATAAGGCCGTTATTTTGTACACTTTCAGTGATAGCATGAGTGGCGGCTTTTATGGTTTCCGGGTTACCATCGACATCAATCATGAGTAATGCTTTTGCTGCTGGCGGTATTGGTTCGTTAGTGTGCTGGCGAATAATATCCAGACAGGCAGAGTCGATAAACTCCAGTGCACAGGGGCTAATGGGTTGTGCCATCACTTTTGTTATTGCATTGGTTGCTGATTCAATATCTTTGTAGAATATTTGTGAAGTGGCTTTGCTTTCAGGCAAGGGCAGTAATTTTAAATGTGCCTGAGTAATAACCGCAAGCGTACCTTCAGAACCAACTATAAGCCGTGTTAAATCATAACCAACAACACCTTTGGTTGTTCGCACACCGGTTTTAATTTTCATGCCATTACCGGTAATAGCATGAAGCCCTAAAACATTATCCCGGGTGGTACCATATTTAACAGCGCGTGGCCCGGCTGAGTTAATCGCCAGATTCCCTCCAATACTGCAAAAAGCGGCGCTGGTTGGATCGGGTGCCCAGAATAACTGATGTTTGGCGAGTGCATCCTGTAAAGTCTGATTCAGTACCCCGGGTTGCACTGTTGCCACCCGGTTATCAGGGTCGATATTAATAATTTCTGTCATGTTTTCTGTTGACAGGACAACACCTCGCCGTAATGGAACACTGCCTCCGGCTGTACCCGTGCCACGCCCCCGAACAGTTAATGCAATCTTATGTTTATTACAAAGACTTATAATTTTCTGTATTTGTTCTTCATCATTGGGTAGCACAACGGCATGTGGTAATTGATGGTTACGGCTATTATCATAACCATAAGCATAGCAATCGGAAGGATCTGTAAAACATGCCTTTGCAGCAACACAGTTTTTAAGTTGTGTCAGAAATTCAGCTGTCAGGGTTTCGTCTGGCATGGATAGAACTAGGCAAATAACACAGAGTCGATTTGGTCACATAAACAATGTAAGGTAAGAATATGGACTTCCTGTGTACGTGCAGTGGAGTCAGTTGGAACTCTAATTTCAATATCATTATCATTGAGTAACCCTGCAATGTTACCACCATCTCGGCCAGTGAGTGCAATAACTGGCATTTGTTTTTCATGCGCAACATTAATGGCCTCAGCAACATTTGTTGAATTACCGCTGGTTGATATAGCGATAAGTGCATCACCTTGTTGACCAAGTCCTGAAACCTGTCGAGCAAAAATATTTTCAAATGAATAATCGTTTGCAATTGCGGTTAATAGTGAGGTATCGGTTGTTAAAGCGATAGCGGGTAATGAGGGTCGTTCGCGTTCAAACCGGCAAACCAGTTCAGCGGCAAAGTGCTGTGCATCTGCAGCTGAACCACCATTTCCACAAACCAGAACTTTGCGATTACTTTTTAACGCATCAACAAGTACATTCACAGCATGGGTAATGGGTTTAATCAGGCAATTTTTAGCTGCCTGTTTTGTTGCAATGCTTTGTGCAAACATTTTTTCAATATCAGAAGAAATCGAGTTATTGTTCATCTTTTATCTCTTTGAAGAGGATTTATTCAGTCTATATGTATTTTACGCTTGAAAAGCATTCTTTATCCAGTCAATTTTACTTTGCTGGCTTTTATTTCCTGCTGATATCGATATGACATCAAAGCGGGCAGCTAACTGGTTTGCGCCAGGCGTTTGCTGTAAATAATGGCTGGCTGTTTTTATCAGTTTGCGCTGTTTGCTAAGGGTAATGCTTTCAGCACCGCTGCCAAACCGGTCATGTTTGCGGTAACGCACTTCAATAAATACAAGGGACTGCTGATCTTGCATTATTAAATCGATTTCACCAAAGCGGCTGCGGTAGTTTTTACAAACAAGTTTTAGTTTTTGCTTGATGAGAAACTGGCATGCATCCTGTTCGGCAGCCTCACCGGTTAATAAATGTTTTGCTTTTTGCAGTAATGTCATTAATTATTCGTAATCAGACTGGGGCGACCGCTACGGAAGGTGACCCAGGTTAACTGGCGTTTAACTCGACGATATTCATCCAGACTTAAACTGCCGGTTTCACCATCAAAACGTTCATAGGAATAGTTACTTAAGGTATTGATTGCCGGGATAATATTGAAAGCATCAATACCCAGTGCATAAAGGCGTTGCAAGCGGTTGCCCGCATCCGAAATAAGGGATTCAATCTCAGCGCGTAAACCATGGTGTGAGGTACTTTCCGTGAGTACCCAGGGCATGTCACCAAAGATCATGCCATCCATATCACGGTCTCTTTCCTGGTTAAGATTGCCGGTAAAGACATGTGATGTTGAGTAAATTGGAATATCGGCGGCATGATAAAATTTTATTTGCGGCCGAATTTGTCGTGCTTGCCTCGGATAGGCTGCCAGGAAAATAAAGTCCACATCCTGACGGCGGCGAGCGGTAAATTTAATTTTACGTTGCAGTACCGTGGTGAGTTTGCGGAAGCGTTGCTGGCTGGCATTAATTTCCAGCATATTGCGGATCGGTTGAGAAAAATCACGCTTGGTTGGATTATAAGTTTGTTGGCCAACAACTAGCCCGCCAATCGCTTCCCACTGTGTTTTAAAGGCATTAAAGACACGTTCACCCCAGGGGCCGGAAGGATAGATAGCTGCGGCGCGGATATAGCCATCAAGCCAGGTGCGTTGTGCAACCTGGCGTGCCTCTTCTTCGGGAGACAAACCAAACATATACAAGTTACTCGGTGGTGGTGCATCAAGGCCAATATAATTGAGTGCCATTGTGGGGACGGGTAAAATATCATACTCGAGTAATTGTTGTATGGATTGTTTGCGTAATGGACCAATAATAAATTGCGCGCCATCATTAACTGCTTGTTGGTAAACATCGGTAAAACTTTTTGTGGTATCAGTTGTATCGTAAATTTTAATACTTTGTTTGCGCTCAGCAGATTGGGAATAATAGGCGGCAATAAAGCCATCACGGATAGCATCGGATGCTTTTGAAAAATTACCGGATAAGGGGAGCAGTAATGCAATATGATCAGGAACGGCAACGTCTTCCTGTTTGCGCAGCATTAAGTTTTCCAGCATGGCTTGTTGTATCGGGTGGTCAGGGTAGTTTTGTTGCCACTTGCTTATTTGTATTTTTAAGTCAATCGGATTGAGTTGGTAGGCTTTTGCAATCTTAACCAGTTCCATCCAGCCGCTTAAAATATCCGGTGGTGGAGCCGTTATTAATTGTTGTAGTGAGCGAATTGACAAATTGGCAAGCAGTTCCCAGATTTTTTTCTGGTTAGCATGAATCAAGCCTGGGTCCTGAATATAGTTTTCAAAATAAACACGTTCCTGAGCGGAATCCAGCGGGTTGCCCTGCATTGAAAGTGCCAGCGCCCGGAGTAGATGGTATTCAGCCAGTAAACTTGCATCGGTGTTAACAGCAAAATTTGTATGTAATAATTGCAACACTTCATCGGGTTTTCTTTCGGCAATGGCAATATTGGCTTTAGCTAAAAGCAATAGTTGTTGTTCAACCGGTGATAATGATGCAGCATCAATTGTGGCCAGAATTTGTCGTGATTGGTGTAGTTGGTCAATGTGTGCGAAACTCGCAGCCAGTCGTAATTGAATATAGCGTGTTTGCTCATCAGATGTTGACTGAGCTAATGCCTGTTGGTAAAAGTCGACCGCTGTTTGGTATTGTTGTTTAATCAGTAGCGCATTGCTTTGAATAGACGTTGCGGTTATTTCGGGTACGCTATCGTCAATGGCTATGCTATCAGAATATTCTGTTGTGGTGCTACAGGCTGTGAATAAGATAAGCGTTAATAAAAGTAACGTGTTCTTAAAAATGGCGCGGTTTAGTGTTTGAGTCATTACAATATCTTTAGTTTCATTAAATTTATGGTACGGATTATAAGTGAACCCATCTATTAATACATTATCAGGTAGCACATTATCAGGTACCTTATATATTGTCGCAACGCCCATTGGCAATTTGGGGGATATGTCACAACGTGCAATCGACACCTTAAAAAATGTTGATTTAATCGCTGCGGAAGACACGCGTCATAGCCGACCTTTATTACAACAATTTGCTATTACCGGTAGCTTAACATCTCTTCACGAACATAACGAACGTGGTGTTTGTGAGGATTTAATTGCAAAATTACAGGCTGGTGAGTCGATTGCCGTTATTTCAGATGCCGGTACGCCACTGATAAGCGACCCCGGTTACTATCTGGTTCAGCAAGCGCATCAGGCCGGTATTCGGGTTACCCCCATTCCTGGTGCCAGTACTTTAACCTCGGCATTGTGTGCAGCGGGGTTACCCACCAACCGGGTTCATTTTGAAGGTTTTTTAGCGGCAAAAAGCACCCATCGAGTCGCGCGTATTAAGGAACTGTCCGCATCAACCGATACACTGGTTTTTTTCGAAGCGCCACACCGGATCATTGATACTTTATCGGACATGGCTGAATATTTTGGAGCCAACCGACAAGCTGTTTTTATGCGAGAGCTGACCAAAATGTATGAAACGATTCGTGCGGATACACTTGGGGCATTGCAGGAATGGGTCAGTGCTGACACCAACCAGCGCAAAGGTGAAATTGTACTGGTGGTACAGGGTGAAACAGCGCAACCCGCAAGCGAAGAAGTCGATGCCGAAGCTGAGCGGATCCTTAAATTATTATTAAAGGAAGTTTCCACTAAAAAAGCCGCCGCATTAACGGCAGAAATCACCGGTTTGCGGAAAAATCAGCTTTATCAGCATGCATTGGCTATTTCATCTGAAGCGGATTAATACCAGGCTCTGATTTTTTGTCTATTGCTTGTTTTGGCTAATTTTTGCCCTGCCTAGATTATTTTTGCTATCTAAATGCCTTGTCAGGTGTAAAATCATCTCAAAATTAGCCTAACACCTGATAGAGCAACAGCCTCGAATAAAAACAATAACTTAAAATTTTACCCATCAATATTCTTGCTAGTGTAGGCAACACTTCTTATATTTTTTACCGCTGCCACAGGGGCATGGGTCATTGCGGCCTGTTTTTGGCGTGTTGCGTTGGTGTGACTTATGCGAGAGTGTGGGAGGTATCCGTTGATTGAGCCAGTAAGCATGAATTTTACGCGCATTGGGTTCGATATTCCGTTGCAGGTTTTCTAATTCCTGCTCGCTAAATTCATGGCCTTTCCAGTTTGATTGGCTGCTAAAGGCCAGAATGGGTGTGAGTAAAAGAGCCATGTCGGCGGAGTCAATATTCCAGCTGTTAAGTGCCAGTGAAATACCTCGCCAATAGCCTTCACACCATTCATCGACGATAGTGACGGTTTTATCTTTGAATTCACGGTATTCAAAGTTGGCTTCAAATTTTTCAGGGGATTCCATCAGGTTGGTTGAAATATCATTCATGATGGCTATCATCAAGCCAATAACATTCTGGAATTCCTGTTCGCTTTCCCATTCAGGCTCAAATTCACCCCATACAGCAGGCAACCACTGTGAAGGTGGAATTAATTCCGGACCACTGGCGATGGCAGTAAAAAAGCCATCAAGCTCACTTATGCAAAGGATACCTTCATCATGCTCATTGTTGTCTAGCTCTTCCTTTATTCGATATAACAAGAAGTTGTCAAGGAAGTCGATAGTATTGGGGTTGCTTATGTCGGTTAAATCAACCTCAATAATTTTATCGGCTTGATTGAAATATGCATACAAAACCTCGTTAATTTCTTCTAAATTAAAATGTTCTGGGTCAAATTCTCCACCCATCCAATCTAAGGTTTCTTTGTATTCAGGGTCGGATGGATCTGAAAGGATTTGTAAAAAATGCATATAGCCTCCGAGTCCACCAATATCTTCAGGTGGGCAGGCACGTTTGCCTTTTATACAGTTGGGTAAAGTGGTATCGGTATTGAAAGGCAGTATTTTTTCAAGAATAACATCATGCCGCCAGCCATCGCCAAAGTCATAATCATAGGTAAGTTTGTCTTTTTCTTTTTTTAGCAGTTGCGCCAGCCGGTAATTTGTTTCATCTGCAATGTCGGAGGGGTAATTCTTATCTGGAACCCCGTAGCGTATTTTTTTGTAGTTGAACTCATGTAAGTGTACATTTTGCCAGCCCATTACAATTTGTAAGACAAGGTGTAAGTCTTCAAGGGTATCACTGCTGGCAATCTGGAACCGACGCCATATGGGTGGTCTGGCACCTTTCAAGGTGACTTTAAATTGGTAAATGGCGCGTAGTGATTGTGGTGTCATTAAGCGGTTTAACGTCGAGTGCTCTTATTCGGGAATGCCATAAGTTTCCACTTTTGTTTGCTTAATTTCAATCGATTCTTTTTCATTTTTCAGCCAGATAGTGAAATCATTTTTTCCGTTTAT
>JALTJZ010000044.1:1318-57431 GCA_027076325.1 Chromatiales bacterium | reverse complement strand
AAAGGGAGGGGGAACGGTTTGTGCTCCCTCCCCCACCTCGGGGGAGGGTTAGGGTGGGGGCGTTTTTTTTACTGCCCTCCCCCTCACCCCCTCCCGTAAAGGGAAGGGGAACTACTTATACTCCCTCCCCCACTTCGGGGGAGGGTTGGGGTGGGGGCGTTTTTTACTGCCCTCCCCCTAGCCCCCTCCCATAAAGGGAGGGGGAACTATTTGTGCTCCCTCCCGTAAAGGGAGGGGGAACGGTTTGTGCCCCCGCCCGAAATGGAAGAGAGAACTCATTTACTCTAATTTTTTACGCCAGTGCAGGATTAACCTTTTCAGGGTCGATACCATATTTCTCTATCGCTTCCTGTACTTTACCCGCAGGGAACTGACCATCATCAGTCAGTGCCATTAATGCAGCAACGGTAATATATTGTGCATTCACTTCAAAGTGTTTACGTAATTGCGCCCGCGTATCCGAACGACCAAAACCATCGGTACCTAAGGTCGTGTAATTTGCAGGTACCCATTTACGAATTTGATCGGAGTAATTACGAATATAGTCTGTCGCGGCTATCACAGGGCCACGTTTATCCTTCAGACATTTTTCAATATAACTCACGCGCCTGGTTTCAAGTGGGTGCAACATATTCCAGCGATCAACATCAACGGCTTCACGTTTCAGTTCATTAAAGCTGGTAACACTCCAGATGTCGGCATCAATTGACCAGTCTTTATCTAACAGCTTAGCAGCCGCAATCACTTCACGTAAAATCGTACCCGACCCCATTAACTGTACTTTCTTGCGACGCTTACCGCCACCTTGTAACAGGTACATGCCTTTAATGATGCCTTCTTCAACACCTTTTGGCATGGCAGGTTGCTGATAGTTTTCATTCATCACCGCGATGTAATAAAAAACATTTTCCTGATCAACATACATACGGCGCATGCCATCATGGATAATAACAGCAAGCTCGTATGCAAAGGTGGGGTCATACGATACACAGTTAGGAATGGTGCCCGACACTATAAAACTGTGGCCGTCCTGATGTTGTAAACCTTCACCAGCCAGGGTTGTTCTACCGGCAGTACCGCCGAGCAAGAAACCACGCGCCTGCATATCACCGGCCATCCACGCCAGATCACCAATACGCTGGAAACCAAACATAGAGTAATAAATATAAAACGGTACCATGTTAACGCCATGCGTGCTGTAGGCCGTCGCCGCCGCCACCCAGGATGACATTGCACCCGCCTCGTTAATGCCCTCTTCTAAAATCTGTCCTGATTTATCTTCCTTGTAGAACATCACCTGTTCTTTATCTTGTGGTGTGTATAACTGACCGACAGAAGAATAAATACCTAACTGACGAAACATGCCTTCCATTCCAAAAGTACGCGCTTCATCGGGAACAATCGGTACAACATACTTACCCATTTTCTTGTCACGGGTAATTAATGTGAGTAAGCGAACAAATGCCATAGTGGTCGACATTTCACGATCACCTGACCCTTTGGTGATGGGTTCAAACACAGAAAGATCAGGCACTTCCAGAGGGGCTGCGAAGCGTGTACGCGTTGGCATCGGGCCACCGAGTTTTTCGCGCTGCGCTTTTAAGTATTTTATTTCTTCTGAGTTTTCAGCGGGACGATAGTATTCACATCTTGCTGCCTGTTCATCTGAAATAGGAATATTGAAACGATTCTTGTACGCAATCATTTCATCTTCATCTAATTTCTTCTGCGAATGAGTGCGCATCTGGCCTTCACCGGCAGCTCCCATACCATAACCTTTAACACTGTGTGCCAGAATGACCGTTGGTTGACCATCGCGTTTAGCCGCTTCTGCATAGGCGGCATACACTTTAAAAGGATCATGGCCACCACGGTTTAAGCGCCAGATATCCTCATCGGACATATCTGCAACCATGGCTTTTAATTCAGGGTATTTACCAAAGAAATGCTCACGCACATACGCACCATCTTTGGATTTATAATTCATAAAGTCACCATCAACTGCTTCGAGCATACGTTTCTGCAACAGGCCATTTTTATCTTTAGCTAAGAGTGGATCCCAGTAGCTGCCCCATAAGACTTTAATCACTTTCCAACCGGCACCACGAAAGACCGCTTCGAGCTCCTGAATGATTTTACCATTACCCCGTACCGGACCGTCCAGACGTTGCAAGTTACAGTTAATAACAAACGTCAGATTATCCAGCTTTTCACGCGTGGCTAAAGAAATCGCACCAAGTGATTCTGGCTCATCGGTTTCACCGTCACCCATAAAGCACCATACATCACGATTACGGGTATCGGCCAGGCCACGATCTTGCAGGTATTTCATAAAACGCGCCTGATAAATTGCCGAGATTGGCCCCAGCCCCATTGAAACGGTCGGGAACTGCCAGAAATCAGGCATTAACCAGGGATGCGGATAAGAGGATAAGCCATTGCCATCGACTTCCTGACGGAAATTATCCAGTTGCTCTTCATTCAAGCGACCTTCAAGATAAGCACGGGAATACATACCAGGCGCAGAGTGCCCCTGGAAAAAAACCAGGTCACCACCATGCTCATGGTTTGGCGCGCGCCAGAAATGATTCATGCCTACATCATATAAAGTTGCCGCAGAAGCAAAACTGGCAATATGCCCACCCAGCTCAGAGGCCTTACGGTTCGCCTTTACGACCATAGCCGCTGCATTCCAGCGAATCAGCGCACGAATACGACGTTCAATACCCACATCACCCGGCATATTGGCCTGCAAGTGCGTTGGAATCGTATTGACGTAAGCTGTGTTAGAACTATGTGGTAAATTTGCACCTGATCGGCGCAGCTTGTCGATCATTTGCTCTAATAGAAAATGCGCACGATCTGCGCCATCGGCTTGCAGAACCCCTTCGATGGCCTCTAACCATTCATGGGTTTCCTGCTGATCAACATCCTGATCATGACTCTGTGTAGACATACTCTTCTCCACTTGGTGCTTAACTTACTTCTTTATCAGCTAGTTAGGTAAACGACTTCGTCTGATTCTTTAAAACATAACTGCCAGTTTAGTTATCTACCATATAAAAGCAAGCATTTTTTACATCACAAAAAATGTAAACTTATTTTTCAATAACTTATAAGCACGAAATAATTTTATGCGTACTAATTATAGAGCTCAAAACCATAAAATGTACATAAAAAATAACGTTTCAGATAGGTATCTAGCTGCAACTTTCATTAGCCATTACACGAAAGCGCACATTGTTTACACCATTAAAAATATAAATTTATTTTTCAATAACTTACATAAGAAAAATAATTTTTCTAAAATGATATAGAGTCCATAACCACAAAGTGTACAAAATAAACAACTTGTTCAAATCAACAAATTGGAGATAGAGTCAGATCTTCTTACTACCAGGCGACATTGAAGCTTATTGGTGCAGGCTGCACACCGTTGCACAAAAATTATTTCGTGTAACAACCCTTTTTTATCCTCTGAACTTATGTTTTGCCTTAAAAATATCTAAAAAAATGAATGACTTACCGTATGCTTTACGAGTAAAATTTAACCTGTAAAAGGCGCGGAGAATGGGCTTTTAGTGCTCCAGATCAAGCCATATTACTATAAAAATGGCAGTGAATCCTGGTAAAAGCATTAAAATCAAAGACTTAAATCTAACCCCAAGATTAAACTGCGCCAGGCAAATAAGTATATATAATAGCGTAACCGAAACGACTTCACATTAGCTGAAAATAAAATCAAGAAATATACAAAATGAACGACTATAAGAGCATGGCATTACATATTGCAGAAGACTGGCTGAAGGCGATTAGCGCCTCGGTGAAAAACCAGGACATTAATGAACATATGCGGCTGGTTTCCAAACATGTGCATGTTTATGGTATTCCGGGGATTGATACCCTCAATTACCAGCAATGGTTATACCGCCGTCATAATGAATTTTTACGTAATCGCTTATTCAGTTTACAGTACAAAATTATTCGCATTAAAAACGATCAACAACGTCGACTGGGGTTTGAAGTTGAAGAACAGATGATGGCAACGGAAGGGAAAGCCTACATTATCCGTAAAGATATTTTACTGGAACGCGAACAAGACGATAACTGGCGAGTTGTTGAAGAAAAAATTCACAGCTGGCAAAAAATGGAAATAGGACAACTGGCAAATGGCTAAGAAAAAACCAGATTCAAAAAGAAAAGTAACTGATAGCATGGGCGAACTGGAAGTCCCCGCCGATGCACTTTACGGTGCACAAACCCAACGCGCGGTTGATAATTTCCCTATCAGCGGTATGTCAATGCCTGCCGCTTTTATTCATGCTTTAGGTTTAGTAAAACATGCCTGCGCCAAAGCCAATTTCAAACTGGGGTTGATGGACAAAGAAATTTACAATGCAATTAAACACACTGCCGATGATGTTGCCGATGGCATTTATGACAACCAGTTTCCTATTGACGTATTTCAGACAGGCTCCGGCACCAGTACCAATATGAATGCCAATGAAGTGATTGCAACCGCCGCAACACGTGACTCTGGTCTGGAAATCCACCCGAATGATCACGTCAATATGAGCCAAAGCTCCAACGATGTTATTCCAACCACCATTCACGTTAGTGCCACTATTGAAATCACAGAACAATTATTGCCCGCACTAAAAAACCTGACAGATACATTAGACGACAAAGCACAGCAAGCGGAGCATATTGTAAAAACCGGCCGCACCCATTTAATGGATGCCATGCCCGTTACCATGGGGCAGGAAATAACCGCCTGGTCAGATCAAATTCGTATCTGCATTGAACGTATTGAGGATTCTCTGGAACGCCTGCATGCCTTACCGCAAGGTGGGACCGCTGTTGGCACGGGTGTCAACTGCCATGAAGATTTTGGCGAACGCGTTGCGGAAGTTTTATATTCAGAAACCGGCATTACCTTTACCTCAATGGCTAATAAATTTGTTGGACTAGCCACACAGGACAGCGCAGTCGAAATGAGTGGCCAACTCAATACGTTAGCCGTTGCACTGATGAAAATTTCCAACGACCTGCGCTGGATGAACTCCGGCCCACTCGCCGGTATTGGCGAAATTGCCCTGCCCGCATTACAACCCGGCAGTTCCATTATGCCCGGCAAGGTCAATCCGGTTATTCCCGAAGCGGTTGCGATGGTCTGCGCACAGGTTATGGGCAACCACACAACCATCACTGTTGCAGGGCAATCCGGTACATTCCAGCTTAATGTGATGCTTCCGGTTATCGCATATAACTTATTGCAAAGTATTGAATTACTCAGTAATGCCGCAAATGTATTAGCCGATAAAGCCATCACCGGCTTTACCGTTAATATTGAAAACATAGAAAGTGCACTGGATAAAAACCCAATTCTGGTCACCGCTCTCAACCGCGCTATCGGTTACGAGAAAGGCGCCGCAATTGCAAAAAAAGCCTATAAAGAAAAACGGGCTATTTTTGAAGTAGCAATGGAAGAAACCGATTTAGGTGAACAAGAACTGGAACGCCTGTTAAACCCTGCTATGTTAACGCAGGGCGGCATTAATGAATAATACATCATTGCCATAGTTAAATAAGACATCCCCCTGTAAACTCGACAATAAGGCAATGATACACCTGCCTCATTTTATACCTCAGAATAAAATACTCGCTTTTAGTTCTTAACCGATAATAAAACCAGCACTTTTATCTGAAGTTAATAAAACAGCCGTGCTCCTCAATATATAAAATAATTTCATTTTTAGATTGCCAGGCCAGCGCCGACTGCGTTACAGTTTTATTGTACATACATAAACAAAGGGGAAAAATAATGACCGCAATAAGAATGTTTTTATTAGTAATGTCTGCTCTGGTAGCCAGTGGTATTTACCTGTCCGGTTATAGTTCTGTGCACTGGCTTTTATATATACCGGCAATTGGTCTAGCATTTGCGGGCATTACCGGAACCTGCCCAAGTATTATGTTGTTTAAAAAACTTGGCTTTAAATAAAAACTAAATGTGCCCGGCTATCTTTGTTCACCGGGCCTGTTTATATAAATTTTTCTATGGCATCTATATTTACCCATACGCTGGTCGCATACACCATTACCAAAACGACTAAAAATCCATTACTCACTAATAAATTTTTATTTCTTGTTATCATATCCTCTATCATACCAGACATAGATGTACTGGCCTTTCAGTTTGGTATTGCCTACGGTGACTTATGGGGGCATCGGGGATTAACGCACTCACTGTTTTTTGCCTTTATCTGGGCAATCGTTTTATGGCTGCTACTGCTGCGTTTACCCGATTACAGGCATTGCCTGCTTTTATCTAAAACAAGCTTTACAGCCATCACTATTTTATTTCTAAGTAGCGCTTCACATGGCCTGCTGGATGCAATGACCAATGGCGGCCTCGGTGTTGCCTTTTTCTCACCTTTTGATACCACACGCTATTTTTTACCCTGGCAACCCATTCAAGTTTCTCCAATAGGCGTGAGCGCCTTTTTCAGCTCTTATGGCCTGCGTGTGATATTAAGTGAACTCATCTGGATAGGCATACCCTGCGCAATTTTTTTATCCATATTGAAAATCAAAAACAGCTTAAAGCACTAGCGATTAACAGCATTCACTGCGATAATTAATATATGAATTCAATTACCCTTATTCGCCCCGATGACTGGCATTTGCATGTCCGTGATGGTGAGGTATTAAACGATATTATCCCACACACTGCAGCACGCTTTGGCCGCGCGATTATTATGCCAAATTTAAAGCCACCAATTACCACAATGGAACAAGCGGTAGCCTATCAACAACGCATTCAGGCAGCCGTTCCCAACGGCATTCATTTCACGCCACTAATGACACTGTACTTAACCGACAATATGCGTGCGAGTGAGATTGCAGCCGCCAAACAAAGCGGCATTGTACATGCCGTTAAATATTACCCTGCAGGCGCAACCACCAACTCCGATGCCGGCGTCACTGATTTAAAGAAAACCTATGCTGCGCTCGAAAGTTTACAACAACATGGTATGCCGTTACTAATACACGGTGAAGTCACCACACCCGAAATAGATGTGTTTGATCGTGAAGCTGTTTTTATTGACTCTGTTTTACAACCACTATTAAAAGATTTTCCAGAATTAAAAGTGGTACTGGAACATATTACAACTGCACAGGCGGTTGACTTTATTCAGTCCACCTCAAAAAACATAGCAGCCACCATTACACCACAGCATTTATTATTTAATCGTAATGATATTTTCAAAGGTGGTATTCGGCCGCATTATTATTGCCTGCCAATATTAAAACGCGAGCAACACCGCGAAGCGCTTGTTAAAGCCGCCACCAGTGGCAACCCGAAATTCTTTTTAGGCACAGACAGTGCACCGCATTCACAGACAGCAAAACAAAACGCCTGTGGTTGTGCTGGCATATATAGCGCACATGCCGCTATCGAACTCTATGCAGAAGCGTTTGAAAAAAATAATGCGCTGGATAAACTCGAAGGCTTTGCCAGCGTTTATGGTGCTGATTATTATCAACTCCCACTAAATCCCGATAAAATTACTCTGATAAAAGAACCCTGGCAAATTCCACAGCATTACCAATTTGGAAACAACACACTTATCCCGCTTAAAGCCGGTGAGATGATGCAATGGAAGCTAACGTAAACTAAAGCATATATAAAATAACAAGTGAGATTACGTTAATTAAAACAAGGCTTCCTATAAGCAGCATTTGATGTACTGATTTTAACTCCATTTTTTTATCCCCCTTATCCTGATTCAGACTCAGACTCAGACCCAACCCTGTCCCCGCCAGAAATTTTTTGTAATAAGCTGATATCGATACAATGAGATATCTATTTTTTCTGTTTAGCCACCCTTCCCATAACTGCATTTTTGGCTAATCTACGATTAAATTCAACATTACCTTAAACCACTTTTACTAAAAAAAATGTGAATTATGCACCTTTTTAAGCAGTAACTTCCCACAGAACGCCAACACCATCACAGGCATTATTCTTGCTCCCAATTTATTAAAAGTACGTTGCGTACCTACTTAAGTAACTCAGGACTGACAAATGCTTAACATTTCTATCTATGGCGAACATGTTTTATCCGTTGAAGCTATTACTCGTTTACTACAGGATGAAACAACCTTTAAGTTACAGACAGTCACATCAGACATAGAATATAAACCGTTACCCTACACGCAGTTTAAACAAGATGTGATTGTTTACTGTGCTATCGGCTATTCAAATAGCCTTTTTAATAAAATAAAAAAGCTACACCAGCAAACACCCGCGGTAAAAAAGATTTTAATTATGCCTATGGCGCATAAGCAGTTTTTATTGAAGCTGTTAAATGCCGGCGTAGCCGCCATTGTCAGCTATAAATCACCTGCTGAAGAGCTGGTTCAATCTATTAACTTTGTCATGCGCGGGCAACAATACCTCAGCATCGACCTGAGCAAAATGGTTATTAATAGTGAATACCCTTCCAGCTTTAATAGCCTGTCAAAGCGTGAACTTGAAATAACCTATATGCTGGCCAATGGTATGAACATTAAAAGTGTTTCTTCAGAATTGTCGATTAGTCCTAAAACGGTAAATACCTATCGCTATCGTATTTTTAATAAACTGGAGATAGAGCGTAATGTGGATTTATTCCGCATGGTCAGTGAAGAAGCGGCTTATATGCTAGCCTAATACCTGACTAATAAATTTCATTTTAGACTTAAGCATAAAATAAACAAAAAAAGCCAAACTGGATCTGCGTTGGCTTTTTCCGTTACTCACTCAAATAGAAACTTACAATTAATAATGAGAAGGCAAGCGCTCGTGGATTGTTATCCGTTTATGGTCGCTGCTGATATAACCACCAATGGTTAAATCTTTAAGAATTTTTGCCACCATTTCACGTGATGCACCGACTCGGTTGGCAATATCCTGTTGAGTCAGCTTCATATCAATCACCAGCCCATCCTCTTTTTCTTCCGCTAAAGACAGCAGGGTTTTAGCAACACGCCCGTAAACGTCTAATAAAGCAAGGCTTCTAACGTTATCGGTTAAATCACGCACCCGATGCGTTAGGCCGCGAATAAGATTAAAGGCCAGTTCGGGATTAGAGGACAAAACCTTTTTGAAATCAGCTTTGCTAATAACAATAAAAGTCGATTTTTCGGCGGTAACAACGGAGGCCGAACGTTTGTCATCGTCCACCAGTGCCAGCTCACCAAAATAACTGCCTTCACCTTGTGAGTTTAAAACAACTTCTTTGCCATTTTCGTCACTCAGGAAAATCGTTACACGGCCTTTTAATATAATATAGAGGCTGTCGGAACTATCGCCCTCGTTAATAATGACACTGTTTTTGGGGAAATTGCGCGTAACTGCACATTTTTTAACCGCTTCTAGCTCATCGTCTGATAAATTATCAAAGATTGGCACGTTTCTTAACATTTTAACCATTTTTGCCTCGGGGTTAGCATTTGGTTTTTGTTTGTATTTTAGCGCTTCCATAGCATTATCTTTTAAATATGATATTTTTCAAGTTATACGTTAGCATTCTTAGAAGAAATAGTAACTTATAACAACGTAAATCCTCTACAGCAAAGGTAGAATTACACCTGGATTATTGACTGTTATGCCTACCATACCAAAAATAACAATATATAAAAGTGTAATATTAAGCATTTTAGTTATTTTTGTTGGTATAAGCGTTCAGCTATTTACCGCTACGACCTCAGTCGAAGAAAGAGTCGGCCTCGACACATTATTTAAACTACGCGGTGCCCTTCCCCCGCCTGCCGAAGTCGCTATTGTTGCCATTGATAAAGTCGCATCGTCACATTATGGTTTTAGCAATGAACCCCTCTCATGGAGCCGTGATTATCATGCACGCGTGATTAAAAAATTAAATAAAGCTGGTGCACGTGTTATTGCGTTTGATATTTTCTTTAAACAGGCACGGGACAAAAATCATGATTTGGTCATGGCAACCGCCATAAAACAGGCCGGCAATGTTGTGCTTTTTGCAAAATTACGTCGGGAGCTACTTAATATATCAGGCCAAACACCCAAAACACTCAGCGCCGAAAATATTTTTAGTATAGAAACCATTCACGCACCACTGGCCTTATTCAAGGAATCGGCTTTAGCCGTTGCGCCTTTTACCCTACCCAAATTCCCGGCAAAAGTAACCCGCTTCTGGACTTTCCGCTCAACCTCAGGCGATACCCCCACCATCCCACTTGTTACGTTGCACTATTACCTTCAAGCTGACCTGAATGCCTACCTGCAAAAAACACTGCCTGCACTTGCAACCCGCATTCCATTAACCGCACAGGCTAAACAATTACGCGAGGGTTTGAGCACTAACGATAAAAAGTATGTACAACTTAAAAACCTGATTTACTCACAAAACAAAACGGCACTGGTAAATTTACTGTCTGCCTATATTGAAAACCCTCAACCTTACCTGAATTTTTATGGCCCACCACGTACAATAAAAACACTGACCTATGATCAGGTTCTGGAAAATAACCTTCCTGCTGGTTTCAGTTTTAAAAACAAAGCTGTGTTTATTGGTTTTTCAGAAAAACTGGAACCAGAACAAAAAGATAATTTTCACACGGTGTTTTCACAGGCGAATGGACTGGATCTAAGTGGTATAGAAATAGCCGCAACGGCTTTTTCAAATTTACTGCATAACAGTACGATTAAACCACTATCAATGCAGTCGACTTTTCTTATTGTTATTGGTTTTGGATTTATTATTGCCGTTGTATCCCGCATGTTTCGTGAAATAGTTGCGCTTGGCTTGTGGCTTATTTTATCCGCAACTTACTTATACATTGCCTTTTATCAATTTACTGAGCACACACTCTGGCTACCTATATTTGTGCCCTTATTAATTCAAGCGCCACTTGCGCTGGTTTTAGGCATCAGCTGGTATGCACTGGACAGCTACCGTGCACGCAAAAAATTACACCAGGCTTTTAGCTACTATGTACCGGAAACAATGGTGGATTTGCTCACCGAACAAAAGCAACCCATTCAGCATTCACAGACATTACAATACGGAATTTGCATGGCAACCGATGCCGAGCAATATACTCAACTTGCAGAAAGCCTCAGCCCCAACGATCTTGCTGAACTGATGAACCAGTACTATGAAACATTATTTTCAATCGTCAGAAAAAACAATGGGGTTGTCTCCGACATTATTGGTGATGCGATGCTGGCACTCTGGTTGCCTTTTGTAAACCAGACAAGTAGCGTTAACCCTGAGATCCAAAATAACCTCGAAAGCAGAATACAGGCCTGCCTAACCGCGATTGAAATAGTAAAGAAACATAATAAGAAATACACAATAAACAACCATACACTAACCCTCCCCACCCGAATCGGCTTACATGCCGGTGAAATGATGGTGGGCAATGTGGGGGCGGTCGATCATTATGAATACCGTGCCGTCGGTGATGTTGTAAATACAACCAATCGAATTGAAGGGCTAAATAAATATTTCAGCACATACTTACTTGCTTCAGAAGAAGTAATAACAAAAACAGAACAGTTCCTTACTCGCAACATTGGTAATTTTATTCTTGCGGGCAAACATAATGCCATCACCCTTTATGAAATTATTCAGCTTAAAGCAAATGCAAGCGACACCGAACTACAAAAAGTTGAGCGATTCCATCAGGCATTGGCTCTTTTCAGACATGGCCAGTTTAAAGAGGCCGAAATCGCATTCGTGGATATTTGCAAAATGAACCCGACCGATGGTGTTGCGCGATTTTATTTACAACAAAGTAAGCAACAGCGTACAATAGCGGCTGATGGAAAATTAACCGGTGAAAATTTAACCAATAAAGATTGGAACGGTACGATAACAATCGACAAAAAATAAAACTAGCTGTAACTATCGTTTAGCCCGGCAGCAAAAACCGGGATAAAAATATCTTTTTTATTAATATAGCAGGACCGACAGGACGTCAAAAAATGACAGGGAAGCATGTGTGTTTTATAGCGCAGCGTTTAACGCAATGGAAGAATAATGCGACCAATAAAAAACGGCAAGCTGACAAAATACTTTTTAATACTCAGTGTTGGTTATCTGGTGTTAAATAATACCCCCGTATACGCCTCTGACTGTGAAAACTGGGTGGCCAGGCTGCAGTCATCACAAGGCAGTGTGCAAGTCAGGCTAAAAAACAAACAATGGGCAAACGTTAAACGCAACGCAACCTTTTGCAAAGGCGATGTATTACGCGTGCAGGAAAACAGCCGTGCCGCCTTATTGCTTAAAAACGACACCATTCTTCGTTTAAACCAGAACACAACCATTACCTTTACCAACCTTACACCCGACAAACCATCGGTTGTATCCATTGACGAAGGTATCGGCCATTTTATTAGCCGAATTAAAGCCGCCTTTGAAGTTATCACCCCGTTTATCAACGCGGCCATCGAAGGCACCGAGTTTGTCGTGAGTGTGAATAACGACAGTGCTGAAGTCACCGTCTTTGAAGGCACGGTGCACGCCTACAACCAGCACGGTGAAGTACATTTAACTGCAAACCAGACCGCACAGGCCAAGCAAGGTCAGGCACCAGTTTTAATTTTAAAAGCGAAACCAAGAGACGCGGTGAACTGGTCGTTGTATTACCCGATGATTATTGAACCCGGTAAAAAATCAGCCGAATACAGGGCATCACTTAAGCTAAGCACCGGCCAGATTAAACAGGCCAAAGCATTGTTACAGCAGGCACTTAAACAAAACCCAACTAACAGTTCGGCATTGGCCATGCAAGCCATTGTTCATATTGTGCAAAACAATAAAGAGCGGGGCTTAAAACTGGCACAACAAGCGGTCGCCGCAAACAACAAAAATGCTACTGCAAAACTGGCACTCAGCTATGCACTGCAAGCCCACTTTAAAGTAACCGAAGCATTAACGACGTTACAACAAGCGGTAAACGATGACCCCGGCAATGCCCTTGTCTGGTCACGCCTGGCCGAAGTCTATTTAATGCACGGCGAACTAAACAAAGCCTTAAGCGCCGCTAAAAAAGCCAATGAACTCAACCCGGCACTCGGCCGAACTCACACCGTGCTTGGCTTTGCCTACTTAACCCGCATCGAAATTGCGCAAGCCATTGCCAGCTTCAACACCGCCATTGAAAAAGACCAAACCGACCCACTCGCAAGACTGGGTTTGGGTTTAGCCACAATCCGACAAGGTGATTTAGCCAATGGCCGCCGTGAAATAGAATACGCCACCACCCTCGACCCCAACAATGCGCTTATTCGTAGTTACTTAGGTAAAGCCTACTACGAAGAAAAGCGCAATAAACTCGCTGCTGTTCAATTTGAAATGGCCAAGGCGCTAGACCCAAAAGACCCAACCGCTTATTTTTATGATGCGATTCGCAAACAGAGTGAGAATATGCCAGGGGAAGCATTACAGGAAATCCAGCAAGCTATTCAACATAACCAGAATCGTGCGGTTTATCGCTCGCAATTATTACTAGACCAGGACAGCGCCGCTCGCAGCACCAACCTGGCAAAAATTTACCGCAACCTTGGCTTCGAAAGGCTGGCACTCACCGAAGGCTGGAAGTCATTAAAAACCGACCCGACTAATTATTCTCCACACCGTTTTCTGGCAGAAACCTATGCGTCACAACCACGCCACGAAATTGCACGAGTGAGTGAATTATTTCAGGCAACCATGTTACAGCAAGTAAACCGGGCGCCGGTATCGCCACTGCTCGGCGATACAAACCTGGATGTGCAACAAGGCACCGGCCCCAACCAAACCACCTTTAATGATTACAATAGTTTGTTTAACCAGAATGGTGATTACTTTAACGGCTCTGCTGTTATTGGTAATAATGCGGCTAGCGGCTTCGAAACGATTATGGGCGTGTTGGATAATAATATTTCCGCCAGCGCCGGTATCTATACTTACCAGGATCAAGGCTTCCGAAAAAACAATCAACTGGATAAATCTATTTTCAACCTTCTGTTCCAGAATCAAATCAATAATTCAACCAAGTTTGTTTTAGACATGCAAAGCAAACGCCGGAATATAGGTGATCGCCAACTACGTTTTTTTAAAACTGATTTTTCGACTGTTAAAAAAACAGATTTAGAACTTAATAGCATCACTGCCGGTGCCACCCATAAACTATCAGCCAATCAAACTTTGATTGCGACTATATCAAGCGTTAGTGAAGAATTTACCGTCACCGATCTAATCGGGGGAGCTTTTAATCTAACAGATAAAGCAGATACGGATGTAACAACAAAAGAAGTTAGTTACCTGTTTAACTCAAAATATTTTAATACGATAGCCGGATACCTTTCAGTCGATGGAGACACGTCTAAAAGAACTACTATTCAATTTATATCCGATACTTTCACCGCGGATGTTATAGAAAATGATACCGCTTATATCTACACCTATTTAAAATGGCCTGGTGATTTCACCTGGACATTGGGACTTTCCCATACTGACTTAACCGAGTCTAATACTATCAGCTACGAACGCGCACAATATAATCCTAAAATTGGTATAAGCTGGGATATTACAAATTATTTAACCTTTAGAGCTGCAAAATTTAGAACCATTAAACGTAGACTATTAACCAACAAATCTCTGGAACCAACTCAAGTAGCCGGGTTTAACCAATTTTATGATGATATTAATGCCACCGATGCACGCGTTGAAGGTGCCGCTATTGACGCTAAAATAACAACCAAGGTCTTTACCGGTATTGAATGGCTAAAGCGTGAACTTGATGTACCTTACTACCAAAGCTCTCCAGCTAAAATTCTTGAAACTGACTGGCGTGAGCATATCTTCAGAGCTTATTTTTATTGGGCCATTAATCCGCAATGGAGCACAAGCGTTGACTACCTTTATGAGCGTTTTAACCGGAATGCAGCCTTTTCACGTGAATTTGAAATTGCAAATACAAAACGTCTTCCCATTAAGCTTACTTTTACTGATAACAATAAAATAACCGCGTCACTGGCCACTACTCAAGTTAAACAAGATGGTATTTTTAAAAATAATACCACCAGTAAAAACTCAAAAGGTGAAAGCAGCTTCTGGATTTATGACTTTGGTATTAATTATAATCCTAACCGCAACACAAGCCTTGGTTTATTGATAAAAAATATTTCTGACAAAGACTTCCAGTACCAGGAAACCGATTTTAACAACCCCACTATCATTCCTGATAGAACTTATTATTTACAAGCCACATATCAATTTTAATCAAACCACCGGAGGAACAAATGAAAACAACAATAAAATCGAACATACTTGCTAAATTTTTAGCATTATCTCTAATAGTCGCTTACCCATTAACAGCCTGCTCAGATTCAGGCAAAGGAAAAGAAAAAGAAAAAGACAAGGTTAAAGCTACTGTTTTTAAAATACTCAACAAGTACACGCCAAAAGAGCTTGGAAAAGTTAAAACAATTATTTTACTGGATGAAAATAGTGAGCTTATCTATGTCCTGGCTAAAGACGGAAAACCTGCGGGGAGAGGAACCTTCGGGAAATTAATTGAAAAACATGAAAGGTTGCTAAGCTCTAAATCATTTAATATCATTGAAACCAGAGGTTCACATTATTTCTACTATTGTGACCCCGGCGGTAACTGCATGAAAATTGTATTACCCGATTAATTTAATACTTATTAAAACCGGCCTGAATTTATTCAGCGCCGGTTTTTTGTATCTTTATTCTTTCCAAAATACCGACACTACTGGCAACCAAGTGGCAGTACATCACTAAAAAAGAATGCCCCCATATCACGGCATACTTTATTTTATAAACCCCTCCCTGTCTTTTTTGACAGCACACTACCTACATACTAGTATGTCATCATTCTCTACCGACTAAAATAATTTTACTTTCAATAAACTGCCATCGTTGCGCTTTTCATGAAATTACAAAACATACTGCACCCCAGAGAAATTGAAGAAAAATACTATCGTTTCTTTTTTATGGCGAATTACAGTTATTTTCTGGGTGTGCTTATTCATGCCTTTTTTATCTATTTATTCAGCTACCTGGGTAATGACTTTATGGTGAAATACAACATTGTGAGCACATTTATATTTCTGCTCGCCTTTGTATTAAACCGCAAAACATGGCATCAACTTGCTTTGCTGTTAATGATTATAGAAATCCCAGTCCATGCATCCCTGGCAACACATTTTGTGGGTTGGGACAGTGGTTTTTATGTGTATTTAATGGCTTTAATCCCTCTTATCTGCTTTTATCCAAACTGGTCTAATATTTTCAAAATAGTGCTTTCTGTTCTGGTTACGTTATTTTCACTTGGCTTAAAGTATTACTCGGTAGAGTACCCGCCAACCCTGCCTGTTTCAGCTGAAGTAGTGAATAACCTGTTTTATATGAATACCTTCTTTTTCTACGTGGTGCTGGTATTTTTGTCACTCTATTATGCACTTGCAGCCAACCACGCACAGGAAGAATTACAGGTTTCATATGAAAAAATCAAAAAGCTGGCACGAACCGATCCATTAACCGGTTTGTCTAACCGGCGTGATACGCTCGAACGTATTGAACTTGAGGCCTTGCGTTGTGAACGCAATAAATCTGAAATGGCGATTATTCTTGCTGATATTGACAGTTTTAAAAAGTTTAATGACCAGCACGGGCATGACTGCGGTGACTTTGTTCTAGTTGCGGTTGCCGATTCAATTGAAAATATGTTGCGCCGTGATGACCATATTGGCCGCTGGGGTGGAGAAGAGTTTATTATAGTTTTGCCGGATACAACGCAAGCTAAAGCAGCACAGGTTGTAGAAATGATACGGAAAAATCTGAGCACAAATAACTTTAATTACAAGGGCGATGAACATCATATCTCGTTAACATTCGGCATTAGCATATGCAACCACAGCATGAATATTGATAATGCAATAAAAAAAGCCGATAAGGCTATGCTGGACGGCAAAAAGAACGGTAAGAATCAGGTTGTTTTTGCGACGGCCTAAACAAGCTTTGCTTTTTAAAACAACCACTGCTTCACATAAAAAGACAGGTCACTGCGCTATCACTCGCAACAACCTACCTTGTTATTGCGAGTAATAAGGCGGCAAACATGTCGAGTAGAAAAAATAACGCAGGCAGGGTTAAAATTAGCCAAAAGCAGACAATAGATGAAAGATCAACAGCCCCTAATATTCTAAAGATAAGAACAAACCGTGTATTCTTCTATACAAAGCTTTAGCGTTTTATATACGTTTAAGCCGCATAAAACCGCTTGTAGCAGGTCTTAACCGGTATATCCTTAATGGATGTGGGAATGGAATTTTTAAGGTTTTCAGCAGGGCAACTGATAACCACAACGACTTCGTTAGTATCAGGGCGAGGGATTATCATATCTACGCCGTCTATTTCTAACCATTTACCTGCAACGTCCATCGCATAGGATAATTTTGTCATTGGGGTTCCTTTTTATGTTTTATGCAATTCTAGTCGAAAGTGGGTTAAAATCATGTGCACTGTGCACATTTGTTGTGTGCATTAATCACAGTTTTAAACTTTATTTTGCAAAAAAACCTGCCCGACTTATTTGCATAATATCCCTGACAGAGCAAAGGATAAGAAGTGGCCAGATTGATGTAAGCCTCTGTATTTCCGAGTAAAATACTAGGGAATTCCTTTTGCACGTTATATATATTAGAATAGCCTAATTATCATTTTATTTATTAGAGGTATCACGATGGATGTATTAGAACGGATTGGAAAAATTGTAAATGACAACCCGGTGGTTGTATTTATGAAAGGCACACCACAGCTTCCACAATGTGGCTTCTCCAGCCGCACCGCTGAAGCGCTCATGGCCTGTGGCAAAGAATTTGCTCATGTGAATGTGCTGGCTGACCCGGAAATTTTTGAAAACCTGCCTCGCTATGCCGACTGGCCAACCTTCCCGCAAGTTTATATTAAAGGTGAGCTCATTGGCGGCTGCGATATTACGTTAGAAATGTTCCAGAAAGGCGACTTGCAAAAAATGGTAGCCGAAGCTGTTGACGGTTAACTCTTTTTAGCCTTTGTGAACCTAAAAAAAGCCCACCCAGGAATATCCAAGGTGGGCTTTTATATTTCCAGCAAAAAAACCTGAACTTTGACAGCCTAACTATCACCTAAAACTGGTTTAAATGCACTGTCCCAGGTATTCACAATTTTACAAAATAACTCGGCTGTTTTTTCGGTGTCATAAATAGCCGAATGGGCTTCATTATTATTCCACTGAATGCCGGCTGCTTTACCAGCCTTGGCAAGAACGGTTTGGCCATAGGCCAATCCACCTAACGTTGCGGTGTCAAAAGTACTAAATTGATGAAACGGATTTTTCTTGATTTTACAGCGCTCCGACGCGGCTTTAATAAAACCCAAATCAAAGAAAGGGTTATGCCCGACTAAAATGGCGCGGGTGCATTTTGTGGACTTGATAAGCTGACGAATAGGTTCAAAAATGTGTTCAAGCGCTTCTTTTTCCGGTAGCGCCATACGAAACGGATTGTAAGGGTCGATACCGGTAAATTGCAGGGCTTCTTCTTCCATTGCCGAGCCAGGAAAGGGCTCAACATGGCAAGACACTGTTTTCCCCATCCCCACTGTGCCATCGTCCCTCATTAGTATAGGCACTGCCGCAACTTCCAGCAAAGCATGCTTATTGGCATTAAAACCACCGGTTTCAACATCCACCACCACCGGCAAAAATCCGCGAAAGCGGGTATGAATGGTATTATTTTCTTCGTTTATCATCCGCGACAGGATACTAAAACAGGCTTGAAATTGCGATGCCTAATAATAAAAACCGGGGGGTGGAATGCATTGGCTATCAAGCTATTTGCGCCAAAGGGCATAAGCAAACACTTCGCTTTTTGTATTTTATGGTCTTTTTTGTGTTTAATTTCACATTTTTTCTGCGGACTATTTTGCTCGTTTTTTAACCAATCTGGTCAATACTTGATAGTGCATTTGCTTGTTCTGGTTGGGGGTTACGATGTCAAACTTCGAAAGTGCACTGCTTGAGTCGGCTCAATGGCTAAACATTCCAGGTGTGGAAACCATTATTCCGGATCCAGCAGACGAGTCAATCCTGGTCGTCATTTCCAGCTCAGTTTTATTAATAAACAGGTTTGTTCCAGAGGTGTTTAAGGGATTTTCTGTTAGCTTTTACTATGTCCACGGATTAAGTGTAAACAAAACACAAACCTAGCCCAGGTGTGTTTGCAGCCAGAATTCCAGTAGCGCTAAATGCCACAACTTGCTTCCTTGCAAGCGGGTAAAATAGTCATCCGGCTTCTGTAACAGCTTATCCACATACGCTCGGTTATAAACACCGCGGTTAATACAGGCACTGCTGTTTAAAATATCCTGCATAAATTCGAGAAACTCACCACGCACATATTTTAATGCCGGCATTGGGAAATAGCCTTTGGGTCGATCAATCACACTATCAGGCACAATGCCGCGGGCAATTTTTTTTAAGACATGCTTACCGCCAGATTGTAATTTCATTTCCGGTGGCATTTTGGCGGCCAGCTCAACAAGATGATGATCTAGAAAAGGCACCCGGGCTTCCAGACCAAAGGCCATGGTCATGTTGTCGACCCGTTTAACCGGGTCGTCCACCACCAGCGTATTCACATCCATATGTAACACCCGGTCGATAAAGGTATCGGCCTGTGGGCGGGCTAATAAATCCTGAATAATTTTAGATGTGTAATCTTCACCCCGATACTCTTTGCTCACGGTTTCTAAAAACTCGGCATGATCTCGATCAAAATAATATTTTGCAAAGCGTTCGACGCCTGGGGTTAAATCGTCCTGTTGAATTCTTGGAAACCAGAAATAACCGGCAAACACTTCATCGGCTCCCTGGCCACTTTGCACGACTTTTACATGCTTCGATACCTGTTCGGACAATAAATAAAAGGCCACCGCATCCTGTCCCACCATCGGCTCGGACATGGCCTGCACTGCTTCGGGTAACCGTTTTAATACTTCAGTATTGGGGATTTGTATTTTTTGATGTTGTGTTTGATAACGTTCAACTACCGCATCTGAAAATTCAAACTCACTGCCTTTTTCTTCGGGCTGATCTTCAAAGCCAATGGAGAAAGTACGTATGTCGTTAACACCCGCTTCCGCTAACAGGCCAACGAGTAAACTTGAGTCTAAGCCACCTGATAATAAAACACCCACAGGCACATCGGCGATATCCAGCCGCTTACGCACCGCTTCGCGTAAACTGTCATGAATCGCAGCCACCCATTCATTCTCTGACATTTCAGTATCCGGACGGATCGCATCATACTGCCAGTAACGTCGGGTTTTATAATCGGTTTTGTTTTTAATGGTTAAGGTTGTGCCCGGTTCCAGTTTTTGAATACCGCTTAAAATAGTATTGGGTGCGGGAATAACGGCATGCAAGGTAAACTGGTTATGCAGGCCAACCGGATTAATCTGAGTGTCGATAGCCTTGTCTATTTTATTACTGGCTAATAAGGCTTGTATATTAGAAGCAAAACGTAGCTGTCTATTGGTAAACGAATAATACAGCGGCTTGATCCCCATGCGGTCACGCGCTAAAAACAGGCTTTGTTTTTTCCAGTCCCAAATCGCAAAGGCAAACATGCCGTGCAAATGTTCGGGGCAATGCTCACCCCATTTATGATATGCCTTTAATATAACTTCGGTGTCACCATGCGATTTAAAGTTATACCCTTCTTTTATAAATTGTGCACGTAACTCCGGGTAATTATATATTGCACCATTAAAAACTAATGTTAGTTGAAGTTCTTCATCCACCATCGGCTGGTTTGAGTCTGCCGATAAATCAATAACAGATAAACGGCGATGTGCAAAGGCAATATTATTTTTTAACCATAGGCCTTCTGCATCCGGGCCACGCCGTTCGAGTTTCGACAGCATGGCTTGTAATATATTTTGTTGTACTGGTTGTTCGTCAAAGCGAACTTCACCGCAGATTCCACACATTTTTTTGTTCCGTTGTTAATGGTCATTGCGAGCGATAGCGCGGCAATCTTATTGCGTTA
This sequence comes from Chromatiales bacterium, assembly GCA_027076325.1. GTDB lineage: Bacteria > Pseudomonadota > Gammaproteobacteria > UBA6429 > Thiohalophilaceae > SZUA-37. Next base: position 36,292 of record JALTJZ010000044.1, on the reverse strand, counting down.
TACCTAATATCATTAAGATTGCAGCGCTATCGCTCGCAATGACGACTCTAAATTTATTTTTTCATATATTTACGAAATTAACCACGAAGAACACAAATACTTTGTGGGGCAGGTTCTTCTTCGTGGTTAAACTATTTTATATTTACACCCGCTTTCCCCATGCTCCCCCACCCGGTGTTTCGATTTTTAAACAGTCACCTTGCTTTACCTGCACACTGATTTTAGCGGGCAGTGTTTTTCCGTTTAAACTGTTTTTTCCCGGCTGTGCTTCACCGCCCCCTTCGACACTCCAGGGTGACAGGTCGCGACGTTCGGTTAACAAGGTTACTCTGGCTTGATGGCTAAATTCATATTCACGAATAATCCCGTCACCTCCGCTATTTTTCCCTGCGCCACCCGAGCCTTTACGAATAGCATACTGTTTTATACGTAACGGGTAACTTGTTTCCAGAACTTCAACCGGTGTATTTAATGTATTGGTCATGTGTGTTTGCACCGCCGTTAAACCTTTTGCATGGGCACTTGCACCCATGCCACCGCCAATGGTTTCGTAATAATCCCAGGCGGCTTGTTGACTGTCGCCGATAAAGCCCATCGCCACATTGTTCATACTGCCATGACTGGCCGCTGCAAGTTGTTCTGGGATAGCTTGCAACAAGGCACCAATAAGCACATCCACAATGCGTGTGCTGGTTTCCACATTACCGGCGGCAACGGCAGCCGGTCGGCTGGCATTCACTAAACATTTTTCCGGTGCTTTCAGATGAATAGCACGAAAGCTGCCAGCACAGGCCGGTGTATGTACTGGTAGCAAGCAACGAAAAACATAATAGACTGCGGCCGCGGCCACCGATAACGGGCAGTTGATATTACCAGCCACTTGCGCGGCCGTGCCGTTAAAGTCCACATCAATCTGATTGCCTTGCACAGTAATACAAACCATAACGGGAATACGCTGCTGCCCCTGGCCATCATCATCCATATAGTCGGTAAAACTGTACTGGCCATCGGGGATTTTTTTATAAACAGGTTTGGCAAGCCGTTCAGCATAATCATTTAACGCATCGAGTGCCGCTGAAAACGCAAACTCATCATCAACATTCAATACACCGATCATTTCATTTAAACGCTGACAACCGGTTCGGTTAGCACTCATCTGCGCAGCAATGTCTCCTTGCATGCTTTGGGGTTGACGAGTTGCAGCCGTAAGTTTGTCCATCACGCTATGCTGGAGTTCCCCCTGGCGAACAAGGTAACTGGGGGGAATAATCAGCCCCTCTTCTTCCAGGCTCGATGAGATTGGCATCGACCCCGGTGAATCCGCTCCAATATCTGCATGGTGAGCCCTATTGGCAACAAAGGCCAGCAGTTTGCCATTGTTGATAAGCGGGGAAATTAAGGTCACATCAGGTAAATGTGTACCGCCAAGGTAAGGGTCATTCACGATGAGCATGTCATCCGGCTGCCAGTCAAAGTCACAAACAATCGACTGCATGGCATAGGCCATACTGCCTAAATGCACCGGAATATGGGCTGCCTGCGCGCATAAATCGCCCTTTGCGTCAAAAATGGCACAGGAATAGTCCAACCGGTCTCGAATATTGGGTGAAAAAGCCGCGCGCTGTAAAATAGCGCCCATTTCATCACAAACGGCAGCTAAACGATTGGAAAATAAACTTAATTCAATGGCATCCACGAATTGAATATTACGCGATTAAGCTGAGGAATCCTATTGAAGCTTATCCTGTCCCCATTTAACCCTATTCTATTTAGGGGTGTCAGCGCCTGAATACTGTAGTAAACTAGTCAAACTTTTTATAACCCGGCTTTTAATAAAAGCCCGATAACGATAAACCTAATATACAGGGGATAAACACATTATGAACCCATTAAAATCGGTAACCGGTACCATTACAACCGGCTTTATCTTAGCCATTGTCATTTACTTTGCGGCGGCCACTTCAGGCTTTAATTTACTTGCACTAGAGGTTTGGCTGCATGTCTTAGCCGGTGTTGTGTGGATTGGCTTACTTTACTATTTCAACTTTGTACAGGTTCCCGGCGTGGGTGCAGCATTAGCCGACTCAGACGGCCCCGGCCCTGCTGCTATCAACAAATACGTTGCTCCACGTGCACTGCTCTGGTTCCGTTGGGCCGCCGTTGCAACCTGGATAACAGGTATTGGCGCACTGAAGAACTTACCTGTACCCGAAGGTGTTAACGGTGCTGTTGCGGCCTTTACTTTTGCCGACAACTTCGAAGTAATTGGTCTGGGCGCCTGGTTGGGTACGATTATGTTATTCAATGTTTGGGTTTTTATCTGGCCAAACCAGAAGAAAATTTTAGGCATTGTTGACGCAACTGCAGAGCAAATTGCAAGTGCTAAAGTCACTGCATTAATGGCTTCACGTACTAACACCGTCTTGTCTGTTCCCATGTTAATGACAATGGTGGGTTACGGCCACGGTCTTACTTTCTAAATCCAGAAAGTAAACACTTAAAACCGGCCTGCAGGTTTCTCCAGGCCGGTTTTTTATTGCCCAGTATTTGCCTAAATTCATCTAAAAGACTAGAATTGATGGTTTTCCGCTATCAAATGCGGGACAAACATGGGCAAAAGACAGGCTCGAACAATATCCAGGCGGTCATTTTGAATGGCTGCTTTTTTAATTTATATAAATGGAAGTGGGGCTTCTGCTAAAAACAATGTCTGACTATTTAATGAAAAACTATGCGCCTTTACCCGTCACTTTTGTAAAAGGTGAAGGCGCTACATTATGGGACACGGACAACAAGCCCTACCTCGACATTCTCAGTGGCGTGGCGGTTTGTAGTTTAGGTCATGCCCACCCGGATGTGGCCATGGCGATTGCCAAACAAGCCAAACAACTTATCCATACTTCAAACTGGTACCACATTGCAAACCAGGAAAAACTCGCGGCCGAGCTTTGCCAGTTAAGTGGCATGGATAATGCCTTTTTTAGCAACTCCGGTGCCGAGGCCAACGAAACCGCTATCAAGCTTGCACGTTTATACGGTCACCAACAAGACATTGCCGAACCCGCCATTATTGTGATGGACGGCAGCTTTCATGGCCGCACCCTTGCAACGCTTTCGGCAACGGGCAACCGCAAAGTCCACGCTGGTTTTGAGCCATTAGTGCAAGGCTTTGTTCGCGCACCTTATAACGATTTGGAAGCCATCGAAAACATTGCAAAAAATAACAAAAATGTTGTTGCTGTACTTGTTGAGCCAATTATTGGCGAAGGCGGTGTCAACATCCCCGATGCAGATTATCTTAACGGTATTCGAAAACTCTGTGACGATAACGACTGGTTAATGATACTCGATGAAATACAAACCGGTATGTGCCGAACCGGTGAATGGTTTGCATTTCAACATACCGACATTACACCCGACATTATGACATTAGCTAAAGCCCTGGGTAATGGCGTACCGATTGGTGCCTGTCTTGCAAAAGGCAAAGCCGCCGAACTGTTTGCGCCGGGTAACCATGGTAGTACTTATGGTGGCAATCCGCTAGTTTGCGCCGCCGCCCTTGCCGTTGTTAATGTTATGAAAGCGCAATCCCTTGCCACACGCAGTAAAACACTGGGCACAACGATGCTGGCACAATTAAAAAATGAATTTGCCGACAATGCTACAATTGTTGATATACGCGGTAAAGGGCTGATGCTGGCAATTGAACTTGACCGTCCCTGTGGGGAATTGATGCAGCAGGCACTGCAACAGGGGTTATTGTTAAATGTAACCGCAGAAAAAGTAGTGCGTTTATTGCCACCGTTAATTATTAGTGATGATCAGGCAAACGAGATTATACAAAAAGTTACCGCACTGATTAAAGACTTTATAAAATAAAGCAGATTGAAAAGACAATGACACATTTTTTAACTTTATTGGATATTCCGGCAAACGAGTTAAATCGTTTAACCCAACGCGCGATTGAATTAAAAGCCATGCAACATCGTGGTGAAATTTTTGAGCCGTTAAAAAATAAAGTGATGTCGATGATCTTTGACAAATCATCCACCCGTACCCGTGTTTCATTTGAAGCGGCGATGAGCCAGTTTGGTGGCCATGCTATCTTTTTATCGCCACGCGATACCCAGCTAGGCCGAGGCGAACCCGTTGAAGACAGTGCCCGTGTGCTGTCCAGCATGGTGGATGTGATTATGATCCGTACCTTTTCACACAAGATGGTGGAAACTTTTGCAGCCAATTCCAGTGTGCCGGTCATTAATGCACTAACCGATCTGTATCACCCCTGCCAGTTATTAGCCGATATGCAGGCTTATTGTGAACACCGCGATAGTATTCAAGGTAAAACAGTAAGCTGGATTGGTGATGGCAATAATATGTGCCACTCTTATATTAATGCCGCGCGCCAGTTTGACTTTAAGCTCAATATTGCAACGCCCAAAGGCTATGAACCGGATGCTACTATTGTAAAAGCTGCCGGTGATCGTATCGCACTTACCAATAGCCCCGAAGAAGCCGCTGAAAACAGTGACATGATAGCCACCGACGTTTGGGCAAGCATGGGGCAGGAAGAGGAACAAAAGCTACGCGAAAAAGCATTTGCAGGTTTCCAGGTTACCTCTAAATTAATGCAACTAGGCAATAAAGATGCCGTGTTTACCCATTGTTTACCCGCACACCGCGGTGAAGAAGTTTCGGCAGAGGTGATGGACAGCCCACAAAGTATTGTCTGGACAGCAGCAGAAAACCGCCTGCACAGCCAAAAAGCATTACTTGAATATTTGCTTGTTAAATAAACTGAAAACGGACTAAAGCATTTACATTTAAGGACGCTATAGAAGGTAACTTCATTCTATTTGCACCTGTATTAAATACAGGGCATTACGCCGGATTTGAATTTTATGCGTTTGTTCCCATTAAAAATTATCTCCCTACTCCTGCTTTACAGTATTAGCCCGGCTACCAGCGCCAGCCCGTTACAAGAGGGTTTTGAAGCTTACAGTGCAGGCCGCTATGAGCAAGCCCTGAAACTGTGGCTGCCACTTGCGCGCAGCAATGAGGTTTCACAGGACAATGCTGATGCGATGTACAACATTGGTCTTCTGTATATGAAAGGAAAAGGGGTTAAGCAAGATTACAAACTCGCAAAAAAATGGTTTAAGCGTGCAGCCTTCTACGGCAGCGCAGATGCAGCCTATAATTTAGGGGTAATGTACATGAGCCAGAAATTTGGCTACCCCAGTAAAAAAGATGCCTTATATTGGTGGACTGAAGCGGCTAAACAGGGACACACGGATTCACAATATAATTTAGGCGTATTGCTGGCCTTTGGCCGTGGCAGCAAAGCCGACCCCAAAGCAGCTTTATCGTGGTGGTATAAAGCGGCCGTTAAAGGCCATAAGCAAGCTGCCCAGGCACTGGCTGAAGCCTATCAAAAAGGCTTATTCGGACTTAAAAAAGATAAAAAACTGGCTGACTACTGGCAAAAACGTGCAAAGTAAGCCAACGATATTTCTTATCGTTTACCCCCTCTTTTTATTTTATAAATAACTTCATATTCATACAGTAAACCAGATTGCTTCGCTACCGCTCGCAATGACCTATGTATGGTCATAGTAATCCAGGAACAATGTATTACTACTTTCAGATTTTTCTACACTACATCCAGACTACATAAATAGCAAGATGAATACAAAACCATTGCACCTGTCATAAAAGCTTATTTTTTTTGTAACTTCACTGTCATAAATTGTATTCAAAATGCCCCCCAATAAATACGACGCAAGATTTTCTAACTTAATTTTTTGGGGAAACAAAATGAATAAAAATATGATCATCGCAGCAACGGTTGCTAGCATCTTATTACCAACCAGTTCTGCATTTGCAGCTAAGATTCTTGATGACAAATTAGAAATTTATGGCAAAGTCCATGTTTCAATCGACTCCAGTGATCGGGATGATCCTTCGGTTACTAATGATGGTATTGGCGTATCAAGCAACTCCAGCCGTCTAGGTTTTAAAGGTCAACTTCCTGCCGGTAATTTTAAATTTATCTATCAGGTTGAATCTGAAATTCGCTTTGACGAAGGTAGCAGCGGCAGCACATTGGCTGGCCGAAATACTTATGCTGGCTTAAAAGGTGGCTTTGGTCAAATTACCGTAGGTCAGTACGATACACCGTTTAAAAACGTTGCTTCTAAATGGGGAATCTTTGGTGACAGTGTTGGTGAGCGTCGTGCCATTTTAGGTGCCAGCTATTCAGACGGTAACCAGTTAAATGAACGTGCCAAGAACTCTATTAGATATGCATACAAAACTAAAACATTAATATTTGAAGCAATGTATGCTAACGATCCTGAAAAGGGTACATCAGGTCCAACAGACAATACCGACAAAAATATGTATGGCTTAGGCTTGCGTTATAAATCAGGACCTTTATGGTTGGGTATTGCAAATGAATCATGGGAAGGCCAAAGCAAAGCAGGGAATGTTGATGCATTACGTATTGGAGCCAAATACCAATTTGGTATAGCTCAAATTGGCGCTTTCTATGAAACAATTGATTCAGCAGACAAAACACAATGGAATCGTGATGCAACAGGCCTGAATGCCAAATTTAAAATCAGTAAAAAAACAGATATTCGTGCTCAATATCTGGTCGTTGACGATGCCGACGGCACACCCGATACCGGTGCAACTAAAATCGGTTTAGGCATATTCCATAAACTGGATAAGAAAGCCCAGGTTTACATTGCCTATGGCGCCACAGATAATGATGCAAATGCAAAATTTCAGGCCGTTGATGGTGGACACGGTGATGAAGTGAAAACTGTGAATGGCGGTAACCCAAGTTCTTTGTCTTTAGGTTTAATTTATAAATTCTAGGGCACAGCTTAATTGCAACAAGGATGTTGCAACCACTTTCGTTAAGTCGCATTCTGCCTGAGATCGACAACTACATCCTATATGCAATACTCAAATTACGAAGCGCTGTAAACAATATCAGGTTCTGCATATTCGTCCTTAATGCGAATAATCTCTTCCATTTTACTCAACATACAATCCACTAGTACCGGATCAAAATGCTGGCCACGTTCTTCTGTTATTAATTTAACAGCATCTTCAACCGACCATGCTTTTTTATATGGCCTGATTGAAGTAAGCGCATCAAAGACATCAGCTAATGCAGTAATACGGCCAACCAACGGTATATCTTCACCTTTCAAATTATTTGGGTAGCCACTGCCATTCCATTTCTCATGATGAGTTAATGCTATATCATGAGCCATTAGCATTAAAGTTGAATCATCACCGGATAAAATATCTGCACCGATTTGTGCATGCGTCTTCATAATTTCCCACTCCTCAGAATTAAACTTTCCGGGTTTCAGCAATATATTATCCGGTATACCTATTTTACCAATGTCGTGCATGGGTGCCGCATTTAACAACAAATTACATTGTTCCTCATTCATTCCAGCAGCGCGGGCAACAACTACTGAAATTTTGCTCATGCGTATAATATGCAACCCCGTTTCTTCATCACGATATTCTGCTGCACGACCAAGCCGCCTTACAACCTGTAACTGGGTTTCATGAATTTCACGCGTTCGTTCCTGCACTTTCTGTTCAAGTATCTCATTCTGGTAACGCATATACTTATGCGCCATTTGTACTTCTAATAAATTGTGCACACGGGATAATAATTCCAGTGCATCAAACGGTTTAGTTACATAATCAATAGCCCCACTATCTAAAGCTCGTTGGCGAAAGCTCTGTGTATGCTGTGCGGTTAAAATCAAAATTGGTGGCAGCGGCTTTTCTGTCAGGCTCTTAAATTGTTCCATCACGGCGTAACCATCAAGAACAGGCATATTAAGATCTAATAAAACCAGATCACTATTATGTTTCTGATATAATGATAAAGCCTGCTCAGGATCCTGAGTCCCCACTACATTGCTATAACCTCTTGAAGCAAGTATTTTTTCTAATAAAACAACATTTGCACGCTCGTCGTCCACAATCAATATACTGGCCTTACCTGGATCCGTGTTTAGTTTTTTGTTGATTTTATCCATGTTCTTTCCCCACTGCTTTCTGTTCTGATTCTACTAATGCAAACTCAACCCAAAACGTACTACCTTTGCCTGGCGTACTTTCTACGCCTATAGTTCCCCCCATTAGCTCTACCAAATTTTTGGTGATAACAAGCCCAATACCTGCGCCTTCAACTGTATTCTCCTTATCCAGCCGTTCAAAGGACATAAACAGTTTTGATATGTCCTGCTTCGTTAAACCTTTTCCTGTATCCTTAATACTAATGCGCAAGCGTTGTTTATCAATAACTTCGCTATCTACTGTAATACATCCATTCTCGCAATTATATTTTACAGCATTAGAAAGTAAGTTTATTAATACCTGTTTAAATCGGATAGCATCGGCATGTACGATATACCCTTTACCGCAAATATTATCTGTCAGTTTTATCTGACGTGCTATTAGCTGAGGTTTTATTAGCGCCAGGCTCTGTCGCATTATTTCGTCAACACCCACTTCCCACATAAAAATTTCAAGTTTTCCTGATTCGATTTTAGCTAAATCCAGGACTTCATTAATAAGATTTAATAAATGATAACCTGCATCCAGAATCTCATTCACATGATTTTTCTGAGATTTACTTAATTCTGTTGCTTCTAAGATTAACAATTGCCCGAAACCGAGAATAGCATTCATGGGAGTACGTAACTCATGACTCATGTTGGAAAGAAAATCAGACTTTACCTTATTGGCATGTAGTGCGTCTTTGGTTGCCTTAATCAGATCCTGTTCAATCTGCTTGCGTGTTTTAATCTCATTTCTGGCAAACCTGTTTAGCAACAAGGTAATAGCAGTAATTAACATAAACAGAAAAACAGCCGTATAACCAATCATCTGGTTAAATACATCATCCTGATGATCGGCTGTGAGTCGGCTGTTATGAAAATGGCTTATCCACCAACCCGGAATATCACTCAATTCCTTTTGGCTCATTATATAATGATTATTATTGCTATCCGTTACCTGTCCATCTTTATGCTGGGTCAACCCAACTGAGCTCGGCAATACATCACCAAACTGTCGAGTTTTAGCCAACTGTTCGTATTTTTCTGATGTTAAGGTCCACATACTCTTAAACAACCAGTCTTTTTGACTGGCAGCAAATACTATTCCGCCTGGCCCGGTTAACGCTATAATATCTCTGGTTTTGACAAGCCTCTTTTCCAGCTCAGACACAGATACTTTTATAACAACAACACCGGCAGGCTTGTTATTCAAAGCAACCGGATGGCTGAAGTAGGCGCCACGTTTTTTTGAAGTGACACCCCGGGCAAGATAAATTGAAGGTTTTCCCAGAATAGCATTTTTAAAGTAAGGTCGAAAAGAATAATTTTTACCGACAAAACTATATTTTGAGTCACGATTACTTGAGGCAATAGTTGTACCCTTAGCGTCCATTAAGTAACAGGTAAGAGATTCCAATGTAGTACAAAATATATCCAGCACCTGGTTAGCCTGTTGTAGATTACTCTCAGTATTATTAACTAGCACATCCTTAATTGCCGGCATGTTTGCCAATGTCTTTACGGGCTTTCTTTTATTACCCAGATAAGTATTAACCTCACTGTGTAGCAATTCGATTGCGACTTGAGAATGCTCACGGATACGGTTATCAACCGCGTTGTTCCATATATAATAAAAGTAGTAACCTCCAACAGAAACTGTTGCTAATAACATCACTGTCATTAGCAATATAATTGTATTTAATTTCATTGATTTCATGTAACAACCTTATCTGCTAACACAGAACCTTCCTGAAATATGCTGCTTGTATCTGCTGTGGCTTAGCACCAGCCGTACTCCATTATTTCAATCAACTGCTTCATTATTACCTAAGGCACTCACTAATAAAAAATTATAAGCCCATGTTCGCTTCTATGAATAAAGTAATAACTTACTCTCTACTGCATTCAATAAAGTTATAACGTCAATGGGTTTCGTTATATAATCATCAAAACCAGCCCGCAATCCTTTTTCAATATCCTTTTCCATCGCATTAGCACTAATAGCAATAACCGGGATATGGCATGTTGCTTCATGCTGGCGTAGTTGCTGAAAAACATCAAAACCATCTATGCCGGGCAAGTTAATATCCAACAGTATAAGATCCGGTTTGTATTCTACTGCAAGCTCAAGACCTAGCATGGGTTCATGGGCTGTCCACATATGAAGGTTTTCCAGCCGACTCAGTAGCTGTGTTACCAGTCGTAAATTAGCTGGATTATCTTCAATATACAAAATTGTACGCTCACGCACCAATTTACAATCTGATTTTTGTGTCGTTAATGCAGACTTATCATCTTTACTACTTATTTGTGTTGATAATAAATCTTCACTTGGTAATTCAATCCAGAAGGTGCAACCACTCCCCAGTTGACTTTCAACACCAATGTTACCCCCCATTAATTCTACAATATTCTTGGTAATTACCAAGCCAATTCCAGTTCCCTCGATCTCAGTTTGTTCTGCTCCCAGACGATTGAATGCCTTGAATAATTGTTTCTGTTTATCTGGCGCAATACCAATACCGGTGTCTGTTACACTAATGCGTAACATGTTTTTTTCTGCCAACTCACAGGCAACCGTGATTATTCCATTTTCATTATTATACTTCACTGCATTACTTAACAAATTAAGCAATATCTGCCTTAAGCGTGTACGATCGGCACGAACACCATAGTGTTGCACAAACAACTGTTCAAACAGGATTACTTCCCCTTCCTGTTTCAATTTAAAATCAATCCCACGCTTTTTAGCCAATGGCATAATTATTTTTAGAGCTTCAGAAATAACTTCACCCACTGCCACTGTTTCAATTGAAAAATTAATACGCCCTGATTCTATTCGTGCCAGATCCAGTACTTCATTAATAAGTTCAAGAAGATGCCCCCCTGCTTTAATAATCTCATCTACATTTTCCTGCTGTGATCTTGTCAATGCTGACTCTATTTTTAAAAGTTGCCCAAAACCCATAATTGCATTCATTGGTGTTCTTAATTCATGGCTCATACTTGAAAGAAATTTTGACTTGGCGCGATTTGCAGTTTCAGACTCTTCTCGCGCAACAATCAAGGCCTGCTCTGCTTCTTTTCTTTTAGTAATATCCTGAACAACACCCAGCATATGACTGGGTTTACCATCTCGGCCATAAACCACATCACCACTTTCATGTAACCAATGAATGCTGCCATCAGGCCAAACAACACGGTGTTCAATGTTATATTCATCACCCTTTTCAATACAGCGCGTAACGGCATCACTTACCAACACCCTGTCATCAGGATGAATTGCAGCCATAAAATTCTCGTAAGTGGTTTCTGTTATTTCTTTTTTATAGCCGAATAAAGACCAGATACGATCAGACCAGAACAAGCTGCCTGTTATTATGTTCCAGTCCCATGTACCAATATTAGAAAATTTCTGGCTTAGTGCCAGACGTTCTTCATTTTTAATAACATCCGTAACTTCAGTTCGTGCAGATACATATTTGTAAGGTTTTCCATTGTCATCCAGAAAGGGGACAATGGTTGACTCAACCCAATACTCATCTCCGTTCTTATTTAAGTTACAAATGGTGCCATGCCAGACATTTCCTTCTGAAATAGTTGCCCACATATTATTATAAAATGAATCAGGATGGTGTGTGGATTTTAATAACCGATGATTCTGCCCCAGAAGCTCATTTTTTTTATAACCACTGACTTCACAAAATTTGTCGTTAACACGAATTATTTTCCCGGCAATGTCTGCTTCACTAACAAGATTATGTTGGTTCGATGTAGCTATCTGGAATTTTGTTTCATTTAAGGCTTTTCGTAATTCATCCGTAATTCGTTGACTCCAGCGTGCCCTTTTTGCCTTTACCATTACTGTTGTAATTAAATGGTCAGACTTTACCGGTTTAACCATAAAATATTCTGTGCAAAGGTTCACTCCTTCTTGCTTAATATTATCTTCTGACTCAGCGGATAAAAAGACAATCGCCGTCATTGCCCATCGATCATCCTGACGAATAACTTGTGCAACATCTAAACCAGAACATTCAGGCATATACACATCAAGCAGTATCACATCTGGTTTAAATTCATTCAGTACTGCCAGCGTTTCCATGGGGCTGGATAATGTTTTAACTTTAATGCCTGCATCACTAAAAATAGTTTTATAATAATCCAGTAAATACTCATCATCATCCACACATAGCACACGGAAATCTTTTGTTACAACCCACTCGATTAAACCGTCCAGAGTGTGTATAAGTTGATTGATATTAACTGGTTCACAAAAATATCGATAGGTATTAACCTCAGAGGCCGCCAAACGGGCATTCATATCATTGCTGGAGGATATTAATATTAATGGTGGAAAATCATCATATTTTTTTTGCAGTTGGGTTATGGCGTCCATTTCGTCAAAATATCTGCCTTTAAAGGTAACATTCATAATAACAACAGACGGCCGCTGCTTATAAAGCGCCAGGCTAAGGCTATCCACGTCCAGAAATTGTGTTACCACAAAACCTGCTCTTTCCAGTTTTGTTACCCATTCTGTGTCCTGCGCAAGTTTATTTTCGACAAAATAAATTACATGCTCTTGACGCTGCACCTTGTTCTGGGTTTGTAACGGTAAAGAATAAGGCATATTGTGCTCTCCCAACAACCTACTTTAGTTTTTAATTCTATATGCTCGGTAGAGATAAAGATGCTAAACATCTTTTCTATCACAACAACAAATTCAATTCTCAATAACCTGATTGTCTGTATCCATTATCAGGAAGCCTGACTGCTCATAATTGCGACATACATTTTCTGAAAACTTGTATCTGTGGTCGTCATCCCTACAACATACAAAGCCATTGATACCCCAAAGCAGATATTTGACAGAGAGGATGCTTAAAGTACACTTAAATAACGATAATTTTTGTTCGGTTTATACTCGCCTCAAAAATAGCGTACATTCTCTCTAAATACAGTGCTAAAAAATTGATTTTTCATAAAAAAATCGTATTCATCAGAAAATATATCGTCAATTCTATCGTATTTCTTTAATTAAATTTATTACAGAATCCGCATTCACCGTCAGCCAGACGGCAAGCAGCACAAAAATCACATTTAAGAGTTGCCCAAAAATTGCTAATATAGGCTCTTATGAGCGCAGTACTAGAACTACGAAATATCGAATGTCGGCATCAAGCCCAAACCATTGTGGATAACCTTAGTTTTCATGTAAATGAAGGTGATCTCGCTTGTTTACTTGGTCCCAGTGGTTGCGGCAAAACAACCGCTTTACGAGCCATTGCCGGCTTTGAGCCTGTTAGTAAAGGTGAAATTATTATTCGTAATTTTGTCTCGTCTCGCCCCGGATTTACCCGTGCACCAGAAAAGCGCCGTATTGGCATGGTATTTCAGGATTATGCGCTGTTTCCACACCTGAGTGTGGCCGACAATATTGGCTTTGGCTTAAACCATAAAAGCAAGCCTGAGCGGCAATCCATTATTGATGAAATGCTGGAAGTTGTTGATATGGCTGGTTTAGGACAACGCTATATCCATGAATTATCCGGTGGCCAGCAACAACGGGTTGCGCTTGCGCGTGCATTAGCACCTAATCCCGAGCTGATTTTACTGGATGAACCTTTTTCGAATCTCGACATTGAAATGCGGGAACGGCTTAATCAGGACGTGCGGCAAATATTAAAGTCTAAAAACATGACCGGCATACTCGTTACCCATGATCAACATGAAGCCTTTGCTATCAGCGACCACATTGGTGTAATGAACAACGGCCAATTATTGCAATGGGATACCGCTTATAATTTATACCACTCACCAAATAGCCTGTTTATCGCCGATTTTATTGGCCAGGGCGTATTTTTGAGTGGCGTACTCAAAACCCCCGACTCGGTTGAGACAGAAATTGGCACGGTCAGTGGTGACCGTGCATACGATTTTGCAACCGGCAGCAAAGTGAAACTACTCCTCAGGCCAGACGATATTGTGCTTGATTCAGCAGGTGACATCCAGGCCGAGATCAGCCATAAAGCATTTAAAGGTGCGGAGATTTTATATACGGTAAAACTCCATTCGGGCACCGAACTTCTTTCCTTATTTCCTAGTCACCATAATTTTAATATTGGCGAAAAGGTTAATTTACGCCTTGCCGCAGACCACATGGTTGCGTTTCAGGAATAAATTTAAATCCTCGCCGAACTCTGCTTTGTCGCAGCCAGAATTAACGTTCCATCTACCTGCTAAACCATTGAGGTAAATACACATTTTGTGATCGCTTTACTTGCTTTGTCGATCTTATGACTATAATATTAATCACAATACGACATTTTTGGAATCGCTCACATGAAGCACTTATTATTACTTTTTATTTTAGCTAGTTCCTCCCTGAATTTATCTCGAGCCTTTGCAGACACTCAATATGTGAGTGACAAATTACGTATCACCCTGCGCACCGGGCAAGGCACCGAGTTTCAAATTATTCGTGCCCTCGAAAGTGGCACAAAACTGGAAGTGCTGGAACAATCAGAAGCCGGTTATACCCGAGTACGTACCGAAGACGGAACCGAAGGCTGGGTTCGCAGCCAGTACTTAATTCCAGAACCTATTGCACAACAGAAACTGGACAAAGCCGTCGTATTACTTGAAAAATACAAGGCCGAAGTTGCCAGCTTAAAAACCGAGCGTGCCGCATTACGTAAAGAAAGAAAAGAATTATCCCAGGCACGAAAGTCTTTGTCTGAAAAGTCAAGCTCACTCGAATCTGAGCTTGCGCGTTTATCTAAGGTTGCAGCAAAGCCAATACTACTTGATAAAGAAAACCGTAATCTTCAACAGGAAAATGTAAAGCTGGAAAAAGATTTACAAATGCTACACCAGGAAAATCAGGTATTGAAAGATCAGGATAACCGTGAATGGTTTATTGCCGGTGCCGCCGTATTGTTAGGTGGAATGCTACTTGGCCTGCTCATTCCAAAAATTCGCTTTAACAAAAAATCATCCTGGTAAGCCGAATTTAAAATAACACCGGCACATTAACTGCAAGATTATTGTGCCTGTACAGCAAACCCTGTGAATAGCTGTTGATAAACTGTGGCACAAAAAATACTAAATAAACAAGACTCTTTCGTTGACTGGTTCCGCCAGTCAACACCGTATATTAATGCCTTTCGAAACAAGACCTTTGTTATTGCTTTTGGTGGAGAACTGCTAGCTGACACACAATTTACTCTACTCGTACATGATATTATGTTGCTTCATAGTCTTGGCGTTAAATTAATATTAGTACATGGTGCACGCCCACAAACCGAAGCACGCTTAAAAAAGCTGGGCGGTGAACTAAAGGTAGTAAACGGTTTACGTATTACCAATGACCTTGCTCTGGATTGTGTTATTGATGCCACAAGCCGTGTACGTGTCGAAATAGAAGCCCTGTTATCAATGGGGCTGGCAAACTCTCTCACTGCAGGTAAAACCGTTCATATCAGCTCGGGTAATTTTGTAACGGCAAAACCGATTGGCATACTGGATGGCGTGGATTATTTACACACGGGTGAAGTCAGAAAAATTGCAACACAAACAATTAAAGCAACACTGGAACAAAATAATCTGGTGCTTATTCCCCCCCTGGGTTACTCACCAACCGGCGAAGTTTTTAATTTAAATGCAAAAGATCTTGCTGCCGAACTGGCAAGCCAGCTTCAGGCCGATAAACTTATCTACCTGATTAATGATAAAGGAATAACGAATCCAAGAAACCAGTTAATCAGAGAACTCACTGCAAATGATGCACGACAGCTTATAAACAAAAAAACAAAGATGTCGGACAGTACCATTCGCTGTATTGATAATGCAATTAAAGCTGTTAACAATAATGTGCCTCGCTGCCACCTGATTGACCGGCATATTGATGGTGGCCTGTTAACCGAACTCTTTACCCGTGATGGTTGCGGTTCGCTTATTTCTGCCAATAATTTTGAAATAATGCGCCAGGCAACCATTAATGATATTGCCAGCCTGATTGAGCTGATCCAGCCTCTGGAACAAGACGGTATACTGGTAAAACGTTCCCGAGAAAACCTGGAAACAGATATTTCATCTTTTACGGTTATTGAACGTGATGGTATGGTGATAGGCTGTGCCGCTCTGTTTCCATTTATAAAAGAAAAAACAGGGGAACTGTCCTGTTTTGCCGTACACAAAAATTACCAGAATAATGGTCGTGGTGAAGCATTGTTTAACGCAATCCAGCAGCATGCCAAACAATTAGGGTTAAATAATTTGTTTGTTCTGACCACCCGAACAGCTCAGTGGTTTAAAGAACGTGGCTTTAAGCAAAAAGATATAAAACAACTGCCGGTAAAACGTCGCTTGCTTTACAATTACCAACGCAACTCAAAAATGTTTATTAAAAGTGACCTTACTTAAAAACAAACCCTTCCTGAAATGGGCCGGGAATAAATATCGTGTAATGGATAAAATACAAAAGTTGTTGCCAGAGGGTAAACGACTTATTGAACCTTTCGCAGGCTCGACGGCTGTATTTTTAAATACCCACTATGATGAATATTTGCTAGCCGATAATAATATTGACCTCATTAATTTATATAATCTGCTAAAAAAAAATGGGGCTGATTTTATAAGCTATTGCCAACCGTATTTTAGTGAAAAAAATAATACCGAAGCGGCATATTATGCATTTCGGCAACAATTTAATACCACCCGTTCAATAAAGAAAAAAGCAGCACTGTTTTTATATTTAAACCGCCATGGTTACAATGGTCTGTGCCGCTATAATTTAAAGGGGGGCTACAATGTTCCCTTTGGCAGGTATAAGCGGCCTTATTTCCCGGCTAACGAAATGCTCACCTTTGCCAACAAAGCGCAAACAGCCACGTTTGTTCATCAGGATTTTGTTCACATTATGCAGCAGGCAAAAAAAGGGGATGTTATTTATTGTGACCCGCCTTATGCACCTGTTTCCGCTTCCGCAAATTTTACCCAGTACAGTGCCGGTGGCTTTAATTTAGAACAACACCAGCAGCTTGCAAGCATTGCATCACAAAAAGCTGTTCAGGGTATTCCGGTACTTATATCCAATCACAATACACCGTTTACACTAAAAACCTATACCCAGGCACAAACAATTACTAAATTTAAAGTACAACGCTACATAAGCTGCAATGGTAATAAGCGTGGTTCTGCTGGTGAATTATTAGCGTTATTTGTATAGTGCGCCTACCCTTCTTTCTAATTAGTCCTTTATATACAGCAACTTAAAGTATGTTATTAATTTAATATCACATATAAACAGGGTTACCAGCCATAAAAATAAACTAAAGCCCAGCCTTCATCTTGCCGATAAGCTCAGTAACGCAGGATATATATCAAGTGCCAGGAAGCCTAAATGCAGTTATGAGGTAATTGGCAACTATGCCCCACCCACATCAGGTTTTACGTAGTTCTGTTCTGATTATTGAAAATGATGAATTCAGTGCAAGCCTGGTTGAATATTTGTTGCATCGAGAAGGATATCAGGTTGCAACCGCTTATTCTGCCGTCCATATCAAGCGACTGTTTGAAGTTATGCTGCCACCGGATTTAATTTTTATCCATGCAAAACTGGCTTATACCAACACTCATGAATTTATTGGTGTGATTCGTCAACAGGAAAAATGGAAGCTTTTACCTATTATTGTAATTGGTGATGAAAAAGACAGTACCGTTGATGAGATCCTGGAAATCAGTGCCGATGATTTTATTTTAAAGCCTTATTTTCCTGACGAGCTCATTCGCCAGGTGAAAACACATGCAAAACGTACACACTAAAGGTGATTGGTCTTTAATATTGAAATTATTTTAAAAATTATCATCTAATGGTACAACACGCAAAACTTCTTCAGGTGTAGTCATTCCCATGGCAACCTTTTGTGCTCCAGCAATGCGTAACTGCACCATACCTTCTTTAATACCCAGACGCCGAATATCCGTCGCATCACTTTCTGGTGTAATTTTATGGCGCATATTATTACTCATGGTTAGCATTTCATATAAACCAACCCGTCCTAAATAGCCGGTATCACGGCACTTTTCACAACCCACCGCTTTATAAAATTTTCCCTTGCCTGTTACTTTATAGGGTTTTGTTAAGGCATGCCAGACATCATCGTCTATTTCTGTTGGTTGTTTGCAGTGGGGGCATAATGTTCGCGCTAAACGCTGAGCCATCACACCATTTAATGTTGCGTTTAACAAATAGGCAGGAATACCAATTTCGCGTAACCGAGGAATCGCCGCCGCCGCATCATTAGTATGCAGCGTTGATAAAACAAGGTGCCCGGTCAATGCTGCCTGTATTGCCATTTCGGCTGTTTCCTTATCACGAATCTCACCAACCATAATGATGTCGGGATCCTGACGTAATAGCGTACGAATACCAGCAGCAAAGGTAACATCAATATTGGCCTGTACCTGCATCTGATTAAACTCTGAAACAATATTTTCGATTGGATCTTCAACTGTGCTGACATTCACTTCTGGTGTGGCTAGCTGCCTTAACGTTGCATATAATGTCGATGTCTTACCCGAGCCGGTTGGGCCGGTTACCAGTACAATACCGTGTGGCTGCGTTACCATACTATTCCAGCATGCAATGTCTTTTTCACCAAAGCCTAATGCGGTAAAGTCTTTTGTTAAAACGATGGGATCAAAAATACGCATTACCAGTTTTTCACCAAATGCTGTGGGCATGGTGGATAAACGTAATTCTATTTCTGCTCCATCCTGTAATTTTGTTTTGATACGGCCATCTTGCGGGCGCCTTTTTTCAACCACGTCCATGCGCCCGAGTACTTTAATACGGCTGGTTACCGCATTCATTACTAACGGCGGCATATCGTAAACAAGGTGCAACATACCATCAATACGAAAACGAATATGCCCTTTATCGCGGCGTGGTTCTAAATGAATATCACTGGCGCGCTGTTCGAACGCATATTGTAATAACCAGTCTACAATCTGTACGATGTCCTGATCATTAGCATCTAGGTTGCCGGATTTACCCAGTTCAACCAGTTGTTCAAAATTACCGATACCAATGTTCTTGCGGTTTTCTGTTTCGGATGTAGCACGTCTTATTGAATGGCTAACGCTGTAGAATTCATTCAAAAATCGTGAAATATCAAGCGGGTTGGTGATGACTCTCTCAATTTCAATGCCATTATTAACATGTGACAACTCACTTTCCCAGCTGCGTACATTCGGCTCGGCGGTTGCAATTACAACATGGTTCTCATGCACTTCCACTGGTAAAATTTTATGCCTAATTGCATATGCAGATGAAATTACATCTGTCACGGTCGCTACATCAATTTTTAGAGGATCGACACGGTAATAAGGTAAGCCGGATTTATCAGCCAGCCATTGCGTTAATATATCCAGTGTGAGTTTCTGACCTGGATTTTTAAGATCGTCCCATTCCTGCTGGCTAATAATAATAAGCGGACTAATATCCAGTTTGCTGGAAGTGCGCGCCGGGATCAGGAACTGTTCGGATAAACTGGGGGCAATGCGTCCATCATCAATAAGGCTTTTAACAACATCCGGCAGGGAAAGTGCTTCATCACCACTTGCATGGAATTGGCGTACCTGGTTCATAAACTATTTCACTAAATTCAATTTTTTAATAAAGAAACTGTTTCTAATAATCTTCTAATAATAGCACTGTTATTTATAATTATTCATTTATTTAGCGACTCATTCGACAATTATAAAATTAATGCTCTAATCACCTGCACCTAACAACACACCCATTCCGGCAAGTTCTAAAATATGATTCATGTGTGCGCGTATAAAATCTGCATCTTCAAGTTTTAAAACATCATCAAGTATCTGACGGGTACGGTTACGGCTAAAATGACGCAACACCCACTTCACTCTTAGTAAAGAGGAGGCGGACATACTTAAACTGTCCAACCCCATTCCAACCAGTAATAAAGCAGCCGCCGGATCGCCAGCCATTTCACCACAAATGCCAACTGGCTTGTTATAAGTATGGCCGGCTTGCACAACCTGATAGATTGCTTTTAAAACAGCCGGATGCAGGGCATCGTATAAACCGGCAACCCGTGAATTATTGCGGTCAACTGCTAAAAGGTACTGGGTTAAATCATTTGAACCAATTGAAAAATAGTCAACTCGTTTAGCTAGACTTTCAGCCATATAAACAGCGGAAGGTACTTCTATCATCACACCCACTTTGGGCATCACAACCTCTTCACCTTCTTCAAGTAATTCACCATACACTCGGTGTATTAAAGCAAGCGCATCATTTAATTCTGCGACATTGCTGATCATGGGTAATAATATATGTAAATTATTCAGCCCCACATTTGCGCGCAACATTGCTCTTATTTGTACCAGAAAAATTTCAGGGTGATCCAGTGTAATACGAATACCACGCCAACCCAAAAACGGATTTTCTTCCACAATGGGAAAGTAATTAAGCGCCTTATCACCACCCACATCCAAAGTACGCAGATAAACCGGACGTGGGGCACAAAGCTTCAGGATACTTTGGTAAATTTCACATTGTTCATTTTCGCTGGGAAAGCGCTGGCGCTCCATAAAAGGAAGCTCAGTACGGTATAAACCAATGCCATCGGCCTGTGATGTTTTCTCAGGATTAATGCCCGCCGTAAGGCCGGAGGTTAGAAATAATGTAACCGAATGACCGTCTTCTGTCTGTGCAGGTTGGTCGGCAAGTTCCTGTAATTTAGTTGTTAAACGCGCTTCATCCTCAATTAACCGCGAATAACGTTGTTGAATTTCGTCGGCAGGATTAACGTAAACATCGCCCTTATAGCCATCAACAATTAATTTACAGCCATCTATTTTACTAATGGGTATTAACTCGGCACCCATAACAGCCGGAATACCCATGGCACGTGCAAAAATTGCCAGATGTGAGGTGCGTGAACCATGACGGGATATAACACCGACTAATTTTTCAAGTGGCACCTGTGCTAAATTAGAAGGGGTGAGTAACTCCCCAACTAAAATTACTTTATCCGGCAATACTCTGTCTTTTTCGTTATCTTCTCTTAAGTAACGCAAAATACGACGACCAAGATCGAGTATATCTGAACCCCTCTCTCGCAAGTACGAGTCATCCATACTCTCAAACTGTGTCGTATAATTTTGTAAGGTATCACGTAACGCAGCCTGCCCCCATTGTCCTTCATGAATACGGTTAATGGTTTCGCCTAATAACGACTGGCTGTCGAGCATTAATAAATAAGCATCAAATAAAGCCAGTTCGTCATCAGCAACCGTTTCTGCCAGTTTAACTTTTAGCTCGGTAATATCTTTCTTTACATTATTAACCGCAGATTCAAATAACCTGATTTCTGCATCAATATCGCTAATTTTACGATCAGGGATTGCTCTAATATCCGTTGGTACATACATAACACAACTGGTACCAATCGCCATACCGGGTGCACCCGGTAAACCGGCAATAGGGTGAAAAGCGCCACGCGGAATATCGGCATTCAGGATATCGTCTAAATCCTGACTAATACGAGCATGTGCAAGGTTGTCTGCAATTTGTGAAGCAATGGTGATCAGAAAGGTTTCACTATCAACATCAAAGCAGGCTTTGGCTTTTTGATGTAACGTAATAACCGCCAATACAGTCCGATTATGAATAACCGGCACACCGATGTAACCGTGAAAGGCTTCTTCACCCGTTTCAGGAACATAATAATAAGCAGGGTGTTGCGAACAATCGTCAAGGCTAATGGGTTCAGCACGTTTAACAACCAGGCCTGATAAACTGTTATTGAGTGGCAAACGGACAACACCGACAGCTTCCTGATAAAATCCTTCCGTTGCCATTAATACAAGCTGACGATTTTGTTCATCAACTAAAAAGACTGAACAGGAATCACAGGCAA
Organism: Chromatiales bacterium; assembly: GCA_027076325.1. Taxonomy (GTDB): domain Bacteria; phylum Pseudomonadota; class Gammaproteobacteria; order UBA6429; family Thiohalophilaceae; genus SZUA-37. Next base: position 14,235 of record JALTJZ010000044.1, on the reverse strand, counting down.
TTTTTTTATGGATATTACAAACAAGCAGCTGCAACTTACGTTCTATTTCCCGCGTAACAACAAATTCATTTATAATTTGTTTCAGTTCCTGTAGCATTTTATTCTTCGCTTAAGGCTATTGCGAGCAGCGTTGTTTTAAATTCAAACTAAAATCAGGTAATAATACCGACAAGGCACGCTGGTAAACAGCACGTTTAAATTCAACGACCTGTTCTACTGCAAGCTCTGGCTGGATCCATCGCCATTGGTCAAACTCCGGTTTTTCTGAACAGTCCAGTTTAATTAGCTCTTCACTTGATATTAACTTCAGTAAAAACCAGATCTGTTTCTGGCCGATACAAACAGGCTTACTGTTTGTTCTTTGTAAACTCCTGGGTAAGTCATAACGCAACCAGCCATTGGTTGATTTTATTACTTCAACTTCATTGACTTCCAGACCGATCTCTTCTTTTAGTTCGCGAAACAACGCTTGCTGCGGGGATTCATTCTCCTGGATACCCCCTTGTGGAAATTGCCAGCCATCCCGCCCCAGACGCCGCGCCCACAGGAGTTCTCCCTGACCATTGCTCAACATAATACCGACATTTGCACGATAGCCATCTTGGTCAATCATTCCAGCTCCCTATTCATTGTATTTTTTATTACCTAATATAATTGCATAAATTGGCACTAAAGAGTTAATTTTTAACCCCCTTTTTACGTCTAAACACACGACCGAATACTAATATGTTGCAGAATGCATTTTTAGGCTAGAATACCCCCATGAATACAACAAAACTCAATAAAAATAAAGACTTAGCCATTTTTGACCTTGATAATACCCTGCTAGCCGGTGACAGTGATGCGCTCTGGGGTGAATTTATTGCTCAACATGGACATGTTAACAAAGAAGAATATGCCGCCGAAAATCAGCGATTTTATGATGCTTACAAGGCAGGAACGCTGGATATTGACGAGTTTCTCCGCTTTAGCCTGAAACCCCTCAGCCAGCTTAGTATGGATGAACTAAACATGCTACATAGTAAATTTATGCAGGAATCTATTATACCGATTATAAGCACTCAGGCACGGGCACTTGTTCAGCAGCACCGGGAAAAAAATCATACACTACTCATTATTACCGCAACCAATCGCTTTATCACCGCACCCATTGCCAAAGAATTTGGTATTGATAACTTACTCGCAACCGAACCGGAAATAAAAAATAACCAATACACCGGTCAGGTCGAGGGTATCCCCTGCTTTCAGCACGGTAAAGTAACCCGACTTAATCACTGGCTACAGCAAACCGGCTATAACCTGAACAATAGCTGGTTCTACAGCGATTCACACAATGATATTCCTTTACTCGAACAGGTTAGCCATCCAATTGCGGTTGACCCAGATGACAAGCTCACCCAGCATGCCAAACAGCACGGCTGGAAAATTATGCATCTGCATTCCAACCTGTAAATAGCAGAATATCTTTTCTGCTATGTTAAAAAATTTTTCAACTTACTGGTTAATAGGTTTCCTGATTGTTGCAGCTATTGCCAGTTTGATTACGGCCTTACTTGTGGGAAGCAGTAACGTTTCATTTAATGATGTACTGCATACTATTTTTAGCCAGCAAGCTTCGACTCAACAACTGATTGTACAGTTACGGCTGGAGCGCGCACTCGCAGCCTTTGTCACCGGCGGTCTACTTGCTTTGGCAGGCGCACTCATGCAGGTATTAATTCGCAACCCACTGGCCGACCCTTATATATTAGGTATATCGGGTGGCGCATCGGTTGCCGCATTGCTTGCCATTATGGTTGGTTTACCGCTGATTGTGCTCACTGCAAGTGCCTTTGCTGGTGCCCTGTTTGCCATGCTGCTGGTTTTTTTATTAAGTCGGGGTTTAAAAAATACCCACTGGAACCCAACGCGCTTATTATTAACCGGAATTATTCTTGCCGCAGGCTGGGGTGCGATTATCAGTTTTATCCTTACCTTTAGCCCTAGCAACCGTGTACATAGTATGTTGTTCTGGTTAATGGGGGATTTAAGTTACAGCCATTTACCAACTCTTAGCTTTGTTATATTGCTCAGTGGGCTGTTACTCAGTTTACTGTTAGCCCGATCATTGAATGTATTAATCCGTGGCGAGCAATTTGCACGGTCACTCGGTGTTGCAACACACCAGCTACAATGGAAGCTGTTAGTACTGGCATCGTTGTGTACGGCAACGGCTGTTACTCAGGCAGGTAGCATTGGTTTTATTGGTCTGGTTGTACCACACCTTATCCGCCTTGCTGGTATACAGGATCACCGCATACTACTGCCTGCCAGTGTTTTATGCGGTGGCACTCTGCTCACACTGGCCGATACTTTATCCCGGAGTTTATTTTCACCCATACAAATACCGGTGGGTATTGTAACGGCCTTAATTGGTATTCCGTTATTCTTATATTTATTGCACCGCAGCGAGGCACATCGCTAATGAGTTGCTTAAGTATCAATAATCTCTCACTTAAAATAGCCGATCGCACACTATGTGAATCGCTCAGTTTCGAAATACAAACCGGGCAAAACTGGGGTATTCTTGGCAAGAACGGTGCTGGTAAAACAACCTTATTACATACCCTGGCCGGCATACCCTCATCCAGTACAATAATAAACCCGCAAGCAAGCATTGAACTGAATAACGTACCCATCCAGCAAATTAAATACCGGGCACTGGCTCAACAGTTGGGAATTTTATTGCAGGACTTTCAGGATGTTTTTCCTTCCAGTGTTCTCGATACGGCACTTATTGGCCGCCACCCACATTTAAAAGCATGGCAATGGCCAGACGCTGACGATTTTAATCTGGTTAGAACGTTATTAGCCCAAATGGGGTTGGCCGATTATGAACAGCGTAATACAGCATCATTGTCAGGTGGGGAGCGTCGCCGTTTGGGATTAGTGACACTGCTCGCACAACAAACAGATATTTTATTACTCGATGAGCCGGTTAATCATCTGGATATTGCTCACCAGCATCAATTACTAAACTATTTAACAACGTCACCTTTCAGGCAACAACATGCTATAGCCATGGTAATGCATGATATTAATCTGGCTAAACAATATTGCGACCATATTTTACTCATCTATGACAATGGAAAAACACAAGCAGGGAAAACTGAAGAAGTACTTACTGCCAAAAATTTAACTGAAGTGTATGGCTACCCGATAACAGAATTAATAGCAGATAAACAATCGGTTTTTATAGCAAAATAAATCCAAAGCACTTAAGCACAACGAAGAACAAAATATAAAAATAGAATCATTTCCATTGCGATGCACAACGTGACACGGCAATCTTGTTAAATATACCGCATAACACCAAGACTACTACGCTATCGCTTGCAATAACCAGTTATTTTTTAGCGCCTGGTGTGGCGAATAAGAATTTAGACTTAAGCCACCGGCGTAACCCGGCTTTGCCCACTATTATTTTCTTCCAGCCAGTCAAGCAAGGGTTGCCAGTGTACTTTGTCTACCTCGACTCGCTTGTCCCACATTTCATGGATACCAATACCACGTTCAGCAGCACGGACGTAATTTTGCGTATCACGTAAAGTGGTAATAAAGGGAAGCCGCAGGGTTTTTAAAAAACGTTCCAGCGATTGATATATCACGGTATTTGTTTTGGCACGATTAGCAACAACCCCTACCCGAATACCCAACTGCCTCACTTTGGCCACCAGTAACAAGTCTTCAACAAAACGCGTGGCAGCATGAATATCAATTGGTGAAGGCAAAACGGGAATAAGGACTGTATCAATCTGACGAATAAAGTCCAGCAGCTGTGAATGATCAACCCCGGCTGGTGCGTCAATCACCACCCGGTCAGTATCAGGGATAATACGATTCTGCCAAACCCGGGTAACATTACCACGTGGCTTTTTATGCGCCTCAACACCATGAATGCATGGCCGCTCTTTCGAGCGCAGGTTTAACCAGCGGGTACTGGAACCTTGCGGATCGTAATCCATAAGAGAAGCTGAAAAACCGGAACTGGCATAGTAACTGGCAAGGTTAGTCGCAATGGTTGTTTTGCCACAACCACCTTTTGTGTTTAAAACAATAATTCGCTGCATATCCATAACAATACCAATCTGCCCCTGCACTCCTTAAATATCGGCCAAAAACCGCAAAATTCGAGGAAATAATGTGATAGATGTAACAATTATACTGTATTTAGTATAGTTGTTCTGGCTGCAAAATGACCAAATTAGAACACAACATCCAGCCAATGCTTTTGCACAAAATACGCTGAAAAGTAAAAAAGGAATAAAAACATGATGTTACATGCTTTTAAGCAAATAGTGGCTTTTAACCAGCTTGACATTTAGCCGGCATTTCTCGTAAAGTCTCCCACCTTAGCAAACAGGTGCTTGAGCTTTTAACCAAAATCTCAACTGAAACGGGAAGCCGGTGATCATCCAAAAAATGAAATTCCGGCGCTGCCCCCGCAACGGTAAACGAGTAAAAGTGAATTATTAAGCCACTGCCAAAATTAATCGTCGGTAACAACCAACGGTTACAGGTGGGAAGGCAATTTACCCGATTTATATTTTTATATCAATCACTCGCAAGCCCGGAGACCGGCCTGTTTATTATTATAAAGAATGTGTTGCGGAGGGCAATATAGTCGGACAGCCTGTTGCAATGCTGCACGCCAAATAAAACCTCTTCAGCACAATAACTTATACACGGGTGTGTGTTTTGGAGAGAACAATGAAGTACCGATCTGCCTTAAATCTGGCAATAACAACCAGCATCATATTCACAAGCAGTAACCTTGCAGCCGCAAATGATAATGACATTATTGTAACGGCAACACGAACTGCGCAAACAGCGAATGACAGTTTGGCCTCTGTTACCATTATTACAAAAGAACAAATCGAACAACGACAAGCCAACGATGTACCTGAACTACTCAACGGCATTCAGGGTATTGATATTAGTAATAGCGGCGGCCTCGGCAAAGCAACCAGCATTTATATGCGGGGCACCAATGCAAGCCATGTGCTGGTTTTAATTGATGGTATCCGCATGGGTTCGGCAACATTGGGAACCGTGTCACTACAAAGCATGCCGGTTTCTCAAATTGAAAGAATCGAAATTGTACGCGGCCCGCGTGCTTCCCTGTATGGCTCCGATGCCATTGGTGGTGTTATCCAGATTTTTACCAAAAAAGCCCGATCAAATAATATAAATGCATCAATCGGCTATGGCAGCCGGGATACAACAAAGCTAAATGCCGGTTTTAATACAGTAAATGATAACAGCCAGTTTTCCATGAATATTGGCTACCTGCAAACAAAGGGCTTTAATGCATTAAAAACCAGCGACCCGGATAGAGATGGCTACAAGAATGCATCGGTTAGTGCAAACTATAAACGCCAGTTCTCAAAACAGTCCTGGTTAAGCGCCACTTTTATGCGTGCCGAAGGCAATAACCAGTACGATGACAGCTTTACAGCAAGTAACGTCCTGGATGCCGATTTTGTACAGCAGGCGACGGGTATCAATTATATTTTTGCACCACTTACCGACTGGAAAGTATCTTTAAAAGCCAGCCAAAGCCAGGACAAAAGTGACAATTTTAAAAATGGTGCAGCAAACGGCACCTTTAATACAACACGCGATATGCTGTCATGGCAAAATGATATTACCTTGAGTGATACATTGTTATTAACAGCCGGTATTGACTATCAAAATGACAAAGTTGACAGTACCACCAACTATGAGAAGAAAACACGGGATAACAAAGGCTATTTTCTACAACAACAATGGTTTGGTGATAGCAATGACATTCTTGCTGCCATTCGTGTCGATGATAACGAAGCCTTTGGTACGAATACAACCGGCAACATTAGCTGGGGAATTAACCTGAACAATGAACTACGACTTGTCAGTTCATACGGAACGGGGTTTAAAGCACCCACTTTCAATAATCTTTACTACCCAAGCTCAGGTAATCCAACTATTAAACCTGAAGAATCTGAGTCTTATGAAATAGAGTTACGCAGTGTAACCGCTGCAAAGCAATGGGCTGTTAATCTTTACCGCACAGAAATATCCAACCTGATTGTCTACCCGGCGCCAAGTTATCAGGTTACCAATCTGGATCGTGCAACCATTGATGGCCTGGAGGTCAATGCAACATTCAGGCAAAAAGACTATAACACACGTGTAGAAATGTCTTTTCTGAACCCGATTAACGCGGTAACAAAAAAAGTTTTACCACGTAGAGCAAAGCATTCGATAAAAGTTAATATTGACCAGAACACAGGAAAATGGCGTTCAGGACTAGAAGTAATTATAAAAGGGAAGCGCTATGATAATACCAGCAACTCAATAAAACTTGACGGTTACTCTCTGATTAATTTAAATAGCCGTTATCCTCTTTCTAAAAAGTGGATGCTGCGTGGTAAGGTGAATAACCTGCTAGGTGCTAAATATAAAACAGCCAATAACTACAATACAGAAAGACTGGGTGTTTATATTTCTATTCATTACCTGGGAGACTAGGCTCAGATAAAATGAAACTATAAACAGAAACGGATGAAAACGAAAAAAAACATTCTTGTATTCGTTGCAGTATCACTACTGCTGCATGCAGCTCTGTTTATAACAATAGCACCACAGGACATTGTATTGCCCGCAAACACGGGCAATACAATATCTCTTTCCATTTCTATGAATAAATCGGCCGATATAAAACCGGTACAACAACCGTCCCTCGAAAAGCCAGTAGTGAGTAAAGCGACCCCGGCAAAGCAACAAGACAAAAAAACAACAGCTAAAAAACAACAGCTTGCAGAACAAGCAAAGAGTACAAAACAACCTAAACCTTTACTTGCCAGCCAGACACCACAAAAAACAGCCAGCACTTTATCTCAAACAAGAATAATCAGCTTACTCAAAGACAAATTCCAACAACACTTTTATTACCCCAAAATGGCTCAACGCCAGAACTGGCAAGGTAAAGTACTGCTGGTCTTTGATATTAATACTCATGGACGGATACAAAACATTACTATACAACAAAGTTCGGGGTATTCGATACTCGACAATGCTGCGATGACATCACTGACAAAAGTTAGCACTATCCCTAAAAACTGGATAAAATCGGAATACTATTCAGGTTTAAAGCTCACCGTAAAATACCGTTTAGAGGAAAGTTAAAATGGGACACCGCTTATCAAAAATTTATACCCGTACTGGTGACAAAGGCACAACCGGTCTGGGCGATGGCAGCCGCATTGCCAAAGATCATCCACGTGTCGAAGCCTTTGGCACCGTCGATGAATTAAACAGCGCCATTGGAACCGTACTCGCTTACGACATACCTGACACGGTTCGTGAATGTTTTAATCAGATACAACATGACTTATTCGATTTAGGTGGCGAATTTTGTGTGCCCGGACGCAATATTATTAGTGACAAAGACGTGGCTTATCTGGAAGAAGTACTCGACAACTTAAATGAAGCACTCCCTAAATTAAAAGAATTTATTTTACCCTCTGGTGGTCTGGCAACATCCCACTGCCACCTTGCAAGAACCATTTGCCGCCGAGCAGAACGCCGTTGCTGGACGTTTAGTAATAGTGAAAAAAGTGTGAACACCCATGCACTTGCTTATTTAAACAGGCTGTCAGATTTACTGTTTGTGGTTTGTCGTGTGTTAGCCCGTCACGAAAATGGTCGTGAAGTTTTGTGGCAGCCCAGGGAAAAAACAGATTAGTCACAGCAAAATGAAGGGTGTAACGCAAAACACTCGGCCATTGCGAGCGATAGCGCGGCAATCTTGTTGAATATACCGTATAATAACAAGATTGCCGCGTCACTTTTTTCCTCGCAATGACAAAGATTCTTCTTGCTTTACGTTACGCCCTTCGTCTTCGCTGTGATTAAGTTATCTTAGTTTACCTAAGGGTCTATACAACCTTGTGGCTCCGGCAACCCGGCGATACGCGAACCCTGCCGTGCTGGCCCGCCTGGAAACAGGGTATACAATGCATCTTCAGAAAATTTCTGGTTTGTTTCTCGCGACAGATGTTTAACCAATAATTTTACCATGGGCGTAATGCCATATTTAAAATAAAAGGTGCGCATAAATTTCAGAACGACCCAGTGGTCGTCCGTTAATTTAATACCTTCTTTTTCAGCTAAAAATTCAGCTAACTCTTCTGTCCACTCAGAAGGATCCACCAGATTTCCTTTGGCATAAACACGGTATGTTTTCCCCGAAAATTCAAATTCAGATACAAAATGCTTAACATCTTTTTGCCCGCTCACTGCTTGTACATGCGTCACCGGTTCAACCTCAGCATCGAGCCTGGACTGGGGCAAACCTGCAATGCGCAAACCCTGGTGCAGTGCACCACCAGGAAATAAACTGATGAGATAGTCGTCATTCGCCTTTAAATCACTCAACATTTCTGCAATGTCTTTTTTTAAAAGCTTGCGTATTGGCGAAATGTTAAACTGGTCATAATAATCACGCATAATATTTATTATCTCAAAATGCGCATCACGTAAGGTTAAGCCGTCTTTTTTTGCCAGTGCTTTCGCAATATCAGGTGTCCAGTCCGCTGGATTCTGTAAATCACCTGCCTCTGTCAAGGTAAAATTTTGGCCTTCAATAACCAGATTCTGCATAACTCTCCTCCTCAATGTGAGTGAAACAGCTCTTTATAGTGATTGTATCGGTTATAACCCAAAATACTTTAAAACAAAAAATGTGCTTAACATATTGATTTTAAATTAAATAACCAAAACAGGGGATTTGATTTTGTTAATACTTCACATTTATTTACCGTACTGCTTCATTTTTTAAATACCAACCTGTCGATATGATGCTTTTATAAATAACAGGACAGATTAAGATGACTAATTTATACGAATGTGACCAAACCAAACTCGATAAGGCAAGAAGTCTCAATCCACTTTTAAAAAATATTCCAACAGGGGCATCTTCATTTTTATCACCAGAAACTAAAATAAACCAGCAACACAGTGGCAGAGACTATTATGAAATTAAAATTAATCTGGAATCCATCCATTATACCGGGGAAGATTATGGCTACGGCTGGACATTTGTTATTTCTACGTTAAATCACCACTGGATAAGCACCCAGATCCGCATTCAACGTGGTAGTAAATCATTTGTTAATAAAGATATCTATCATAGCCATGTTAAAACAGACTTTCAGGTTCTAAAACAGTTGCCCATTACCCTTTGCGCACAACATATCAGCGGTTTCAAAGCAGAATCAACAGTATGTTTGAACCCAAACTCAATAAAGCAAACAACGGCGCCTAAAAGTATCTATACCGGCCTGGATGAATCAGATTCTGGATTTAATTTCCATGAGTTACTCACACTTAGCCACAAAAATACACAATTTATGTTTGTACTCAACTTTGAGATAACGCCAAAAGAGTCCATGGCCTTTAAGAACTAAATTGTTTTATTCATAGTGTAAGCAAATAAGATACCTGCTGCTAACAAGCTTAAAGTGCTTTTACGTTAACCAGTAAATTGGATGTATCAAGTAACAGACAACTGCTCTGATTATCATCACTGCCTAAATAACCTTTAAACAGGCCATCCATTTCCAGGACTACATCCAGCCCCATACGCTCCAGACCTCTTAGATCAGACTGGTGGAAGTTCATTACTTCATGGATTTCATCTATTTTTAAAGCCACTAAAGGCTTAACCCCATCATTGGTAATATTAATCACCACGGTATGCAATGATTCTTCAATCTGGCTACGCGCATGGCTAAAATATTTTATTAAATGATTTAATGTTGTTAGTCGTGCAATCCGCAATTTTTCCAAAGCTTCATCTAACTGACCGTTACTTTTTAAATCAAGTAGTTCTTCAGCCAGCGCATGAATTTCTTTGTGTGGCTTATCAAAATGTTTCATGATATCCATTAAGGCTTCATCACGCGTTGTGAATTTGTCGTACCATTGACCAAAGGCACACTTGTGCGGGTCACGTGCTTTATCAAAGGGAATATTTTCTTTTAACGATTTTTCAAGTGCGTCAACCCAGTTAATATGATCCTGTTCTCGCTCATTTAAAAGCGCAACCAGCCCCGATTTAATTTGCCGTGTGGACGGGATATTCAACATTTCTGCAAAGTTATAAACGGCAACCGGTTCATCCATGTAATTAATCACCCCCATTAGCCCTCGGGACTTTACGGGAGGTTGTAATAATTTTTCAAGATCCTGGGTTACTGAGAGAATATTCTCGATATTAATCGCAAATAGCTCGTCCCCAATCCAGAAGGTGAAAACGGTTAAAACCTCGCTCTCATTATCAATAATCGGCTGGTTGCTTGCTGCTATGTTCATAGTCGCTCTTTGAATATTCTATTATTTGATAATCAAAATAGCGGCATGTAGCGACATATCTTTAGGTATTTCCATTATTATAGGCAAAAAAATAGCCACTACAAATACATCATAAGTGGCTGTAAAAAAGGGCAACCAAATGGTTGCCCTTTCCTGTATTGATTAAATATTATCAACTTTTACAATAATGGCACCAGCAACAGTGCAACAATATTTATGATTTTAATCAATGGGTTAATCGCAGGGCCCGCCGTGTCTTTGTAGGGGTCACCCACAGTATCGCCGGTTACCGCTGCTTTATGGGTATCTGAACCCTTGCCGCCAAAATTACCATCTTCAATGTATTTTTTGGCATTATCCCAGGCACCACCACCGGTTGTCATTGAAATAGCGACAAACAGGCCGGTAACAATGGTACCAATTAACAACCCACCCAGAGCCTGTGCTCCAAGGGTTAGCCCGACAATGATAGGGACAACAACCGGCAATAAAGAAGGAATGATCATTTCTTTAATTGCCGCCTTGGTTAACATATCAACCGCTTTGGAATAGTCTGGCTTTTGGGAGTAATCCATAATGCCCGGCATTTCCTTAAACTGGCGACGTACTTCAACAACCACCGAACCCGCTGCACGACCCACAGCTTCCATCGCCATGGCACCAAAGAGGTACGGGATTAAACCACCAATAAATAAACCGATAATGACGTAGTGGTTGGATAAGTCAAACGTCATCGCGGTTCCATCACCATGCCCCGCCAGTGTTTGCGTAAAGTCAGCAAACAGGACTAAGGTTGCCAAACCAGCAGAACCGATTGCATAGCCTTTCGTTACCGCTTTGGTTGTGTTACCCACCGCATCTAACGCATCGGTACGTTCACGAATATCTTCTGGCATGTCTGACATTTCAGCAAGACCACCAGCGTTATCTGTAATCGGGCCATAGGCATCTAAAGCAACGATAATACCGGTCATAGACAGCATAGAGGTTGCCGCAATGGCAATCCCGTATAAACCAGCATAGTAGTAAGCACCGTAGATAGAAGCACAAACAGCAAGTACAGGCAGTGCAGTCGATCTCATTGAAACACCTAAACCGGCAATAACGTTAGTACCATCACCTGTTGTCGATGCTTCAGCAATATGTCGCACTGGAGAAAATTCTGTTGCTGTGTAGTACTCTGTGATCACAATCATGGCAACTGTTAAGGCCAAACCAATCAGTGCAGACGCATACAGGGCATTCGGTACCGAACCTTCAATACCCGGTAAAGTCACATCACCCATCATTTGGTGGGTAACAAAGTAAAAAGCAATGGCAGAAAGTACAGCCGCAATACCGGTACCACGGTATAACGCATTCATAATCTTGCCACCATCCTGAACCGACACAAACCAGGAACCAATAATAGAACTAAGAATAGAAACACCACCCAGTACCAGTGGAAAGGTTATTGCCAGGTCACCGGCATCTTTTAGTAACAGACCACCTAAAATCATGGTTGCAATAATGGTTACCGCGTAAGTTTCAAATAAATCCGCGGCCATACCAGCACAGTCACCCACGTTATCACCTACGTTATCGGCAATAACGGCCGGGTTACGTGGGTCATCTTCCGGAATACCGGCTTCGACTTTACCAACGATGTCGGCACCAACGTCTGCACCTTTGGTAAAGATACCGCCGCCTAAACGGGCAAAGATTGAAATGAGAGAGCCACCGAAAGCAAGACCAATTAAAGGATGAAGCGCATCTTCAACCCCGATTGAAATCAAAATGGCATAATAGCCGGCAACACCTAACAAACCTAAGCCTACGACCAGCATACCTGTGATTGCACCGCCTTTAAAAGCAACTCGTAACGCAGGATTAATTCCCTGTTTCGCCGCTTCGGCAGTACGTGAGTTACAACGCACTGAAACATGCATACCGATGTAACCAGCCGCACCTGACAATATTGCACCAATGGCAAAGCCAATAGCAGAATACCATCCTAAAAACACACCCATCGCAATAAATAAAACCACACCGACCATTGCAATAGCCGAGTATTGGCGCGCCAGGTAAGCAACTGCGCCTTCCTGAATAGCAAGTGCGATGCGCTTAACCTCATCACTACCTTGCGGTAATTTCATAATGGATGCAATTGAAAGACCGCCAAATATAATAGCGACCAATGAACATCCAAGAGCAAAGAGTAAACCGTCTGACATGATATCTTCCCCTGTTGATTCTTGATTTTGTTTGTAAAATTTAGCTCCTTGATGCTATACCTTTTCAAGCAGTAGGGGTATTGTCTCTTTTTATCGCGTCATGACTCTGGTTAATGAAGAATCGGGTAATATAGATATATATTTATTTTTTATTGATCGGGATCAATAAATACACGGAAAATAACCAACTTTTAACAGTATATTAGGAAAATCGAATATAAAATAAGCCATAGTCGTGATTGGACTAGGAGAAATAGCATAGTATCGTTACAAGAGAACGACTGCGACTTAGGCATCCCCTTTACCCGG
>JALTJZ010000044.1:0-1218 GCA_027076325.1 Chromatiales bacterium | reverse complement strand
TTAAAGCCAACACAACGACTTAAAATAACCTCCGTTTAACCCCATTAACCGCTAAAATACGTTATCATAAAAAATTATGCAAAAAAACTCAGCTATTGTTTTAATCGCCTGCCCTGACAGAAAAGGTCTTATTAATAGTATTACCGGTTTTATATCTAAACATAATGGTAATATTATTGATCTGGAGCAACATGTCGACCAGTACGAAAAAATGTTTTTTATGCGCGTTGAATGGGACTTAACTAACTTTAAGATTGATAAAGATAAAATACATCAACAATTTAATAATGACGTTGCAAAAAATTTAAAAATGCAGTGGTCACTGCATTTTTCAGAACGCCCCATTTCAATGGCTATTTTTGTATCAAAATATTCACATTGTTTGTTTGATATTCTGGCGCGCTATCAGTCAAAAGAATGGGGCTTTAAAATACCACTCGTTATCAGCAACCACCCAGATCTGGAAAAAGCCGTTACCCCCTTAGGCATTAACTTCCACTGTATACCTGTTAATAAAAATAATAAGCAACAAGCCGAAGCTCAACAACTCGAACTTTTAAAAAAACACAAAATAGACGCCATTATACTTGCGCGTTACATGCAAATACTTTCCGCCGATCTAATTCAGCACTTCGAAAATAAAATTATCAATATCCATCACTCATTCCTGCCCGCTTTCCCTGGCGCAAAGCCTTACCACTCCGCCTACGAACGAGGCGTGAAAATAATTGGTGCCAGCAGCCATTATGTTACAGCAGAACTCGATGCCGGCCCAATTATTGCGCAGGATGTTGAACCTATCCGGCACACTGACACGATTGAAGATTTGGTTAGAAAAGGCCAGGACATCGAGAAAATTGTTTTATCCAAAGCTATTTGGGCGCATATTAATTTTAAAACGCTGGTTTATAAAAATCGGACAATTGTTTTTGAGTAATTTGTTCTATGGTACATAAATAAGATAATCAATTATTCTGGATATACAGTCAGATTATTACCATTAGTTTTGCTATTTATTTCTCCCGAAGGGTGTGACGAGTAACCCTTGATATTGCGATTCCAGTAGACTCGTTTCAATCCACGCACCCGCGAAGGGTGCACACCTAACAAATCATCACACCCCCGAAAAAGTTGAAAAAAATAGCTTAACAATATATACATCAAAACAGGAGTAAAACACCATTATTTATTACATCACCTTTTAAAACAGTTGCACAG
>JALTJZ010000043.1 GCA_027076325.1 Chromatiales bacterium | reverse complement strand
AAGGTTTAGCGCTCAGCCTGAATATTTACCAAGGTTCTGGTTCTAACAAGTCACATAAACCGACCGTGATGTCGCGGTGTGTTTCCTGCGGTAGCAGTGTGCGGCGGTTTAGTTAAAACGTTAGGTGTTCGGGGAGATCTGGTGAAATCTTTCAGCAAAAAACTTATATTTCCTATTATTGGGGAAATAATCGACAAAGAGTTACTGGAAAGTGAAGGCATTAATCGTGATGAAATTATAAAAAAATTACTGGTCCAATCCGAATCAAGGCTTATGGTAGAAGATGCAGTTAAGAGTTACAAAACTGATGACTTGTTAAAAGTGGCCGGGAACATGGTTGATTGGTTCAGTGCGGAAATATCAAAAAAATCAGATATCGCACTGCCCTGGGTAAATAAGTATGTAAGGGTTAAAGTAAAGGTTAATGGTCGAAAGGTGTGGCAGTATCAACTTGGTGAGGAAATATATCCTGATGAAGTGAATGTTTTAGAAGATGAAAATATTTACCCTGAAGGTGCATTAAAGAAAGTTGTTGTTAATAGTTATGAGCGAAACCAAAAGGCAAGGACAAAATGTATTCAAATATACGGTGCAAGATGTAGTTGTTGTGACTTTGATTTCGAAAAGAAATATGGTGATATAGGTGTTGGGTTTATACATGTTCACCATATCAATCCAGTTTCAGGAATTAGTGAAGAGTATAAAGTAGATCCTGAGCGTGATTTGCGGCCTGTCTGTCCAAATTGCCATGCCATGATTCATCGTCGGAACCCTCCTTATAAAGTTGAAGAAATTAGAGAAATATTTGATAAAACACCTAACAAAAGCAATTAACACGGACATTTTTCCGCGGTGTTTGGCTGTGCTAATAAAGCCTAGCACAGCCACAGCCAAACACCGCTTCAAAATTCCGGTTATTGCTGGCGTTAGAGCCACAGAATTAAAAGCATTAAAACGAAACAGGGCAAGCTGAAACAAAGAGAAATTTGAGTATTAGCCAAAACTAATACTTTTGCGGAAGCTGTGAAAATTCATCGCAGGAGTGAAAG
>JALTJZ010000042.1 GCA_027076325.1 Chromatiales bacterium | reverse complement strand
AACAGATCCCATCCAGGGGACTTCCATTAGGAATTGATTCAAATTTTAACTTCTCAACTATTATCGAACACCATCAAATAAAACTTGGAGATAAAATTATTCTTTCTAGCGATGGAATTATTGAATCACCCAATATAGATGGTGAACAATTTGGAAAGAAACGATTAAAAAAAGCACTCATAAAGTCGAAACCAGAAAAAAAATCACACTTTGAAGGCATCGTAGATGTCTTCGATGAATTTTGTCAGGGAGCAGAACCAGTAGATGATATCAGCCTGGTGGAAATTCCCTGTATCCCGGAAAACATTCCGCCCTGTGATATACATACATTATTGAATATCCAGGAAGTTGATTCGATGAAAATAAGTAGTGAGAAAATACAGGAAGAACCATCAGAAGATGTTTCTGAAATAAATCTACTGTTTAATGGAAAAAGTCTTAGAAATATCGATCCCGTACCCCTAATCATTAATAATGCCACACAGGTAGCGAATACTGATATACCCCGTCAAAGTTTATTTATGATATTAACAGAATTATTTGTCAATGCACTCGATCATGGAATACTGGGTCTTGATTCTGACTTGAAATCAAGCGCAGAAGGTTTTGAACAATATTTTAATGAGCGAGAAAAGCGTCTAAATAATTTAAGCAGTGGTCATATTCGTATTGTATTAAAAATGAAATTTAACAAAAATGGCGGTGCTTTTACTATAATTTTCCATGATAGTGGATCTGGATTTAATCATAAGAATTATACTACCGATAACACAAATATATTTAGTGGACGCGGAATATCACTAGTCAAACAATTATGCTCAGAAGTTGACTACTCTGAAAATGGGACTAGAGTTGAAGCAATATTTAAGTGGTCTTCTGAAGAACTTTTATAATTAAAAATATGCAATATGTTTGTTTTTCCTTTTATATATTTTAATCAAAAAATACCACATTCTTAAAACATGAAAATTCATTTTACTAATTATTATTAATATTCTAAAAACTTAATTAATAGTGTATTTTATAATGTCTAAACAATAGCGATTATGGGTATTCGACTAAAATTATTAATCCCATTCATAGCCTATCTATTTGTATTTGGGCTTTTTTTGCATTTTTACTGGGCTGATAGATATCTGGAACACGAATATCGTGATTATAAAGAAATACAGGAAAATTTTCTGGATCTAATAGAAGATGAAACGATAAAATTTCTGGTTGCAGGAGATTTTGAAAATATGTTCGCATATTTTAATCGTCAGATAGACAATCACAACAAGCGAACTAACTTGAATAATACATTTTCAGGAAACCATAAAAAAGACTGGAAGGAAATAATTATTAGTGATCCTGATGGAAAACAAATTTTCCCCCTAAAAAAAACTGAACCCATATCCGGTAGATATATTTATAAATATCATCGACCTCTTAAATATAACAACCAAAACATTGGAAATTTAATACTCACTGTAGATTGGAGACTCGAACGAAATAAAGAGCTTCAACATTTCTATAACCTTGAGAAATTCATTATCCTGACTTTTTTAATAATTATATTAATAAGTATATTTCTACAAAACACCCTAATTCGCCGCCCTCTTCTTCAATTAAAACATGCCGCCACTATGTTGGCAAAAGGTGATTATATCACCCCCATCCCATCAATCGGTAAAGATGAGATTGGCCAGTTGACGGAAAGCTTTGAAAAAATGCGCACAAATCTGAAAAAATCTAAGGAGGATCATGAACAGGCAATAAAGACTGCCCAACATAGCGAATCCATAAATAGAGCTATAATTAATACGATGGCCGATGCGGTTATTACTATAAATGATCATGGAAATATTGAAAGTTTTAACCCAGCTGCTGAACGTATATTCGGCTATGACAGCAGCGAGGTATTAAACAAAAACATTAATATTCTAATGCCCGAACCACATGCTAGTGCGCACGATGGTTATTTAAAACGATATCACAATGAAGGGGATTGCCATATACTTTGTCAAACAGTCGAAGTAGAAGCGCTTCATAAAAATGGGAAGATAATAAATATAGAACTAAGTGTTAGCGATGTTGACTATAGTGATCCACATATTTTTAGTGGAATTATTCGAGACATTACCGAGCATAAACGAAAAGAAACCGAACTGCGAATCGCCGCTATTGCCTTTGATGCCCAAGAGGGAATTTTAATTACCGATATTTGTGCAAATATATTACGTGTAAATAAATCCTTCACCAAAATTACCGGATACGAACCAGACGAAGTTATCGGACGCAATCCCAATATTCTAAAATCCGGTCATCAAACGCATGAATTCTATACGGAAATGTGGGCTAATATAAAACAGCATGGAAGTTGGTCAGGTGAAATATGGAATAAACGAAAAAACAATGAAATATATCCACAATGGATATCTATAACTGCCGTAAAAGATAAAAAAGGAAATGTAACCCATTATGTTGGTAGTTTTTTAGATCTTTCTGATATAAAGGAGAAAGAATTACAGCTTGTTTATCAAGCCCAACAACTAAGCATAGCTAAAGATGAAGCCGAAACTGCAGCAAAGGCCAAGTCTGAGTTTTTATCCGTCATGAGTCATGAGATTCGAACTCCTTTAAATGGTATTATGGGTATGGCTCAATTACTTACAGATGCACCATTAAATAAAGAACAACAGGAGTATGTGCAAATCATTATTAATTCAGGAAATGCTCTTCTAACTATAATCAATGACATACTCGACTTTTCAAAAATAGATGCAAAAAAAATGGAATTAGAAGAGCGTTGCTTCAGTCTTGATAGGGTGGCATTTGAAGTTATTCACTTGCTAGACATAAAGGCAAAAGAAAAAAATCTTGAATTAATATACGATTACAAATCAGATACTCCACAATATTTTGTTGGCGATCAGGGGCGAGTAAGACAGATATTAATTAATCTTATTGGTAATGCTGTTAAATTTACCGAACACGGTTATGTTAGGTTAGAAATTAGTTGTGAGAAAACAAAAAATATAGAACATAAGAATATTGCGTCTTTAGTTTTAAAAGTAGAAGATAGTGGAATTGGCATCCACCCCATCCACCATGCGCAATTATTCGATTCATTTTCACAGGCTGATAGATCTACCACTCGTAATTTCGGTGGCACCGGATTGGGACTAACTATTTGTAAAAAACTGGTTGAATTAATGGAAGGCGACATCCATATAGAAAGCGAACCTGATAAGGGAAGCATTTTCCTTGTTTACATAGATTTACCTATTTATGTACATGAAAATTCAAAAATAGGATATAAATAATTCTGTATAGATATCAGCGTTAAATATAATCAGTCAAGCGACCTTCAAATTCAAGCATGTTAATCGTCCCAGGTTTGCTGCCGGAGATCTATTTACTTGAGTCAGGTCACCATGTCTGACTCTTCAGTTTTCCCATAATACAACTTTTTATATTCAGCGAGTGGTATATTTCCAATCGCTTCCAACAAGCATCCATTGTCAAACCAGCCCAGCCACTCCGGCATTGCATATTCTACTTCATCTACTACCTTCCGGGGTTCTTTTATAGATGATTTCAATTTTGTATAAACCATTGATGGTTTAGTCCAAAGCATCACCATACGAGTCTCCCATGCTACCTGCGGAAGCCTCTATACCTGCAGCACTCAGACGTTTACTGTACGAGCGGAAAATTACTGACTGCTATGGTCGCTATAGTATATCTACTTGTTATTGAGATCACATTAATTCCAACTAGCTCGCCACAATCCCATTATAGCTAAGCAATAATTTAATTTTTAACCTTATAAACTACTTCTCCAGAAGTTTCTTCAATCACAAAATATTCCCCTGTCGAAGGACTGGAATCGATAATATATTTCTTTCCTGCCTCGGTATTAAACACCATTTTAACAGGAGGGCTTAACCTGGATCCTGCATTCGGACCTAAAAGTGTTGAAACAATTACGCTGTGCTCTCCAGGCAGCGTCTCAAAACTACCAGACTTTAATTTGTCCAAACTGTATTTATCAACCTGTCTTACAATCAAACCTGAGACAGGTTTTATTATTGAGACTTCATCACTGTTTTTTTTGCTACCCTCATATGCCTGTTGAACGGCACAACCTGTAATAATCAATAGTATTGTTATATATGCAATTATCTTGTTCATAGTATCTCCTTTATCTTAAGCATCTTATATATACACTGTATATAAATCTGTCCGAGTGATAATATTTAGAAAATAAAAAACCATACGGCTGAGATGCACAGTCTGAACCCGTATATTTGAGGGAATAGTTAAATGAGAGACTAAGGCTAGATTTAACGTCAGGTCTCGATCGCGAATATTGAATAGCGGTTGTTTATAACAACACGCTATTTTTGAAACACTAGAAAAAAGCAGCCCCTTTGCTCCAGATTTCTGGAGCAAATGTTGATACGTTTCTGACTTGTCAGTTCTTGATAGTTCCCACACTGTCTCCATCCCATCAAAGATGGTTACAGGCAGTTCTTTCCATGCCTGCATGCAGGCGGACAAATTTTGTTTATCCGCAAAGCATGACTTCCAAATTTAATAATTTAATTTTGCAATAGAAGGCTGCTTCTATCACATTTCTCATTTTATCTAGAGTTCAGGTCTATTACAGTCAGTTAGAATATCTGAAATTAAGTATAAAAGGAATCTATACCCTTATCGTTTATTAAGATTAAGATGGAACAGCCTCATACTCAATAGAACTTTTGGCCTATCTTCCGTTCACCGCAAGTCTGTAGTACATAGGTAATTGAAAATCTTTCAATCTACTTCCTATGACAGAAAGGAGGATGAAATATAGCTTTCCTTATGTAAATTTTTGATGATTCAAGCGCGTCAAATAAGGGCTATTTTCAGAATATTGAAGGCCTGTATTTTTCATCTGGAAGACATCCAAATATGCCGGGCACAAAAAAACCAGTCACCGTTAAGTGACTGGTTTTAATGATGAATCTTGGTAGCGGGGGCTGGATTTGAACCAACGACCTTCGGGTTATGAG
>JALTJZ010000041.1 GCA_027076325.1 Chromatiales bacterium | reverse complement strand
CCGTGATTGTTGGAAAAAGGCATGTGCCATTCCATTTTCTGGGTACGTGCTTCAAATTACCTGATTTTTTTCTATTTGTTCAGTTTTTAAAGCTACCAACGGGTTTTTTACTTTTTTACACATAACGTTAAAATTAAAAGGCGCGACGTCAGGAGCGTCCTTTTTAAATGGCTTGTTATGTGTGTAAAACGGAAAACCTTTGTTGTTACCGATTCGCTCACTTATTGCGGCCATTTAAAAGGGGTTTGCGGTTGTTCGCTAAACCCGACCTTTAAATTGTTTTTGCCCTCACTATTCCTGGGTTGTCATTTCTTACTGATTCTGTTTTTTCAGTTTGCCGTGATTGTTGAGAAAAGGCTCACACTATTTAATTTTCTGGGTACGTGCTTCAAATTACCTGATTTTTTTTCTATTTGTTCAGTTTTTAAAGCTACCAACGGTTTTTTACTTTTTTACACATAACGATGAGCTAACTGGCTCCCAACCGCGATAGCGGTTGGGAGTCCAAGCTGTGCGTGTTTTTGCACAGCGGGTTTAGCGGCTTGTTATATGATTAATTGTTAATTTGATAACCCTCATGGTTCCCCTCCCAACCACCTTGACTTAGACAACATATTTCAAGAGTTAGTGGTATACCTGCTTCCAGTATAATATGTGCGGACAACTCTATGGAACATGGAAGCTTAATTACACCAAATAAGTCGAATAATTTCGAATGTGACTTTATAGGCTTATTTATTTTTTCAAAATCAATATAGCAACCTGCTCCAGTATATTCTCGCTTTAGTACTCTAAGCTGATCTATAACTGTGAGGATAGAAGGATTATGCTTCCCTATTGCTTTCACTATTTCATATTCGAAAGTATTCATTTTTACATATAACGTTTTGCTCAGCGACAACTAAAAGCGGCACGTTTTTGCGAATGCAAAACAAGTGCCGCTTTTAGTTGTCCGCTGGAGCTATTTGTTATGCGATTTATTTGTGACAAAATCAAAATTTTGGTTACGTAGTATTTTTAATTTTTATCACTTTTTTCTTGTCTTTCCGCTCCAGCATTGCAAATACAGCCCCTTTT
>JALTJZ010000040.1 GCA_027076325.1 Chromatiales bacterium | reverse complement strand
CTGGCAATATTACCCAACACATAAAGCATATGAACAGAATCTCCAAATTTGCGTCAAACGGCGGTGCTATTTTAACCGTCGCCAGTGTTGGCCTGGCCTGCCGTGAGATAGCAAATACCGATAATACACTGGAAAAAAATCATATTCTGGTGGAGAGTTTGGGGAGTGTGTTTGGTGGTACAGCATTCGGTATCGCAACAGGTATTACATTGTTCATGATAGGAACACCTGTAGGTTGGGTGGCGGCTTTAGTGATTGGTGCCGGTGCAGTGGCGTCGAGTTATGCGACAGGGCAAGCAGCAAAATTTGTTTATGATAAATTTGCTAATACAACTGATTTTGTATCGATGGCTGGAATTTCAACGCTATGCCGTTAATCAATGCTATTCTTGATATGGAGTTTCTTGGGGCACTCTTCTTTGGCGCAATGTTCCTTGGCTTAATCCTGGTGTTCGTGCTTGTCGTTTATATGAGTGCTATATCGCCTTTGTTTGCCAAACGCCTCGACCCTGTACTTTTTAATACGCGCTGGTTTACTATAAGCGAATTGGGCATTTATACTGTATGGCCCTTCAGTTTAATGAAAATATTATATTATGTCCTTTTTATCACCTTCCCTAAATTTTCGAGGCGCAAACGATTTAAAGATATACCAACCGATTTAGATATCTCACTAAACATGGTCGTTCTTTCTCAAATTTGTTTAATTCTGTATTTTCTTACTCTTCTATGTGGCCTTGTCTTTGCTGTTGTTGGCGGTTATGTTTACTTCTTTTACGATACCCCCACCAACTAGCAGACAGCCTCATACTATGGACAGAATCACCAAATTTGCGTCAAACGGCGGTGCTATTTTAACCGTCGCCAGTGTTGGCCTGGCCTGCCGTGAGATAGCAAATACCGATAATACGCTGGAAAAAAATCATATTCTGGTGGAGAGTTTGGGGGGTGTGTTTGGTGGTACAGCATTTGGTATCGCAACAGGTATTACATTGTTCATGATAGGAACACCTGTAGGTTGGGTGGCGGCTTTAGTGATTGGTGCCGGTGCAGTGGCGTCGAGTTATGCAGGGGGGCAAACTTTTAAAGCAGCCTACA
>JALTJZ010000039.1 GCA_027076325.1 Chromatiales bacterium | reverse complement strand
CCCCTATGGAACGATTTTTTAGAAGCTTTAAAACAGAATGGATGCCAAAAGCATTTTATGACTCTTATGATGAAGCAGAAACAGATGTACAAAAATACATTATTCTGCATTACAACGTTGCAAGAGCACATAGTTATAATAACTACTTGTCGCCAGATGCGGCTGAAAAATTAATTTGCTCTCATTAATGTGTGCAGATTTACTTGACCACTACAGGTTGCTTAGATTTTAAGTAAACCCGCCTTTTTGAATAGCGCCTCTCAAGGTTAACCGATGAATGTCTAGTGGCCCTGTAAAAAACAATGGATAGGTGAAAGTTTACAGGCAGCAGTGAGACTGCGATAAGAGACCCTCTATATGTGTTTGCTGTAAGCGACTTGCTTAACAGTTCATATGACAGATGAAGTATTTGATTTTGTTAATCGCTTTACTTTTTCAGTTAATAAATTAACTGAAAAAGCGGACTAATGGTTATTGACCTGAAAGAGGCTCATATGTGTTATGCATATTTTTACAGAATGTCATTTTCATCAGGAGCAATATTCTTAATTTTAGAAAGGGCAGATTTAAATTTTTTCTTAGTCCCTCTGCTTGCTCGTTCAGATAGATATTTTTCGGTTACAAGTGCTGACATTTTTTCTGCTAGAGCAGTTGCGACAAATTGATTAATTGATATGTTGTCTTGTTTGGCTAATTCCCTGACACTTTCATGAAGTGAGTCAGGAAGCCTTAAACTTATAGTGCTCATGATAGTTCACCTATTATTTGAAGTAACTCTTTTGGGGTTATTGCCTTAATATTAAATTTACTTATATTTGAGAAGTCCCGTAGATTGTGAGTAACAATGTAGTTGCTTTCTGATTCTACCGCTAATTCGAGAACAAAGTCATCACCCGGGTCTTTTAGATTAGGACGCCATAAATAATGAACTTGCCTGTGGCTGCCCTTTACACACAAATAATCGATAATGTCATCAATATCTGAATGTGACGTGGCCAAGCAAATTGGTACACCCAGTTAAGCGACTTTTTTCAATACAGCCATCTCTTTCTCATATTGGTTAGGACTTTGATAATCCAAATATGAATGAAGTCTCTGGCTGTTATAAAACAT
>JALTJZ010000038.1 GCA_027076325.1 Chromatiales bacterium | reverse complement strand
TGTTATGGTTGATGACGCGCTGTTTACTATGATTCCCGCGCTTGTATTGGTAGGAGTCAATATGTTGGTTGCGAGGGTTTCCCATGCTCCCGGGGATCCTTCGCTTGCAAGGCCGGTTACGTTGAGGATTCCGTTTGTGACGGTAAGGTTGTTTCCGGTGATATCGGTAATGGAATCCGTTCCTATGGTAAGTGTGTCTGTGACTGTTGTGGTGGCGTTGAGGACGGTTGCTCTGGCGTCTGTGAAGTTGGCTAATCCTACAAAGTCTGTAGTGGTTGCCACTCTGAAGCCGTATCCGTCTGAGAACTGTGTGTCGAATATGGCTACTTTACCGCTTGTTGCGCTTACGAAGAGAGGGGTGTAGGTTCCCGCTACTTGGAGGGTTGCGCCCGGGGCGGTGGTGCCGATGCCTACGAGGCCTGAAGAAACAAACCTTACTCTTTCCGTACCACCAAGATCAATTGCCAAATCTGCACTATACCAAGATGGTCTTACTAATTTTACCGCACTTGCTCCATCTGAACCGATTTGAATAGTCGCATTATTAAACGTTGAATCAATCTTAAACAATGTTCCTCCCATTGTAATATTTCCGACATTTTGTGAAGCACTTGTAAGATTCTTGTTAGTATCAATTGTCCAAGCATGTACCGGGTTGGAACCGGCGTCTACAACATAGAATTTTATATCAGCAGAACCTCCACCACCACTTGACCCAAAAGCACCAACTCTCAATGTGCTACCATCTCTTCCTATTCCCATATAATAATTGCTACTGTAAGGACCTAGTCGTATGACACCATTGGGAATATCAAGGTTTGCGATAGGCGCCGCAGTCCCAACCCCCACCTTGCCATCTTTCACAAACAAAGTGTCTTGCGCGGTAAAGTTTCCGGTTGTGGTTGCGTTTGCGGTGATTGTTGTTGAAGCGTTTGAATATATGCCTGATGTGAATGTCTGGAGAGAACTGAATGTTTGCGCATCATCAAGGTTTGCCAGTGACTTGTCTGAAACGATTGTATCCAGTTCCGCAAAGGTATCTATCTCCGTTGAGAGAATAACGGACGGGTCAAGGTACGTTGGGTCAATGGCTGTTCCTTGCCATACTCCGGATGTTATCGTTCCAAGACTTGTGATGTTTCCTTGTA
>JALTJZ010000037.1 GCA_027076325.1 Chromatiales bacterium | reverse complement strand
TTCTATTTGTTCAGTTTTTAAAGCTACCAACGGGTTTTTTACTTTTTTACACATAACAGTTATTTAGACCGCGTGCGGTCTTTTAATATATAGACGGATTCTGTCTATATACTACTCAGCACAGACAACCGTATCAAATATAAGGCTTAATCGCGAGAAAAATAGTCGGCAATATCAAATACGGCAAGAATAGTGGGATAAAATGTCTACTAGCCGGATTAAATGGTTATTTAGTAACCTATACATAGCAGCCAGCCATCGCTATGATCAAAATAACTTCTACCGCGCCGACTCTCTAATAATCCGAATAACATCTTGCTCTAGCTCCAGCGCTATGCTGTTGGCGGCGCTGCCTTGCGACACCTGCCCTGGTTTTACAAATAACACACTGGTATAACCCTGTTTATGAAAAAGTGTGACATGCAACGGGCACAGCGCCAGCATATTAGGGTCTTTATTGCTTATTTTATTAGCATACCAGCCATTGCAAAAAACCATACTGCGAATCGAGTCCAGTTTGTTTTTATTGTAATCCTTGCCCCAGCGTTTGGAAAAATGTGCAAGGTTACGCCCAAGGTTGGGTTCAAAAATAACGTAGTAACCATTGTTTTCTAATGCGGTAAACAGGCGTTTATAGATTTTATTCATTTTACCTTTTACTTTGTGCACAAAAACAAGTGGTTCAACAAGGGGGGGTTGTTCCTGAATAGTGGGTGTTACGGGTATTGATGTCCTGGGTGGCGTTGATGTGGCGGGGCTTACTGCTTCAGGCAGTACGGCTTCGAGTTCCGGTGCAGCGAACACATTTATGCTTAGGGATAAAAACAGAATATAGAGTATATTTTTTCTAATCATAATCATTTCTTTAGTCAGTTACGTTGTTTCGCAAATACACTGGCAATGCCTGTTCAGCGCGAACCGTATTACCCAGACGATATTCTTCTGCCGCAAGAAAAGCAACATCATAAGCATGGGGGTAATTTAAGCCATCGGGTAGTGAGTCAATAAAAGTGAGGCCAAGTTCAATTTCAGGTTCTATAAAAGAGCCGCTCAGTTCCTTTATTAAATGCGTTGCTGTTCCCGCAACCTGCAACGGTACCTTGGGTTGAGGTAATGACTTAACCGAATCCATCACCATTTGCAGCGGCGAAACCTGCTCTTCACCTACTGGTCGGGCATAGCCTTCTTCTACCTGATAGATCCCCCAGAAGACTTCCTTCTTTCGCGCATCCAGACAGGACAAAAAAGCAGTGTG
Source organism: Chromatiales bacterium (assembly GCA_027076325.1). Classification (GTDB taxonomy): domain Bacteria; phylum Pseudomonadota; class Gammaproteobacteria; order UBA6429; family Thiohalophilaceae; genus SZUA-37. The sequence continues at coordinate 60,201 of JALTJZ010000037.1, read as the reverse complement.
CCGGTTATAACGATACCGACCCTGAGCCAATGCTGCCAGGCTCGAAACAGGAATAAGTGGCAGATTCAGGCCAAACGCCAGACCTTGTGCAACCCCGGCTGTAATTCGTAACCCGGTAAAGGCACCGGGGCCACGGCAAAAGGCAATGGCTGTTAAATCGTTTTTTGATACACCTTGTTGGTGCAATAAATTATCGACCATATTCAGAAGCAGCCGAGTATGTTGCCTTGGTACAATTTCAAATTGCTCAACTATTTGCGTGTTTTTGGGCTTTTTGTCATTTAGCAGGGCAACAGAACAGGCTTCTGTGGTTGATTCAAGTGCGAGAATAAGCATTCAATATCCGGGCGGTTATAGACAACAGCGGCTATTTTAACGAAAAACGCGAGAATTGACAGAAGGGATAATAAATTTTAGATAAAAGTCAGGCGACGACTAAAGCGTTTGGCATTTTTGTCGGGTTTGGCTTCTTCATCATCAGCGTGATGCAAGTTTTCAATCTGGTGTTTGGTATCGCTCAAATCTTCAACTTCGTAACCATCTACTGGTACACCCGTAAAGGCCGACTTATTTTTAGGCTGGGCGTTTGCCAAACGTTCAGTTTTAGCTCGCGCTCTGGCATGCAAAAGGCCGGGCGCTTCATCGACTTCAAAATGCGGTATGATGGCAGCGTCAAGGTGGGCGGCAGAATCAAAAGAAAATCGGAACTCATTTTGACCAATATGGATGCGGTCGTTTTCTTCTAAACGGTGTGCAGAGACTTGGGTGTTATTAACATAGATATGGTTGGTACTGTCGTTATCAATCAGGATGCAGTCGACCCGATCGGTTAATTCGTCATGCATTAGCTGAATAACGGCATGTTTCTTACTGACAAATTCATCATCAATACTAATGTCATTATCTAACGCGCGTCCAATCGTGATCTCTTCACTATCAAGTGAAAATTTCACACCAGGAACACCATTAGCATATTGAATAAGTATTGCCATTTCAGCCATAAACCTTTGTAAACGCCACAAATGTCATCTTTGTCCTACAAATAAATATAGTCTCATATATGAACAAAGCGATCCACAATTGTGGAATATATTAGCATTAAAAATGTGAACTGACGCACACTTTAACAATAAACCATTGAAAAAACAACGGGTTATAAAAATATATGGTTCTCGTTAGTAATGCAACATGCAGCTATTTAAGTTCCAGAGCATAGTGATAACCTGTTTTTATCATTCCCTGTGTTTCATAGAAACGATGGGCATCCAGCCGCTGAACACCCGAATCCAGGTGCAATTGAGCACATTTATGGCTTTTTGCTTGCTGTATTAGCCACGCTAGCAGTAATTTACCACAGCCTTTTGAGCGCTGTTCACTGTCGGTGATCAAGTCGTCCACGTATAAAAATGTCCCCCAGGCGAGACATTCAGAATAACGGTAACCCGCCAACGCACAAACATGGCGACCCTCTGTCAGGTAGGCTAAATGGTAACCGGCTTGCATTTGTTTTTTTATTTGGGCTAAAAAGGTGACTTCGGAGTACGCAGGTCGTAATTGCTGCATTACCGGGTAACAGGCTTTAATTTCCACATCGGTGGTTGCGAGTCGTATTTCTGTCATGGGTTAAACCTTTAATCCTTTTTTAACTCAATATTCACTTTATCTGCGAAGAATGCTTCTACTATTTCAAGCTCTTTTGTAATGGGCATGGTCGGTAAGCTTTTAAGAAAAACCTTACCATACGGTTTTGAACGTAATCTTGGGTCACATAACATTAGCAAGCCGGTATCAAGATAATCTCGAATTAAACGCCCGGCACCTTGCTTTAAGGTAATGACGGCGTTGGGTAATTGAAAGTCAAAAAACGGGTTTAATCCATTATCACGCATGGCGTCGATGCGTGCTTTTAGGATAGGGTCACCGGGAGAGGCAAAGGGTAATTTATCGATAATGACTGTTGTTAAGGCATCCCCTTTTACATCAATGCCTTCCCAGAAGCTATAGGTTCCCAATAAAATGGCATCACCCATTTTTCGGAAGTCAGTGATTAATGCATCGCGTGGTTTTTCACCTTGAACCAGTAAAGGGTAATCAATTTCATCTTTGAGGATTTCAAGTGCTTCGTTTAATGCACGATAACTGGTAAACAGAAAAAAGGTGCGCCCCCCGCTTAAATTAATAACCGGAATCGCTTGCTTAACAACAGTAGAAAGATAATTTGGGCTCTGTGGTTCGGGCAAGCCATCAGGAATATAAAGCAAAGCCTGATCTCGGTAATTAAACGGGCTTTCCCATGACTGACTGTCGACGTCTTCGATAATGCCCAGTTGTTTTAGAAAATGATCAAACTTATTGCCGACGGTTAAGGTAGCCGAAGTAAAAATCCAGCTTCCCGGCAGGCTGTCCATTTGCTGTTTAAATTCACCGCCAACATCGAAGGGGGTTAAGTGCAGTGCAAAGGATCGTTTATAGGTTTCAAACCAGTGGATATGATCGGCTGGCGGTTCCACTGTAAGCAGGTTAAGCCGTTCAATCATGTTGGCACAACGTTTATCACAAGCCTCTAAATCTTTACTGCGTTCAGCTAGTGGCGATAAAAGTTCTTTTAAGGATGCCAGTTGTGTATTAAGTGTATTTGCAATGTCATTAAAGTCTGACTGATGGTTTAACTCTGCCCAACTACCCCGTCGAATCGGCAACCCCATGGCTAAACGAAAATCGGTAATCGTTTTTTTAATGGTATCGCACAAGTCCAGTATTTCACGGTCTTCATTAATTTCGGCCCAGTACTCTGCTGCAATGTCACTAATCAGTTCATTCAGTTGATAGCCACTGATACTGGTACCAAAAAAATTGGATGCGACATCCGGTAACTGGTGAGCTTCGTCAATCACAAAGGCATCGGCAATTGGCAGTAGTTCACCAAAACCATTTTCCCGTATCACCATATCGGAAAGTAATAAATAATGGTTTATCACCACCACGTCACTGGCTTGTGCTAAACGCCGCGCATTGACCACATGGCAATCATTGTAGTCACTGCATTCTGCGCCTAAACAATTTTCCGAGGTTGAGGTAACCAGTGGCCAGATACTATCACCTTCGGGTATTTCCGGGATTTCGCTGGTATCGCCTGCCTTTGTTTTTATCGACCAGTTTCTAATCTGACGAAGTTTTCGAATATGTATTTTTGACTCACCGTGGGTATCCTGTTCAGCAAGGTTTAAACGGTGTTTACATAAATAATTAGCACGGCCTTTTAATAGTGCTACAGTAACCGGTATATCCAGTGCTTCTCGCACGATGGGTAAATCTTTGTGGAACAGTTGGTCCTGAAGGTTTTTTGTGCCCGTTGAAATAAGTACTTTACGCCCCGACAATAATGCCGGAACCAAATAAGCAAAAGTTTTACCGGTGCCAGTTCCCGCTTCGGCAACAAAGGTGGTTTCACAATCCAGTGCATGCGCAATGGCATCAGCCATTTCCATTTGCTGTTTTCGTGGCGCAAAGTCAACAACCTTTTGAGCTAAAGGGCCTTTACTATCAAGATATTCAGATGGGGATAACAAAATCTTTACGTTCGCATTTATTGTTGTTGTAGTTTATTAATTCTTTCTTGTGCTTTTCGTGCCGCTTTAATATTACCTTGCCGATAACGTGCATGGGCTATAATTCGCCAGTTATCGATAACTAACGAACGATTGCCTCGCGCAAGGCTACTCGACTTTGCAGCATAGCCTGCCGCCTGTTTATAGTTTTCCTGCTGCAAAAATAACTTGGCCATATAATGCCATACGGTGGCATTAGCTGGTTCAATTCTTACTGCACGCTCCAGGCGCAACATGGCTTTGTCAAGATTACCGGCCATTGCATCTGCGCGTGCTTTTTTAATTAACGCTAGCACTGCAGCCGATGTTGTTTCTGCCGGTTTTATCTGCTGGCTAAAATCATCTGTGGAATCAGCTTGTTCACTCTGCTGTTGGTCCTGTTTTTTTAAATAGGAACCACAAGCCGATACACTCAGCATCAATAAAATAACAATCGCTTTCCTGAATATATTTAACATTTATTTTCTTTTCTCTATTGGCTTCTTTAAAATATTTTATACATTAATTCACTGCTGCCTCATTAACTTTTAAATATCCTGGTTTTAGTCATTGCGAGCGATAGCGCGGCAATCTTACTCGTATATACCTTGAAGAAAAGAGATTGCCGCGCAGCTTGCCGCACGTTGTTCGCAACTAAAGGCTCACAGTAACAAACTAACATCAATTTCATATCCCATAATATAATTCCAGCTTTTATTGCTTAAATATCATGAATCAAACTTGTTTTCCATAAGTTAACAGGACAGTAGTAAGCTTAACTCAATCATGACAGCCACGTTGTTGTTCAGGAACAGCGTCACGCTGCACGCCAAGAAAAACGGCATTAGCACACGAAGCATCAATGCGTTTGTTACTAACAGGATTAATGGCAATATATTCTACATTATCTGTCGAATTAAATACGATTGGTTGCGTTTGAATGTTTTTCATAATACCCGACCAGATTTTTAAGGCGCCACTGGCGCCAGTCAGGCCGGTTGGTTTATTCTCATCAGCACCCAGCCAGCTAACCGCCAAATGCTGGCCGGTAAAACCCGCGAACCAGCTGTCGCGTAAATCATCCGTTGTGCCTGTTTTGCCTGCGGCAACAAAGTTAGCCGGGAAAACCTCTGTAATTCGTTTAGCCGTCCCTTCAATGGTGACGTTATTTAAAATAGTATTAATTATCATCACCGAGTCAATATTTAATGTTTGCTGGATTTTCAAGGGAAAGCGTTTAAGCGGGGTGCCATCCTGTGCCAGCACTTCCCGAATAGCAGACAGCGGCATGTTAAAACCACCAGAGGCCAGACTATGATACATTTGCGTCACTTCATAGGGTGACATATTGACAGCACCCAATAACATAGAAGGGTAAGCCGGGATGGTGCGTTTAATCCCCATTGCTTTAATGGTTTGTTGAATATTCTCAAAACCCAGTTTTAACCCCAGACGCACCGTGGCTAAATTATAAGAATGGCTTAGAGCCTGATAAAAAGGAACGCGACCATGTGTGCGCTTATCGTAGTTACGCGGTGACCAGACATCCCCTGCCGGCCCTTTTAAATGCAGTGCTTTGTCATCAATCAAAGTAAGCGGCGTGTACCCCTGATTAACGTCCAGTGCGGTTAAATAAATAGCGGGTTTAATTAAGGAACCCACCGGCCGAATGGCATCCAGCGCACGGTTAAAGCCGGATTGTTTTGGCCTGCTGTCGCCAACCAGTGCCAGTACTTCACTGTTTGTTGTATTGGTAATAATGGTCGCTGCCTGCAAGCTACCATCTAACCCTTGTTGCCGATCAAGCTGCCGGGTTTTTTGTTGAATAACACGTTCAGCCTGTTGTTGAATAAGCGGATCCAGCGTTGTAAATATTTGTAACCCTTCAGAGGCTAAATCTTTTTCACGGTAAAATGTTTTAAGTTGCCGTTTAACTAAATCAAGAAAAGCCGGGTGCGATGATACACTGGTCGGCTTGGATGTAATAATTCCCAGTGGTTTACGTTTGGCCGCGATTGCTTCTCCTTTTGTAATAACATTGAACTCGACCAGCATGTCCAGCACAAGGTTGCGCCGCTTTAATAAACGTTCAGGGTATCGTTGTGGGTTATAATATGATGGGCCTTTTATCAAAGCCACTAACATTGCAATATGCTGCAATTCCAGGTCATCTAACGCCCGGTCAAAATAATAACGACTGGCTAAACCAAAACCATGTATTGCGCGTGCTTTGTCCTGGCCTAAATAAATCTCATTCAAATAGGCTTCAAAAACTTCCTGTTTATCGTAATGCCATTCAACCAGCAAAGCCATAAGGGCTTCGTTGGCTTTGCGCCATAAGCTGCGCGTATTGGTTAAGAAAAAATTCTTTACCAATTGTTGAGTTAAAGTGCTGCCACCCTGCACGGTTTTTCCAGCGCGCAGGTTTGCCCACATTGCACGCGCAATGCCTTTATAGTCCAGACCATGATGTTGATAAAAATTACGGTCTTCCACTATTGTAATGGCCGTCTTAAGCAGTTCAGGAACGGCATCAAACTTGACCAGTAAGCGATCTTCTTTATGCGATGGATAAATTCCGCCGATAATAACCGGCTCCAGGCGCATTACATCAATATTTTTATCAAGTGAAAAATTATACAGTTCTGAAATAGTATTATTATCAAAACGGATTTTAATCACATTTGAATTTGTTTTCTCGTCCCAGAACTGAAAAGACCGTGTTGTTAAAATTATTTCATTGCCATCAACATAGTAACTCCCGGGACGTTTAATATCGGCTACATTACGAAAACCTAGCATCTTTAATTCACGTAACAGGTTATTTCCAGACAAACTCAGGCCGGCATAGAGCTCCAGTGGTCGTGCATACACTTTTGCAGGCAGCGCCCAACGCTTGCCATCAAATTGCTGTTGCACTCTTAAATCAAGATAAACACCATAAGCAACAAAAACCAGAATGAACACCGCAAATAAATAACGCCAGCGAATGCCGGCCAGATATTGATAAAAGAAACCTTGCCTGGGCTGCTTTTTTGGCCGCTTCGGCACTTTTCTTTTCTTCTTACCCCGTTGTGCAGTCGACCTGGATTGTTTAACTGATTTTGATTGGCGCTTTTTTCGGCAAGTCATGGTTGAGCTTTCTTTTCTTCAGGGTAGAGGCTGTTCATTGCTCTATTATACGTGGATTCAGGGTGGCATACCCGGATAACATGCCTATTATGTGCCCTGACTGAAGAAAAAATAGCAGGAAGTTTTTAGGTTAACCGCCTCTACAGTTAAACGACAAGGTTTATTGCATCTTGCGGATTATCTTTAACGGAATGTGCTTCCTTGTTTTTGTCCATCTTTGCTTCCTGAGCCTGCTTTTGGTTGTCGCTTTGCTGCACTGCCGCATAGCTGCCTTTTAGTTTTTGCTTGTTAACCGCCGCCCGTTCTTCAATCTGGCGTTGCAGGCTCAATTCCTGAGCCTTATCCAGTTGCTGCTGTGCTTTTTCTTTCTCTGCCAGTTGTTGCGCCATATCTTGCTTGCGCTGCTCGACTAAAATGGCTGAACGGTCTTCCGGAATGGCTTGCTGGGTGTTTGCATGCATATGCGCATGCCGGGCTGCATTTGTTTTCCGTTTATCCTTGTTTTCTACTACCGACGAAGCCACAAACCCTTCATCGCGCTGTTTTCCAGTGCGCTGATTCGGGTTAACGCCCCGATTAAATTGCTGCGTAGAAACTTTTAAATTATCCATACTGCTTAGTTTAGCTCAGTAAAATTGAACATAAAGTGACCATATTCAAAACTTTACAACAAAATTAGCCATAAAGTGGCTCTTTAAAATAGACTTTACTCCAAAATACACCTGGAACTAGCTGTTTTTTATCGGAAATTTACTAAAATTATCTGCAAATAAACAAACTTCGTCTATACTTAGCTCTACGTATGAAGTTTGCTCAAATATTATACAAAAATAGCCTATATTTGTTTATCGCCGCCACATTGAGCTTACTGCTCACAGGTTGCAGTAGTGCGCCACAAAAATCGTATCACGTAAAATCACACAGTCAACATAGCAAAATACTTAAAATAGCAAAAAAACAAGTGGGAAAACCCTACCGATACGGTGGGAGAAGTCCTAAAACTGGCTTTGATTGCAGTGGTTTAGTGCAGTACAGCTATAAAATGGCAGGAATATCGGTTCCACGTACCACCCAGCAGCTCTACAATGCGGCTCGACCGGTTAAGCGCAAACACTTACAGGCCGGCGATCTGGTTTTTTTTCGCATCGATCGAGGTAAAATTTCGCATGTTGGCCTGTACATAGGTAACAGTAAATTTATCCACGCACCATCCAGCGGTAAACAAGTCAATATTGCGAGCCTTAATAACCACTATTGGCGAAAACATTTTAGCCGGGGTGGCCGTCTGTAAATACTAAAATTCGCAGATTATCAACACTATAGGTATACTCTATCTAATAAAAAGGGCTACGAAGGTACAGTCAGGCAATCTATAAATACAAGCCTGCAAACCTGGAAAAATACCGAGGAGTGCCATTGTCTAAAGACACATTAAAATTGCCAACGAAACAGAAAAAAGTCCAACTGTGGGTGCACCCAGATGGGCCAGTGATCGGCTCGCTCTTTATTCGCCATAATGATAATGGCAAGGACGAAGCCGTGCTGGATATCCTTAATCGTAACGAACCTTTTGTTGTTTTTCAGGTTGATACGCCAAACGAAATTCGATTTTATAACCGGCAGTCGATTATAAGGATTGAATATAGTGATAAAGATGTTATATCGGAATCGGCAAAAACACTTTATTGTAACATTCACATGATGGATGGAACGCTTGTTGAGGGAACAATAAAAGAAGCGCTTCCCCCCGAGCATGCACGATTATACGACTACTTAAATAAACAGGATAATCGTTTTCTGAAAATTTATGTTGATGATGATGGAATTTGCCTGATCAACAAGTCCTATATTAACCAAGTTACACTGCCTGACAATGAAAAATAACTATTCGTTAAATTAAATCGACAAATAAAAGTTAAAATTAATGAGTTTGCTGCACGGCTACAAAACAAATAAAGCAATATCTACCATCCTTTCGTCTAGCTCTGCTTCATTACAAACGAAAGAGGCCGTCGCTCGACTAAAAAATATTGGCGCACCCGCAATACCAAAACTGATACAGGCATTGGCCGAAACAGATCCACATTCCCCCATTGAAAATATACTCGTGTCAATGCTAACTAACTCAAGCTTACCGGCTTACATAGAAGGTCTGGCTGACGATAACAAGCGCATCATTTCAAGTGTAATGCGAATTTTAGGCACTACGGATACCTATGATGCCAACCGTTTGTTCGATTTATTCAGTGACCCCAATATTCCAAAAAATGTTTTAGTGCAAATACTTATTGCACAAAAGAAACGTTTAAACGCAAAAACACTCATTGGTATTTTAGGGCAGGTTGACAAAAGTATTCACCAGTTAATATTTAAAGTATTAAATGAAATAGCCAATGAAAAGATTGTACCCGACTTAATTCGCTATAGTAATAGTAAAGATTCAACGATACGGACTTACGTTGCTATTACTCTCGGAAAGTTCAGCATGCCGGAAGTACGCGATACACTTTTAAGAATGATTTCTGACCCTAACAAAAAAGTTCGTCAAAGTGCACTTGATAGTATTGCAAAAATGGAAATACCGGTTAACTCCAGACCCATATGCAACTTGCTGAAAGATCCTGACTTAACTGTTCAAAGTAAAGCCATTGATACACTTATCAAACTGGATGATGGTAACATTGTAAAATACCTTATTGATATATTACAGGATGACTCGGAATATGTTCGTCGTGCTGCTGTTGAAGTACTAAATGAAGTTGGCAACGTCAGCGCCATTAAAGATTTGCTTAATGCCCTGCGCGATAAAGACTGGTGGATTAAAGTGCGTGCAGCCGATGCATTAGGCAGTATTGGTGGCCCTAAAGTGGTTGAAGCCGTATTACAGCTGATAAAAGATAAAGATGAGTTTTTGCGCCGAACCGCTGTAGAAATTTTAAACTCGGTTAATGATGACAGAGCCTTTAAATATCTTGTCGAAGCATTAGAAGATGAAGACTGGTGGGTACGTGAACGAGCCGCAGACGCACTTGCAAGCATGAATGATAAACGTGCCGTTGAACCCTTACTTAAATTGCTTAACCATAAAGGTGAATCCACACAGGTTGCCATTAAAGCATTGACGCAGTTAAAAGATACCCGCGCAATTAAACCACTTATCAGCAAACTACAACAATGCGATGATTCGATGAAGCATGATATTTTACATGCTCTCGCCGAGTTAACCGATAAAAGCCATGCTGAAGAAGTTGAAGATGCACTTACCCAGGTTATGCAACATCATGATCAAGATGTAAAAGCCGCTGCCACCAAAGCCATGCAAACGATGCAAGCCAATGTCGGCGCCCAGCCACCCTCTGCTGGTCAACAAAGTATTGCTGACAACTCTATTCCAAATACCGAAATGTTAGATGTTGCAGCAACCGCTGTTAATATTAATCCGTCTATACCCACAGAACCCTCCACCCCTTCGCTCAGCACATCAAGCAGTCCAATGAGATCGGTTATCGATCCAAATGAACTGCTGCCAGGGCAAATGTTAGATGAACGTTACCGAATTATTCGTAAAATTGGTAAAGGTGCCTTTGGTGTGGTGGTGTTGGTTGAAGACCAGATGGTAAGTGAAAACATTGTTCTTAAATTTCTAAATCCACAAATGGCATCGGATGAAACGGTTATCCAGCGTTTTATCCATGAACTGCGCTATGCACGCCGCATTACCCATGAAAATGTGATTCGACTTTATGACTTTATTACCTTTGGCAAATCCTATGCGATATCCATGGAGTACTTTGATAGTCACTCGTTCTCTTTTGAATTAAAAAGTACCAAGTCTTTAGATAAAAAACACGGTGTTCAGATTTTTTGTGATATTTGCAACGGTGTCAATGCAGCCCATAAGGTCGATGTTGTACACCGTGATTTAAAACCGGCCAACATTCTCGTTGATGATTCAAAACTTGTCAAAGTGGTTGACTTTGGGCTGGCCGCGGCCGCCAGCACAGCCGATTCACGTATTACCAAAAGTGGCATACTCGTTGGCACACCCACTTACATGGCTCCCGAACAGGTGCGTGGTCGTGCTATCGACAGCCGCACCGACATCTACAGTTTAGGTATTCTTATGTATGAAGCCTTTACCGGCAAACCACCTTATAAAGGTGAAGACCATATGGCAACCTTGTTTCTGCATGTCGAAGGCAAGCCCGTTCCTGCAATCGAAAAAGACACGAGCATACCACAACCATTAAATGACATTATTATGCGAGCCATGCATGTTGACCCCTTAAAACGTTATCAGACCATTGATGAATTAAAGCAGGAATTACAAAGCGTGGTAATTGAATAAATGTCCAGAATCAATGCCTTTTTAAAGCTAGGACGCGAACAAGGTTGCTCCGATATTCATTTATCCGTCGGCCTGCCGCCCCTTATTCGCATGCACGGTGAATTATCGCCAATAAAATACCGTGACTTAACCAGTGATGAACTGGAATCTCTTGTTAATGAAATACTGGATGAAGAACAACGCGCCTTGTTTAATCAGGGACATGATGTTGACTTTTCCTATGAACATGAAGAAGTTGGCCGCTTCCGGGTAAACTTATATCGTAAAATTTCCGGCATTGGTGCCGCCTTCCGAATTATTGCCCCACGTATTCCTACTTTTAAAGATTTAGGGCTACCTGCTATACTCACCAAATTTTTATTGCATAACCAGGGGCTGGTTCTGGTAACCGGTGCCACCGGCACAGGTAAATCAACGACCCTTGCGACCATGATTGACTGGCTTAACCACAACCGGCGCCTGAATATTATTACCCTCGAAGACCCAATTGAGTATGTACATAAAAGTGATAAAGCACTCGTTATCCAGCGAAATGTGGGCTCACACGTTGATACATTTGCCAATGGTTTGCGTGCCGCATTACGTGAAGATCCCGATGTTATCCTGGTAGGCGAGCTACGCGACCCTGAAACCATATCAATGGCAATGACCGCCGCAGAAACCGGCCATCTAGTATTAGGCACGTTGCATACAACCTCCGCCGTAAAAACCATCGACAGAATTATTGATGCAATGCCAACGGAACAAAAATCACTAACTGCAAGCTTTTTAGCCCAGCACTTGCTCGGTGTGATTAGCCAGAAACTGCTCCGCTCTGCCGATGGTCGAAATCGTAAGGCCATCCTTGAAATTATGTTTAATACATCAGGAATGGCAAACCTTATTTTAAATAGAAAGGTATTCCAGATCCCGTCTATATTACAAACAGGAAGAGAACAGGGCATGCAACTAATGGATCAAGCACTGCTCGAAGCCCTTAAGAATAAAGAGATTGATCCGGACGATGCCTATGTACATGCAACTGATAAAAAATTATTTCAACGCTATGTCACCGACCCCGACCTTCTTCCACAAGTTAACCTTGCGATAAGTTAACAGAGTAAATTACCATGAACCGTGTCGATGCCTTTTTAGATCTTGTTGTAAAACAAAATGGTTCCGATCTGCATATTATTGCGGGCAACCCGCCACGTCTGCGTTTGCATGGCGAAACACATACAGTTAAATATCGTGAATTATCTGCAAAAGAAACACGCGAATTACTCTTTGAAATAATGAGTGTCGAACAACGCGAAGAGTATTTAAAAACGCAGGGGCTGGATTTCTCCTATGATGTTCCCGGCCTGTCACGCTTTCGGGTTAATGCATTTGAACACTTAAATGGTACCGGTATTGTATTTCGTGTTATCCCAAGCAATATACAATCGCTGCAACAACTCGGCTTACCACCTATTTTAAAAAATCTGGCACGGCAACGCAAAGGGCTGATCCTTGTAACCGGCCCAACCGGTTCCGGTAAATCAACCACCCTTGCAGCAATGATTGATTTTATAAACAACCAACGCAAAGGCCACATCCTTACCATTGAAGATCCGGTGGAATTTTTACATACTAATAAAAAATGTCTGGTTAGCCAGCGGGAAATAGGTAGCCACACACGAAACTTTGCATCGGCACTGCATTCTGCCTTACGTGAAGATCCCGATGTTATTCTTGTCGGTGAAATGCGTGACCTTGAAACCATTCACCTTGCACTAACCGCTGCTGAAATGGGCATTCTTGTGATGGCAACCTTGCATACATCCAGTGCAGCCAGTTCCATCGAGCGTATTATCAATGCCTTCCCGCCAGGCGAAGAACCCTATGTACGAACAATGTTATCAACCTCGCTTTGCGGTGTTATTTCGCAACAGCTCGTGCGTACTGCAGACAATCGAAATCGTATTGCCGCAATCGAAATCATGATAAACAATGCCGCTGTTTCCAATATTATACGTGAAGGAAAAACCGAACAACTCGACAATGTGATTCAGGGTGGAGCCATGCAAGGTATGCAATTAATGGACACGGCCTTAAAACGTCTTGTTGAAGCAAAAAAAATCACCGGTGAGCAGGCCTTTCTTGCAGCACGCAATAAAGATGACTTTATCCTGTTGCGGGACGAAATTGAAGTGGAACAAGAAGAACAAAGTATTACACCAACAGACTCGATTAACTAAACACTTAAATAAAACAGGTAAAACAATGCCCAAATTAATTTTAACTCTAGATGGTGCTGTTATTCGGGAATACAGCATCGATAAAGACAGCATTAGTATCGGTAGAAAACACGGCAATGATATTCAACTTAATGACTTAACCATAAGTGGTCGCCACTCACTAATCACTAAAGTCGGCAACAATGTTTTTATTGATGATCTCGGAAGCACTAATGGCAGTTTGCTTAATGGTGCACGGGTTGCAAAATCAAAACTCCAGCACAGTGATGTTATCCAGATTGGTAATTATCAGTTCACCTTTTTCTCTCAGAATGAAGAAGATTACGAACCTACAATGTTTTTACGGGCTGAAATTGAAGACACTAAAATAATTGATACTAAACAAAAACCAACAATAGATAATACCGGTGCAAAGCTGGGAGCGGTTAAAGTATTAAGTGGCCCATTAAAAGGAAAAATTCTGGAGCTGAGAAAACCCTTTAATACATTAGGTTTCAATGGAGCAAAAATGGCAATTATTGCCCGCAACTCAACTAACTACACAATCACTGCCATTAACAACAAAGACTCAATTAATGTTGCCATGGTAAATGGCCGTGATATATCAACCGATGCATTAGAACTAAAAGAGCATGACATTATTGAGTTAGCGAATACTCAAATTGAATTTATTTATAGAGACTAGGGGCTGTTGATCTTTCAGATGTTAGGCGGATTTTGATAAAATTTAAGTCCTGGCAAGGCATTTTTTACGTACCAATGCACGCCATTGATAGTAAAAAAATAACGCAGGCAATAGATGAAAGATCAACAACCCCTAGACTCAATCTGAAATTCGCTATTCTTTCACACCAAGTACAATCGCCATCACGACAGGAATAGTGATCAAGGTAACAAAAGTTGCGAAAATCAAACCCCATGAAAGTGATAGTGCCATCGGCGAAACAAACGGATCCATTCCTCCCCAGCCATAGGCTGTTGGCAATAACCCAACCACCGTTGTCATTGCGGTTAAAACAACCGCACGTAATCGCCGCCTTCCAGCAAGAATAATTGCCTCCTTAGCGGCAATGCCATTTTTAAGCGCACGTTGAACAAATACCAGCAATATCATTGAGCTGTTTACAACAACACCGGTTAATGCAACCATACCCATCAATGCAAAGAATGATAATGGCAATGGTTTCCAAAGCAAGTCATGTAAATAAAAGCTGATGATAATCCCCACCGCACCAAAAGGAATAGCAAGCATAACCACTAAAGGATAACCAACATTATTAAACTGAATGGCCAGAATAAAGAAAATACCCACCAGAGCAAAACCAAAAGCAATCACCAGATCACGGATTGATTCCTGATTCTTTTCCTGCTCACCACCATAATGAATCGAAACCCGATTCTTGTCACCAGCCAACCATTGCTTTTCATTTTTCTTAACCCTGTTATTTAATTCAAAACTTTTAATAAGAGCCGTATCAATATTAGCAACCACCCTGATAACCTGAGAACCTTCTGCATGGCGTATTGTTGACAATGCCGGCTGCTCAATAATTTTTGCGATTTTACCTAAAGGAACTAAACCACCCCTGTTATTCGGTATTTCTATTGAACGCAGGTATTCAATATTATTTTCTTTTGAATTAGGCAGACGAATGGTGACATCTACTTCTTCAGTACCACGCCGTATCGTCGAAACACGCAAGCCACTTCCAATTGCACGTATGTTTTTTGAAACAGTCAATAAGTTAACACCTGCATAGGTTGCTTTTTTACGATCCAGTATAATACGTAATTCATTGTCCCCACGTTGCAAATCACTTTCAACTGTTAGTACACCTTTAATATTTTTAACATAAGCTCGTAGTCTTGTTGCAACATTAATAATGGACTCCCGGTTAGTTCCGGTTATTTCAACCTGCAAAGCACGACCAGAAGGCGGCCCCGGTTTTTTCTTTTGCAGTGAAATAGTGAGTTCAGGATGGATTTTTGTTAGTTCATCCATTATAGACAGCATTTCCTCTGCCGCATTATGCTGTGGTCGCAAAATGCTTGCAATATAAACAACCTGTAACTGGCCAAAACGACTACCACGCTGTGAAAGAGGGTCACCTTGATCAATAGCTGTCTTTCCTGTTGTTACCAGTATCATATCAATATTTTTTTTATCGACACGTTCGCTGATGTCTGCACTCAACTTATTAAGCTTGATTTTCATTTCTTCCAGGTTTGTTCCCGGCTCAGCCGAAACCTGTACAAAAAATTCTTCAATACCTTCTTCCGGAAAAAGTTCAAATTTCATTGTCGTTAAAGCAAAAGCAACAGCCCCCACTAAAATAATAACAGAAATAAAAACTGTCGACTTACGATAACGAATTGATTTAGCAAGAAAACGTGCATAAATACCTTCCATCGCAACCAGCCATTTACGTTCCTCAAACTTAACACTGGGTTTAGCAAAATGTGCCACATGGCTGGGCAAAATTAAAAATGATTCCAGCAAAGAGAAAATAAGCAACATGATAACAACAATAGGAATTGAAACAATAAACTTACCCAATATTCCAGACATAAATAACATTGGAATAAAAGCGGCAATGGTGGTTAATATAGTAGTCGCAACCGGCCCCATTAATTCGTAAGCCCCTACCACCGCAGCCTTCAAGGGCGGCATATTTTGTTCCATATGATAGGTAATATTTTCCCCCACAATAATGGCATCATCAACTAACATCCCTAACACCATAATAAAACCTAGCATTGAAACAAGATTTAAAGTAATCCCCATTACATTCAAAGTATATAAACCAATAAAAAATACGATGGGCAACCCAATGGTTGTTGTTAATGCAACTGAAGGCCGCAAGAATGCAACCAGACAGATAAAAACCAGGAATAAACCAACAATGGCATTTGTAGAAAGAACACTTAAACGTAATTTTGTATTTTTGGAAAAATCCCGGAAGGTGCTAACTTTAATATCTTTGCCATAAAGTTCGGGGATTCGTTTAAGGTAATTTTTAACTCTATTTACAGTTTTTATAATATCTGCATCGACTTTTTTCATCACCAAAATAGCCATCGCTGGCTTAGCATTCACCTCATAGTACAGTGATGCTTTTGCCAACGATTCTTTTACCGTTGCCACATCGCCCAGCCTGACGCCAGCACCGTATTCATTGGCACGAAGAATAAGGTTGGCCGCATCTTCCGGGCTTGAGAACTGACCAACAATTCTTAATGTTTTTTGGCCATCTTGAGTGTCAAGTTCGCCACCAGGTGCATTTATATTCCACGATTTAAGTAGATTTTCAATTTCAGTAATCGATATACGTTGTTGATGCAGCTTTTGGGGATCAACAATAATACTTAATTCAGCCTTCCGGTCACCTTGCATGCGCACCTTGGCAACCCCTGTAATATTAAGAAGATCGTCCCTTATCTTGTCGCCAAGACGTTTAAGTTCCAGCTTGCTAAGTGGTGCGGCAACAGCTAACTGAATAATAGGAAATACGCGCCCATCAATTTCTGTTACAACAGGCTCATAAGGTAAATCCAGTGGTAACTCTGCCTGATCAATGGCAAGTTGCACATCACTTACCATTCTCGCACGGTTAATTGAATCTGGAGCCACTTCCAGATTAATATTACCACTGGAAGGGAAAGCAACCGATGTCATCTTGTCAATCCCATCCAGTGACTTCAGTTCCTGTTCTATCGGCGTAATAATAAGTTGTTCAATTTCTTCCGGTGATGCACCCGGGTATGAAAAACCAATTGCAATATTATCCAGGTTCACATTAGGAAAAGCTTCCCTGTTAATCGTCGACATTGCATATATGCCCAACAATATAATAAATATTGAAATTAAATTGACGATTAAAGTTCTATGCACAAAAAATGCAAGTATGTTTTTCATTTTATAATATCTTTATCCAGTTTTTACTGATTCAGGAAAAAGCCCTGCTTTAGTTTTAGCAAAGAAAATCTTTTAGCTAGCTCATATTTTTCAGTTTCAGAATCCAGTTCAGCACGTATTCTGTCATTATCAAACTGAATAACAATATTAGTTGTTGAACGGCCTGCACGAAATCTTTTTAGTATATCCCGATATTTTCTTGTTTCATTCAAATAACGGCTTTCTGTTGTTTTAACCATTCGTTTAGAACGTTCTATTTGTTTAACCAGATCAAATGTTTCATATTTAAGATCTTCAGAAACGGAAAGCATTCGTTCATGATTTGATTCTTTATCAATCTGAAGTTGCAACCGTTCTGAGCTAAATGCTCTTTTATCCACGGCATTTCTATATTCGAGCCTAACCATTCCTGTTGTGTCGGTATCATTAATAGAGTTACTCCCTATATCACCTCTACGGTTCTGTACTCCTAGCGATAATACAACATCTAACTTATCTTTTTCTCTATTACGGCTTAAGTTTAAAGCAGATTCAATTAGTTCTTTTTGTGCTTTTAATTTTTTAAGTTCATAATTATTCTCTTTTACACTGGTAATTGCTCTTTTTATATTTAAGCTATCTATGTTCCTGTATATATTGTCTGTATCAATAACAAATTTACTTGCTAGTTGCTTTTCAAGAAATCGATTGATTAAAGCAACTTGTTTCTCTCTTAAATCAGTAATCTTTTGCTGTTCCAGTTTTAAAGTGTAAATTTGAGAGTCAACCTGAAAAATATCGCCTTCCTCCAGCAACCCAAGGCTAATATCATTTTTAATATAAAAACGTAATTTTTGTGCTCGCTCCAGTGATTTTTTTGCTGTTACCAGCCGTGAATCAATCGTGACAACCGCAAAAAATATATCAATTAACTTTAATATTAATTTTTCTTTAACTTGTTGCTTTTCTAGCCCAGAAATTTTTCTGTCTATTTCTGCTTTTTTGATGGCATGCAAATACTGAGGATTTGTTTCGCCTTCTAATAATGGAATACGATAATTAATTTCCAGGTTCGCTATCTTAGAGGGATTAGGGGCAAACCCAAATAGCACCTGCTCTGTTTTAGTCCGCGCATAACGCCCTGTTACAGACAATGTATTACCTGATGCAAGTAACTTTTGCAAACCAACACTAAAGTCAACCGTATCAGACTGTAACCCATAGATAGATGCGTCACGGGAATAGCCACCCTGCCCGGTAAGCATCCAGCCAAGCTGACTTTCCGCTTTAGCCATTTCATATGCCAGCCGGTTTATATTCAGATCAGCGAGCCTTATTTCTGAATATTTATTCAGGCTTTCATTAATAAACCTGTCCAAAGTATAGGCGCTATTGTCAGCAGACACTGATCCGGCTAATGCCGTAATGCTATAAGACATATAAAAAATAAAATAGACAAAATTAAGCACAAAACCATGTTTTTTCATTTTGTAATGCCACTCAGTAAAATGGATATTTGCTGTTCAATAAGATCTTCAACATACATATTTTTATGGTCGTATTTTTTAAGAGACACCTCCCACATTGAAAAATATACCAGAGATGCCATAATCACTCTGGCACACAATACAGGTTCAATATTCGAAAATTCATTTAATTGCTTACCCTTCTTAAGAATACTAATTAGAATAGACTGAATACGATGTATCACTTCTTTCATATAATACTGTGTTAATTCCGGAAACTTGTCTGCCTCAGAAATAATTAATTTGGGCACCCCGGTTAAACCAGATTCCTTGATTGTCTGCCACCAACGTCTGATGACCAGTTTAAGTAATTCAACCTGGCTTCCCTGATAAGAGGAAATATACTCTTCCACCTCATTAATTTTGGGTACCATAATTTGATGTACCATTTGCTTAAAAAGCGCTTCCTTGCTCTCAAAATATAAATACACCGTGCCTTTTGAGACCTTTGCCTGCTTTGCAATGTCTGCAATTTTAGTTGAGGCAAAGCCATTGCGGACAAACAAGCCAAGTGCGGCGGTTAATATTTCCATTGGTCGCTGATCTTTACGCCTTTGCCATTTTTGCATCATTTGCCTATTGTATACAATTTAACTAACCGTTGGGTCATTTATTTTATTCGTAGTAAAAATATAAAAAAACATATATTTCAATGCGTTATGGGTTTTCCTGATTTACCAATAAACTTTAGAAAATTTAAATTTAACCGATATAAATAGCATGCCTAATACATCCCCTGAATCCAGAGTTTGCCTTGCCCGACAGCCTATCCTTGATCTGAATGAATCCATTGTTGCCTATGAAATGCTGTTTCGACAAATTAATGCCACCAATGCCAATGTGATTAATGGCACAGCAGCAACTGCCGATGTTATTATGAACTTATTCAATAATATGGGGCTAAGCAGCGTTATTGGGAATAAAAAGGCCTTTATCAACTTTAACGAATATTTTATTCAAAATGATATTATTAATATTCTGCCAAAGGATCGCGTTGTTCTGGAGGTACTTGAAGATGTCACCGTGGATGAAAAATTATTTACCCAGTTAAAATCACTGGTTCAAACAGGCTTTACTCTGGCTATTGATGATTTTATTGATAATGAAAGTACTCAGAAATTATTCGAACTCGTTAAAATAATGAAAATAGATATTAGCGATTATTCCAGAGAGCAACTCCTTGAATACGCTAAACTCGGTCAGCAACATAAACTCACTCTGCTTGCTGAACGTGTAGAAACCAAAGAAGAATTTTTAATCTGTAAAGAGATGGGCTTTGAACTTTATCAGGGTTATTTTTTTGCAAAACCGGAATACATAGAACAGCAGGCTATCCCTTCTAATAAAGTAGCCATTATTAATATCCTAAATGATATTATGGCCAATAAAGACATTGCTGATATTGAAAGAAAAATATCGCAGGACGTATCAATAAGCTACAAGTTACTACGCTATATTAATTCAGCAGGGCTAAGACGTGATACCGAGATTGAAAGTATTCAAGCCGTAATACAACTGCTTGGTGTCAAACCCCTGTACCGCTGGTTATCATTGTTTCTGTTTACTAATGATAATAATAGTAATAATGATTCGGGCTTATTTGTAACCGCGCTCACTCGTGCATTTTTTCTTGAACAGATTGCTAAACAAACCAACCCGGCTATTGCTAACGACTTATTTATACTGGGCATTTTCTCTTACCTCGACACACTATTAAAAATGCCCTTCTCAGAAGCACTTAAAGATATATCTATTCCAGAAAATATTAAAGCTGCCTTATTAGAAAAAAAAGGCCCCTACAATAATTATTACCAACTCGCATTACTGGTTGATACAGAAAATTATGATGCGCTTGCTACTATTTTAGATAGTCTGAATCTGTCGGCTAATCAGGTAACGGATGCACATTTAAGCGCAATGCAAACGGCTAACAACCTTCATTAAC
Source organism: Chromatiales bacterium (assembly GCA_027076325.1). Classification (GTDB taxonomy): domain Bacteria; phylum Pseudomonadota; class Gammaproteobacteria; order UBA6429; family Thiohalophilaceae; genus SZUA-37. Next base: position 39,549 of record JALTJZ010000037.1, on the reverse strand, counting down.
TAACGTGCAACAAGCTGCAGGGATTTTTGATCTGCCAATCAAAAACATGCATAATTGATGGATGCAGCCATTCAAAATTGTTATTCCGTCACGCTATGCCTCTACCCGTCTACCGGGTAAGCCATTATTAAAATTAAACGGTAAACCACTTATTGAGCATGTCTATATTGCGGCATCAAAAACAAAAGCCGATGAGATAATCGTTGCAACCGATAACCACGAAATAGTTAAAACCGTCACTGCCTTTGGCGGCAATGCCATAATGACACGCAGCGATCATCCTTCGGGTACTGATCGTATTAACGAAGTGGCAGTAAAAAAACAATGGTCTAGTTCCACTGTTGTCGTCAACCTGCAAGGCGATGAGCCGCTGGTGCAAACCGATAATGTACATGCACTCGTTAAACTCCTGGCTGCGCATAACAGTGCCGATATGGCAACACTGGCTATTCCCTTTAAAAATATTGATGATGTTGTTAATCCTAACCATGTAAAAGTTGTGCTGGACAACCGGAATTTTGCACTTTATTTTAGTCGTGCCCCCATTCCCTGGGTACGGGACAGTTTTAGCATTAAAAAGTTAAACCAGCCAACGGGCGACTTACCCGATTTTCCATTTTACCTGCATGTCGGGCTTTACGCTTACCGGGTTAGTACCTTACAACAATTTGCAAAACTTCCGGCCAGCATACTCGAACAGGCCGAGTCACTTGAGCAGCTCCGAATCATCTCAAATGGCATGAAAATAATCGTCGAAACAACCACCCGCACCATTGGACACGGTGTTGATACCCCCGAAGATCTTGTTTTGGTTGAGAATATCTTAAAAAAACAGGATAAAAGTAGCTAAAATGCGCTAAATTTCAATTTCCAGCTTAAAAAAGCTCGTATTCCTACCTGTTAACCCTATACTATTGTATAAATATCAACCAGGTAGTCACAATGAGAATAATAAAATACCTCACCATTAGCCTGTGCCTCACATTCCTTAATACCAGCAAGGCAAACGAAACCTATTACAAGCCGTTTATTCTTTCACAACAGACAAATATTGAATTTACAACGCTTATTCAGAATATAAAACTGAAGCTACTCCAGGCAGGTTATACGCTTGAGGGCGAATATTCAGCCCTACCAAAGCGGCACATCTTAATTATTACAAACAACCGATTAAAACAACATGCAAGCTTGTCAGCCTATGGTGGATACGGTGCAGCAATCCGTGTCGCCTTTACAAAAACAAACGATAACATTCAGCTTTCCTTTAATAACCCCACCTACATGGCGCATGCCTACCGCATGAAGGAAGATCTTTCCGATATCACCCAGCAACTCCAGTCTCTACTCGGGTTTATTCAAGATTTCGGTTCTGAAAAAGGCTTAACGAAAGACGAATTACGTGACTATCAATACAAGCTATTTATGCCTGATTTTGAAGACCGGCTTGAACTTGCGGAATATGCCAGTTACAGCATGGCGGTAAAAAAGGTAACAGCCTCGCTTAAAAATACTAACGGTGGAACAAAGCTTATCTATAAAATTAAATTACCGGATAAAAATGAAACCGTTTTTGGCCTTTCTATCTCAGGCAAAATTTCTCAAACAGAGTGTGCAGGCGATCAATTCATTATGGACAAAATTGATTTTCATAAGCTTAAATCCACTGCACATTTACCCTATGAAATACTCGTTAGCGGCTCGCAAGTGTTTGCACTGTATGCAGAATTTAGAATCGCCATTAGCTTTCCAGACCTCGCAATGGTTGGTGATAACAGTTTCTTTTCTATTATGTGCACACCTTCCGCTATTGAACATGCACTCACATTAGCCGCAGGCAACACCGTGGATGAATAACATCCGACACTCAAAATGAGCAACCGACAGCTATAAACCCGGTTAGGTAGTCAATCCAGACCATAAATAACACCCAAATCAGTAATAATGGGCGAACAGGATCATTACATAGAGCAAGCCGCCAGCTATACTATACAAGCCATTGATTATATTAAGATTAAAAGCCTCTATATCCTGCGCATACTGCCGATATATAAAGGAATAATACTAAGTTAACACCACACGTTTAAGTAACCAGAAGATGACAGCAAAAAATAAACAAACAACAGCAAGTCACGTTGCATCCGTGGTGAATATTCCGGGCTATGAAATTAAAGATTTGCTAGGCCGCGGTGGTATGGCAATGGTTTACCTTGCAGTACAGAAAAGTATTGGTCGAAAAGTTGCGCTTAAAGTCCTCTCACCAGACCATACAGATGAAACTTTCTCTGAGCGCTTCCTGCGAGAAGCTCGCATTGCCAGTCAACTTTCTCACCCTAATATTATTACTATTTATGATGCAGGTATTTATAACGGCATTCACTACATGTCGATGGAATACATTAAAGGAAAGAACTTTAATGAGGCACGCGATCTTTTAAATCGAAAACAGAAAGTTATTATTATTAAACAAATAGCCGATGCACTCGATTTTGCAGCAAAAAAAGGCTTTGTACATCGAGATATAAAGCCTGAAAATATTTTATTACACCATGATGGCCGGGCTATTTTAACTGACTTTGGCATAGCCCGAACCAATGATGTTTCAAAAGGGCTCACCGAAACTGGCAAGATATTAGGTACGCCCTATTTTATGAGCCCGGAGCAAACCAAAGGCTTGCAAATAGATCACCGTACCGATATATACAGTCTCGGCGTTGTCTTATTTCAGGCACTGGCCGGTTATGTTCCCTATGACGGCCCTTCACTGGTTGCCATTTGTATCAAACATTTATCAGATCCAATACCACAGCTTCCTAAAGGTCTGGAAATATTTCAACCAATTATTAATATTTGTCTATCCAAAAAACCCGAGCACCGCTATCAACAGGCATCTGAACTGGTTAATGCCTTAAACAAGATCACAAATGCCGAACTCGATGCCATTGATGCAAAAGCTGCCGCCTTTAAAAAAGCAGGGCAAGCTCACCATGCCGAGACAATGGTCGAGCAGCAAATCAACACACCTGAATCAGCACCGCCTCCAAAACAGCAGGCCGTCAGCCGGGCTGTTAAAACACCCTCAAAAGCCTACAAAAGAAAGGACACGCCTTCTCTTATTGCTGATTCAGATGACTTTAAAAATCTAAATCGCCGAAAAAGCCGGCTCCTGATCTTTTTACTTATTGTGCTTTTTTCCATAGGTTATTACAAAAAATCGGAACTTCTAGACATATGGAAACAAAAAGCTGAACCATTTGTAAAAAAACACCTGCCACCTGAAATAAAACAATACCTGTATGCAACGAAAGACTTGCCCAAAAAACCTGACAAACCAAAAACGCCAGGCCTGACGGCTGAACAACTTGAAGAAAAAAAGATCCAGCAACTAAAATCTTCACTCAATAAAATACCGGGCAATGCAATTGCTCTTACCGAGATTTATAACAAGAAACTGACTGAAAACCCGAACAATACAATCATTCAGGCAGCCATATCAGAATTAAAGCAATGGTATCTCAACAGGCTAAGCAACTTAATTATAAAAAAAGACTTTATATCTGCCAATAAAACCATTAATGAAATAGAATCATTATATCCAGAAATGCGTGAAGACACCGATTTTATTACGCTGAAGAAAAAACTGACCCTTAGCGCCATCAATGAGCCGCATTTACAAAAGTCACGTGTTTATTTTGCTGTTAATGCTCTAAATGAGCCTGAAGGTGCAAATGCACTCGCTGAACTCAAAATAGTATTAAACAATGAACCAACCAATACTGAAGCATTACAGGGGATTAACCGAATAGCAACGCATTTCAGGGATAAAGCAAAAAACGAAATACAAACAAAAGCCTATTTCAAAGCCCTGAACTCAGTTAATTCAGGACTACAGGCTGTTCATAACGATCCTGAATTGCTACAACTTCAGGAAAAGATTAAAGGCCTGATCAAAAATAAAAGCCAGACCAGCGCTCTTTTAATAGAAGCTGAAAGAAAAAGGCAGGATGGGTTATTAACCCGCCCGGCTGGAAACAGTGCTTATGACCTGTATAAAACTATTTTAACCATAGACTCTGATAATACTCAGGCTCAAAATGGCTTATTGAAGATACAAAAACAAATATTACGCAAGGCACGTTTAGCAACGGAGCAAAATAAATTTCGTGAAGCTGCTGGTATTCTCGATAGTGCACAAAAGTTATTTCCAGATAACAGGGAAATACAAACAGCACGTAAAAACCTTAAAAAAGAAATGGATGCCGTTTTACCCATTGTGCCAAAAATTAAAGTTAGCAGCACCCCCTTTAGTGAAATAACAGAAACCACATTGCAAAAAATTAAAATTGGCCAGTTGCTTTATGCTGGATTTGAGTATAAAAATTTCACACAGAATAATACTGAACTCACCGTTAATGTTTACAATGGTATAACCCCAAAACGGATAATCCAGAAAAAATTAGTCCTCTCCAGCAATCAGGGAAAACATTTCTTTACAATACAACTCCCGAAAACAGGCATTACAAACGGAAACTACAGCATTGAGTTATTGTTTGGTAAGTCCAGATTAATAAAATTAAATCTTTTTGGTGTGCATTAATACCTGACGCAGGGCAATTTCCACTAATAGGTGGTACAAATCCCGTTATCCTGTTCAGTTTAAATGAAATATCTTTGTTGTTCTGAATCTTGCATATAACCATGCGGCCAATGTTAATAAAATATACAAACCACCAATAAAAACCAGCTGCTGAGGCTGTGAAATAAACTCATAATAAAGTATTAAAATCATTCCTGTGAATAACCCACAAAAAGCAAGTAGCGTAATAAGCAGCGAAGATTGTGTCTGCTCACGCATTCTGTAATTGGCATAAGCCATTAATACCGAAACCAGTAAAAAAGTAATACTGCCAAATTCAAGAATAAGTTCAAGACTGCCAGCAAGCACAAGTAAAAAAGCCAAACTTGATAAGCAAATAACAGAATAAACAGGAATGTGATTAACTCGCTTTGCAAGGAACGATGGGAAATAGCCATCTTTTGCGATAACAGCCATTTGCCGTGATGCACCAAAGACAGTCCCGCTGATTGCACTGCTTGTTGCTAAAAGTGCACCCAGTACCACAAGCTGAGTTCCCCAGTGCCCCAATACGTTTCCCGTTCCTGCTGCCAGTGCATATTCTTTATTTTGAATAATTTCGCTAAAAGGAATTGCTAATATTGCACCAATGGAAATAATCACATAAATTAGAATAACGAGAAATATAGATAAATAAATAGCTCTTGGAATATTTTTTTCGGGGGTTTCCATTTCATTCACAGCATTAATAACAAGTTCGAAGCCTTCATATGCGACAAACGTCAGGGCTGCTACAATAAAAATAGACAGGATACTTATATCAGCCTCTTTGTGTAGCAACACAGGAATACTTGTTTGGGTGTTATTAATAAAGACAAAGGAAATAACCACCAGAATCACTAATTTGGTGTACACCATTACATCTTCTGCTTTTCCCATCCCTTTCACACTCCATACATTCACCAGTGTGAACAGTAGTATAATCCCGCCCGCAACCAGTTTACGCACCCATTCAACATCCGAAAAAATAGTTCCACTAATGGCATACGATGCAAATGTGTAGGCGTAAAGTGCAAGCGTGCTAATATAACCAAAGATAACCCACCAGCCTATCAGTGACGCGGCAAACGGGGATTGAGTGAATGTTTTTTTATAAAATATATAGCTGGAACCTTCATCCTTATAATAAACACCCAACTTGATATAAGAATACCCAGCCAATGCTGCAATAATACCCCCGATTACGATTGCAACCGGTGTAAAAACACCAATCATCGCAACAGAAATTCCTAAAATAGTAAAAATCCCGCCACCAATCATGCCGCCAAGCGCAATCGCAATTAATTCGGCAAGACCAAGATTCTTATTTCTTTTTCGGTGGCAGGATAGTGTATTGTTATTTGCAGTCATACTATCTGACTATACGCCTGAACTATTCGATATGTAATAAAAAATTATTCAGCCTTTAACCCGTGGCTCGTTTTACATAAAGACCAGGGGCTGGTCTGAAGCTATAAAATGAATAATATCATCCAGACGTCCATCATCAATAATCAGTAATAATGGTACACCCGCCAGTATTTTATTTTCCGCGCGCAGCCAGTGGCGCATCGCAACGGCATCACCTGAAAATTTGTCACAAAGTAAATTGTAAAACTGGATAAACTGCTGTGCCTGTTGCCAGGCCATTGTTTGTGGCTGTAATGTGCTTTGTGCTGCGCTAAGTGCAGCAATATCTGCACATTGTAGTTTAAGCACCCGAGCTAATTCGGCGTTCAGCATAGCAAGCATCTGGCTTGCCTGAAGAACAGAGTAACTCATAACCTTTGGCTCTGTAACAGGCCGTGTTATTTTAAATGCTTTTTCCATTCAGTGAATATTTAAACCTGTTTGTAACAGACAAAAAAAACCCCGCTAAATAGCGAGGTTTTTTTACAAAAAACTAAGGCAAATATGCTTAGCCGTTTAATGTCACTTGTGTTGCCTGAGGCCCCTTGGGACCGGCTTCAACTTCGTAACTAACTGAAGCGCCTTCAGCTAAAGTACGAAAACCTTCTGCTGCAATTGCTGAAAAATGTACAAATACATCTGCACTACCGTCGGAAGGAGTAATAAAACCAAAACCTTTTGATTCGTTAAACCACTTAACTGTTCCTGTTGCCATAAAAAAATACCTCAAAAATTAAAAATGTATAAACTGCAATGAATATCTGGCATTTACAGGAAAAACTTCAAGTTTCTTATAAGTGCTTAATATTTGCAATATCACTAATTAGAATCAATTTCCATCTAAAAATCAAATTTTGTTACAATTTTGGCATTTACAGGAAAAACTTTTTGTTTCTTATAAGCGCTTACAAATCTTGCAATAAAACCATTAGACTCAAATTACATCTAAGTTACCAATACTACTACACTTTTACGGAAATTATTAGTTTTCTTCATCAAAAATTAACTCCATTGTGACTTCTTCACCACTTTCAACCGCGCGGATCTGCTTCAAATCCGGTAATCTTGTCACTAAATAGCCACAGGAGGCCGATATCAGGCCTTCACTTTGCATTTGAATACCATAAAGCAAGCTCATTGCGACATATTGTGCACGCTGCATCTTATCGGGGTCATTGATCAGTTCACCATTAATTTCAATCCCTGCATCCATGTCCAAATCCATATGATCGAGAATTTCTCGCTGTTTCCCCGGGTGGCGAGTGTTTTTTTTATATTCAAAAATGTCCGATCCGTTTAAAACCACCCGTAATTTAGCCGACACCCCCTACTCCTTTGTAAGTTATTGAAATTATAAGAATTTATCTGATAATAGCGCAACAATTAACTGTCCTCCCGCACGCATATGACTACTATATCAGCCCCCAACTTAAAGTAAATCCTTTCGCTCCGGCTCATACGAACTGTTATGATAGCCATATGTTAGACTCAAATTTAAGCACAGCACAACTTATCCTTATTTCAATTATTCCGGTACTTTTTGCCATTGTCTTGCATGAAGTGGCACATGGCTGGGCCGCTTACAGACTCGGCGACCGCACAGCCATGATGTTAGGGCGACTTAGCCTTAATCCAGTGAAGCATATCGATCCCATTGGCACTATTCTGGTGCCTGCCATACTGATTTTAACGGTCAATTTTGCCTTTGGCTGGGCTAAACCCGTTCCCATCGACTGGCGAAACTTTAAAAATCCAAAGCGGGACACCGCCCTGGTGGCCATTGCCGGCCCTGCGGCCAATTTAGCTATGGCGTTTGGCTGGGGGTTGATTGCTGCAATTGCAAGCATTTTGCCCGCTGGCCTCGCGCAGTTCAGTCAGCCCCTGCTCAATATGGCTTTTATCGGTGTTTTCTTTAACGTATTGCTTATGGTTTTTAACCTTATCCCCGTTCCACCCACCGATGGTGGCCGAATAGCGGTGAGCCTGCTCCCCCCCACGGCTGGAAACCTGTTAAGCAAAGTTGAACCATTTGGGCTTGTCCTGCTCCTATTGTTAATATTCACCGGTGTGCTCTGGCAATTCATTATCCCGGTTATTCAAACAATCAGCGCACTTATCTTTTCACTGTTTGGCGTGTAGTGTGTTTTAAATGATAAACCATATTAAATACCCCGTTTTGTTCATTACCGGTGCAATCCTGCTAATACCGCCTGTCGTGCAAGCTAAAGCAAAAAATAAAGCTCAATATGAAAATAAACAAATCAAAATACGCTTTTCGTCCAGAACACCGGAACAGATAGCGGCCTTTTATGAGGGACGCGGTTTCTCGAAAGCCATGGTGAACAAGCTAAAGCCGTTGTGTTTTATCACTGTGGGAATTCGCAACAAGTCTCGTGATGTTATCTGGCTGGATTTAGCCAACTGGCGGTTTAAAAATACCGAAGGTGAATTTAAACAATTCAACCGCACATACTGGAAATCACTCTGGAAACAAATGAATATTCCGTTAGCACACCAGTCGACATTTCGCTGGACCTTACTCCCAGAAACACTTGATTTTAGACCCAATGAACATGAAGGTGGCAATATTATCCTGCCCTTTTCAGACAAACCCTTTACACTACAGGCTCAGTTTAAAACAAAAGCAGATAAGTCTGGCAAGCGTTTTACAATTCAAGTCAATAACCTTCAATGCATACGTTAATGAAATATAAAAAAATTATACTCTTCCTCATTTTTGGCTGTCTACCGTTTACCACTATGGCAAGCAATAACTTGCCTGAGCCGCCAAAAGGTATTATTAAATTAGCCCCCTACCCGGCACCTGCGATTGAATTAAAAGATATTGATGGTCAGGCATTTAGCCTGTCAGAAACAAAAAAACACTGGGTGTTTGTTCATTTCTGGGCAAGTTGGTGCGGCCCCTGCAAAAAAGAAATGCCAGCGATACAGAAAATGTGGGATACACTAAAAAAAGAAGGTCTGAAAATGGCATTTATTAATACAGCAGAAGATGAAGACACTGTTTTTAGCTTCCTTAGTGTGTATGCCCCTAACATACGAGCGCTCATGGACAGCGATGGCCAACTCACAGAGAAATGGCAGCCACGAGGCCTCCCTGCAACCTATCTTGTTGACCCCAAAGGTCAGGTACGTTACCAGGCACTGGGTGGACGCCCATGGGAAACAAAAGTATACATGGACTTCTTACGTCATTTACTAACACAAAAATAATCGTTCCGGAAAATAAAGCGGAATGGAATCTATTGCTGGCTTTAGCCTTGGTGAAATTCCTGGTACAGGCATTACCGGGGTATACTAACCATTATTAGTGTGGCGAGTTTATATTCGATGTATTTAACAACATAGATTTTCGATAAACTATTTTTCAGTTAAATGACATGCAACCGCATGCGAATCCGAAATATTATACGTATCCGGGTATTTGTGGGTACAAATATCCATTCTTTCAGGGCAACGTGGATTAAAATGGCAACCTGACGGGGGTGTTATTGGTGAAGGCAGCTCACCTTCCAGAACAATCTTTTCTTGTGCCGACTCTTTATCTACAGTTGGAATTGCGGAAAGTAATGCTTTCGTATAAGGGTGTTGCGGTGTTTGCATCACATCGTCGACACTACCTCGTTCCACTATCCTTCCTAAATACATCACTGCAATTTCATCAGCAAGATATTCCACTACCGATAGATTATGGGTAATAAACAAATAACTCAGCCCGTAATCCTGTTGTAATTGTTTGAACAGATTGAGCATTTGTGCCTGCACTGATACATCAAGCGCACTGGTTGGCTCATCACAAATTAAAATTTCCGGATTAACCGCTAATGCACGAGCAATACATATACGTTGCCGTTGGCCACCTGAAAACTCATGTGGATACAAGCTGGTTGCTGTCTCTGGCAAACCCACTTGCTTCAACAAGGTTTTAACTTTAGTTTTTCTTTCAATAGAATTAAGTTCAGGGTTTAACGCAATCAGGCCTTCTTCAATAATCTCACCTACACGCTTACGCGGGTTCATCGATGAATAAGGATCCTGAAAAATAATTTGCGCCTGACGACGAAGTGTTTTTAACTGGCTAGTGGTTGGGAGCGATATATCCTCACTCTTTAGCGATATTGTTCCTGCTGTTAACTCATTCAGGTGTAACACCGTTTTACCTACCGTTGTTTTTCCACAACCGGACTCTCCAACCAGCGCTAGTGTTTTGCCTTTATAGAGTGTTAAATTAACACCATCAACGGCATAAACATAACCAGCCACTCGTTTAAATATACCCTTATGGATCGGGAAATGAACTTTAAGGTTGGCAACACTAAAAACTTCCTCAACCGCAATATTCCCTGTATCTGATATATCTGACACAGCATCATTCGTAATGGGAAAATTAATCTTATTATCAATAAACTGTAAACAACGTACACTATGCGTATTATCAATATCAACCAGACGAATTAACTGTTTGCTACACTGTTTAATTGCAGCGCCACAACGCTCATAAAAACGACAACCCGTAAACTCGGTAGTGAGTGGCGGCACAATACCTTTAATCACATCGAGCGTTCTGTTGCGCTTTGATTTTGCTGGCAACGATGCAAATAACTTTTTTGAATACGGGTGTAATGGGGCTGTAAAAAAATCTTTTCGGCTTGCATATTCGACTATCTCACCGGCATACATCACTGCAACATGATCGACAAAGTCCGAAACAATACCCAAATCATGAGTAATCAAAAGAATGGCCATCCCGGTACGTTTTTGTATATCACGTAACAAGGTCATCACCTGTGCCTGGATAGTCACATCAAGCGCAGTAGTAGGCTCATCAGCAATTAGCAAGTCTGGCTCGGAAGCCAGTGCCATTGCAATCATAACACGCTGCTTCATCCCGCCAGACAATTGGTGCGGGTAATCTTTTGCACGTTGTTCCGCAACAGGAATACCAACCGAATCCAGCAGCGCAACCACTTCTCGCCATGCAGCCTGCCCTTTTATACCCCGATGTTGCTGTAACACCTCTTCAATTTGTTGCTGCACTGTTAAAACAGGGTTTAGTGATGTCATTGGTTCCTGAAATATCATCGCGATACGATTGCCACGGATCGAGCGCATTTCAATTTCAGATTTTTTTAATAAATCTTCTCCATTATACACAACCGAGCCTTCGACTATTTTTCCTGCGGGAGAAGGCACTAACTGCATAATCGACAGGGCAGTTATTGATTTACCGCAACCTGACTCACCCAGTATTGCAAAAGTTTCACCGCGATTAATTTTAAAACTTACGCCATCCACAGCACGCACAGGTTTATTCTTAATATCACCAAAGTAGGTTTTCAGGTTATTGATTTCAAGTAATATATCAGCCATTACTTCACCCCCTGCTGGCGTGGGTCAAAGGCATCACGAATCGCATCTGAAAATAAATTAGCCGCCAGCACCAGTGCAAACATAAAACTAAAAGCTGAAATTAAAGACCACCAGACAACCGGGTCACGTGCAAGCTCCAGTCGTGCACTGTTAATCATATTTCCCCAGCTTATCGTTGAAGGATCAACCCCCACTCCAATATAGGCTAACACGGCTTCAGCTAACACCAGACCACTAAAGTCCAGCACCACAACAATTAAAACAATATGCATCACATTTGGAATGATATGGCTGGTAATAATTTTAAAGTTGGACACGCCTAATGCTCTTGCTGCCTGAATATATTCCAGTTCACGTAATTTAAAGACTTCACCACGCAGCAATCGACATAATCCTGTCCAGCTTGTTATTCCAAGAACAACACATAAAGCCAGTAATTTTATATCGGCTCGTTCAATCGCTGTTTCAAATAAAGCAGGGTGGTTTTCAATATAAACATCAATTGCCAGCATCACAGCCACAATTAATAAAATACCGGGGATTGAGTTTAAGGTTGTATAAATATACTGAATAACATCATCTACCCAACCTTTAAAATAGCCAGCCATAACCCCCAACGCGATAGCAAAAGGCAGCATGATCAAGGTTGTTAACGTGCCAATAACCAGACCGGTACGAATACTTTTTAATGTTAAGTAAAATACGTCCTGACCAACCTTGTCGGTGCCCATCACATGGTAAAAATGACTCAGGTAAAATAACCATGCGCATAATACAATCACAATACTGAGTGTGATCAACATAACTCGCCATGGTAGGTCGAATTTATCCTGCAGTATGTTTTTTAATGTATCAAGATAGGATCGCGCGCTGGTTCTGCTTAAATAGAATATAAAAATAGCTGAAAAAACAACCGATATAATCAAACCAATGATTAAACCTTTAACCGACTTGCTAATAATGTCCTGCCAATACTCCTGCTCTGGTTTTTTTAAATGTGACCCTGCAAATTTTAAACGTGGGTAAGCACGGTACTTTACACCTTCGTCATTTATAAAATTTTCTTTTGCGTATGAATAAATGGCAAAAGGTGCAGAGTAGGTTTTTTCACTGTCACTGCTGATATAGCGCAAACTAACATCCAGTACACTCAGCATATCGACAGAATAAGAAGTGTTTGTCGCTTCTGATTTTTCGATATACCGAAAATGAATTGAGTCCATTAAACCAACAATAATAAAAAAACTCAGTACAACCGCGCTGCTCATTGCAATTTTGCCTTTAAATACCTGCCGCCACGGAACAGATAAATGAGGTTGTTTACGAATATAAGCAACAAAAAGTATCAGACAAAAAACCAGAAAATAAATAAGAATATCTGTTATTAGATAAACACCTTGCACATTAAAGAGCACAGGATAAATCAGGTAGAGTGTCATCAATGCGCCCAGAACAAAAAACACTTTCTGCCAATACAGCTGCTGCAAGGCGTTGCGTAGCTCAGCCATCATTAATTTAATCTCACACGTGGGTCAACAAAGGTGTATGAAATATCTGTTAGAACCAGGCCAACAATATATAAAACTGACCCCAGAAATACCATAGCTCGAACAATGGCAAAATCCTGACTACGAATCGCATCAATGGTATAACTACCTAAGCCGGGAATACCAAAGAAGGACTCCATTAGCAGGCTACCCATAAATAACAGTGGAATCGCCACCACTGCACCGGTCAGAATTGGGATCATTGCATTCTTCAATACATGCGAAAATAGCACCCGCAACTCAGACAAGCCTTTAGCGCGCGCGGTACGCACATAATCACGATTAATTTCTTCCAGAAAGATAGTACGATACCAACGGGCACTTGAGCCTAATCCAGCCACAATGCCAATAACAACCGGCAGAATTAAAAACTTAACCGCACTGAAGCCCGGTTCATAACCTGAGATAGGCACCAGCAACAGTATTTTCCCAATAAGGTATTGCCCGGCAATAATATAAATAATGGCTGAAATAGACATCATAACGACGCACAGCACCACTCCCCATAAATCCACATAGGTTGCTCGAAAAAATACCAGCAGCAAAGCAAAACTAATATAAACCAGCATCCCGACTAAAAATACCGGGATAGCATAAGCAAGGCTTGCCCACATCCGTTCACTAATATCAAAACCGATATTGCGTCCATTATCGGCATTACCAAAATCAAATAAAAATAACTTTACAGACTTGTTGTAAAAAATAGTGTTACTTAGTTTTTTATAGCTTTGTTCTGTTTCATTATAAAAAAGTGGTTTATCGTACCCACGTTCAGTTTTCCATTTATCGATGCCTTCCTGAGTAATATATTTTGCACCCAGGTGCATTCTTGCCATATCATCCGGACTATTGACTAAGAAATACAACGCAAAGGTTAGCAAGTTCACGCCTATTAAAATAGGAATAGCATATAAAATTCGTCGACTGATATAGGCAAACATTTCGTATACTCTTTATTTATTGATGTGTAAATTTTTCTTTAGCTGAATACATTTTTATTGCCGGATAAAGTGCCACTAAAAACAGCACCACAAGTAATATAATTGGCCAGAAAACTGGCTTGTTCCACTGTTTTCTTAGTGCTGTACGCTTATCCGCATCAACACGTTTATACATTAATGTATTATGCGCCATTAAATTGGGCTTGGCATTGTGGTACCAGCTATGAAACAACGAAAAGTCCTGTGGATGGAATCCCCACAACCAGGGTGCATCTTTACGTACAATATCTGTCATTTTTTTTATAATTTGCAGGCGCTCAGGTGAGTTTGGCATGGTTTCCATTTTTTCAAACAATCGATCAAATTCCCTGTTTGCATAATTGGCCGCATTCTCACCCTTGTATTTTGCCTTACCATTTGGGCCATACAATAAAAACAGAAAGTTTTCCGGATCAGGATAGTCCGCATTCCAGCCCCACATAAATAACTGCGCATTACCCTTGCGCATTTTATCCTGAAAACGATTGTAATCTGTATTACGTACAACAAGGGAAATATTCAATTTTTTAAACTGCTTGCGTAAAAAGTCAAAGAAAGACTTATCTTCCGAACCACCACCGGCTATATCAAAATAAATCAGCAGGGGTTTGTTGGTTTCAGGATTAATACCATTCTTATAACCCGCTTTTTCCAGTAACTGTTTTGCTTCATCAATACTCCGCCTGACTGGCTCACCATTACGCCATTTATAAACAACGGGGTTAATACCTTCTTCTCCCTGCTGGTAGCCAAAAATACCCGGTGGAATTGCGCCTTGTGCAGGAATACCACGCCCATTTCTGAAAATAGAAATAAACTCTTCATAATCAAAAGCAATGGAAATAGCCTGCCGCAAATAACGTGCCCGCTCAGTTTTACCACCCACAAGCGGATCCAGCATATTAAAGCCAATATAAGATGTTGAAGAATTAGTTGCGGTAACCAGCTTTATCCCTTTTTTCTTCATTTCCGGTGTAATGCCGGCATTACCTTGTTCAGAAAACTGAATGGCCTGGTCAAAGCTGTCTGATAAAATACCCGAGGCATCATAATAACCCTGCAAGAATTTACTCCAGCGCGGTATACCTTCTTTTTCCAAAGAATAAATCGCCTTATCAATAAATGGCATCATCTTGCCCGCATCGTTGAGCAAGCCCTGCTGTTGATCCTCTTTTGTACCGGTTGATGGATACGCTATTCCCCTGAAATTTGGGTTACGCTCCAACATCATCAAGCGATTAGGATTATTGACGGTTAACATAAAAGGACCCGTGCCAACCGGATACCAGTCAAATGAAATATTTTGTTTTTTCATTCCTGGCTGGCTATAGAACTTATCAACTTCATATGGAATAGCGGTAAAAAATGGCATTGCTAGCCAGTACATAAACTGCGGGTAAACCCCCTTAATCGTTACACGATATTGATAACGACTAAGCACTTTGGCTCCCGCAAAATCATATTGATGTAAGTCAAGATAAAGTTGCTGTGGATTTTTTTCTAACTGTTTTTTATAGGCTGCTTTTAATGTTGCTGAATAGTCATCGAGATCAGTAATGTACTTGCGCATTAAACCATAAATGGGTGAATTGACTTTAGGGTGTGCCAGCCGCTTAATCTGGTAAACATAATCGGCTGCAACTAACTCCCGACTTGCGCTGATTTTAAAATTAGCCAGTGAGGTTAAACTTAATATCTTTTCTTTAGTTAAAGCATGATAGATGTAATTCCCATTACTGTCTTTACTAAACGCCGGATGAGGCTGGTACTGAATGCCCTGTTTAATTGAAATGTCAAACTGACTAAACGCAACCTGTTCAACTGCAACAGTACCAGGTAATACACGCCCTTTTTTATCCAGATAAGTCACTTTCGGCATTTCGGTTGCAGTTAACGGAATGAGTTCATACGGACGTTTTAGATAATGGTATTGCAGCGGCGGTTCATAGATCTGACCAATAAAAGCGTACTCATTTGAGCTGTAGGACTGAATCGGGTCAAGATGTTTTGGCCGGGCAGAAAAAGAAGAATACAGAATATTGGCCGTTGCATCTTTTTTCGGGTATGGATTATTTAGTGGCGAGTCACTGCATGCCTGCAATAAACAAACAAATAAAATAATAAAACCCACTCTGATAAGCTGGTATTTCTTTATGCCCGAAGAGCCTTTAGAAAAAGACAAATTTTTCCCTTTTAGCGACTTTTTTTATACGATATGATACTGTTTTTATACACAAAGTGACGATTTCTATTGATTCGTCCACAGCATACGATTAAAGTTTCAACTCTGCTACATTAAAGCAGAACAAACAGAAAATAAAGAATCAAGGATAATAAATTATGGGTTTCTTAGATGGTAAACGCGCTCTTATTGTTGGCCTGGCCAGTAACCGTTCTATAGCCTGGGGTATCGCCAGAGCCCTGCACCGCGAAGGTGCTGAACTTGCCTTCACCTACCAGAATGAGAAACTCGAAGGCCGCGTAATGAAAATGGCAGCCGAACTTGGTTCGGAAGTCATTGTTCCCTGCGATGTCAGCAGCGATGAGCAAATTGAAACGGTATTCGACCGGCTCGACGACTATTGGGATGGCCTGGATATTATTATCCATTCAGTAGCATTTGCCCCCAAAGAAGAGCTGGAAGGCGACTTTCTCGATAATGTCACCCGTGAAGGCTTTCGCTTGTCCCATGAAATCAGCTCCTACAGCTTTGCAGCATTAGCAAAAGCTGGTCGAAATATGATGGAAGGCCGTGATGCCTCACTCGTTACTCTTAGCTACCTCGGCGCCGTACGCGCCATGCCAAACTACAATATCATGGGGCTGGCAAAAGCCAGCCTGGAAGCCAATGTCCGCTATATGGCATCTTGCCTTGGCCCGGACGGGATCCGAGTTAACGCCATTTCCGCAGGCCCGATTAAAACGCTGGCTGCGGCTGGTATCAGCGATTTTCGCAAAATGCTGACCGAAGTGGAAAATACAGCACCGTTGCGCCGTAATGTAACGATTGATCAGGTCGGCAATGCAGCTGCATTTTTAAGTTCGGACTTATCGGCGGGTATCACCGGAGAAATTATGTACGTGGATTCCGGTTACAGCACGGTAGGCATGGCTCCGCTAAGCAAACCAGAGTAAAAACGACTGTTTTACGTGTTTAGGCCGCCACAAAAATGCTGGTCTGAAGCTCAACTGGCCTAAGCGCGCAAAATCCCCTCTTCGCCTTCCATGCGGGCAATAATAACGGCACCGCATGAGTCGCTAAACACATTTACCGCTGTTCTAAACATATCCAGAATACGGTCAACGGCCAGAATGACACCCACCGCTTCAATCGGCAAACCGATAGTGGTTAATATAATTGTAATTGCCACCAGACTGGCCGATGGAATGCCGGCAACACCAATCGAGGTTAATAAGGCAACCAGCACCACCAGAAACTGCGTTGTAAAACTTAACTCAAGACCAAACGTTTGCGCGATAAACAAAGCAGCAATACACTCATACAATGCAGTACCGTCCATATTAATAGTCGCACCCAATGGCAAAACAAAACTCGCCGTCTTATTGGACACACCCGCGTTTTTTTCGACACATTCCATGGTCAGTGGCAAAGTAGCGGATGACGATGCGGTTGTAAAAGCCGTTAATAAAGCAGGCATCATAGCCTGATAGTGTTTTATCGGATTCACCCGTGCCACAAATTTTAATAACAGCGGCAACACAACCAACAAGTGAATCGCCAGTGCCAGAATAACACTAAAGGTAAACCAGAATAAGGCATTGAGCATCTCATCCAGATTATCAGCATCCATCCCCGCAATGACTTTGGCCACCAGCCCAAAAACCCCGATTGGTGCAAACTTGATCACCAATTCTGTGATTTTAAGCATAACCTGATACATGCCCTGCCAGAAATTAAACTGTGCCGAAGCATAGGCATCGTCAATACGGGTCACAAAAAAACCAAACAGCAAGCTAAAAACAATGAGCCCTAGCATTTGACCATTGGCAGCGGCAGCAACAATATTAGGTGGGAACATGCCTAAAAAAACATCGGCAATGCTGCTTGCATCTTTACCTTCAACTTTTTCCTGAATATCTGCAACCTGTGCATCAGGAACAGCTGTTAAAGCCCTGGCCGGTTCACCATCCACGATACCTGGCTCAATTACATTAACAACCACCAGACCAATAATAATGGCAAACAAACTGGTGGCCATATAATAAAGAATGGTGCGCCCGCCCAACCGTGCAAGCCCGCTTGTGCCACCAATACCCGCCACGCCCACAATAATAGACGAAACAATCAGCGGTACAATAATCATCTTCAATGCATTGAGAAACATTGTGCCGATAAAGCTGTATATGGAATAAAAGGTAATGCCAAATATACTCGCTTCTTTACCGGTAAGAATGCCCGCAATAACGGCCAGCCCCAAACCAATCAGGATTTGCCAATGTAATTTCAGTTTAAACATGCTGTTCCCTTTAAGCCTGGAGTTTAAATAAATTCAACTCACAATGGCATTTCAGACAAAACCTTATTCGATTTAAACACGCTGCAACCCCAACTAACCGGGGTTAGCTCGCTTTGCTTGCCAGTAGTCAGGAACTTTACCATTCCTGTTTGCTAACCATCCTGTTCTGTGACTTTGCTCAGATTAATCTTAATATCTGCATTATCTTTTAAATATTGTTCAAAGCCCATATACTCGACATTCCTGTTTAGCTCCTGGAGCTGCCCACGTATTGCATTACTTTCAGCAACATCAACTTTGTCAATATCTTTAACCGCAGAAACAACAGCAATCGCCTGATCACCATTCGGCAGGTTCACTATTCCAAAACTTGGTTTGTCACTCAGTGGGCGTGGTAATAAAAAAGACTGCTGGATAACAGCAGCAGGAATACCAGTGTTGCCGGCATCGCGACGTGAAACAAATTCCCCAGGAATCCACTTACTGTTCCGGTATATAGCCGCAAGTTCATTGCCTTTGCTACCGGCCGTTAACTTTTGAAAGGCGGCTTTGACATCGGCTTTCATCGCACTCACCTGCTGTTCAATAGCCACCTGTTTTGCAACATCGGCTTTAACGTCTTCAAATGGTTTCTGTGCTGCAGGCTGATGCTCTTTTACTCGCACCACCACCACATGGGTATCTTTCAGTTCGATTACGTCACTGTTTTTTTTGTCGGTTAATACCTGTTTTGAATAGATTGCAGATGAAACTTTCGGATTCGATAATATACCTTTTAATCCCTGACGTGTTACCAGACCCGAAGATTTAATTTCCAAATCAAGGCCAGCTGCAACCGCTTCTAATGACTCTGAATTTTCATACGCCAGATTACTGAACTTCTCGACATCCTCAAAGAAATCTTTTTCAGCTTCCTGCAATTGCAGTTCTGATTTAATTTTCGCACGCAGCGTTGCATCTAAATTCTGTGGTTTATCAACCGCCTTAATCTGAATATGTTTGATTTGACGCTCGTCACCTTTAATATCCTCTAGCTTTATTAAATGGTAACCAAATTTATCCTTAACCGGTTTACTAATTTCACCCTTTTTAAGTTTAAAGGCCACCGCATCAAACGCGTCATCCATAATGCCTTTACTGATAAAACCAAGATCCCCTCCTTTTTTTCCTGACAACTTGTCTGCCGATAATTCTTTTGCCAGTTTTTCAAAAGATTCACCATTATCAATACGCTGCCGAATTTTATTAATTAATTTTAAAGCAGCCGAATAATCCTTTTCTGTATAGTGGCTGATATTATTTTTATAATATTCAGTCACTGCTTTGTCTTCTATCTCAACTTTTTTAGCCAGCGTATTAATATCCATTTCAACATACTCAACATTAAGTTTTTCCTGTGTTTTATAATTAGCTAAATGTGATTTATAATATTTTCTTAACGCTTCTTCAGGAATATTGTTATTTTGTTTATACTTCGACCTTGTAAAAATAAGATAATCTATTTTACGTTGCTGGTTTAATAAATTTTGCGCTTGTTGTACCTCATAAGGTAAAGCAAACGTTGAATTAAACACACCTTCCCGCAACTGGTTTAAAACATAATCTCTTGCAATATTTGCTTCAAAAACACCTTTATCTCTACCTGCAGCTCTTAATACACGCGTATAAATTTCTGCTGAGAAATTACCAGATGCATCTTTAAATTGTGGCACCTGTTTTATATCATTAAAAATCTGCTGTGCTGATGCCGACATATTGGAATTTATTGTAAATTCGGTAATAAGCTGGCGCGCAATCAATTCATCCAGCACCTGCTGACGTATCATACCTGCCGGGAAAAAATCCGGATTATAACTACTGCCAAGTTGCTGTTCTAATTGCTGTTTACGTTCCTGAACAGCTCGAGTTAGCTGTGCAGAACTAATTTCAAAACCATTAACAACAGCCGGTACCGTTTTGGTGCCACCTGTTATGTAATCCTGTACACCAAACAATGCGAACGGCACAATAATCAGACCAACAATGCCCCACATCACGAGGCCCTTGGTTCTTGTTCGTATAAATTCCATCATAATATTAATATCTTTAACGTTGAGTTAATCTACCATTACACAAAATAATGAGCCAAAAAAAAAGGTGTAGCAGTCTATCGACTAGCTACACCTTTCCAACATATGGCGGACCGGACGGGATTCGAACCCGCGACCTCCGGCGTGACAGGCCGGCATTCTAACCAGCTGAACTACCGGTCCTATGTTTGGTGGGTGCTGAGGGGATCGAACCCCCGACCCTCGCCTTGTAAGGGCGATGCTCTCCCAGCTGAGCTAAGCACCCGCTAAAGGCGCGCTAGTTTACGGCATCTTTTAGCGCTTTACCAGCCTTAAATCCAGGATTTTTTGATGCTTTAATTTGAATAGGTTCGCCAGTACGTGGGTTACGACCCATACGTGCAGCACGATCTTTTACTGAAAAAGTACCAAAGCCCACCAAAGTAACCTGGTCACCCTTTACCAAAGCACCTGTAATTCCGTCAATGACTGAATCAACAGCACGTGTCGCTGCAGCTTTAGATATATCTGCGCCTTCGGCAACAATATCGATTAATTCTGATTTATTCACTCGTTTTTCCCCTTACGTCAGGTGTATATTATATACCGTTATTACAACGGAGGTTTTTATTGTCGGAACTAATATTATGCGATTACCGAAAACAAACAGGACAATATTTTTCCACGACACAATAGTTATTCAGTACCATTGTTTGCTAAATCTTAACGGTAAAATCATAACTAAAAAAATTGATAATTTAATGTGTTCTAAGTGTGTTAGGATTATCTTTTTTGGCTTTGTCCGTGCCTTTCCCAACCTCTTTATCATCAAT
Source organism: Chromatiales bacterium (assembly GCA_027076325.1). Taxonomy (GTDB): domain Bacteria; phylum Pseudomonadota; class Gammaproteobacteria; order UBA6429; family Thiohalophilaceae; genus SZUA-37. The sequence goes on along the minus strand of JALTJZ010000037.1, from coordinate 18,250 downwards.
CGGTTCTGGCTTGTATTTTAACGCAATATCCAAAACCTGCTCAATCCATTGAACCGGTATTATATCTAATTCATCCGTAATTGTATCGGGAATTTCTGTTAAATCGCGCTCATTTTCCTGTGGAATAATTACTGTTTTTATCCCTCCCCGTCTGGCCGCCAGTAATTTCTCTTTTAAACCGCCAATGGGTAACACCTGACCACGCAGGGTAATCTCGCCGGTCATGGCAACATCGGCTTTAACCGGAATACCCGTTAAAGCAGAAACCAGTGCAGTACACATACCCACGCCGGCGCTCGGCCCATCCTTCGGAATAGCCCCTTCAGGAACATGCACATGCACGTCATTTTTCTCAAATGTTTCCTGTGTGATGCCTAAAACATCTGCTCGACTTCTCACCACGGTCATTGCAGCCTGAATGGACTCTTTCATCACATCGCCCAACTGCCCGGTGACTGTATGTTTACCTTTGCCCGTCATTAAAGCGGTTTCAATGGTGAGTAATTCACCACCCACTTCTGTCCAGGCCAGACCCGTTACCTGACCAATTTGATCTTCTTCTTCCGCACGTCCAAAGCGGAACCGCTGTACACCAAGATATTTATCCAGATTGTCTACCGTCAGCTTAATCTTGCCGACTTCTTTATCCAGTAAAATTTCTTTCACTACTTTGCGGCAAATTTTTGCAATTTCACGCTCCAGATTACGCACACCGGCCTCACGTGTGTAATAACGAATAATATTTCGTATTGCGTCTTCTGAAATGCTGATCTCGTTTTCTTTAAGACCGTTATTTTTAATTTGCTTAGTCACCAGATAGCGGGTTGCAATGTTAACTTTTTCATCTTCGGTATACCCGGATAAACGAATCACTTCCATTCTGTCCAGAAGTGGCCCCGGAATATTCATTGTATTTGAAGTTGCCACAAACATGACTTCAGACAAATCATAATCCACTTCAAGATAATGATCGTTAAAAGTATGGTTCTGTTCCGGATCTAACACTTCCAGTAATGCCGAAGCCGGATCGCCACGGAAGTCCATTGCCATCTTGTCGATTTCATCGAGCAAAAAGAGCGGATTGCGGGTGCCGACTTTACTTAAATTCTGTACGATTTTACCTGGCATAGAACCGATGTAGGTACGGCGGTGGCCACGTATTTCAGCCTCATCACGAACGCCGCCTAATGCCATGCGCATATATTTACGGCCGGTTGCTCGCGCAATAGACTTACCCAGTGACGTCTTGCCCACACCCGGTGGCCCAACCAAACACAGGATAGGCCCTTTCATTTTGTTCATACGCTGCTGAACAGCCAGGTATTCTAAAATACGTTCTTTTACCTTATCCAGGCCATAGTGATCTTCTTCTAAAACACCTTCTGCTTTGGCAAGGTCACGACGTACTTTAGAGCGTTTTTTCCATGGAAGATTAAGTATCCAGTCCAGATAATTCCGCACAACCGTTGCTTCTGCTGACATCGGCGACATCATTTTTAACTTTTGAAATTCAGACTTCGCTTTGGCCTTCGCTTCTTTGGATAAACCACCGGTTTCAATTTTTTGCTCAAGCTCATCGAGTTCATTAGGCACGTCATCCATGTCACCTAGCTCTTTCTGAATCGCTTTCATTTGTTCGTTCAAATAGTATTCACGCTGACTCTTTTCCATTTGGCGTTTAACACGTCCGCGAATACGTTTTTCAACTTGCAGTAAATCAATTTCGGACTCCATTAAACCCATTAAATGTTCAAAACGTTCTTTTAAGGATTCAATTTCCAGTACCGTTTGCTTTTCATCCACCTTAAGCGCCATATGCGCAGCAATGGTATCTACTAATCGACCAGGATCATCAATGCTTGATAAGGAGGTTAAAATTTCAGGCGGGACTTTCTTATTCAGTTTTACATATTGATCAAATTGCGCTGTTAAAGAACGCACCAGAACTTCTGATTCACGTTCATCAATTTCTTCGTCATCGTTTTCGATAACTTGTGCAGTAAAATAATCTTCAGAACCTAAAAAATGAACAATACGCGCGCGCTGATTACCTTCGACTAATACTTTAACCGTGTTGTCAGGCAATTTTAATAGTTGAAGGATACTTGCAACCGTCCCCATTCTGTAAACGTCTTCTGTTTCAGGTTCATCCTGAGAAGCACTTTTTTGTGCAACCAGTAATATTTGCTTGTCATTTTCCATTGCAGCTTCAAGTGCTCTAATGGATTTATCACGACCAACAAACAAAGGGATAACCATGTGAGGGTAAACAACCACATCACGTAGGGGTAATACGGGGATAACCGACATTTGATCTTCAATTAATTCAGACACGTTCTTCTCTCACTTTTAAGTGGACTTTATACTACTGATATAAGGGTACCAATAGTATATTTCAATCCCTGAACCTGAACTTAATTTAAAGAAATTTACTTCTCTTCAGATGCTGCCACAGGAGCCTCTGTACCTTCATAAATATACAAAGGTTTCCCACTACCATCGATGACTGATTTTTCAATAACAACTTTCTCAAGATGTTCTATCGAAGGTAATTCGTACATCGTGTCCAGTAACACATGTTCGAGAATAGAACGTAAACCACGTGCGCCCGTTTTGCGTTCTGTTGCACGCTGCGCAATAGCTCGCAATGCATCATTTCTAAATTCAAGTTCAGCGCCTTCCATTTCAAACATTTTTTGGTACTGTTTGGTTAAGGCATTTTTTGGTTCGGTTAAAATTTGTATAAGAGCATCTTCATCCAACTCACTCAACGTTGCAACAACTGGAAGACGCCCGACAAATTCAGGAATAAGTCCGTATTTAGTTAAATCTTCTGGCTCGACTTCATGTAAAACATCACTGACGGATTTGGAGTCATCTTTGCTTTTAACTTCTGCGCCAAAACCAATCCCACCTTTTTCAGAGCGGTCTCGAATGATGCGATCCAGGCCTGCAAACGCACCACCACAAATAAATAAAATATTACCCGTATCCACTTGCAGGAATTCCTGCTGAGGGTGCTTACGCCCACCTTGAGGTGGCACCGAGGCAACCGTACCTTCAATCAATTTTAACAAGGCTTGTTGCACGCCCTCGCCCGAGACATCACGGGTAATCGATGGGTTATCTGACTTGCGTGAAATTTTGTCGATTTCGTCAATGTAGACAATACCGGTTTGCGCTTTTTCTACATCGTAATCACATTTCTGCAATAACTTTTGAATAATGTTTTCAACATCTTCACCCACGTAACCGGCTTCGGTTAATGTGGTTGCATCAGCAATGGTGAAGGGCACATTTAACATACGCGCGAGTGTCTCTGCCAGTAAGGTTTTACCGCAGCCTGTTGGCCCGATAAGTAAAATATTACTTTTAGACAATTCAACATCGTCTTTCTTCTGACCGTTTTCCAGACGTTTGTAGTGGTTATAAACAGCAACGGACAATACTTTTTTAGCACGTTCCTGGCCAATAACATATTCATTCAGGATTTCACTGATTTCCTGAGGCGTAGGTAATTCGCTACCATCAGCAGATGCATTTTGCTCCTGTACTTCTTCACGAATAATGTCATTACACAACTCGACACATTCATCACAGACAAAGACAGAGGGTCCGGCAATTAACTTGCGAACTTCATGTTGGCTTTTGCCACAGAAAGAGCAATACAGGAGTTTACCGTTATCACCTGAATTCTGTTTATCATCGCTCATGTTTATTGCCTCACTTAACCTTTAATCTACCTAACTACCATGCGTTGTTTTTCGCTGAGTTTCAAGCCCCTATCCTAAAAAAAGTGACTTAACTACCGCTTGATTTCTCAAAATAATACCATGATGTAACAATGGTTATTACTTCGTCAAACTGCGCATCTATGCGGCTTACTATCTCTGTTTATTTGTCATCAACGACTTCACGCTGCGCCATTACTTTATCCACCAAACCGTACTTTACAGACTCCGCTGCGCTCATAAAGTTGTCACGATCAGTATCATTTTTAATCGTTTCCATATCCTGACCGGTATGATTAGCCAAAATCTTGTTTAAACGCTCCCGCACATCCAGAATTTCTTTGGCATGAATTTCTATATCGGTTGCCTGCCCCTGAAAACCGCCCAGCGGCTGATGAATCATGGTACGAGAATGCGGCAGAATAAAACGTTTGCCCTTTGTACCACCGGTTAATAGTACGGCTCCCATACTCGCGGCCTGACCAATGCACATTGTACTGACATCCGGCTTGATAAACTGCATGGTGTCGTAAATAGATAAACCGGCTGTCACCGAGCCACCGGGGGAATTAATATACAGGTGAATATCTTTGTCCGGGTTTTCTGATTCAAGGAACAACAATTGTGCAACAACCAGATTAGCCATATGGTCTTCGACAGGGCCGACCAGAAAAATAACACGCTCTTTTAACAGTCGCGAATAAATATCATAGGCACGTTCTCCACGAGCGGTGGTTTCAACCACCATGGGTACCATTTGTGAACGAATATCCATATTATCTAGTTGCATACTTCGTAGTTCTCCTCATTTTTATATTCAGCTTACAAGCTTATATCGGTCAAACAAGCATTTCCTTTACCGCAAAATACCCATTTATGAAAAAATTAAGTGGCCGTCGCTTTCCCTGCTGGCTGCATTAACTCTTTGAAATCTACTGCCTTTTCGTCAACAGTTACTTTTGATAGCAGCCATTCAATAATTTGTTCTTCAAAAACCAGCGATTCAACTTCATTTAAACGCTGCTTATCACCGTAATACCATGAAATAACCTGCTCAGGCTGGTCATACGGTTCGGCAATTTCCTCAACTTTCGCACGTACTTTTTGATCATCTACTTTTATGTCATTTTCTTTGACAATTTCAGCCATAATCAAACCTAAGCTAACACGGCGTGAAGCCTGATCTTTAAACATATCCGGGCTCAACTGGATATCCCCCTGATTCATCCCCTGGCTGGTTAAATTCTGCTGCATTTGCTGCATTAAAGTTGCCGATTCCTGCTCAACCAGCGCACTCGGCACCTCCATTTGATGCAATTCAATTAGCTTATCCATCGCCACCTGCTTTAAGTTGGTTTTGATTTTAGCATCCAGCTCGCGTTGCATGTTTTCACGGATATCTTTTTTCATTTGCTCGATATTACCGTCTGTCACACCCATCTTTTTGGCAAAATCCTCATCAACTTCAGGCAGTACAGTCTGCTCAACTTTTTTCACAGTAATTTTGAACTCAACCGGTTTGCCCGCCAGTTCTTTTTGTGAGTAATTATCCGGGAAAGTAAGCGACAAGGTACTTTCATCGCCTTTTTTTAAGCCTTTAAGCCCGTCTTCAAAGCCCGCAATCATACGACCCGCACCAATTTCAACGACCATATCTGTGCCAGTACCGCCTTCAAACGCTTCACCTTCAATACTACCGGCAAAATCAACGGTTACCTGATCGCCATCCTCAGAGGCACGATCAACTGCTTCCCAGGTTTTATTCTGCTTGCGAATGGTTTCAATCATTTCGTCAACATCCGCATCTGTAATTTCAGCCGTTTGTTTCTCCAGCGTCACGCCTTCAAAACTGGCAATTTCAATTTCCGGGTACACTTCAAATGTTGCGGTGTATTTCAGGCCATCGGTTGCAACCAGATCGTTACCAATGGTTGGGCCACCGGCGGGACGCAATTTTTCCTGTGTCACAGCTTCATAAAACGTGGTTTGCACTAAATCACTGACAATTTCCTGACGCACCTGGCTACCATAATGTTGCTTAACCACTTTGAAAGGCACCTTACCTGCTCGAAAGCCCTTGATTTTTGTTGTTTTAGCCATGCTTTTTAAGCGTGTTTCTACCGCTTCAGCAATGCGCTCTTCATTAATTTCAACCATCATGCGGCGTTCAAGCCCCTGAGTCGTTTCAACCGAAACTTGCATACTCATAAAACCTCTTAAATTTTAATAGCTTATAAAATGGTGCGGAAGGTGGGACTCGAACCCACACGCCTTGCGACACAGGTACCTAAAACCGGCGCGTATACCAATTTCGCCACTTCCGCAGATTGACTCTTATTATATCAAGCTCTTAAGTGATTGTTAAAACTAAAAATGTTAATCACCTATGGCTTATACAGGATTAATGCCCGCTTTTTTACCTTGAGGGCAACACTATATAAATCGATGTTCGCTTAAGTCAGGCTAACTGCGCTTCACTTAAGCAAAGCGGCATCTTAACAAAACATTGCCATGCAGGATATTAAATTTTACCCTAAGGTGTTAACCCTGACGTAGTCGCTAAATTAAGCGCCTGCTCTAGTCGTTCCCAGTCCATCTCCGTTTTAGGCAGACCAAAACGTAGACTCGATTCAACCTGATTCGTACTGGCAAAGTAACGCACCAAAATGCCCTGCTTCGCAAAAACCTCAAATAACGGGTAAGCCCGCGGTGTTTTAACCCAGACAAACAAGCCCGTTTGCCCGCTTATCGTTAATCTGGATGATTCAAGCAAGCCCGCTAATCGTGCCGACAGCGTTTGTAGTCGTTTGATTGTGTTGGCCTGCCAACTCACATCGGCCAAAGCTGTTTGTGCTATTTCACGCGCTGGCGCAGAAACCGGCCACGGCCCTAGTAATGCTTTTAATTTATCAAGCAACCCATTATTCGCCAACACAAACCCCAACCGAATACCGGCCAGACCAAAAAATTTACCAAAAGAACGTAATACAACTAAATGGCTTAAGTGAGCATATTGCGCCAGACTGTTTTCCGGTGTGATATCCATAAAGGCTTCATCAACAACAAGCCAACCACCTTTTTGGCCGAGTTGCTCACGCCATGCTAATAATTGTTCCACAGTAAACTGCTCAGCCGTTGGGTTATTCGGGTTAACAATAATTAAAACATCAATATCAGAAATAATATGACTGATGTCAGCAGAACAAACGGCTTCAACCTGATAGCCTGCCTGCTGCCAGGCACGTTTATGTTCAGAGTAACTCGGTGACAAAATAGCAACACGGCCAGGTTGCAATGGTTCACACTGCCGATATAACGCTGGTAATAATTGAATAGCCATTTGTGAACCGGCAACGGCCAGCACCTTATCGCAGCCGTAGTACTGGCAAGCCATTTCTTCGAGTTGATTGTTTTGCTGCGGCAGTTTTTCCCACACAGCTTGCGCAATAGCCGGCACCGGCCAGGCAAATGGGTTTAAACCCGTCGAAAGATCCAGCCACTGTTCAACCGGGATCCCGTATTGCTTCGATGCGCTAGCAATATCACCACCGTGCATCATTTCAGGTGTGCTTTCTGTATTTAGCACTAAATTATCAAACGGCATAAAACACACCCATTAAAAATATAATCGTTAACCAGAGCCATAAACTTTTTTGTACAAGCTGCACACTGCGTTTGATGTCCAGTGCATTCGGCTGCTTACCCTGTCCCAATACAGGCCGGGCAACAACTTGCCCGTGATATTGCGCAGCTCCCCCTAATTCCAGACCCAGTGCACCGGCTCCCGCCGACATCACCACACCGGGATTAAAGCCTTTCCACTGTTTAGCCTGAGTTTTCCAGCAATTCAGTGCTTGCCCTGTTTTGCCAACCAAAGCATAAGTGAGTGCGGTTAAACGAGCTGGAACCCAATTTAGGACATCATCAACCCGTGCGGCAAACCAGCCAAAAGCATGGTAACGTTGGTTGCGATAACCCCACATTGCATCCAGCGTATTCGCTAAACGATATAACACCACCCCCGGTGCGCCTAATAGTAAAAACCAGAATAATGCGGCAAAGATGGCATCATTGCCATTTTCTAAAACGGATTCAATCGTTGCGCGACTAATATCACTGTCCTGCATTGTTGCTGTATCACGGCTTACCATCATTTGTATTTGTTGACGTGCTTGTGCAGTGTCGTTATTCACTAAAGCGGCAGAGACGGCCATTGCATGTTGCGCCAGCGATTGGCTGCCTAAGGCCACATAAAGCAACAGCGTTGCAATAATAAGACCTGAACTGCTCGCATCCTGTGTTAACCACACGGTTAACACAACCAATGGCAAAACAACGACACTCCAGGCAACCACGCCTAACAGTTTACGGCGTGAATCATTGATTGCTTCTGAACCGTATAAAAAAAACTCCGTCTTTAGAGCAATACGCCCAAACCCTGCCAAAGGATGAAAGCGTTTGGGATCTCCGAATGCCGTATCTAATAATACTGCCACCAAAAGCTGTAATTCCGTTATCATAGGATAACAGTTTACCTGAAGATGCTTAAACAGAACCAACAATGACAAAAAATATATTAACCTGCCCGACCTTAATGATTCAGGGCACCACATCCGATGCCGGCAAGAGCACTATTGTCAGCGGATTATGCCGCATTCTTTTGCAGCAAGGTAAAAAAATTGCACCCTTTAAGCCACAAAATATGGCGCTGAACAGTGCGGTTACCATTGACAGCGGTGAAATTGGTCGGGCACAAGCTGTACAGGCGCAAGCTGCCGGCGTGGAAGCACATACCGATATGAACCCGGTTTTAATCAAGCCCAATACCGATATGGCCGCACAGGTGATTATTCAGGGTAAGGCTTTATCCGATATGGATGCGGCAGCCTTTCATCAATACAAACCCATTGCCATGCAAGCCGTGATCGATTCGTATACTCGCTTAGCCAAACAGTATGATGCGATTATTGTAGAAGGCGCCGGTAGCCCCGCTGAAATTAATTTACGTGACCGTGATATTGCCAATATGGGATTTGCCGAGCAGGTTGATTGCCCGGTTATTATTGTAGCCGACATTGATCGCGGTGGTGTATTTGCACATCTGGTGGGCACATTAGAATTATTAAGCCCCAGCGAGCAGGATCGCGTTAAAGGTTTTATTATTAATCGCTTTCGCGGAGACATTGCGTTATTGCAACCGGGAATAGACTGGCTGGAAACCAGAACCGGCAAACCTGTTTTCGGTACCTTGCCTTATATAACCGGTTTTCATCTGGAAGCCGAAGATGGCTTAAGCAATCAACAAGTGCTAACCGACAATAAACTTAAAGTGATCGTGCCTGTATTACCCCGCATTAGTAACCATACCGATTTCGACCCTCTACGTTTACACCCACAAGTTGATTTTGAGTTTATTGGCCCGAACACCACTATTCCAAATGCCGATCTTATTATTCTGCCCGGCAGTAAAAGTGTACAACACGACTTTAACTGGCTGGTGGAACAAGGTTGGCGGCAAGCTATCGAAAAACATTTACGCTACGGTGGCAAACTTATTGGTATTTGTGGCGGCTTCCAGATGTTAGGCAAAAAAATTCATGACCCGCTCGGTTTAGAAGGCCAGGCCGGTTCAACAACAGGATTAAACCTGCTCGACTTTGAAACAACACTGGAAGAAAATAAAAAACTCACCCGGGTTGAAGGCAAACTGAGTTTTGATGATGTTAAGGTTAACGGCTATGAAATTCACATGGGAACCAGTCAGGGTGAAGCCCTCGGGCACCCGGCTATTTTATTCAATAAACATCCCTCTAATCAAACAACCGATGGCGCACTTTCAAAAGACAACTTGATTCTTGGCACTTATTTACACGGCTTATTCGAAAATCAGGCCAGTTGCAACAGCCTGCTTCAGTGGGCCGGGTTTAGTAAACCCAAAGCACTGGATTACCGGCAAATAACAGAGCTGGAAATAAATCGTCTTGCCCAAATAGTACAGCAACATATTGATATTTCAAGGATAAATCAGATTCTTTTCCCATAAACCCTATTTAGACTTAATTGAATACTCAAGGTTTTAGGTACAAAGCCGATAAATTTTAAATATAAGGGATACTACCCTTGTAAAGATTAGAACTTTATCGGAGACTCCGCATGTTAAAAAACCTGACTATTTCCATGAAACTTGGTATGGCCTTTAGCCTTGTTATTGTATTTTTCCTGACTGCCACATGGATTTCAATGAGTGCCACCCAGTCTATCGGCAATAAATTTGAGCACTTTTTCCAGGAAAATTATGCACGCCAGCACGCTTACCAAACCATGTTTGCCGATGGCCTGCTCTCTGGTATTGCATTACGGAATTTAGTCTTAAGGCCTAACCTTAAAAAACCATTTAAAGTGGTACCAAAAGCCATCAAACGATTTGATGATGCACTGCAAAAAGCCAATACATTAGCAACAAACAACCCGACGATACAAAAAGATCTGACTAAAATAAAAACACACTGGCTACAATCACGAAGTGCCAAGTTAAAAGTATTAGAAGCAATGAAAAGCGGTGACATTGAAACAGCAAAACAAATTTTAGTGACACAGGAACATCCACACTGGCAGAAAGTAAGAATTACTGTTCAGAAACTGGTTCTCGCTGAGGAAGAAAATGCAGTAGAAATAGAAAAAGCAATGTTGCAGCAAACAGCACAGGCCAAAATGAATGCGTTTGTATTTACATTTATTGTTATTGCACTCACCATTGCTGTTGCATTTCTAATTACACGGCTTATACGACAAACACTCAGCGGCATTATCGGCTCCCTGAATGATATTGCCAGCGGAGAAGGTGATCTAACTCGTCGTCTAGATGACAATGGTAAAGATGAAGCCGCACAACTTGCAAAAGCCTTTAACGAGTTTGTTGAAAAAATACAAATACTGATCCGCGATGCAAGTGGCTCAGGTTTAAAGCTGACAAATTCAGCACAGCAATTAACCGAAATCAGTGTTGACACAAAACTTAATGTTAATCAGCAGGAATCTAAAATCGAACAAGTTGCAACCGCCATTAATGAAATGGCATCCACCGTACAGGAAGTTGCACGCCATGCAACCGAAGCATCCAATGCTGCCCAACAAGCCGATTCAGAATCAACCAATGGCCAAAGCGTTGTTACACAGGTTATCACTTCCATTAATGATCTAGCCAAAGAGGTGCATAATACCGCTGAAGTTATTCACACGGTAGAAGAAAATGCCGATCAAATTGGTACCGTACTCGATGTGATTAAAGGCATTGCCGAACAAACAAACTTACTGGCACTTAATGCGGCTATCGAAGCGGCACGTGCTGGTGAACAAGGTCGTGGCTTTGCCGTTGTTGCCGATGAAGTCCGTACCCTTGCCAGCCGTACACAGGAGTCCACTCAGGAAATTCAGGAGATGATTGAGCGTTTGCAGGAAGGTACTAAGTCTGCCGTTAAAGCGATGCAGCAAGGTGAAGAAAAAACCCAGCATACGGTCGACAAAGCACAACAAGCAGGTGAAGCTTTAACGTCAATCACCGCCGCAGTATCAAAAATAGTGGAAATGAATACCCAAATTGCAGGTGCCGCAGATGAACAATCATCGGTTGCTGAGGACATTAATCACAACATCACGTCCATTAGTACACTGTCCGTACAGGCAGCCGAAGGCGCAGAACATACCGCTGCCGCCAGTCAGGAACTGGAACGGCTTGCGACTGATCTACAGGATAGAATGGGAAGTTTTAAAACTTAACCGTTTTACACTCAAAGTCACGGCTATTCCGTTAACAAGCGAAGCTAACCTCATTATACACAGCAGGGTTCATTTCACAATACGATTACAGGCCGTTATTAAGTAAATAAAAGGAAAGGGCTTGTCTAACCACTGGTTCTTGCGACTTACCCGACAGCAATGTCTTTATAAAAAATGGTGCCGATGGCCGGAGTCGAACCGGCACAGCTTGCGCTACCACCCCCTCAAGATGGCGTGTCTACCAATTTCACCACATCGGCTATAAGAAATGCTTGCCTAATCGGCAGCGGGAACGTCTGAAGTAGACGGTTGTGTTGGCTGAGGTTTGGCAGTGGAGGAAGCAGGTACATCAGAAACCGGCACATCCGACACGGGGACTTCAGGCTGCGTTTCTATTTTTTGCTGAGATTGTACCTGGTCAACAACACTGCTCACTGTTTTAGTTTCAGTGGCTAAAACAAATAAAGTTAAACTGGTAATAAAAAATAGTGTTGCGAGCACACCGGTTGTGCGGGTTAAAAAGGATGAAGAGCCTTTTGACCCAAATACCGTTCCTGATGCGCCTGCACCAAAAGCTGCACCGGCATCGGCGCCTTTACCCTGTTGCAATAAAACCAGCGCAACCAGTGAAACGGCGATAATAACGTGTAAAACCAGAACGACATTTTGAACTAACATATTTAATCTCTAATAATTCATTTTAAACGTTTAGATTGCTTTGCCCAACTTAAACCGGCGCGCGCAATGACATAAAACTTTATTTAACTTAACCTGCGGCTTTGCAAATGGTGAGGAAGTCTTCTGCTACCAGTGATGCGCCACCGATTAAGCCACCGTCAATATCGGGCTGCGATAATAATTCTGCAGCATTACCTGCGTTCATGCTACCACCGTACTGGATGCGCACTTTGTCAGCCACGTCTTTGCTTTTGTCTGCCAGTTTGGAACGGATAAAAGCATGTACATCTTGCGCTTGCTGTGGTGTGGCGGTTTTACCCGTACCAATTGCCCAAACCGGTTCGTATGCAATAATGCAATCTGCGATGGCATCAATACCGTCTACGTCAATCACCGCATCCAGCTGACGGGCAACAACGGCTTCGGTTGTACCATTCTCGCGTTCTTCCAGTGTTTCACCAATGCATAGAACAGGAATTAAACCGGCTTTACGCGCAACGGCAAATTTAGCAGCAACCACAGCATCATCTTCACCATACAAGCTGCGACGTTCCGAGTGGCCGACAAGAACATACTTGCAGCCAAAGTCCAGTAGCATTGAAGTTGAGATTTCACCGGTAAAAGCACCCTTTTCTTCTGTACTGACATTCTGACCGCCAAAACCAATGTCGGTGCCTTTTAACTGCTCGGCCACATCGGCAATATAAATAGAGGGAACGCAAACAGCGACTTCGGCTGATTTAACATCACCCATACCGGCTTTAATGCCATCGAGTAAGGCTTTAATGCTCTCGCGAGAGCCATTCATTTTCCAGTTGCCAGCAATAATGGGTTGACGCATTTGATTCCTCTCTCAATATCAAAAATCTGGCCAATTAACCTTAACGGAATCGGCATAAAATAGCGCGCAAGCATAACGGCCAGCACTCAATAAATCAATATCTCCATCCATAATATCCTGCATATACTGATTTATTTAGGCTAAATGGCTGATTTTAAGCTCACTTGAAACAAATCAGCCACCCAGCAGCCGAATACAAATTAAGGAATTTGAACTATTGCCCATTTTGCAGATTAGACCTGTGCTGCAACTTCATCCGCAATGTTTTTTGCCAAACGCTCAACCTGCCCTGCATCCTGTCCTTCAACCATCACCCGAATAACCGGTTCTGTACCGGAGGCACGCAATAGCACCCGGCCGGTATCAGCGAGCTCTTTTTCCGCTTGTTGCACCGCTTTTTGCACGGGCTGACAAGCACAAAGATCCAGCTTTTCTTCCAGACGAACATTGAGCATGATTTGGGGGTACTTTGACATATCCGCAACCAGCTCGTGTAACTGCTTATCCTGAGAAATCATCGCAGCTAGCACCTGTAAGGCAGCAACACAGCCATCGCCGGTGGTATTTTTGTCCAGGCAAATCAGGTGCCCGGAAGATTCACCACCTAAATTCCAGTCGTTGGCGATTAGCTGCTCCATAACATAACGGTCGCCCACTTTTGCCCGGGTAAAGGGAATATCGGCACGTTCAAAAGCATGTTCCAGCCCCAGATTGGTCATTAAAGTACCAACAACCCCCCCGTTTAACGTCTGGTTTACTTTTGCCGCCATTGCAATGACATACAGTAATTCGTCACCATCCACTAAATTACCATGGCGGTCGACCATAATAAGCCGGTCACCGTCACCGTCCAGTGCAATGCCAACATCGGCCTGATGCGTTTTTACCGCCTGCTGTAATTGCGCTGGTTGCGTTGAACCACAGTCCTCGTTGATATTAATGCCATTGGGTTCATTACCAATGGCAATCACATCGGCTCGGAGTTCGGTAAAAATCTTTGGTGCAACGTCGTAGGTTGCACCATTGGCGCAATCAACCACTATTTTTAGCCCGGCAAGATTCATTCCTGTCGGAATAGTGTGTTTGCAAAATTCAATATAACGACCGTCCGCATCGTCCATTCGTACCGCTTTACCAAGGTGTGATGAGTCATTACAGTCCATCGGCTGATCTAACATGCGTTCGATTTCCAGCTCCACTTCATCGGCCAGTTTTGTTCCATCCGCAGAGAAAAATTTAATACCGTTATCATAATAAGGGTTATGTGATGCGCTGATAACAATGCCAGCATTGGCATGCAGTGTACGCGTTAAATAAGCAATGCCCGGCGTTGGCATAACGCCAAGTAGCACAACATTCACCCCGGCTGCAGTTAAACCGGCTTCTAATACCGACTCAAACATATAACCGGATATACGGGCATCTTTGCCGATAACAACCGAACCGCCCTCTTCACCCAGGACTTTGCCCACGGCATACCCCAGCCTTAAAACAAAGTCGGGGGTAATGGGGAATTTACCGACTTTACCGCGAATTCCATCTGTTCCAAAATACTTACGTGACATACTTTTCCCTATTTTTATTTAAACAATCAACAACCGCAAGCGCATCGGCTGTTGCTTTTACATCATGCACTCTTACTATGTGTACGCCTTGTTGTGCAGCTAAAGCCGCCATTGCCACACTGGCATGGATGCGCTCAGTCACAGGTGCATCCTTTAATATTTTACCTATCATTGTCTTGCGTGATACGCCGATAAGCACAGGATAATGCATTTCAACAAATTCATCCAATGCGTTAAACAGGCTTAGGTTGTGCTCGAAAGTTTTACCAAAACCAAAACCGGGATCAAGAATAATATTTTCTTTTTTTATTCCTGCCTCAAGACAGCTCTGTACCCGCTTTTGCAAAAATTGCTTTACTTCCTCAACAACATTTTCATACTCAGGTTGAGTTTGCATACTCCGTGGTTGGCCTTGCATGTGCATTAAGCAAACGGGCACGTCCAGTGTCATGGCCATTTGCAGCGCATTTTCTTCCTGTAAGGCGCGTACATCATTAATCATATTCGCACCGGCATGTATTGCTTCATGCATAACATCCGCTTTGCTGGTATCGACTGAAATTAAACAGTCTGAAAATTCACGAATTGCCTTTATAACAGGAATAACACGATCAATTTCGTCGTTTAATGAAACATTTTTTGCACCTGGGCGGGTGGATTCACCACCAATATCAATAATGTCTGCACCAGCGGCTAACATTTGTTTTACCTGCTGCAAGGCTGCGCTTTTCGTTGTAAACAGGCCACCATCAGAAAATGAATCCGGGGTCACATTTAGAATCCCCATAATATAAGTTCTTTTTTTAAAATTAATTTTTTGTGTCATTGACAATAACGCTGTTATTTTAAATCTTTAACGCAAAAACCCCTACTCACTATGAATAGGGGTTCTTGTTAATCACTCATATTTAAAAGTTAGTGTGAGCCCGCTGGACCACCAATTGAACCATCATTTTTCATGGTACCATCTGAGGTTTTTTTATCGTCCGTATTCGTTTTTGATTGATTATCCAAATCACTGTCATCCCAGTCTTCAGGTGGTCGGGGTGGTTTGCCATTCATAATGTCAGCAATCTGATCTTTGTCGATCGTTTCATACTTCATTAATGCATCAGCCATTATCTGGAGCTTGTCCTGATTTTCTTTTAATATTTTTTCGGCGCGTGCATATTGAGTATCAAGAATATGGCGTATTTCTTCATCAATCATTTTCATCGTTGCGCCTGAAATATTTTTATGCTGGGTCACCTGATGGCCCAGAAAAACCTCGCCTTCATCTTCACTGTACGTCATCGGCCCGAGCTTTTCAGACAAACCCCATTTGGTCACCATACTACGCGCAATTTCAGTTGTACGCTGAATATCGTTAGATGCACCCGTTGTGACATTTTCCGGTCCAAAAGTCAGTTCTTCAGCAATACGCCCACCGAATAAGCTGCAAATCGAACTTTCCAGACGTTCTTTGCTATACGAATAACGATCTTCCTCCGGCAGGAACATGGTGACACCCAAAGCACGACCACGAGGAATGATAGTAACCTTATAAACAGGGTCATGCGATGGCACCAGTAAACCCACAATGGCATGGCCAGATTCATGGTAAGCGGTATTGCGTTTTTCATCTTCACTCATCGCCATCGACTTACGTTCGGCACCCATCATGATCTTATCTTTTGCTTTTTCAAACTCCAGCATATCCACCAGGCGCTTATTTGAACGTGCCGCAAACAGCGCCGCCTCATTGACCAAATTAGCTAAATCTGCCCCCGAGAACCCCGGCGTCCCCCGTGCAATCGTTTTAGGATTGACATCATCCGATGCCGGCACTTTACGCATATGCACTTTTAGAATTTGTTCCCGCCCACGCATATCAGGCAGTGGCACCACAACCTGGCGGTCAAATCGGCCAGGGCGCAGTAAGGCCGGATCTAAAACATCCGGACGGTTCGTCGCAGCAATAACAATAACCCCTTCGCTGCCTTCAAAGCCATCCATTTCAACCAGTAACTGGTTTAATGTTTGCTCGCGTTCATCATGTCCACCGCCTAAGCCGGCACCACGATGACGGCCAACTGCATCGATTTCATCGATAAAGATAATACATGGCGCATGTTTTTTTGCTTGCTCGAACATATCACGTACCCGCGAAGCACCGACACCAACAAACATTTCAACAAAATCTGAGCCGGAAATAGTAAAGAAAGGCACTTTGGCTTCACCCGCAATGGCTTTCGCTAATAAGGTTTTACCGGTACCGGGTGAACCGGTCATCAGCACGCCACTTGGAATTTTGCCACCTAATTTCTGGAATTTGGACGGGTCACGTAAAAACTCAACCAGCTCAGCCACTTCTTCTTTGGCCTCGTCCACACCGGCCACGTCATTAAAGGTAACTTTGACCTGATCTTCGCCGAGCATACGTGCTTTGCTTTTACCAAATGACAAAGCGCCACGACCACCGCCACCGCCTTGCATCTGGCGCATAAAGAAAATCCACAAACCAATGATTAAAATAAACGGGAACCATGAAATAAAGATTTGCATTAAAATACTGTGTTCAATCGGTTTCGAGTTTATTTTAACGCCATTTTTAAGCAGTTCACCAACCATGGCGCTATTGTTCGTTTCAGGACTATAGGTAGTAAAGCTACGCCCATTGGTTAATTTGCCTGAAATATTCTGATTGGTGATCAACACCTCGCTGACCTGGTTAGCCTCTACCGACTGCATAAATTCAGAATAACTCAGCTTGTCGCTTTCTTTATTAACTCCCATTTGCTGAAAAACCATCATTAAAATAACAGCCACTACCACCCAAAGGAGAATATTCTTGGTTAAATCGTTCAATTTGTTACCTCAAAATCAATCAAATACTAATAGTTAGACGGTACTACACATTGTAGCCCCTTGCCAGCAAATAGTTCTCACTGGATCGGGCTCTGGAAGCTTTGGGTTTACGGATAATCAACTTATTAAAATCCTGCCTGAGCACCTTTTTAAACTCATCGAGTCCGGCGCCATTAAACACTTTCATCAGCAAATCACCACCGGGTTTTAGCACATTTCGGGCTAATTCATGGCTTAATTCGCACAAATACATCGATCTTGGCTGATCAACGGCCTTCATACCACTTATATTGGGTGCCATATCGGACATTACAAGGTCAACCGGGTGATTTTCGAGTGATTTCATCAGTTTTTCCAGCACCGTATCTTCACGAAAATCACCCTGAATAAACTCCACCCGCGGAATTGGCTCAATTTCAAGTAAATCCAGCGCAAAAACCTTGCCCTTCTTGCCGACCTTGGTGGTTGCATATTCCGACCAGCTACCCGGTGCCGCGCCTAAATCGACAACAAAATGGCCTGGTTTAATCAACCGGTCACGTTCATCAAGCTCCATCAGCTTGTAAATAGCACGCGCACGATAGCCTTCTTTTTGTGCCCGGATAACATATTCATCATTCAAATGTTCCTGCATCCAGTCCCGACTGCTTTTGCTGCGCGCCATATCTGAAACCACCTTTTATCGTAAAACTAAAGTATAATAACGTACTCATCCCATTTATCGAATTAAATCTTTATATTATTGAGCTACGTAGAATGATGTCCCAACCTGATTTAGGAAAAACACAACGTCACCATTTGCGCCAACTGGC
>JALTJZ010000036.1 GCA_027076325.1 Chromatiales bacterium | reverse complement strand
GATTTTGAATTAGCAGATAAGGCTTACCGACAGGCTATTTCTCTGGATAAAAATAATGCTGCAGCATATATAGGAATGGCGAAGCTTGCATTAAACCGTAGTAATTTTTCTGAGGTGGAAAAATATCTGAAACAGGCGCTTGCTGTTGATCCGAAGGAAAAGGAAGTCTGGATTGTCAAAGGGCAGATGTATCGGCAGCTTGGGAAGCTTCCTGAAGCAGAACAGACCTTTAAGAGAGTGCTGACCAAAAATAAAATAGTCACAGAGCAAGAATATAATGCGACGATTAATTTAATAAATGTTCAAATTTTACAGGGTAAACTTGATGAGGCAGGTAAGCATATTAGTGCACTGTCCAGAGTCTTACCCCACCATCCCTATCCCAAATACCTTAAAGCCTGGTTGGCGTATCAAAAAAAGAATTATACGCTTACAAACACACTATTGCTGGAGTTACAAAAGAAAATCCCTGATCACATGCCAAGCCTGCTTTTATTGGGGGCAAGCAATTATGCACTTGGTAATTATGAGCAGGCAAATGTTTTTTTGACGCGTTTTGTAAATCGTATGCCTACACATATTCAGGCAAGAAAATTACTGGGCGCCGTTCGCCTTATGTTAAATCAGCCCAAGAAAGCAATGGATGTCTTGCGTCCCGCTCTTAATGGAGATGATAAGGATGCTGGTTTGCTGGCAATGGCGGGCATGGCGGTTGCTTCCCTGGGGGGGCATGAAACGCAACTTCATTATTTGGAAGAGGCCGTTAAGCTGGAGCCAGATAATATTTCTATTCGCGCTGAACTTGCTCGCGCATATATGCGACGCGGTGAATTTGATGATGCTATTGACATATTAAAGCCACTGCAAAAAGAAAAAGGAATGGAAGGGGTATTACTTTCAACCTATGCATATATCCGTTCAGAGAAATATACGGAAGCAAGAAAATTAATTAATAAGATACTAAAAGAGAGGGGGGGAACGCCTGTTTTATATGTTTTGCTTGGTACGGTTGAATTGTTTTCTGGAAGGCGTGAACAGGCAAAAAATTATTTCAATATGGCGTTATCCCTTGACCACGATTTTCTTGTTGCACATCTTAATTTGGCGAGGATGGCGCTGGAAGATGGAAACTTGTCGGCCGCCAGTAAAATATTCGATAAAGTCTTAATGGTTAATGAAAAGTCCGTGGAGGCGATGATTGGGCATGCGCAGATTGCTGAGCAACGCGGAGATAGAAAAAATGTCATTTTATGGCTTGAGCGTGCACGTGAGGCTGATGATCGAACATTAATGCCAAGGATCTTATTGGCTAAATATTATTTAGGAGTAAAAAAATCAGATCTTGCTCTAAAGATAGCAGAAGAGATATATGCTATTGCACCAAATGAAGCGGGCTCATTTTTGCTATTAGGTAAGGCGCAAATTTTTTCAGGAAAGGCAAATCTGGCGGCTGAAACATATGAAAAGCTGGTTAGACGTTACCCTGAAAACCCATTGGCTTTTGTCGAGTTGGCGAATGCCAGGTTCATTCTCGGGCAGGAAAAAGATGGCCGGCTTGCACTGAGCAAGGCGCTGGAACTGGATCCCTCTCTGATATCGGCGAGGATAGGTTTAATTCGTCTGGCCTTGCGCCTGGGTGATAGTGATTCAGCACTGAGTGAAGCGAAAAAAATTCAGGCGATGCAGAAAAAATCAAACATTGGTTTTATTCTGGAAGGTGATATTTATATACAAGAACACAAATATGAAGAGGCGATACAGGCATACAGACAAGCATTAAAAATAGATGCATCTGTTGAGGCGGCATTGAAATTATCTCAGGCTTATATGGCTTCAGGTAAATTAAAGAAATCGCTCAGGGCGTTACTCCTGGCAAGTAAGAAATATCCAGAAGATTCAAGGCTAAAATCAGCGCTTGGCGCTTATTATCAGGCAAACAACAATGTGCTCCTGGCTGAAAAATATTATAAGCAGGTATTAGAGCAGCATCCCGCTAATCTTGTGGTATTAAATAACCTGGCTGTTCTTCTTTCAGAGAAGGATCTGGCTCAGGCAATAAAATATGCACAGCGCGCCTATAAGCAAGCCTCAGACAATGCTGCAATTGGTGATACTTTGGGATGGTTGTTGCTGAAAAATGATGAAATTGAGCGTGCGCTACCTATTTTGGAGGATGTGGCGAGAAGGAATCAAAATCCGGTTATTCAGTATCATTATGCAGTTGCCCTCGAAAAATCAGGTCGCCAAACGGAGGCGGTAGCCGTTTTAAAACGGGCATTATCCTCATCGAGTCAATTTACTGAGCGACAGCTTGCCCAAAGTTTGCTCCAACAACTTGAGCGTAAAGATTAGCTGCATGCAACATATTGATATTTATAGTATAATATTCAATTACGCAGTATTATTTGGAGCCTGAGCGTGGATTTATGAGGCGCCTGTAAATCTGTTTGTATGGTAAATGGTCTATTACCAATGACAGTATACCTGTGTCATGGATACTGAAGTATAATTTGTTGGTAATTTACTAAGGTATTGTTGATATTTCTGAATGTGGATAATAAGGGAGAGCACAAAAGGGGATGCTTCTGTGCAAATGCTCCCGCTCTTTAAAATACTTATAAATAATTGATTTCTATCTTAATGGCGGTTCTATTCTGGTACATGAGGTGCGCGGTGCAATGCATATTTTGCTGAAAAAAATTAAATTATTAATATTGTGTGGATTGGTATTTCTCATCCAGTCGTGTGCAACGAATGGAACAGGTACTGCAAGCCCTACGGATGAAATAAATAGTGGCGTAGATACGCCTTCCGCTCCCTATCTTATTGGGGCAGGGGATACCTTAAGGATATTTGTTTGGGGAAATCCTGAATTAAGTGGCGAAGTACCTGTGCGACCGGATGGCCGAATTACGACTCCGCTTGTTGAAGATCTTGTTGCCAGTGGTAAAACCCCAAGCAAGCTTGCGCGTGAGATGGAAAAGCGTCTTAAACGCTATATGAAAAAACCGGTAGTAACGGTCACAGTCACGGAATTTGTGGGCCGTTATACGGAGCAAATTAGAGTTGTGGGGCAGGTTGGAACCCCTCAGATCCTGCCCTATCGTGAGTATATGACATTATTAGATGTCATCATTGCAGTTAATGGCATGACCGAGTATGCGGCAGGGAATCGCGCGGTGATTGTCAGAAACGAGGGAGGGAAGCAAAGACAAATAAAGGTAAGGTTGGATGATTTATTGGAGAATGGGGATGTTTCCGCCAATATTCGTATGCAACCGGGTGACGTGCTATTTGTACCTGAAGCCTGGTTTTAATCACACAACTTTATATATTTATGCATAATACTATCGAAAAACTATTAAACCTGATTTATGGCATTTTTCGCTATCGCTGGTTAATTTTAATTGTTGCATGGGTTGTCGCATTGCTTGGCTGGTATGGGGTATCAAAGATTCCGGATAGCTATGAGGCCAGTGCGCAAATTTATGTTGACACCAACACGATATTGAAACCATTGTTGCGCGGGTTATCTGTAGATTCAATAGATGTAAGTGAGCAATTTGGGCTTATTACAAAAGAACTATTAAGCAGGCCGAATATTGAACGAGTCGTGCGTAAAGTTGATCTCGATATACAAAGTATGAATCAGTCCGAGTTTGATGCGATTGTTGATAAAATGCAACGCAATATTAGTATAAGAGCTTTACGAACACATCGGGCGCCACGGCCAAAGCCGCCAAATCTGTTTGTTATTTCCGCCAGGCATGAAGATCCTAAAGTTGCGTTTGGTATCGTACAGGCTCTCCTTGATATATTTATTGAAGATTCATTAAGTGGATCACGCTCAGAAAATGTCGTGGCGCAAAAATTTCTTGAAAATGAGATCAAGGAATACGAAGCCAAGCTGGTTGCCGCAGAAAATCGCCTGCGCGAATTCAGGCGCAGAAATATAAAAATGTTACCAGAGCAGGGCAACAGTTATTATCAGCGTTTACAGACTGCTCAGACTAATCTGGAAGAAGTTGAGTTGGAATTGCGCGAGGAAAAATTTAGG
Organism: Chromatiales bacterium; assembly: GCA_027076325.1. Lineage (GTDB taxonomy): Bacteria > Pseudomonadota > Gammaproteobacteria > UBA6429 > Thiohalophilaceae > SZUA-37. The sequence goes on along the minus strand of JALTJZ010000036.1, from coordinate 14,763 downwards.
CGTGATGCTCTGATTAATCAGCTTGAAAACACAAATACATCTCAAACAGTCCTTGATCAGGATGGTGGTGTAATATTATCGCCAATCGATCAGCGGATTGTTGCATTGCAAACAAGACTAGATGAACTGTTGCTTAAATATACGGATGAACATCCGGATGTTAGTCAGGTCAGGGAAAGTATTGCCGAATTAAAGAAACAAAAAGAGATAGAAGAATCCAACGCTGTCGCTGAAGATCAATCAACGTCGGAAAATCCTGTCTATCAGCAAATACAATTGGCATTAGGCGAGGTTAAAGCGAATATTGCTGCAATTGAAGTACGCCGCAATGAGTTTAGAAAACGGGTGAAGTATTTACAGCAACAGGTGGAAACATTACCGAAAATAGAGGCTGAATTAATTGCTCTGAACAGGGATTATACAGTTAATAAGCAGCATTATGATGCCTTATTAACTCGGCGTGAGTCCGCGAAAATGTCGGAGGCGGTTGAGCAAACAGGTGAACAGGTAAAATTAAAAGTGATTGAGCCGCCTCGTATCCCTCAACATCCATCAGCCCCTAATCGACTAATGTTTAGTACCGGTGTTTTATTTTTGGCGCTGGGGATGGGGATCGCTCTGGCTTTTGTTATGTCAAAAATAAGGGCTGTAGTATTTAATCAACGCGATTTACGTGAACTAACGGGCTTACCTGTGATTGGATCGGTAACCTATACCCCGCTAAAAGCTGTTCAAAGACGTTGCCGACTGGTAATGATCGGTTATACCTTTCTTGGTGGAATGTTATTCGTAGCATATTTTGGGGTGCTATATCTGGAAATGACAGATGTCATTTAGAAATTTGATAGGGATGGCCCGATAAATGAACAGCATAGAAAAAGTAGTTGAACTATTAAAGAAATCAGATACGGCTGGTCATTCCAGTTCGACGCTGGGCGAGACGGCGCCGTATTTTGATAAAATAAGTTCGCGTCAGTCAAAAAATCATATTGATATAGATTTAAAAAAACTGGACGAGCTGGGTTTTGTTACACCAGATAATATCGAGACAGTTAAAGCAGAAGAATATCGGGTTATAAAAAGACCTATATTACGGAATGCTTTTGGGAAAGCAGCCATACCAGTTGAGCGTGGCAATTTAGTGATGATAAGCAGTAGCTTACCAAAGGAAGGCAAAACGTATACGGCTTTAAATCTTGCTATGCTAATGGCAGTAGAACGTGACACTACGGTTTTATTGGTGGATTGTGATGTAGTCAACCCCTCTTTAAGCCGCATATTGGGTGTGCAGGAATTTGCCGGTATGACGGATTTGTTGCTGGACAAGAACACCCACCTCAGTGATGTTATTTTAAATACCAATATTCCTAAGTTGCGAGTTCTTCCTTCTGGGTTGCCTAATCCACGTTCCACCGAACTGCTTTCAAGTGAGAGAATGGCTGAGCTTACTAATGAACTATCTCAGCGCTATCCGGATCGAATTATTATTTTTGATAGTCCGCCACTGTTACTGGCAAATCAGGCTGCAGTTCTTAGCCAGCTTATGGGACAAATTGTTATTGTCGTAGAGGCTGGAAATACCCCCCAAAATGTGATTGAAGAATCGATAAGGTTGCTGGATGATGAAAAAGTAATAGGGCTGGTTTTAAATAAAACAAGCAAGCCTGCGGGAAAAAACTACTATGGTGCATACTATAGTTCATCTTCCAGTTAGGTGGTGGCAGTGTTGTGTATGAATATTAAGGTGACTGGCTTTCTCAGAGCAGCAGTCATACTAATATTAGGCTATTCCTTAAATAAGGTTGCGGTAGCCGGTAACTGGGAAATCACCCCTTCTTTTTATGTTTCTGGCAGTCATAACGATAATATCTTCCTTGATTCTCCGGGTTCAGAACAGAGCGATAAAATATTGCAGGTCAATCCTGCTGTTTTGTTTCAGGGACAGGGACAACGAGCTAATTTTTCATTTTTATATGAAATGCAAAATATATTTTATTCTACAAACTCAGATTTCAATGATACCTTTCATACCCTTAATGCAGCAGCAAATGGAGAATTAATTGCTGATTTTTTTTATATCGATGCGACAGCTGGTCGAATGCAACAAATTATATCCCGAAATGCGGTGATACCTGTTGATAATGTCACTATTAGTTCCAATAGAACCGATGTAAATTTGGCTTCTGTAAGTCCATATTTTAAAACTAATCTTGGCAGAAATATGCAGACTGAGCTTCGTTATAGTCGTTCATGGCTCAGTTATGAAAATGATTCCCTGTCAGCTCAACAAAATAAAACTGTAACCGCCGAATTAAATAACGCCTTATCAATGAACAGGGCACAATGGAAACTCTATTACACAAATCGGAAATTTGAACCAGAGCTTGGCGATGACTCAAGTTTTGAGCGCGGTTATATTGATATCAATTATGCGTTTAGCGGGCAACTGGCGTTTCTAGGCAGTTTAGGGCGTGAAAACAATGAATATGGGCAGGGTACATTTACTCGCATCGAAAAAGGCTCAACCTGGGATATGGGTTTCAGATGGAATCCTGTAAGAGAAAATACAATATCATTGCGAATAGGTGAGCGCGTATTTGGAAAAACTAAAAGGTTTGATATTAACTATGTGAGTCGCCGATGGACTTTTGGGGGGGGGTATAATGAAGAGTTTAGAAATAACCTGGGCACCTTAATAAGAAACCAGGGTAGTACAGAGATAGGTGATCCTATTATTGGGCCAGGCGATCCTGTACCTACTACAGAAGCATTTTTAAGTAAGGGGCTGGACTTACGGGCAGTGCGTGAATATTCCAGGACAAGTTTCAGTATTTCAGCTTATTCAAGAAAGAGAGAGTTTCAGGTTTCAGGCGATAGAGAAGTGATTTCTGGAGGGGAAGCGGGTATTGACTGGCAATTCCAGAAACGGAGTAGCTTGGAGTTGGAATTGCGTATTCAAAATCAGGAATTACGAGGTGGGCAGTATAATGATGATCTGCTGGTGGGAAACATAGCTTTAGTTAGAAATATTTCCAGAAACTCAACAGGAACATTAGCGTTTAGGCATTATCGTCGAGATTCAAGTAATTCAACGAGAAACATTTATAGGCAAAATCAAGTTACAGTCGATTTGAAAGTTATATTTTAAATTCTGGATATCTCGCTAGTGCAGAACAACAATCGTAGTTCAATTTTTAATGCAATGACGGTAGATGTTGAAGATTACTACCAAGTATCTGCTTTCGCTAAAAATGTATCAACTGATGACTGGACTAAAATGGAAAGTCGTGTAGTAAAAAATACGAATAAAATTTTACAAATATTCAATGATGCCGAAATCAAAGCAACATTTTTTGTTCTTGGCTGGGTTGCAGAGCGTGAACCAGGCCTGGTTCGAAGTATTGCAGAAGAAGGACATGAGATTGCCAGTCACGGTTACAGCCATCAGTTAATATACGATCAGGATAAAGGTGTATTTAAAGAAGAAACTCTTCGAGCAAAAAAATTACTGGAAGATCAAATTCAGACAGAGGTGCTTGGGTATAGAGCGGCAAGTTACTCGATAACGGAACAATCACAATGGGCCATTGATGTTCTCATTGAAGCGGGTTTTAAATATGATTCCAGTATTTTTCCTGTTCGTCACGATCGATATGGAATGCCGGATGCGCCAAAATTTCCCTATTTGCAGCGCTCAGATTCAGGTAAATCAATTGTAGAGTTTCCATTATCTACTTTAAATCTCCTTGGGTACAGGCTGCCAATAGCAGGAGGGGGGTATTTCCGGCTTTATCCTTATTGGTTTAGTCAGTTTGGCTTGGCCAGCATTAATAAATTTCAGAAAAAACCATTTATTTTTTATTTGCATCCATGGGAAATTGATCCGCAGCAGCCAAGAATTAATACAAGTTTTTTATCAAAATTTAGGCATTATAATAATCTTGATAAATGTGAATCGCGATTAAAGAATTTACTTGAATATTTTAACTTTTGTACAGCTAAAGAAGTGTTGAAACGTTCAGGCATATTAAATACAGTTTGAGAGTTATTGGGGCAAATGACCAGGATTTTTATATGTGCGGGATAGCGGGGATTATTAATTTACGCCATAACACAGCAATTAATGATGCTGTATTAAGTGATATGGCGTCAATTATGTATCACCGTGGACCAGATGGAACTGGCATTTATAATGACAAACAAGTGGGGCTGGCCCATGCGCGTTTAAGTATTATTGATATCAATGGTGGAAATCAGCCTATCCATAATGAGGATAATAATGTATGGGTTGTATTTAATGGTGAAATATTTAATTACATTGAGTTACGTGATAAATTAAAAATACAGGGACACGTGTTTTATACTCATTCGGATACTGAAGTTATCGTACACTTATATGAAGAGTACGGTGATAACTTTATGAAATATTTAAATGGGCAGTTTTCTATTGCGCTTTGGGACAAACAGAAACAAAAGCTACTGTTGATTCGAGACCGTGTTGGTATCACACCGTTATTTTATACACAAATTAATGGTCAATTAATCTTTGCTTCAGAAATTAAATCCATACTTGTCGCATTAAAACAGGCACCATCCTTAAATAAACAGGCGCTTGATCAGTTAATGACCTTTTGGTCGCCTGTTAGTCCAAATACTCTTTTTGAGAATATTTATGAAGTTCCTCCTGGTGATTTTCTTACAATAGAGAATGGTAGTGTAAAGAAGAAAAAATTCTGGGACTGGGAATTCGCAAAGCCGGGAGAATATCTTGATAAACCAGAATCAACGTTAATAGAAGAACTACATGATCTATTAATCGATGCGACAAAAATACGACTACGATCGGATGTTCCTGTTGGAGCGTATCTTTCTGGTGGACTCGATTCCTCTGTTATAACTGCATTGATACACAATTACGGCGATGTTGATTTACGCACCTTTTCAATCGGTTTTGACGATGGTGCATTGGATGAAAGCGATTATCAGAATCAGATGATCAAACATCTTGGCGCAGATCATAGTCGCATACAATGCAGTTATTCGGATATTGCTGAAAATTTTCGTGCAACTATCTGGCATACAGAAGCGCCCATATTACGAACTGCGCCCATTCCAATGAATCAGTTGTCAAAATTGGTACATGATAAGGGATATAAGGTTGTCCTAACAGGCGAAGGTGCGGATGAAGTTCTGGGAGGATATGATATTTTTAAGGAGGGAAAAATAAGACAGTTTTGGGCAAAAAATCCAGATTCAAGTTTTCGACCCTCTCTGTTGAAAAGACTTTATCCCTACCTCGATTTATCTAAAAAACAGGGTGTCATATATCTAAAAAATTTTTTTGGTGCAGAGTTAGAGAATCCAGAACTTTCTTATTTTGCGCATTTACCGCGCTGGACGACAACAGCAAAATGTAAGCAGTTTTTTTCCGAAGATATGAAGGTAAATTTGTCAGATAATGCTATTTCTGAGTTAGAAAAAACATTTCCTGCCCGAGTTTCTGAATTAGATCCATTTAATAAGTCACAATTTATTGAGGCGAAATCGCTCATGGCGGGTTACCTCCTATGTTCCCAGGGTGACAGAATGCTTATGAAAAATTCTGTAGAAGGGCGGTTTCCTTTTCTGGATCATCGAGTTATTGAATTTGCAAATTCAATTAATCCAAAATTTAAGATGAAAGTACTGAATGAAAAATACCTGTTAAAACAATCTATGCGTCGATACTTGCCTGAAACAATCGTTGACCGATTTAAACAGCCCTATCGTGCTCCGGATATCCCCTCATTTTTTACTGACAAAACCCCAGAGTATGTTAAAGACTTATTAAGTATAGAAACTATTAAAAAATATAATTATTTTCACCCCGCAAGGGTAGAAAAACTGGTTAATAAGATTGAGCGAGGGCGGGCAATTGGAACAAAAGACAATATGGCTTTTATAGGCATATTGTCTACGCAGGTTTGGCATAACTTGTTCATTGAAGGATTTCAATCAAATATCAAAACTAATAATTAATTTAGAATACTGGAGAGCATAATGTCGACAAGAGATACAGTAAGAAAATATATTTTAGAGAATTATTTATTCTCTGATGATCAATCTGCGCTAGCAGATGATGATTCCTTTCTAGATAAAGGAATTATAGATTCAACAGGAATTCTCGAAGTTATATATTTCCTTGAAGATGATTTTGGTATCACCGTTGAAGATGACGAGATGATGCCCGAAAATTTGGACTCAGTAAATAATATTGTTTCTTTTATTGAAAAAAAACAAGCACAATAAATTTTAAAAAAATGATTATAAAGCCACAACGATTTTTGTGTGATAGTTTGTTGTATTCAGCAGAACGAGAGCCTGACAAAATTGCTCTTGTTATCGAAGGTGAAAGCTATACCTATTTACAGTTAGCGGAGGAATCCTCAAGAATGGCTTCCGGGTTGTTAGCACGGGGTCTGCATCGAGGCGATCGAGTAGCCATCTATATGGATAATACATGGCCGTGTATTGTCAGTCTTTATGCTATATCCATTGCTGGCGGCGTGTTTTTAATTATTAATCCACAAACTAAAGCAGATAAACTTGAATATATAATTAGAGACTGTGGGGCGGAAATATTATTATCTGATACTCACTTAAGTGAGCAACTTAACGCCACTATCCCTAAATTGAAAAGATTAAAGTATGTGATCTGTAGTGGCGATTTAGAAAAATATTCTGTTACTTCTGAAAGAACTTCACCTAAGGTAGAAACATTTTTATCTGTTATACAATCAAGTAATATTTTGGATGAACACAAAAACATCACACCATCAGATCTTGCTTCGCTTATTTATACATCGGGAAGCACCGGAAATCCTAAAGGTGTGATGCATAGTCATTTGTCTATGACATTTGCACTAGGCAGTTTAATTGAATATCTACGCCTGAATAAGTCAGATGTCATCATTAACGTACTTCCTTTTGCATTTGATTATGGCCTTTATCAATTATTAATGAGTATACATTTGGGCGCTACACTTGTTCTCGAGCGTTCATTTACCTATCCAGCGCTTATTTTTAAACGAATAGAAGAATTTAAGGTAACAGTATTTCCAGCCGTGCCGACTATCTTTTCAATGTTGCTGGCGGCACATAGACGGAAAAAAATTATTTTTGATTCAGTTACACGGGTAACAAATACAGCAGCAGCATTGCCTGCGGAATATATTTCAACCTTAAAGGAGATATTTCCTAATGCGCTTATTTATAAAATGTATGGCCTTACAGAGTGTAAGCGCGTATGTTATTTGGAGCCAGAGTTATTAGATGATAATGGAAGTTCAGTTGGTAGAGCTATTCCTGGTACAGAGACATACCTGCTGGACCTGGATGGTAACCCTGTGAAAGAAGGGGAAATGGGAATACTTCATGTTCGTGGGCCGCATATTATGCTTGGTTATTGGAACAATCCTGAACAGACAGAAAAAATGCTGAAACAGGGGAAGTTACCTGGAGAACGTATACTATGCACACATGACTGGTTTAAGAAAGATAGCAATGATCTATTATATTTTATTGGTCGCAGTGACGATATCATTAAGACTAGAGGTGAAAAAGTAAGCCCGATTGAAGTTGAAAACGTCTTATTAGGAATTGATGGCATTGTTGAGGCCGCGGTTGTTGGCCTGCCGGATGAGGTCCTGGGAGAGTCTATTCATGCCTATGTTTCATTAGAGCCAACATGCCAGCTCAAAGAATTAGAAATTAGAAAACTATGCATGTCTAAATTAGAAAACTTCATGGTTCCGCAGAAGATTCATATTATGGATGAGCTGCCAAAGACCCCAACGGGTAAGATAACCAAAAAAGATTTGGGTAAATAATGGAGCAGAATATAAAGTTTAATGAACTTGTAAACAGGGTAGATAAAAGTCTGTCTATTCTGGAGGACAAGCCTGAAGAATCTTCGGAGTCGACGGTTCGTACTTTATGGCATCTGGCCGCAGGTAATGCATTATCAGTTCAACGGGCACTTGAACTGGATTTGCCTGTCTTAGAAGCCGAATCGCTTGAAAAGTTAGAAGAATATATAAAATTACGTGAGAAAGGTGTTCCGCTTGCGCATATTACTAACCGACAGCAGTTTATGGGGATTGAGTTGATTGTAGGTAAAGATGCATTAGTGCCACGTAAAGAAACTGAGCTTCTGGGTTATGCCGCATTAGGGTTAATTAATGAGATTGCAGAGAATAAAGGCGCAGTAAAAGTAATTGATGTGTGTACGGGTTCTGGTAACCTGGCCCTGGCATTTGCATGGCATCAGAAGCGCACCATTGTGTCGGCTGCGGATCTGGATGAGAAAGCAATTTCGTTAGCAAAACAAAATAATAAACACCTTAAGCTTGAATCACGGGTTAATTTTTTTACAGGTGATCTGCTTGAACCCTTTGCGACGGATGAATATTTTAATTCGGTGGATGTGCTTACCTGCAATCCTCCGTATATATCGAGCGGAAAGCTTGAAAGCATGCCTGATGAAATTATTTCATTTGAACCTAGTATGGCCTTTGATGGCGGGCCATTTGGTATCAAGATACTCGGCCGTATAATTAAAGAGGCTCCGAAATACTTGAATGATGGTGGTTGGCTGGCATTTGAAGTGGGTCTTGGGCAGGGTGAGCCATTGCTTAAACGTCTTGAAAAAAACAAGAATTATAAAAAATTTAGAACTGTAAAAAATGAGACAGGTGAAATACGCGTAATACTGGCTTCTACTTAGTATTTAAATTTACTGTAATAATCAAGGACTGCTTATGTCTTCTAAAATGAACAATCCGCTAGAAATTAATGAGGAAAAAGTAATTGAACGTATTAGTGAAAGCTTGAAACAGGCTTTGCAAACCAGGCTTCGTAAGCGTGGTCTTGTTGTTGCAATATCTGGCGGTGTCGATAGTGCAGTCTCGGCCGCTCTTTGTGTTAGGGCGCTGGGATCCAAAAAAGTTTTTGGTTTATTGTTGCCAGAGCAAGATTCATCATCAGATAGTCTCTCTTTGGGAGAAATGGTCGCTCAACAACTGGGAATTGAATATATCACTCAAGATATAGCGCCTACACTTGAGGCTATTGGTTGCTACAAATGGCGAGATGATGCGATGCGCCTTACCTTTCCAGAATATATGCCTGATTGGAAGAGTAAGTTGGTTATTGCTGGCGGCAAGGAAGGGAAAATTAATTACTTTCAACTGGTCGTCCAGCGTCCAGATGGTGAAGTTCTAAGAAAACGACTTGGCTTGAAAGAGTACCTTCAGATAGTTGCAGCAACAAATTATAAACAGCGAATTAGAAAAACAGTAGAATATTTTCATGCAGACAGGCTTAACTATGCTGTTGTAGGAACACCAAATCGGCTTGAATATGACCAGGGTTTTTTTGTAAAAAATGGAGATGGCAGTGCCGATGTAAAGCCTATTGCCCATTTATATAAAACCCAGGTATATGCGTTAGCCCGTTATCTTGGATTACCTGATGAAATTTGCAATGCCCAACCAACAACGGATACATACAGTATGGCGCAGGGGCAGGATGAATTTTATTTTGCGTTGCCTTATGACAAGATGGATTTGGCGCTCTGGTCTCATAATCATGGATTATCCGCAGAAGAAGCGGCTGAACTAATGGGCGTTGATACGGAGCATGCCAGTTTTGTCTATAAGGATATCGAAGCTAAACGGAGTACGACAGCCTATATGCATGCACGGCCAATACTGGTCGAGGAGATTGCTGAGATATCTCATTAATCGGCCAGTTCTAAATATACATGACTATATTTAAGCGAATCATAAACAAAATAATTCGATACATTCGCCAACGTCCAGTACTAAAAAATGCAAGAAAAAATACGGAGAAATTAATTTCGACTACAAAACCAAAAAAATTATTAATTTTATGTTATGGAAATATTTATCGTAGTCCGTTTGTTGCCGGCTATTTAAATGGAAAGCTAACAAATAGAGAAATTATAATTCGTTCGGCAGGAACCTACCCTAAATCAGGTCGTGCATCACCTGAGCAGCATATTCTTATGTCTCGAAAATTTGGTGTTGAATTAGGTGAACACCGTTCTACAATAGCTGATAAGGAGTTACTTGATTGGGCTGACTGGATAGTTATTATGGACATAAGAAATTGGGAGGAGTTAGAAATTTATGGAGATAAAGTCCGAAATAAAATTGTCTGGCTTGGTGCATTGCTTGGTAAAAATAAAATCGAGATTCAGGATCCATATGGAAAGGATAAAGTTGAAGTTGAAGGTATACTTAAAAAACTACAAGTTTGCTCAGATAAATTGTTATTGAGCATGAAATAATAATGTATAAATTTAATAAAAATCACCAGGATGATAGAACTATTGTTAGATGAGAATGATGATTTCTTATCTTTTGGCAATAACTAAAAATTTTGCACTACAGGCATAAATATGAAGTCTGCAATAGTTAGAATAGGTGGTTCAGAAGACTTGCCATGGTGGTGGGATGAGGTTCAACTTGATAGTGAACTATGTAATATAAATATTGAACGCGTTAATTTTCGCAACAAAAAATCAAAACAGATATCAACACTGGACTTGCCTTTTTTGTCTATAAAGATTTTGCTGACGCTTTTACGATTAAGAAAAAAGTATGACTATATATTTACATTTGAATGTGATCATGCAACATTCTTCCTGTCATTTTGGCAAACAATCTTGTTTTTTCGAAGGCCAAAGCATGTTGTTTTGCAGTTTATTATGCGCGAAAAGGTTAACACCTTAAGTTCCAAAATAAAATATGCAGTAATGAGGTTTTGTTTTCATTCGCTATATAAAATTATCTGTTCATCAACTCAGGAAGCTGAATACTATAAAAAAGTATTTAAATGGAATGAACAAAAAGTAGCATTTGTTCCATTTCACACAAGTAGAAAATTTGTTGCAGATGAAATCAAAGATGGGGAAGATTATGTCTTATCCGCTGGTCGTGTTTTTAGAGACTTTAATACGCTGGTAATAGCGGCAAAAGATATAAGCCAAAAGGTATGTATTGTTGCTTCACCTAACGCGGTTAAAGTACCAGAAGACTTAAAAAATGTAAAAATCCTTTTTGATATCCCATTTGATGAATTTGAAAGATTAATTAAAAATTGTCAATTTGTTGTTATTCCATTAGAAGATCGCCAAATATCAGTTGGACAATTAGTTATTTTACATGCTATGGCGCTTGGGAAACTTGTTATTACAACGCGAACAGCTGGGACAGTTGATTATATTGTGAATGGTGAAAATGGTATTTTAGTGGAGCCAGGAAATCCTGATGAATTACGAGAGAGAATGAAAGAGGTCGCATCAGATCTTGAATTACGTTTAAGATTAGGAAAAAATGCACGAAATGCAGTTTTAGAAAAATATCTTCCCCATCACTATACTTCAAAAGTTAGAGAAGTATTGATGGAAAAAAAGATTTAGTGGTTAATTGTAATTATTGTAAAATAGATTGGTGCTATAAGATTATTAAATGTCGTCATTATCCTATACTTGTTTTGTGTAAACGGCTTACCCGTTATTTTATAAACCAGCGTCGTGTTTCAAGCAACCAGGGTCGGATATCTTTTAGAGATAAAACTTCATAATGCATATCTTTTTCCCATAATTTAAAAAACTTAATAAATGTTCTTAATACACCATCACTGTTTTCAGGAAGTTGTAATTCTTTCTTTGATTTTAGGAAACGCATAAGCAGAGCATCAACATCTCCCCAGAACCAGCGACTTTTTACACCCGTTCGGTAATTGATTACAGGTTTTATATTATTATGTTCTATTGTTGAAATAAGCAGGGCTGGAAAATCGACGCCCGCATCAATTGCCAGTTGTAGAGAACCCCAGAAACGTCCATTTATTTCCATAAGTTTTACCTGTCTGTCTCTATTATCAAGTTTGAACTCAACCATAGCGACGCCATGCCAGTTTAATTTCTTTAGTAGTTTTTCAGAATAGCGTTTTGCATCTGGGTCAATTGGGATGCTTTCTCTAAGTACACTAACACCACCTGATGGCGGTTTTTCTCGTAGTCGTCGATGACTAAAAGTTGCAATAATTTCACCATGATTACAACACATAAAAATACCAATACCAGGTCCATAAATTCTTTCTTGAAGCAGGATAGGGAATTCATATTCACTTTTTCTTTCAAGTGTACTAACTAAATCTACATAATTATCGGCATAGCCTACAGAAGTAAAATGCCATCCATCATCTATTTTAATGCGAGAGCGTGCGGGTTTGAGTACCACAGGATATGAGAGGTTGTCAGGTAATTTTGATATTTCAGATTTACCTGTTAGTTCAAAGGTTTTGGGGACTGGTACATCGAGTGATGCAGCCATTTTCATGACGTAATTTTTATCTGCAGCTTGTGAAATTGTTTCAAAGTCAGAAAAGGGAAAATGGCAGAAATTAGGTAGCATATGACGATGTTTCGAAATTAGAAGAGTAGTAACATCTGCAACAGGGAGAACAATATCGACTTTATGTTCAGAAATATATTTAATAATTGAATCAACAAATTCCTGTGGTTTTGATACAGGATCTGGATAGATAAATTTTGCTGAAGAATACCGAGATACAGAAGCAAGGGACGGTAAATGTTTGTCACAGACTATGATTGTGTGGCCCAACCTTCCCAGTGAACGAACTATCGCAAGACTTGCTCTGTTATCACCATCGGTTATTAAAATTCTCATTGATAATAGGCCTGTTAAAATATACCCAAAATGCGGCAGTAAAACAATGGAATGTATTTAGTCATATCTTCATGAATATTAATACGTGGAATTCGTAAAGGATCAGTTGATGCTGTTGCATAGCCATGTTTAGTGGTAAAACCAAGTTCGTAACCAGCCTGCTTACTTGCAGAACAAACAATTTTATCATGATTGCCATTTGGATATGCAATAGAGTTTACGGTTTTTCCAATTTGTGATTCAATAATTCTCCTGGATTCATATAGTTCATGCTCCAGTTGATGTTTATCCAGTTTCGTTAACATATGATGCGAAATAGCATGTGATCCAAAGGAAATGGAATCTTCCTGCATTTTTCGAATAAGTGGCCAGTTCAGATAGGTGTCAATTTCATTTGCAGGCGCCATACAGTTTTTAGCCACCATTTCTGTTTCATATTGTTCTAATAAATGCTTGATTTCCTCTGGTGAGCAGGCTTTTAGTTTGGAAATATAATTACGGATTGATATTTTTATTTCAGTTTTTTCTAACAAGATAAACTCTTGTAGGTGATGATTATTTATAAAGTCACTGAATAGGTTGGGGTTATGGCAGATATGGGACATATAACGGTTAAGTTTTTCCTGCCAGAAATTATCTGTATTTGAAATAAAATGAACAGGAAGGAATATATGAGCGGCTGTATTATATAGTTTCAATATTGGAAAAGCATTTTTGTAATTATCATGCCATCCATCATCAAATGTGATTAAGCAGGACGTACCATCAAATGGCTTATTTTCCTTAATATGAGTACTGAAGTTGTCGATTGTTAGAATATTAAAATTCCGAGATAGAAATTTAATTTGTTTTTTAAAGCTATTGGTATTAACAATTATACCATCGTGTGAATAACTGTGATTGTGTTCGAAATTTCCAAGTATTCTATGATACATAAGAATAATAGCTTTATTCTTAAAAAATAAAATTTTGTAGAGGCGCAGAAATCCGGAGTAAAAAAGGATGCTGGCTAGAAGAAATTTAATACTGTATTTTATTCTACGCATTAACTTTTAGTTATGTATTTTTCGGAAAAAGACAAAAAAATATGCTGAAACTTGTTATACAAAACGCTGCTAAGTGTATCAAGTAAACCGACTAGTCCATATAATGAAAGGGGGTAAATAATAATTGAACAGTATCTATGCTCCTGTACGGCCCATGCTTTTTGCCATGATTCGGCCGAACCAAGGAATTCATAAGATTGTTTATTTTTGAAGGTATCTTTTAGCACGGCTAGAATAAGTAGCATTCCGGGAGAAATGCGCGAAAAAGAAGAGTCATATCCTATTTTATAGGACCACAGTGTATTTTTATGTGATTCCGCTATATGCATTGCAACTGGTTTTTTGTTTATTCTAAAAAAGGCAAAATGGAGTCGTTTTTGTTTCGCAAGAAAGGAGAAGTAAGCTCTAAAAAAATCACGTAATTTTTTATTATTTATCAGTGCTGTTTTCTGCTTTCCTTTCCAACTTCGAGATTCAACCTCCATTGCCTCTTTGAAGCATTCTTCAAAGTTGGTGAAATCAGAATGGATATAATCAATTTCAATATCCCCAAGCCGATTAGCCCTGTTCATCTTATTTCTGAAATCTGACCTCCATTTTTTTCCAGATTTTGATAAAAATGAATCCCAGTTATTAACAGGTTTAATATAATATGAGCTGGCCGACCTACGTTGTAGCAGGAGACGTAAAGGTTTTTTGACGGTATTGACGATTACCGCTTCAGGTGATTTTTGTGATAACCTCTGTAAATTAACAGGCAGACCATATTGAAAAACGCTTCTTAATAAAAGCTCTAATGATTCTTTATCTTTATACAATAGTCCTGTTGGTTCATAAGTTGAAGCATTACCAATAATTTCAAGCCATTGGCTAAATTTATACCTTGTCCTTACTAAAGGCGCGATTGCTATCAGTCTATCTTCTGAATAAACAAGAAAGACTCTTAATTCCGATTC
>JALTJZ010000035.1 GCA_027076325.1 Chromatiales bacterium | reverse complement strand
TAAAACTAAAGTATAATAACGTACTCATCCCATTTATCGAATTAAATCTTTATATTATTGAGCTACGTAGAATGATGTCCCAACCTGATTTAGGAAAAACACAACGTCACCATTTGCGCCAACTGGCACATGACATTAAACCCATTGTGATTATTGGCAATAAGGGCTTAACCGATAGTGTGATGGAAGAAATTAATCTGGCGCTGGAACACCATGAACTGATTAAAGTGCGAGTGAATGCCGCAGATAAAGCAGACAGGAATTCTATGATAGAAAAGATTCAACAACACTGTGATGCGGCAATTGTGATCACCATCGGCCATATTGTTGGTCTTTATAAGCAGGCAGACGAGCCGAAGATTATTTTACCGAAATAGTCACTGCTGTCCCGTTAACGCCCTCTCCCTTCGGGAGAGGGTTGGGGTGAGGGAATCTAATCTGACATAGATAACACATTGTTTTACTTACTCCCTCATCCTGGCCTTCTCCCTGAGGGAGAAGGAATGGCACCGATTAATAGCTAAGCAAGCCGCATGCCCCGGATCTCAGCAATGACCTTGGCCTACCTTGATAATCAGACGCTTACTGTATTTCAAGCTTAAGTTAACGGAACAGCAGTGCGAAATAGTCTATTCGTTATTACAAGCGATAGCGCAGCGGTCTTGTTTTGCTTACGCAAAAATGTGCCACTTTGAATTGCCGCTGGAGCTGATTGTTAGAATTATTTTGTTACAAAATAGGAAATACATTCTTCACCGTTAGTATCACCAAGATATTTCATGATATTTTTTTTATTATTTTTAATAAACGGCGTTCTTTTTTCTATATTTTTACCTTCAAAACCGAAATAATTATTCAAATAATAGCAAGTTGACGGAATTAAAAACTTAAGATCGGAAAGTACATTCAATATTAATATTTTATTATGATTAAATATTGGCAATAAATCACTAGAGAGTGATTCAGATATTGCCGCATCTGAATTTATTTTAGCAATAAACCCAATAAATAATAATTTTTTGATTTCATTTTCCGTATATATTTTACTTTTTATATTTAATTTAGAATATTTAATATATAACCTCTCCCAATCTTTGTACTCAAGCAGAGAATTATAGAAAAACTGGCCTTTTTCATTTTTTATATTGTATTTTTCATTATCGATATGTAGAAGCCTGTTTAACATTAGCTCAGCATCTTGCGTGTTTGATCCAGCGATAATTGACGTGCTTACAGTCAAGAATAATATAAACAATGATAATTTAATTAGTCTCATGTTCCCTCCATTTATATATTCTTTACAGTAACAGTAACATTAGATGCATCTTTAGGATGAATAGAATTCCATATTTTCAAAACTTCTTGTTCCTTTATGACGATGCAACCATCAGACCATGCTGCATTATTCCCCATATGAATGAATATGCCACGGCGATTCGTTTGTTTATCGGGCAGATATATACCTTCCCGTTTTTTACCAAATGAATTTTTCTTAGTTAACATATGGGTTGCCGAGCAACCTATGTATGTTTTTGCAGCTATCGGTTTTGCCAATTCAAACCAACATTGCGTATTTACTGAAACGTTACCATTCTTATATGTTAATGCCCCCGTACCTTTCAAGAGGTTTCTGCTTATTTAGATTAAATATGCCATTGTTTCTCCTTATTTAATTCTAACAACAAAAGTTAATTTCTTTTAAAAATGCTTTCATTGCTGGACAATTCCATTCATGTTTTAACACATACTCAGCAGATTCTTTAAAAACAGGGTAACGTTTTCCAGGATCAATAGCTAATCCAGCATCATAAACTGACAAAGCATCCTTGGAACTGACTCGATTTTTTATATTCTCAAAAATATAATTGTATGTATCCTCAACTGACATGCTACTATTTTGAGCCTCAGTATAAATGCTGCAAATTTTATTAAAACCATTAGGTTGCTCTGAGCAAGCGAGAACAGTATAGGTTGACAAAAGAAAAAAAACAGACATTTTCAGATGAAGGGATTGCATAGTATTCGTCCTTGTTATATTTTTATGGTTCCTTTAGGTAATGCCATAAAGCCCACCCTTACAACTCATATTTTTAACTACATTATAGCTTCTATCCCGCTACTAATCGGTGATTATTTCTGACTAATAACAAGCGACAAACCCAGCAAGCTGTTTATCAAAAATAAAACCGATGCAACACCATGAAGTTTTCCAAACTCGGAACGATTCAAATCGGTAAGACCTGTTGCTTTCAGTTCTGCCATCATGGGTTGTAGCACAAACTGGCTAATTAGAATAATGACCAACATGGCAAGTAACACCCAGAGCATCCAGTGTTGTGTGACTTGAGCACCAACACGGCTAGCCAAACCTATTATTAACAAACTACCACAAAATAATCCCAGATAACTCAGCAAGGTAAAAAGTTGCCCTGCTACATTTCCGGCAATGCTTTTTTCGAGCATGCTAAATAATGTAGGTGCAACCAGATAACCAACAACCCACATACCACCAACCCACAGGGTTAGTAAAATTCGTTCACCGATAAGCAGCATATTATTTTATACGTAAGTGTATTTTACAGAGACGATTTCATATTCACGCACGCCCCCCGGTGCCTGAACGGCAGCAACATCGTCCACGCTTTTGCCAATAAGGGCGCGTGCAATCGGTGAGGTAATCGAAATAAGGTTTTGTTTGATATCAGCTTCCAGTTCACCCACAATGGTGTAAGTCACTTCACTTTCATCGTCAACACCATATAATTCAACAGTGGCACCAAATACAACTTTGTTACCCACATTTGCACCTAATGAAGCAACGTCAATAATTTCTGAGTTGGATATAGCCGACTCAATTTGTTTAACACGGCCTTCCAGAAAACTTTGCTGCTCACGTGCTGCATGGTATTCCGCATTTTCTTTTAAATCACCGTGCTCGCGCGCGGTTGCAATGGCTTCAACAATTTTAGGGCGTTGAACCTGCTTTAAGTCTTTTAATTCAGCACGTAGTTTATCCGCACCTTTGGCTGTCATTGGAGGACGGCTCATTGTAATTACCCCTAGGCTTCTCTTATATCTTTATGTAGTGTCTGTATATTATAAACATTTCTATCGCTTTTTTCCTGCATAGCAGTGCAAAATGCCCGGCCACCCGATATTGTCGTTGTGTAGGTCACTTTATGTTGCAAGGCATTACTACGAATGGTTGCAGAATCGGCTATCGCTTGCGTACCTTCTGTTGTGTTAATAATTAAATTAATTTCATCATTTTTAATCATATCAACAATATGTGGGCGACCTTGCCCTACTTTATTAACTAATGCGCATTCCATTCCAGCCTGTTCCAATACCTTTGCCGTGCCATTGGTTGCAACAAGGCTAAAGCCTATTTCTATCAAAGACTGGCCTATCTCAGCAATGTCCGCTTTGTCGGTATCACGCACACTTAAAAATGCTTTACCCGATGTCGGTAAAATAACACTGGCACCGAGTTGTGATTTTGCAAATGCTTCTGCAAAGCTATAACCCACGCCCATTACTTCGCCGGTTGATTTCATTTCCGGCCCTAACGCCGGATCTACGCCAGGGAATTTATTAAAAGGAAATACCGCTTCTTTTACAGAATAGTATTTTGGAATAATTTCAGTCAGTGCGTTTTGTTCTTTCAGAGAAACACCGGCCATGCAGCGTGCTGCAATCTTTGCCAATGGTTGACCAATCGCTTTAGAAACAAAAGGCACGGTACGCGAAGCGCGCGGATTGACTTCGAGAACATAAATATCGTCGCCCTTAATCGCGAACTGGGTGTTCATTAAACCTTTTACTTTTAAGCCGTGTGCCATTGCAGTAATTTGTTCACGCAGTCGGTTCTGTATTTGCTTTGATAAGGTATAAGGTGGTAATGAACAGGCGGAGTCACCGGAGTGAATGCCAGCCTGTTCGATGTGTTCCATGATGCCACCAATAAGCACATCGGTGCCGTCACAAATGGCATCCACGTCCACTTCAACGGCATCATCAAGAAAGCGATCCAGTAAGACAGGTGAATCGTTAGAAACTTCGACTGCCTCATTCATATAACGCCGCAGTTCAATTTCGTTATAGACGATTTCCATTCCACGCCCACCTAATACATAAGAAGGACGCACAACCAGTGGGTAACCAATTTCTTCAGCAAGCATAACGGCGGTTTCAAGATCGCGAGCCGTTCTATTATCCGGTTGTTTCAGGTTGAGCGATTCAATTAACTGTTGAAAACGTTCGCGGTCTTCGGCTAAATCGATAGAGTCAGGTGATGTGCCAATAATAGGTGCACCGGCTGCTTCCAGATCCCGCGCCAGTTTTAATGGTGTTTGGCCGCCATACTGCACAATGACCCCTTTGGGTTTTTCAAGCTCAATAAGTTCTAAAACATCTTCAAGCGTGAGGGGTTCAAAATAGAGCCGGTCGGATGTATCGTAATCGGTTGAAACGGTTTCAGGGTTACAGTTCACCATAATAGTTTCATAACCATCATCACGCATCGCAAAGGCAGCGTGCACACAACAATAATCAAATTCGATGCCCTGACCAATACGATTAGGACCGCCACCGAGCACCATTATTTTTTCCTTATTCGTAGGTAGAGCTTCGCATTCTTCTTCATAGGTTGAATACATATAAGCCGTGTCAGTTGAAAACTCGGCAGCACAGGTATCTACGCGTTTATAAACCGGGCGCACATTGAGTTGATGTCGATGTTGACGCAACTCAGACTCGGTCGTGTTTAAAACTTTGGCCAGGCGTCGGTCAGAAAAACCTTTGCGCTTTAAGTTAAACATTTCCTGCTTGCTAATGTCAGATAGCTGTTTTTTACGTAATGCATTTTCATTTAAAACAATGTCTTCGATTTGAACCAGAAACCATTTATCTACTTTAGTGATGTCATACAGGTCATCAACGCTCATACCAAAACGGAACGCCTCTGCCAGATACCAGAGCCGTTCAGGGCGTACGGTTCTGCATTCCTGAATAAGAATATCTTTGGCATTGTCGGCGCTTAAATCCATCACTTCATCGAAACCATCTTTGCCTATTTCCAGTCCACGAATGGCTTTTTGTAACGATTCCTGTTGAGTACGACCTATCGCCATGACTTCGCCCACCGATTTCATTTGTGTGGTTAAGCGTGAGTCGGCTATTGGGAATTTTTCGAAAGTGAAGCGCGGAATTTTTGTTACCACATAATCAATCGTCGGTTCAAACGAAGCCGGTGTTGCACCGCTGGTAATATCGTTTCTTAATTCGTCCAGCGTGTAACCCACGGCCAGTTTGGCAGCCACTTTTGCGATAGGGAAACCGGTTGCTTTTGAGGCCAGCGCCGATGAGCGTGACACACGTGGGTTCATTTCGATAATAATCATTCGGCCATTTTCAGGGTTAATCGCAAACTGTACGTTTGAGCCACCCGTATCGACACCGATTTCACGCAATACATCAATCGAAGCATTGCGCATTATTTGATATTCTTTGTCCGTTAAGGTTTGTGCCGGTGCAACAGTAATGGAGTCGCCAGTGTGCACCCCCATTGGATCGAGGTTTTCAATTGAGCAAATAATGATAACGTTGTCATTACAGTCACGTACCACTTCCATTTCATATTCTTTCCAGCCAAGAATGGATTCTTCGATTAATAATTCATTGGTGGGAGAAAGATCCAGTCCACGCTCACAAATTTCTAAAAACTCTTCTTTATTATAGGCAATCCCACCACCACTGCCGCCCATGGTGAACGATGGGCGAATCACGGTAGGGAAACCCACTTGCGCCTGCACTTGCAAGGCTTCTTCAATGCTATGTGCAACCGCCGCGCGTGGCATCTCCAGCCCGATTTTTTGCATTGCGGTTCGGAAACGGTCCCGGTCTTCGGCTTTATCAATCGCATCACGATCGGCGCCAATCATTTCAATGCCGTGTTTTTCCAGCACACCTTCGCGGTGTAAGTCTAACGCACAGTTCAGTGCGGTTTGCCCGCCCATGGTAGGTAAAATTGCATCCGGTTTTTCTTTTTCAATAATACGCTCAACCACCGTCCAGTGAATGGGTTCGATATAGGTTGCATCGGCCATATTCGGGTCGGTCATAATGGTCGCCGGATTCGAATTAACCAGAATAACGCGGTAACCTTCTTCCTGTAACGCTTTGCAAGCTTGTGCGCCGGAATAATCAAACTCACAGGCTTGACCAATGACTATCGGCCCTGCACCAATAATTAAAATACTGTTTATGTCGGTTCTTTTTGGCATATTTTTAAATAACTCAGGTTAACTTTTCGCTTGTTTCATTAAGTCGATAAACTGATCAAATAAGGGGGCAACATCATGCGGCCCCGGGCTTGCTTCAGGGTGACCCTGGAAACTGAATGCAGGAATATCGTTTCGCTTAACGCCTTGCAACGACTCATCAAACAAGGAACGATGCGTTACCGTTAAATTATCAGGCAGGCAACTTTCATCCACAGCAAAACCATGATTCTGGCTGGTGATAAAAACCTGCTTTGAATCGACATCCTGAACAGGATGATTGGCACCATGATGGCCAAATTTCATTTTCATTGTTTTTGCACCACTGGCCAGCGACAGTAACTGGTGGCCAAGGCAAATACCAAACATAGGAAGTCTGGACTTGGCTAATTCCTGAATGGCCTCAATAGCATAATCACACGGTTCCGGATCACCCGGGCCATTCGATAAAAATAGCCCATCGGGTTTTAAAGCAAGCACATCGGCAGCCGCTGTTTGGGCTGGGACAACAGTAAGTTTGCAACCACGGTCGACCAGCATACGCAAGATATTGCGTTTTACGCCGTAATCAAACGCAACCACATGGTACGGCAAGTCAGTGGAGTCAGCCGGCAAACCTTTTTCCAGGCTCCAGCTACCCTGCTGCCATAAATATTGCTTTTTGGTGCTGACTTCTTTAGCCAGATCCATTCCCTTTAGCCCGGGGAACGCTTTTGCTGCGGCTAAGGCTTTGGCTTCATTTAACGCTTCACCCTCTTTCGCCGCTACAATACAGCCACGCTGTGCACCTTTTTCACGCAAAATTCGAGTGAGCTTTCGGGTATCAACCCCCGCAATCGCAACCACCTTGTTTTTAACCAGATAATCGCTCAGGCTATTCTGACTCCGCCAGTTACTGGCCAGTAACGGCACGTCTCGAACAATAAGGCCGGAAGCAAAAATAGTTGAGGATTCTTCATCTTCAGGATTGGTGCCAACATTACCAATATGCGGATAGGTTAAGGTAATGTGCTGTTTAGCATAGGAAGGATCGGTAAGAATTTCCTGGTAACCCGTTATGGCGGTGTTAAAAACCACTTCACCAACAGATTCGCCAGGAACGCCAATGGATTCACCATGAAAAACGGTGCCATCTTCAAGTATTAAAAAGGCTGATTGCCGCAATGAAACCTCCGCGTAGATGCACAAAACGGGAGTGCCCTCTAAACCGAAGGTCTCCCGCTTATTTTAAGAATTCAGTGTGGCCGAGACATATAATGCCGACCGAAAGGATTGTACTTTAAGATGGCATTGGTTTCCAGTGGCGCTTGGCTTTAATTATTGAAAAATACGATTGAGCTGAGCAGAGCTCGCTAGCGAGTAAAGCGGCTCACAGCCGTCGGCTAAACGGTACAGCAGATGCAAAACAGGGCTAAATTTGATATTTGACCCCCATGTCGATAGTAATTCCAGCCTCCGGGATGCCGCCACTCTGCTCGATGAGTGAAGGTAAATAATTTTCACGATTCAGCGCATTGCGTACATTAAAAAACAGCTGCATTTTTTCTTTAAATGATTTTGTTACATTAATCTCCAGGCGCCAATAGTCTTTAAGTTTAGTCGCCGTAGATCCTGGTATCCATACTGGAATAAAACGCGGTCATTGCGAAGCAACAACGTGAGGGCGGCAATCTTAAGTTGATAACCTTTAATGATAAGTTTGCCGCGTCAACACTGAAAAACACCTGTTTTTCAGTGTTTCCTCGCAAAGACAGACAAGGCTAAATTTCGTGGGGATCCCTCAGTAACCGAGCCCTAAATTTAAGGTATAGCGTGGGAAAGCGTTATAATCTATTTTATTTGTTAAATCTCTGCTTTTCACATACGAAGCACTTACATCGATAAACCAGTGCTTGAGTTTTTTTGTTAAGTGTTTAGCTCTTCAGGCTGTATATCCGAATTACTATTAATAATGGAAAAATCTGGGCTGAATCAAAAATTAATAAAGAGACAACTATCTATTTTACATTGGCTGCCCGATAACGCTATCAATCACGCAAACCTAACACATCCTGCATATCAAATTGGCCAGATTCAAAAGCCATTAACCAATTAGCCGCTCGTACTGCACCATTTGCAAAAGTCATGCGACTGGAGGCTTTATGGGTAATTTCCACCCGCTCACCAATGTCGGCAAACATAACAGTATGTTCACCCACAATGTCACCTGCGCGGATAGTTTCAAAACCAATCGTATTGCGATCACGTTCACCAGTTTGGCCTTCACGGCCGTAAACGGCGCAATCGTTTAAGTCACGCCCTAGTGCTTCGGCCACCACTTCACCCATGCGCAACGCAGTACCTGAAGGCGCGTCTACTTTATGGCGGTGATGGGCTTCGATAACTTCGATATCGGTATAATCACCCATAACACGGGCAGCAATATCGAGTAATTTAAAGCACAGGTTAACGCCCACGCTCATGTTAGGTGCAAAGACGATGGCAATTTCTTTTGCGGCATCGCTAATGACTGCTTTTTGTTCGTCAGTAAATCCGGTCGTGCCAATAACCAGACGTTTTTTTGCTTTACGGCATATTTCAATATTTTTTACACTGACATCAGGATGGGTGAAATCAATAAGAACATCAAAGTTATCAATGACCAAGTTAAGATCATCAACAATGATAACGTTTTGTTGCCCATGGTTAATTAATTCACCTGCATCCATACCAACAAACGGACTGCCAGGGCGATCAATGCCAGCATTTAAGGTTGTGTTTTCATTTTGCAGGGTTGCTTCAATAAGCACGCGCCCCATGCGGCCGGCGGCTCCTGTAATGGCTATTCTTGTCATTATTGTTACTCTTTAAAATAATAGATTTTTTAACCACGAAGAACACAAGGGACACGAAGAAAAAAAATTTATTCAGTTCATTGCAAGCGGTAGTGTAACTATCTTTTTGCAATATACCATATTGTTGCACTATCGCTCACAATGACAAAATTTAATACGATATTATTGTATTTAAAGCTTCATGTCTTTAAAAAATTTCTTAACGCCATCGACCCAGGATGCTGAGCGAGGGCTATGATGAACGCCATCACCATTTAAAGATGTTTCAAGTTGTCTCAGTAAGTCTTTTTGTTCATGCGTTAAGTTAACCGGGGTTTCGATGCTTATACGACAAATCAAATCACCCAGACCTGAGCCACGCACTGCTTTTACGCCTTTGCCACGCAAACGAAATGACTTTCCAGTTTGCGTTTCTGCCGGTACTTTTAATTTAACGCGACCGTCCAGTGTAGGTACTTCCAGTTCTCCTCCGAGGCTGGCCGTTACAAAACTAATGGGCACTTCACAATATAAATCAACACCATCGCGTTCAAATATTTTATGTGGGCGCACATTCATATGCACATATAAATCACCGGCTGGCCCACCGTTCTCGCCTGCTTCTCCTTCACCCGACAACCGAATACGGTCACCCGTGTCTACACCCGGGGGCACTTTTACAGATAATGTTTTATGTTTTTCAACTCGGCCATGACCATGACATTTATTGCAGGGGTCGGTAATCATTTTGCCGGTACCATGACAGCGTGGGCAGGTTTGCTGCAAAGAAAAAAAGCCCTGCTGCATGCGAACCTGCCCATGTCCACCACAGGTTGCGCAGGTTGTTGGTTTGGTTCCTTTTTTAGCACCACTGCCGCCACATGTATCGCAAGCCACTTGAGTCGGTACGCGAATTTTTACTTCTGTGCCTTGTACCGCATCTTCAAGATCCAGCTCAAGGTTATATCTTAGATCCGATCCGCGAAAAACTTGTGGGCCACCGCCACCACCACGGCCACCACCAAAAATATCACCGAACACGTCACCAAAAACATCACTAAAACTGGCTCCACCGGCACCCGCTCCACCCATTCCGGCTGAACCATCCACACCGGCATGCCCAAACTGGTCATAGGCTGCTCGTTTTTGTGGGTCAGTTAAAATATCATGTGCTTCTTTGGCTTCTTTGAATTTTTCTTCCGCTTCTTTACTATCAGGATTTCTGTCGGGGTGATACTTCATCGCTTTACGTTTGAAAGCTTTTTTTATTTCAATTGTTGTTGCCGTTTTTTCCAGTTCAAGAACGGCATAATAATCACGCTTGGACATACTTCACAAACCTTTTTCCTAAACCACCAAAAGGCGTGAAATATTCACGCCTTTTGGTAGCACTTTGTTATTGATATTTACTTGTTGTCTTTTACTTCTTCAAACTCTGCATCAACAACATCGTCATTTGCATTTGCATTTGTATTTGCACCCGCATCGGCAGATCCACCAGCTGCGTCAGCACCGTTCGCTTTTTCTGCATATACTTTTTCAGCCATCTTCGCAGAAGCATCGGTTAGTGCTTTTGTTTTGGCTTCGATATCATCTTTATCTTCACCTTTTAATGCTTCCTGCAAATCTTTAATTGCTGCTTCAATGGGTGCCTTTTCGCTTTCTTCAAGCTTGTCGCCCAGCTCTTCCATTGATTTTTGCGTTGCATTAATCATGGATTCTGCTGTGTTGCGTACCGTTACCATTTCCTGGAACTTTTTATCTTCATCGGCGTGAGCTTCTGCATCACGTACCATTGCTTCAACTTCTTCATCCGATAAACCACTGGATGCTTTAATCACAATGGACTGTTCCTTACCTGTTGCTTTATCTTTAGCCGATACATTTAAAATACCATTGGCATCAATATCAAACGACACTTCAATTTGTGGTGTACCTCGCTGTGCCGGTGGAATATCCTGTAAGTCAAAGCGACCTAAAGATTTATTCGCATCAGCGCGTTCACGTTCACCTTGTAACACATGTACCGTTACTGCTGTCTGGTTATCTTCAGCAGTCGAGAACACCTGTTGAGCCTTCGTTGGGATGGTCGTATTTTTTTCGATGAGTTTGGTCATCACACCACCCATGGTTTCAATACCCAGAGATAAAGGTGTTACATCCAGTAATAAAACATCTTTAACGTCGCCGCCTAATACGCCACCCTGAATGGCTGCACCAACCGCAACGGCTTCGTCCGGGTTCACGTCTTTACGCGGTGCTTTACCGAAGAAAGCTTCTACTTCTTCCTGTACTTTAGGCATGCGTGACTGACCGCCCACTAAAATAACATCATCAATATCCGACTCTGATAAATCTGCATCTTTTAACGCTCTTTTACAGGGCTCAATTGTACGCGCAACCAAATCTTCAACTAATGATTCTAGTTTCGCACGTGTCACTTTAATATTTAAGTGCTTAGGCCCACTTGCATCGGCGGTTACATATGGCAAATTCACATCTGTTTGTTGCGTAGAAGACAGTTCAATTTTCGCTTTCTCTGCGGCTTCTTTTAAACGCTGTAGTGCAAGCGGATCGTTACGTAAGTCAATACCCTGCTCTTTCTTAAATTCTTCAACAAGGTAGTCGATTAAACGCAGATCGAAATCTTCACCACCAAGGAAGGTGTCGCCATTGGTTGAAAGTACTTCGATTTGATGCTCGCCATCGATGTCGGCAATTTCAATAATTGAAATATCGAATGTGCCACCGCCTAGATCATATACTGCAACTTTGCGATCACCTTCTTTTTTGTCAATACCAAAGGCGAGTGCCGCCGCTGTTGGCTCGTTAATAATACGTTTTACTTCCAGGCCAGCAATTTTGCCAGCGTCTTTGGTTGCCTGACGTTGTGAGTCATTAAAATAAGCAGGGACGGTAATAACAGCTTCGGTGACTTCTTCACCAAGATAATCTTCTGCTGTTTTTTTCATTTTTTGCAAAATACGTGCAGAAACTTCAGGTGGTGCCATTTTTTTGCCTTCGGCTTCAACCCATGCATCACCATTATCGGCTTCAATAATCTTGAATGGCACCATTTCAATATCTTTCTGCACTTCTTCGTCTTTAAAACGGCGCCCAATAAGACGCTTAACCGCATATAGTGTATTGGCCGGATTAGTAACCGCCTGGCGTTTAGCAGGTTGCCCGACAATCACTTCATCTCCAGTAAAGGCAACAATAGAAGGTGTAGTGCGATCGCCTTCGGCATTTTCAATAACCTTTGGGGTGCCACCTTCCATTACTGCTACGCATGAATTTGTTGTACCTAAATCAATACCAATTATTTTGCCCATTGCCATTTGTCTCCAAAAAAATACTTTAATAATTTACTTAAAATTTAACCTGATTAATTAATAGGGTCTTTTTTCCGAACATCAAGTGTTGACTATGTTTTTTCGTCATTTTCCTTGTCTGTCTTCGCCGGTGCTTTAGAAACAACCACCATTGCAGGGCGAATCAGTCTATCGTTCAACATATAACCTTTTTGCATCACATCGATGACCGTATTTGGATCTTTTTCCGGGTGTTCAATCATGCTCATCGCCTGATGAAACTCCGGATCAAACGCCTCATCGACAGGGTGCACCGAATTGATACCAAATTTGTCAAAAACAGAAGCTAACATTTTAATGGTTAACTCAGTACCTTCACGTACTTTTTCAATATCGGCGTCATCTGCGCTGGCAGCCACCAAACCAAATTCCAGGCTATCAATAATAGGCAATAGTTCCGTCGCAAATTTTTCCATGCCATATTTATGTGCATTTTCCAGCTCACGTTCACTGCGGCGACGAATATTTTCTATCTCTGCATGTGCCCGCAGCAGCTTGTCCTGCGCCTCTTTTTGTGCCGCTTCTGCTTCTGCAAGGCGTTTTTGCAGATCTTCCACACTGTCTGTTTGTGGTTCGGTTGCCTCTTGCTCCATGGTATCCTGTTGTTCCATGGTATCCTGTTGCTGCACTTGTTCTTCCTTTGTGCTGTTTTCTGTATCTGTCATCACGTCTCCAAATACCTTTATCTAGTAGATTGGTTAATACTTACAATTTATTGTTTCTGCTTTCTGTCAGGCTATATGGGGGCAATTATTCAGAGCTCAAGACCGATCCCAATAATTTTGCAGTGACATCCACTATCGGAATCACTTTGTCGTAAGCCATCCGGGTTGGGCCAATGACTCCCAGCACACCCACCACCTGATCATCGACCTGATAGGGTGAAGTCACTACCGAACATTCACCAAATGCTGAGTAGCCAGACTCTTCACCGATAAAAATCTGCATGCCATCGGCATGAATAGAATTATCCAGCAGGTGCAGCACATCCTGCTTGGTGTTAAAGGCCTCAAATAACTGACGCAGCTTGTCCACGTCAGCCATTTCATTATATTGCATTAAATTGGTTTCACCGGCGAGGATAAAGTCGGAATCTTTATTTCTGTCAATCACCTGGTCGGCCATTTCAACCGCTGTTTGCATAATACGGTGCATGTCTTCACGCACCTCCTGCATACTTTTATATAGGCTAGCGCGGATGTTAGGTAACTCGTGGCCGGCATATTCCTGATTTAGAAAATTAGCTGTTTGTTGTAATTCAATGGATGAGTATTCACGCTGTGTATCAATCACCTTATTGATAACTTCGTCATTATTGACCACCATAATCACCAGAACACTTCTAGCCGATAAAATTAAAAACTCAATATGCTTCAGCACAACCTTGTCATGCTTTGGCAACATCACAACACCCGCCATTTTAGTCATCGCCGATAGCATACCCGATGCTTTTTCAATTAAATTCTCGGATGACGGTAACCCAGAGTTCGGCTGTTGCGTAAATTGAGACTTAAACTGCTCGACCTGTTCATCACCAAGCGGCTTAATAGTAAGTAAGCTGTCGATAAACAGCCGGTAACCCTGCACGGTTGGGATTCGTCCTGCCGAGGTATGGGGTGCGGTAATCAAGCCTAAATCTTCCAGATCCGACATCACATTGCGTACCGTGGCAGGGCTAAGCTTAATGCCACTGTCCTTTGCCAATACCCGCGAGCCGACTGGCTGACCATCGGCAATATAGCGTTCTACGAGAGATTTGAGCAAATATTGTGCTCTCTCGGAAATACCAGATTCTGGAAGTTCGGACGGTTCGGAGTGCTCAGGCATAAAACTCACTATCCACGCATTTACATTGCCAAAATTAATCTAGCCTTATTTTAGCACTCGAATTGCCAGACTGCTAATCTGAAAAACATAAAATCCGTAACCACAATAAAAATGCACACAGCCATCACCGCTGAACCAAACATAAATAGATCTATAGCCCGCACTCTAGCTCTATGATAACGTTGACCCATATGAAAAATGAGTTCAATAAAATTGGGTTAATTGGCAAATACGGTGATCCCAGCGTGGAAGTCACTCTATTAAGCCTGTCCCGTTTTTTAGCCAAACGCGGCTGTGACGTACTTATCGACCAGGATACTGCTGATACTTTAAAAGATAAAACGATTAAAACCGCCACACTTGATGAAATTGGCACTACCTCAGATCTGGTTATCACCGTTGGCGGCGATGGCACATTGTTAAATGCTGTGCGCAACCTTATCAATTACAAGTGCCCGGTGTTAGGCATTAATCTGGGGCGTTTAGGCTTTTTGGTAGACGTTTCACCTTACGAAATGACCCAACGCATGGGCGAAATTCTCGATGGCAAATTCGAGGAAGAACACCGCATTATGCTCACTGCACGCATCGAGCACGCCGATGGCAGCTTTACCGAATCCGATGCTTTTAATGATGTGGTTGTCCACAAATGGGAAATGGCACGTATGATTGAGACCGAGACCTATATTAATGGTCGTTGGCTCAACAGTATGCGTTCCGATGGCCTGATTGTTTCAAGCCCCACAGGCTCAACCGCCTATGCCCTGTCCGGTGGTGGCCCCATTCTCGAGCCGGATATGGATGCAATGATTCTGGTACCCATTTGCCCGCACAGTATGAGCTACCGCCCCATTGTGATTGATGGTGACAGCGAGATTGAAATTATTGTGCGCGAAGCCGTCAGTACAAAAGTGCAACTCAGTTGCGATGGGCAAATTAACCTGCCTGTTGACAGTGGTGATAAAATTCACATCTTCAAGAAAAAATCCATTGTACGCATTATCCATCCCTGTAAACACGACTACTTTGAAATTTTGCGTGCGAAATTACACTGGGGCGAAAACCTGTAACAACTCAAAGAATAAACTTAAGACATGCTAACTTACATACACATCTGGAATTTTGCGGTTGTTGAAAAACTCGATATTGAAATCAACAATGGCTTAACCATCGTCACCGGTGAAACGGGTGCCGGTAAATCCATCCTGCTCGATGCATTGGGCTTATCACTCGGCGACCGTGCCGACAGTTCCATTGTGCGCCACGGCTGTGACAAGGCCGAAGTCAGCGTAAGCTTTAGCACCGCCGATGCCCCCGATGCGGAAGCCTGGCTGGTTGAACATGAAATGAATAGCGAAAACGAATGTATTATTCGCCGCTCTATCAATACTAATGGTACATCCAAAGCCTTTATTAATGGTATTCCCAGCCCGATTAAATTACTCCGCGAACTGGGTGAAAAACTGGTTGACCTGCATGGGCAACATGAACATCAGTCACTATTAAAAGCCGACTTACAACGTCTACTACTTGATGACTATGCAGGAAACCAGAAACAACTGGATAACGTAAAACAGGCATTTAAAATATGGCAACAACTTAACAGTGAATACCAACGGTTAACACAAGCCAGTAAAGACCGCGCAGCACAACTGGACTTGTTGCACTACCAGGTCGATGAGCTCGAAACGCTCAATTTAGCAGAAGGCGAAGTAAAGGAAATTGAAATAGAGCATAAACGCCTCGCCAATGCCAGCCAGCTACTGAGCAGCAGTGATTCTGTTTTACGCAGCTTGATGGACGACGAAAACATTAATGTTAACCATATTCTGAATAAATCAATCGCCGAACTCGATACATTGAGTAAACTGGACGAAGCAATAAAACCCGCCAATGAATTATTAAATAACGCCCTTATCAATATTGAAGAAGCCACCAGTGAATTACGCAGCTACAGTTCTTCACTTGAAATTGATCCACAACGCCTTGAATTATTAGAACAACGATTGGCCGACATTCAGAACCTGTCACGCAAACATAATATTGGTATCGATGAGCTGCATACTTTATTACCAAAACTAAAAAAAGAACGCGATGCACTGGAAAATGCCGATGTGCGTTTAGGCAACCTGGAGTCCGAAATTGAACAGGCAGCCAGTGCCTATCTTGATGCAGCAAACGAACTTACAAAAAAACGGCAGGCTGCGGCTAAAAAATTATCAAAACGGGTAACCGCCAGTATGCAAACCTTAGGCATGGAAGGTGGTAAGTTTGAAGTTAGCAGCAATGTACCAGATGATACAAATTTTTCTGCATTAGGGCTGGATGCAATAGAATTTTTAGTCAGTGCCAACCCCGGCCAGCCACTCAAGCCCCTCACCAAAGTAGCTTCCGGTGGCGAGCTATCTCGTATCAGTTTAGCGATTAATGTTATTACTGCAAAAGACACCCGTATTCCAACACTGGTATTTGACGAGGTGGATGTGGGTATTGGCGGTCGTGTGGCAGAAATAGTTGGCCTGGAACTACGCGCACTGTCTGAACACAGTCAAGTACTCTGTGTAACCCACTTACCACAAGTCGCTGCACTGGGTCACCAGCATTTACTGGTCAATAAAACATCGAATAAAAAAGTCACCACAACCCAAATTACAAACTTAAGTAAAGAACAACGCATTGAAGAAATTGCCCGGATGTTAGGTGGACTAAATATTACGGAACAAACCCGTTCACATGCACAAGAAATGATTGAGCAAGCTAAACAACCTGCAACAGCAAAAACAGTTGAATTAGCCTAGAATTATACCACTGTTTTCCTTATTGCTTCCCCCGAAGATTAAATTCAACCCATTGTGTTCTAAAAATACTGCGGGAGAAAATACACGACAGATTTAGCAACTTCAAGCTGTTTCCAAACTACTAAACACAAACATATCCAGAAATTATTTTATTTACAATCCGCACAAACACCATAAATTGTTAAAGCATGGTCAGTCATACTAAAGCCATTTTTTTCAGCAATTAAATGTTGCCGTTCTTCGATGGTCTCGTCATAAAATTCCTCTACTTTGCCACACTTTACACAAACAATATGATCGTGATGTTTACCTTCGTTAAGCTCAAAGACCGAATGACCGCCTTCAAAATGATGTCGTGTAACCAGCCCTGCCGACTCAAATTGCGTTAACACCCGATAAATAGTGGCCAGGCCGACTTCTTCACCCCCATCTAACATGGCTTTATAAACATCTTCAGCGCTTAAATGGCGCACCGTGGTGGACTCCAGAAATTTAAGAATTTTTAGGCGCGGTAATGTCGCTTTTAAGCCTGCTTTCTGTAAGCCATTGGTTTCATTAGTATCTTTCATAGGATATTCCGGCAGCTAGTGTTTATTTTGTAAATTGAGTATACTCCACAACCTGTTGTATTATATGCGAAGTTGATGTCCAAATGCGAACTATTCTCATTCTAATTTCTTTTATTGTTTCCCTTAACCTTACTGGCTGTAGTGCTTATAAAATCGACATCCAGCAGGGCAACACCATTGAAGAAGACAAACTCAACCAGCTCAAACCCGGTATGACGAAACAGCAAGTGCAGTTTTTAATGGGCACTGCGATGTTGATTGATCCTTTCCACCCACAACGCTGGGAATACATTTACAGTTTCCGCAAAGGCGGTGAAGATACAATGCAACGTAGACGTATTACACTTATTTTTAAAGATGGGGTTCTGGCAACAATTGATAAAAGCCAGTTCAAGGAAAAAACACTTAATTAGCCTCATATTTAGATTAAGCAAATACCCCACTGTTTTAGTCTTTACCCTGCCAACCACTTATAATCTTCAACAAGCTGCTTAATTAGTGCTTATTTTTTCAGACGTTCTTTTTTAGCCGCACGCGCTCGGCGAGATTCTTTCGGGTCGGCAATGAGCGGGCGATAAATTTCAACACGATCTTTTTCGCGTAAAGTATCTGTTAACCTCGCTACCTTACCAAAAATACCTACCTTGTTTTTGTCCAGATCAATTTCAGGAAATTGTTTTTTGATCTTCGACAAGGCAATAGCCTTCTCAACCGTGCAGGGCTCATCCACCTCAAGCGGAATAATCACCTGCTTTTCCGGTTTTGCATATGCAACTTCTACCATCATTTTAATAACCTGAAAATATTTTACTGGTAAACTTTCTGAGCACGCTCAGAGAAAGAATCAACCAGCGTATCCACAATTTGACTAAAGACCGATCCCATTGTTATGTCAAGCAGCTTGCTTTTAAATTCAAACTCCAGTTCAAAACTAATTTTACAACCATCATCACCCAATTGAGTAAACAACCACTCGCCGTGCAAATTTTTAAACGGGCCTTCAACCAGTTGCATCTCTATTTTTTTTTCGGGTGTTAATTTATTTAACGTAGTAAAAGACTTGTTAATACTTCCATATGCAATATTTAAACTGGCTTTAACTTCCTTTTCTGTTTGTTCCAGAATAACAGATTTATCACACCACGGTAAAAATTCCGCATACGATTCTATATCATTCACTAACGCATACATCTGACTGGCACTAAACGGCACCAGTGCATGTTTTACTATTTTTTTCACGGCAACGACTAAACCCTTGTTATATTAGCCCAACTAAATTAGCAAAAACAAATAATACTGCTATTGGTGTAACGTAACGGGTCATAAAATACCAAATATTGTATGCCAGTGACTCTTCTTTCATACCAAGCTCATCAGAGGTCGAACTTCTCGACATTATCCATACACTAAAGATAGCAATTGCTAAACCACCCAGCGGCAACATAATATTTGCTGTTAAATAATCCAGCACATCAAAAAAAGTTTTATTTTTGAACACCCAAAAATCAAGAGGGTGGACATTTTTCCAAAGGTTAAAAGACAATACCGTCAATATACCAACCAGCCAGCAAGCAATGCCCATAATAACCGCTGCTTTGAGTCGCTTCATATTTTTATTTTCAACTAACCAGGCAACAGCCGGTTCGATTAAAGAAATACTGGAAGACCATGCTGCAAAAACCAGTAACACAAAAAATAAAGTACCAAACACCACACCAAACGGCATACTCCCGAAAGCCAGCGGCAGTGTTTCAAAAATTAAGCCGGGGCCTTTACCCGGATCCAGCTGGTTTGCAAAAACAATTGGAAAGATTGCCATGCCCGCCAGTAGTGCAACCACCGTATCGGCACCGGCAATCATAAAAGACGTTTTTGCAATAGACGTATTATGTGGCAAATAAGAGCCATAAATCATAATGGCACCCATCCCCAGGCTCAACGTAAAGAAAGCATGTCCCATCGCAATAAGCACATATTCGAGCGTAAATATTTTTTCACCATGCGTATTTAAAATAAATTCACCACCTGCTTCATGCTTATACAATAAGTTGTCAAAGTTCGGTTCAAACAGGAAAGCAAGACCACGCATAAACTCACCGGTTGTAAATGCATAGCCCACCATAATAATGAGCAACACAAATAAACTTGGCATTAAAAAACGCACCGCCTTTTCAAGCCCACCACTCACACCTTTAGCAACCACAAACATGGTCATCAACATAAATAACGTGTGCCAGAACATTAAGCTGACAGGATCGCTGATAAAACCACCAAACGTGCTACTCACAAATTCGGCATTGGCATTGTTAAAAGTACCGGTTGCTGTTTTAAATACGTAATCCAGTGCCCAGCCCGCTATCACCGCATAGTATGACAGGATAAGGAAGCCCGCTACTACACCTAGCCAGCCTAGCCATTTCCAGTGCGAAGAACTGCCCGACTCAATACCGAGGTTATACATAGTATTGACCGGACTCTGACGACCACGCCGGCCAATCATGACTTCAGCCATCATAATTGGAATACCGATAACAGCAATACACAGTAAATACACCAGCACAAAGGCACCGCCACCATTTTCACCGGTAATATACGGAAACTTCCAGATATTCCCCAAACCAACTGCCGAACCCGTTGCTGCTAAAATAAAAGCCCAACGCGAAGACCATTCACCATGCATCGAGGTGCGTCTGCGTACCATTTCTTCTTCCCCAGGTATTTTTTTAGTTATTTTGCGTGAAAAGACCAATAAGCTCAATACTTATACCTTATATATATGTATTTCTGATGCCTGTGTCCGTTATAATTACTCGCCTATGGCAGCTAAAAAGAAAAAAAATGTAAAAAGTAATACGATTGCACTTAATAAAAAATCACGGCACGATTTTCTGTTGGGTGAACGCTTTGAAGCCGGTTTGGTATTAGAAGGCTGGGAAGTAAAGTCACTGCGTGAAAACCGTGTTCAAATGCAGGACAGCTATGTGATGTTGATGAAGGGTGAAGCCTTTTTAATTGGCTGTTTGATTACCCCATTACAAACTGCATCCACCCACAAAAAAACCGACCCGACCCGGCTACGCAAATTGCTATTAAATCGTCAGGAACTAAACAAACTCATTGGCGCGGTTGAACGCAAAGGCTTTACTATTGTCCCCACAGCCATGTACTGGAAAAATCACCGAGCTAAGCTGGAAATATCGCTCGCAAAAGGCAAGCAGGACCACGATAAGCGCCAGACAGAAAAAGCCCGCGACTGGCAGCGGGATAAGCGGCGAATTATGAAGAACAGCTAGGCTTTATTCTCAATTTTGAACCTTTTTAAGCAATATCAGACTAATAATGCAGGCGTTTATAGTTTAAGATAAGCGCTGTAACTGTTGGTTCATTACACAACAGGCACACAATCTTTGGGGGCGACCTGGATTCGACGTGGGTCACAAAACCGGAGGTGCATGCCGAGGTGCAAATTCCTCGTTAATCTGTTTGCAAAACTTATAGTTGCCAACGACGACAACTACGCTTTAGCTGCTTAATAACCAGTGTAAAGCCTTCGGCCTGATGTGTGCTTATACGCTCAGATAACCGGAGTCATCCTATATAAGATCGCGCGGAAACATGTTCGGGGTGGAAGCGTTAAAATCTTACCGAAATCGCGGTTAGACTGCCCTGCCCATCGGGTTGCTAGGCGTTAAATTTAATAGATGTGGATAAGCATGTAGAGCCAAGGGCGGAGGTCTTGCGGACGGGGGTTCGATTCCCCCCGCCTCCACCATTTTATAAATAGCCCTAGTGAGCCTCATCAGCCATTAGGGCTTTTTATTAACCCACAACTTTACTATTGGGATAATACGAGCAAGTGCAGGCTTTTGCGACTAGCTCACCCTCAAACGGCTTCAAACGTACTCTTTATCTTAAGCAACTGGCCTTATACTCCAGCACATCTTCGCACCTGTACCTGGCTTGACCGCCCAATTTTACCTAAATTGGGCTAATACCCTTGGATCGCCACCTTTCAAGCATCGCTTGCCTGCCAACAATGACAAAGCTCTCTTTGTATTATAAGTGATTGATATTCAGGCATATTAATTCTCCTGCCGCTCCTCCGCCCTCTGTGTCAGGATAGTTGTTGCCTCTAATTTTCAGTTAGAGGTAAGAAAAAAATGAGAGTAAGATTTACTCAATTATTTAAAATACAAGCAGGTGAGAAGGCGATCGACTGCCTGGCTAAAACATGTAACAAAGTTGACAACCCAAGACTAAAAAGATGAAAAAAGAAGTTCGTGGCACATATCGAGCACAAATTTGAGGCAATAAAAAAGCAGCGACAGACAAACTGCAACTGCTTGTTTATTCTATAATTATGGCGCGCCTGGAGCGATTCGAACGCCCGACCGCCTGGTTCGTAGCCAGGTACTCTATCCAACTGAGCTACAGGCGCTTAAGAGCCGCGAATTATGCTTAGATCACCCCGCTTTGTCAAGAAATTGACCTATGTAATCAACGATATTACGAAATAAAAAAAGACTGGGGGAAGGTAGCAGTAAGGGCTGACAATTGGGGTCTAATTTGCCTGCCGATATAGAGATATAGCCATTTCTATGCTTTCCCACTGACCGGATCGGGCAAAAACAAAGCTCGATACGGCAAAGCTGCAAAGTTGATTTAATTAGATAGATCAATATGTTACAAGGAAATATTCACTTAATCCGGTACTTGCGCACTTTTTATTATCAGTATTGATTTAGGTTCGGTAATGCAAACTTCTCGGCACATCGCACAACCAGTGCATTTTTCCTGATTAATGGATGGCCGTTCTCTTTGCCATTCAAGTGCACCCTCGATAATACAGGCAGAAGCACAGGCACCGCATTCTGGGCCTTTATAAGGTAAACAGTTATTGGTATCGATAGCCAATGTTGCAAGTCGTGGTTGAGGGCTAAAGCCGGTTTTAGCACCGGATTCAACAGTAGAATCAATTTCAGCTTCATCAGTATCAGCAACAGGCATCTTTAACGCCTGAGCCTCACATGCCGTTACACAGGGCCAGTCCTCGCACAGTCGACAGCCTTTATTTAATAAATCCAGTGCCGGGGTGTTCATAACATCGGCACCGTTACTTGCTGCCAGCGGGAATACAATATCATGTGGGCAAGCCTGAATGCAGGCATCACAACGTGTGCAGGCAAGTAAAAATTCCAGTTCAGGCACTGCAAAAGGTGGGCGGATCCAGCGTGATGCCCGCTCGACTACTTTTTTGTCAACGTGCTGCACAGCCTCTTCGGCAACACGACCAAGGCCGCGCCTGAAAAATTCTCGTCTGTCCATTTAGTAAGCCATGCTAACTAATTATTACCATTCGCCGTCTACCATGTCTTTATGGCAATCGCTGCATGGACGTTTTTCTTTTCTGAATGCATCATGTATTTTTCCATCTTTGTCAAAATTTTTTGCGATATTATGTGCTACACCCATATGACAGTCTATGCATGTCATGTTGTTTTCGGTGGCACGTTTATGCTTTTTTCTGGAAACCGTTTTTTGGTTTCTAAGCGCCATATAAGTAAAACTATGACAATTTCGACATTCTCGTGAGTCAGTACGTTTCATTGTATCCCAAACATGTTCAGCAAGTTCTAGTCGTTTTTTTTCAAATTTTTCTTTTGTGTCAATTGTTCCAATCACTTTATGAAACAACTCATTGGTTGCTGCAACTTTTCGTATCACTTTATGTATCCATGTTTTAGGAACATGGCAATCCGGGCAGGTTGCACGTACACCAGTACGGTTAGCATAGTGAATCGTTTTTTTATATTCCTGATAAACATTCACTTTCATTTCATGACAGGAAATACAAAATGTTTCTGTGTTCGTTAATTCCATACTGGTATTAAATGCACCCCAGAACAAGATACCCAAAATAAAGACACTAAAAAAAACACCAATAGGATAACGTGCGCTAAGGCTGCAATAACTTTTTAAATACTTTTTAAGTCGGGTTAGCATTGACACACCTTACATACGCATAATCATAGGTTGCATTAATAACCATAAATTAACCATGCTCATGGAAGAAATAAATAATAACATTGGTATAAAAGCCCACCGTGATACCAACTTACCGGAAGTATCTAGCTGCGGTAGTCGATGGCGTAATATTTTTAGCGCCATCCAGAAACCAAAAAGAATGAGTGTTGCCTGTAAGGCAAATACGATACTGTCATCAACAGCCGGATTCATATGTCGCATGTGAATCTCATGCATCGATAGTGGTAATGTGTCTGTACCAAACGGATTCACAATAATGGACAAAAAACCCTGACTCTCACGAACCAGATGGCTTAAGTTATGCGCAATATGATAAGCAAAAGCCAAAGGCAAAACACTTAGCGCCATTGAAGAGAAAACACGTTTCCATTCTTCCTTCTTACCTATAATATGTTGCAGCCATGTAATACAGGCACTGTATAATAAAACAGGGATTAACATGGCAACTCCCATACCAATACTGAAGCTTGTTAAAAGACGGCCTGAGTCACCAATAAAATAGGCCAATTGCTGCATCCAGTCTTCCCAATAGGGCATCATTGTAAAGCCATGAAATATGGTTAGAGACAGTAAACCTAAAATAAACCAGGACTCATCCCAGTGTGGTCTGGACGAATAAGTAATCTCATCCCCGATATTTCGTATCTGCCAGTTAACATTCTGATAAGGACAACTCTGAGTACAGGCACCGCACGAGGTACAATAGGTGTTTTGTTTTAAACTTCCCATTACCAGATGCGTTGGACAAGGCTCAATATCCTGCGAACCATTAAAACACTCCAGTGTTTTGCAGTTTGCGCACACAGCGTTATCAATAGGACGCAATGCAATGGGTGCAATACCACCATATGCACCCAACGTTCTGCCTACCGCACAAAAATAGCGACAAAAAGCTTTGCGCTCGTAAACAGCAAGCGATATTGTTGCCAGCACTACAATAAGCAAGGCTAGCAGTGCCGTTGCATAGGGGCTCACTGTCACGCCATAGCCCAGCTCCAACCAGGTTAATACAACAAACATGCCTAATGCTGGCCAGATATTACGAATAGCCTTTGGCACTCTCAGGTTAAGGCTACTTAACATACTTCCCCGTTTCCATAATCTTCGCCGTACTAACCAGGTTGCAATCGCATCCCATGGGCAAATTGCACACCATGCCGAACCGACAAAAAAAACACTGATAACAACGCCCGACCACCACAGCGTCCAGGTCAGAGTGGTTGCAATATTTCTTTCGGGAACCTGGGTTCCAAACAAGCCGGCTGCTATCACTAACAAAAAAATAGCAGCTGTAAAAATGCGCAATAAAGTAATAACAGTTGGACGGGTAATAATACGCTGTATGTTTTTACCTATAAAAGGTAATTTGTAAACACTGATAACACTTGAATTATAAGGCCGTGCTACACCTGCCGTTGAACGCACCAGCCATACTGAAAGCAATAGCATTGACACCAGGACAATAAGTACCCAGCCAGCAGACAGGCCAGGGTGTACCATACCTTCGCTTGTCTGGTAAACCAGGCTATTAATTTGTGATAGTATCGTATCTAGCAACGCACACCTCCAGCAAAACTATTCAGCTAATTCTTTTTGGTGATGCTGACTGGCTTTGATGCGTGCCAGTCGTTTACGCTGAGTTATATTTACAAAAAGTAACAACAAACCAATCACTGAAATACTGATACCCAATGGGCCAATTGGAAAAGGCTCACCAATTTGCAAGGGAAAATCAATAGTATAAGGCTCGCCACCTGATTCAAACTGGGCTGTAATAATATAATTTCCTGCCTCTTTAAAAACAAATCCCTGACGATAAACACCATCATCAACGTCCTGTACGCCCAGAAGTTCTTCTTTTGACGAAAAGAAACTATCATCCCGTACTTTGAAAGCAACTTTACCGTCAAACGGTGCGCCATTATCTATTCTGCTTGCGTATAAATTAACTCGCCCTGAATCACCTGGCTTTGGAAAAGCCGGGAAAACCATATAAGTAACATAATATTCACCAATTTGTGTTTCGACTTGCATGCTTGGCGGTGTATTTGAATCTTCGCCCAAACTATAGGAAGGCCGACCTAGTACATGATGGGCAATGGCATTTGTTGTAATGATAAACAAACCAATAAAAATAACTATTTTCCTGAACCGCATACAATACCTACCACAAAGAATAATTGTTTAATTTAAAATCCACGCTGTCCCCGCTCTACTTTTCTAACGCCAATACCATGTTGTGCAACTCGACCACGCGCAAGTGGTACAACATTAATAGGTAAACTCGGTTCAGGACAAACTTCAACACACTGACCACAACCCACACAACCTTCTTGCACAACCGGCCGGTAAAAATTACCAAACTCAAAATCAATGGCCTTATTCCCCAATGGACATATGCTGACACATGCACCACAAATGCCTGCATCTACCCACGGATAGCATGCAGCACGATCAATTTGTGCAGTGCCCATACTAACGTCACGAATAGGCGTAACCGTTAATGCATCAGTGGGACAGACTTCCATACATAACCCACATAAAATACAGCTTTTTTGTACCGGGTCAATATAAGGTGTATCGGCCATAAACCCACCATCGTGTTTATGAAACTGAATACAACGCGGTGGACAAACTTCACCACATAAGCCACAACCAATACACGATCGGGCAAAGTCATCTGCATTTTTCAATGCACCAGGGAGAGGAATACGGTTGCTCTCATGTGCTTTAATCTCAGGATGAATAAGTCGCCCCATAAGAAAGGGCAACAGGCCAAAACTTAAAATACCAGCACCCATCGTTAAAGATTTCATAAAGCCACGCCGTTTCATGAGTGTATGCTGTTATGCGCCCTCCTGTTCTTTTTTATACTGATGGCCAAGATGACCTGGCCCCTGGTAAGCACTGTCCTGTACATTAATAGTAAAGCCAA
The DNA here is from genome assembly GCA_027076325.1 of Chromatiales bacterium. GTDB lineage: Bacteria > Pseudomonadota > Gammaproteobacteria > UBA6429 > Thiohalophilaceae > SZUA-37. The sequence goes on along the minus strand of JALTJZ010000035.1, from coordinate 35,648 downwards.
GTGCATCTGTCGGGCATGCGGCAATGCAGGCTGTGCAATTATTACACTCCATACCAAAATTATCCTGCAAAGGATCCAGACCAAACTGGCACACCACGTTACATTTAGCGCAATCATTGCAGCTTTTTACATTGCGTTTAATTCTAAACAAGCGATAACGACCCAGTAATGAATAAAGTGCACCACCGGGGCAAACATAGCGACAAAAACCACGCCGAGATACCATTAAGTCAAACAATAAAGTCAGCAAGAAAAACACCGCACCAGCACCAAACCCCCCTAACGCAATAGCATAATAAATTTCTCTGCCAATAATTGCAGGTGGATAAATAGAACCAAACAGAACTGCACCAAAATAAACGGATAAAGCAAGGCCAACGCCCAAGACAACATATTTTATTCGCCGATCCAGTTTGCGCCGACTAACCGGCAAGCCGGCTTTGCGCAACCATGCAGCAAGGTTGTCGTTAAGTTCATAAATTAATGTCGCAGGGCAAATCCAGCCACAGTAAAAACGCCCAAACAGTAATGTTGCAAGTAAAGGAATAAGAGCGGTTAATATAAATGACCAATACAAAGACATGCTTGCAAAAATCTGCCCTAATACGGCGAGTGGGTCACTTATTTTTAAACCAAATAATGTGCCCGACCATGTCGTACCTTTAATGGCACTCAACTCTTCTGGTTCTTTCACAAAGGGTGACGTTAAACTTTCCATTGCGTCTGAAATAGCTTTTTCCGTTGGTGTCAATAAATCATAGGCATGTGCAGCTTCATAGGTTTGATATAAATGAATAAATGGAAGCAGAATCAACATAAGAAACACGGTAGCTAATGTTAACCAACGTAGTTTGTTTAAATGACGAAGCTTACTTGATGGTTCTGGTTTTACATTTTCCATAGTTTTCACGAAAAAGACTGCTATTACAACCTGCTGATTATTGATAGATTAACTGACACGGGTATGATTCGGTATGACCTTTATCGCCTGGGGTATCTGAATACATGAGCGTTCACACAAACCACAGCCAACACAATTTTCAAGCACATGCGGTTGTTCAAGCATACCTACCCTTATTGCAATATCAGGCAAAGGACAGGCACGGTAACAAACACCGCATGTTTTCCCCTGAAAAGACAAGCATAAATTAACATCGACACGTGCGCGCCCCATATGCACACTTTTCATAATCGCATTTGCTTTATAGTCAATTTTAGGAATGGCTCCGGTTGGGCAAATATCACCACACTTCATGCATAAAATGCATGCTTGCTCACGCGGAATAATAAAAGGCGTATCTAGCGATACAATACCGTTTTCGGTTGAGAAAAACTTAATCGCACGATTAGGACAACTCTCACCACACTTACCACAGCGTATACATTTAGATAAAAATTTCTTTTCATCGTGTGCGCCGGGGGGGCGAAGATAACGTAAGGATGGGGTATTGGCTGCTTTTACGCCTCCACCTGCCACAAGCGAAGCGAAACCTGAGCTTGCCAGGTATTGTAAAAAACGTCTACGTTTCATATGTCGTTATTAAAAGCTTATCGAAAACAATCATTAAGCTATTACTAGACCTTAGCATGCCTAACTCGCAAAACGAGTTAGGCATAAGTGGCCGTATGAAAAAAAATGGCCACTAAACTTTTTCAATTCGGCAAGCGAGTTTCTTAAAGTCTACCTGACCAGATACAGGATCCCAGACACGACTGGAAACACTATTAACCAACCATTTGTTCTTTTTAGGATCAGCACTGTCAGCAACGGACAAGTTCCACGGACTAAAGAGGTAACCACGTGGCACAACATTACGTGCAGGTTTAACCAGACTGTTAACACCCACTTGTGCTTTTGCCTGGTATGAGCCACGCCGTGTTACAAGCCGAACCTTGTCACCGTCTTTAATTCCAAGTTCTTTGGCATCATCCACATGCATTTCTACATACATCTCAGGTACTAAACGACGTGTTGTTGGGCTACGATTTGATTTCGCTGTATGAAAATGTTCATACACCACACCCAGGCCTAACCAGAACGGGTACTTGTCTTTTGGTACTGAATCCCAACGTTTACCCCTTAATTTTTCATCGGGCAAGTCGGGTGTTAAAGCCATGTCTCTGGCCTGCTTTAATAGCGGGATATTATCAATCGTATAAAGATCTTTCTTATCACCATATTCCATTAATTTGTTGGTGATTTCTTCTCGCCGACTATAGTCTTGCTGGCATAGTTTTATATGTACTTTGCCATCTTTAGTACGGAAATAGCCATAAGGCTTATCTGTCCAGCTTCCTTCCTGCAACATATAACGACGTTTGGTACCACCATTTTTAGCCGATTCATAGGTGGGTGCGGGCCACTGAATACCACGCAAATCACGCAGTTGATCATACAGGCCTTTGCCGTCCAATTTTTCAACCTCAAGCATGCCGGTTAAATCGGTATCCGTTCCTTCTGATGCAATAACAACATCACGAAAAACTTCTTCAGCATTATAAAAACCATCTTTGCCTTTTTTCCATGGGAAAATTTTATTACCATCCAGCCCCATTAAATTCGCAACCATACGGCCTTTATCAATAACCATGTCCATATCTGGAATACAACCAGGAGGGGCTTCGGCTGCTTTTTCAACCCGGTTAATTCGGCGTTCTGAACTAATATAAACACCACTGACCTCTCCCCATGTTGCCGCAGGGAAAATAACATCTGCATACAAATTATTAGGTGCATGCCGGTAAATTTCCTGAACAACATTAAACGTTTTCATTAATGCCGGACGAACAAGTTTATCCAGATCAGGTAAATCAATGTGTGTCGCATAAACAAGAAACATTGCTTTTACTTCATCTTTTAAAGCACGTTCCATCATGCCAACAGCAAACCCCGGATTTTTAGAGTTCATTGCTTTAACTAAATTCTTTTCTGGCACTCGCCATTGTTTTGCCATCCATTTTCGGTGTGGTGCATCACTTAATGGTTTGTTAAAGGGTAAACGGCTGGTTAAACCACCCGTGAAGCGTTCACCCATAGCATTGGGTTGGCCTGTCATAGAGAAGGGGCCACAACCTGGCTTAGCCAGATTACCAGTAAGGGTTAACAGGTTAACAATAGAAATAACATTATACTGGCCATGAATATGCTGGTTGTAACCAATACCCCACATAATAATAACGCCACCATAGCCTTTGTCCTGCTTACCTTTACTCCGTGCTAAACGTTTACGTGTTGCATCAGCAAACATGCCAGCAACCTTACGGATTAGCTCGGGAGAAACGTCATGATTTTTGCCGCCCATGCGATCCTGTACCTGCTCAGGACTATAGTCGGCTTTAACACCATTCACATATTCTTTCCAGCCGGTGGTATGGGCTTTAAGGAAGTCCCAGTCAATAACATCTTTGTGATCTTTTAATAGCACATGTGCGATTGAATTCAGGAAACTGATATCACCATTTAAAATGGGAACGTGTACCGAGTTCTTCGGGTTAACATCTTCATAACCTTTAACTGTACCCGTGTAACGCGGGTCAACCACAACAGTAGGAATATCGGTTTTACGCTTATGGTCTGCTATACGCCAGAAAATAATGGGATGTGCTTCACGTGCATTATGGCCAAAGTGCATAACCATATCGGCAAGTTCAATATCTTCATATGCAAGCGGTGGAGTATCCGAACCTAACGTTGCAAAATAGCCGGTTACTGCCGATGTCATACACATACGTGCATTGGCTTCAATCGTATTCGAACCCAGCACACCTTTCATAAATAAATTTTCAAGGTACTGGCCTTCCATTGTAAGCTGACCCGACCCATACAAGCTAACCGAGTTACCGCCATATTTTTTGGCAAAGTGGGCAATTTTAGTTGCCGTCATTACTTCCGCATCATGATACGGAACACGAATAAAATGTTTTTCGTCAAATGATCCCTTAGTTTTACTCACATATTCTAAATCACCATGGCCTGGCTTTTGCCATTCGGCCCAAACATCTTTGCGTACATACGGGTCGCCTTCCATACGGTCAACATAAATAGGCTCTGCTGCTGTTAGCCCTTTAATACATTGCAAACCATAATTGGTTGGGTGATCTTTGTCTGGTCGCATAGAAACAATCTTGCCATCCTGTACCTGGATAATGGTGCCACAACCTACGCCACAATATGGACATTGGGCTATCGCTGTTGAACGGCCGGTTTTTTTATCTTCTGCTGGTGCGGCTTCTAGCTCCGGGTTATTTCCTACAAACAGGCTGGTGCCAGCGGCAGCACCTGTTATAAAACTACTGCTTTTAAGAAAATCTCGGCGGTTCATTTTAAAACGTTTCATTTATAACTCCCTCTACTGAGTTCGATATTTAGTATTATCAATTCTTTCAAATTATTTAATGAATATTTTCACTTGCACTTTTGCTAATTTAGCTTTTACTTGGCACTGTGCGTAAATAAGTAATAATGTCATCAATTTCTGAATCGGTTAAGTTAGCCATGGCAGCAGGGCCTTTAAAACCAAGCATCCGCGTATTCGACCGACCATAAACAATTGTATGTCGAATAAAACCGTCACTTACTTTATTAAGAAAACCGGCTTTACCAATGGCAGTACCGGTACTGCCTGCTGAGTACCCGTCTCCGTCAAAGCCATGACAGGTGCTGCATATCTGGTCAAACCAGAGTTTTCCTAAACGTGGGTCACCATGTGCATCTGGCTGAGCATCGACAATAGCGGATATATTGGGTTCAGTTGAATGGGAACGTAAAAAAGCAACGATGGCTTCCACTTGACTGCGACCTAAATGGGCAAAAGGTGGCATGCCCGTACCTGGACGGCCATCTCTTATTGTACCAAGAAGGAATTTATCAGAGGAAACACTGAGAAATTCTTTGTTTGTTAATGAAGGAGCAAAACCCGGCTTACCAATTGCATCTGCCTGGTGACAGAAAATACAATTCTGGTTATAGAGTGCCTCACCTTTTTTGGCCAGTGCTGGGTCGATGTTAACAGGCACTCCAGCCGGCTTTGCAGGACTTGCTGTTTCGTTGGTCGACGGTGCACTACTCTTTTCTTCGGTTTTTTGGTTGCAGCCACTCAGCAGAAGTCCAAAAAGTAATATTGGTAATATCAGATGACGTTTCTTTTTCACTCTATCCCTCACTGTATTATTTGATTATTATCATTTAGCCTTAAACACAAAATTGAATATATTTTCGCTATTAACCATACTCCCCCAAAGAGATTATTCCTTGATCTACATCAACATATTAACGGTTCCAGTATAGTTTATTTTCAGCCAAATACTGACATATTAGCTACGAATAACAGCATGCATATTCTGCTAGCCTACATATATATTAAAGTCAGGGGAGTTGATAAAACTGTTGCGTTAACCGGTCAACGCCACATTCCAGGTTTTCTATCCAGCACAAAAATTTTTCAACCATTTCATGCCCTTCAAATGGTCGGCCATGTTGTGGCACCATTATTTGCACATCGAGTTTGCGGATCATATTTACCCACAATTTGCACACTTTGTTTGAAACCATATAGCGCTGATGAAAACCAAGCATTTTCTTGATATGACGTTCAAAATCTTCAACCGGTTTACCATGGGCGTCCTCTGTTAATGACGCCCCCATGTCACCAGAAAATAAAATTTTACTGGCGGTATCATAAAAATGAAAATTTCCAACTGAATGAAGAAAATGTGCAGGCAATGCTTTAATCGTGCTTCCACCAAACTGTATAACGGCCCCTGGATCGGGGAGAGAAATGATACGTCCATCGGTTTTTGAATTCATGTAACCTGGAATAAGATGGGGTAAAAAGCGTTCCCATAATTTTGAAATAACGATGCGGGCATCCGTATACATAAGCCACTTATCCATCGAAGTAATAATATCGGGATCCTGATGTGTTGCGATAACAAGATCCAGCTCCTTGATCGAAGCATATCTTGATATCGCCATATACAATGGCTGATAAGTTAAATTACCACCAGGGTCAAAAATAGCGGAATGATGATTGCTTTCAATAAAGAGCTGATTAGCTTGTATACCCTCGCCTTCAACCAGATCTGAAAATAAAATAACCCGGTGCCCATTTTCTTCAAATAAAATACGTGACATATAAAACCTTATAAAATATAAAATTTTATTGTATAAATTTACAGCTATTGACAAATCAGAATAATAATTTAACGTGATCTAAATCAATAACCTGTCATCTGAGAAAAACAACCCCTGGTGTTAACCACGACAAAAAGGAAGAATAAAATAGAAGTTAATCCGTTAACAAATGGATAATGGTGTCACCTGATATTTTTTGAATATTAATCTGTACTTCACAATATTCATTTTGCTCATTCACCGGACTGGGATCATCAGCACAATTGCATCCTGAAATAATCCCTGAATAAAAAATACCAGCTTTAATAATGATGCTGTTATCCGTTTCAGTAGAAGACAGGGGTACCACTTTAATATGCGTATCAAGCGCAATATTACTAAAGGACAAGCCCTGTTGTAATGGAAGTTGATCGACACCCATTTTTTCCAGCTCTACTTTTAGAATGTCATTAAACGTGGCGGTGTCCCATGCATTAACCACATTGCATAAATTGATCATTTCGCCACATCCATTAAGTTGAATTCAAACTCTCAGAAAGAGTCAGACGGGTTATGCAACATCGACGCATCTTTTATCAGCACTGCATTTGGTGGTATTTGCAGGTAGTATCCTTTGTCCTGCAATGCATACAGAACATCTTTAGCCTTAACCCGAGCCAATTTACGCCCCTCTGTTATCTCAAGTTCCAGTACTTTTTCTAAATGCCCGGTTAGTTTTAATAAATCATCAGACAATGTTTTAATAAGTTCTGTATCATCTTCCTGAAAAGGAAGATAAAGGTACATTTCTTCTTTGCGGCTACAACGAAAAACACTACACTTCATCTAAATTTGGCTCCAAATATTTAAGTTGTATCAATAGTCTTTCGCATGATCTTACCCCAGATTAAAAAGCTTAGCGCCTGTTTTTATCCTTATGACAATTAACCGGTTTCCTGATTTAACAGCATTGGTTTGCTGCACTGTTGCTCACAAAGATAAAAATGGGGCGCGTTATGCCGTACTAACCACTAAATAATATAGCCGGCACTGCCTAAAATCAGGTATAATCAATCAATATCAATAACTTACCTATACCTCATAGTATTTGGCTGACACTAAATTTGGAGTAAAAAATGTTTGATGTACGTAAATTTTTCCCGTTTCTGGAATGGATTCACGAAATAAAAGATCCGGCTGTATTACGTGCAGATTTACTCGCGGGCATTACCGTATCTCTGGTGCTTATTCCCCAATCAATGGCTTACGCACAACTCGCCGGCTTACCACCTTATTTTGGTTTATATATTTCCTTTATGCCTGTTTTAATTGCTGCACTTTGGGGTTCATCACGCCAACTGGCAACTGGCCCGGTTGCTGTTGTTTCTATTATGACCGCAACCGCACTTGCCACTGTGGTGGGCGGCACGGCGCTGTCGCATCCCGAACTGGCCGCACAATACATTCCACTGGCGATGTTTTTAGCCTTGCTAGTCGGCCTTTTTCAATTCTTACTCGGTATATTTCGCCTCGGTGTGATCGTTAACTTTCTTTCACATCCGGTTATTCTGGGTTTTACAAATGCCGCCGCACTGGTTATTGGCTTATCACAAATGTCCAAAATATTTGGAGTCGATATGCCAGGGGTTGCCAGCGATCACTTCCTGACGATACGCATAGGGGGCGTAATACAGCAACTGGGAGAAACGCATCTACCAACACTCATAATGGGGATCAGCGCCTTTGTAATTATGATGTTGCTAAAAAAATACTACCCACGATTGCCTGGCGTGCTCATTGCTGTTGCTTTAACAACCATAGTCAGTTGGTTTATCAAGTATAATGAAAAATTAGGCGGCGATGTTGTTGGTGAAATTCCAGCCGGCTTACCGAATCTCAGCGCGCCAGAAATTGATGCCGACATGCTACTAACACTTTTGCCCAGCGCCGTTATTATTGCACTGGTCGGTTTTATGGAAGCCATTTCTATTGCCAAAGCAATGGCCGCAAAAACAAAAAACAGAATTGATCCAAATAAAGAATTAATTGGTCAGGGGCTTGGCAACATTGTGGGCAGCTTTACCCAGGCCTACCCTTCAAGTGGCTCATTCTCTCGCTCGGCCGTTAACTTAAATGCCGGCGCACGCAGTGGTTTTTCTTCTGTGGTTACCGCCGCTATTGTTGTTATTACCTTGTTGTTTTTAACCCCGCTCTTATATCACTTACCAACGGCTGTATTAGCTGCGGTTATTATGATGGCGGTATTCGGTTTAATAAACGTAAGTTCCATAAAACATGCCTGGCTTGCCAACAAACATGATGGTATTGCTGGTGTCGTCACTTTTCTTGCAACATTAGGGTTTGCCCCCCACCTTGATCAGGGCATTATTATTGGTGCGATACTTTCGATTGTTTTATATTTATACCGCACCATGAAGCCACGTATCGCAATGCTTGGCCGTTATAAAGATGGTACTTTGCGTGACTTGCGCGTTCATCCCGAATTAACCACTGATGACAAAGTTATCGCTATGCGTTTTGATGGTTCACTCTATTTTGCAAATGTATCTTACTTTGAAGACACCATACTGGCAGCTGTCGCCAATAAACCTGACATTAAGTTTATTCTTGTCGTAGCTAACAGTATTAACCAACTCGATGCCTCCGGTGAAGAAGTATTGCACCACGTTGTGCAACGTATGCACGATAATGGTATAACCGTTGTATTCAGTGGCCTTAAAAAACAGATACTCGACGTAATGCGCAGAACCGGGTTATATGAGCAAATTGGTGAACAAAACATTCATGCCACAGCGGATATGGCATTAAAAGCTATTTATCAGCAGTTAAAATTGTTAAAAAGTCCTGACGAAGAACTGTTTTGTCCACTTTATCCTGATTATCTTCCAGAAAATTACAAACGCACTGAATAAATTAGCTTCTTTAAGTGTCATTGCTGAGGAACCTTAGGTTTGCATAAAGTTCTTCCTGTAATTTAAAAAGACTCCCGCACTATCGCTCGCAACGACTTAAATACGGTCATTGTAAACGATAGCGAAGCAATCTGGTTTATTATATTAAGCTGAAGTTAAATGTAATACTAAATAAACCATTTCCCCTCTTTCAACAAGTGCAAATAATCAATACCCCTGCTGCAATCAGGCGTGGGGATTCTCCCTTTTATACTCACAGTGCCGGTATCTTTAAATTTATGCCTCGTTCCCATTAGAACAGCTATAAACCTGTATAAATAACCACGGCTAAATAGTGATTAATTAACAAATTTTTATTGTACAAGTTCACTGTGTCATTCTACTTATAAACAGATAATACGCAGCGTGAGTACATTTTATTTTTATATTAAGGAGAGTAATTATGCGTTTATCAAAAATAACCGTTATTACCATGGCAGGTTTACTTAGTACAGCATTTGTAAACACTCAGGCTCGTGCTGACTGCAATGTTGAACTACCCTATAACCAACTTATCGATTGTATTATTGTTGAAGGTGCAGAAACACCATACAATGCAGCCGAAGAACAGGATACCGGTTACACAAGCGAAAATACAAGTAAGCAGAATCGGAAAAAACCCAACGCTAGCAATTTAGCCGTTGTCAAATAACAGACAGAAAAAGATATTCTCAACTCCTCGAGAGTAGGTGCTTAATACATCTTCCCGTATTAAAACACCATTTTCCAGCGTCGATTTATTCTTCGCTGGATTTTTTATGGGAATTAAAGAAAATAACCTTTATTTTATGCCAAAAAAAAGCTGCTATACATCCAGTATCAGATGCATAACAGCTTTGCTTGCAAAGTTTGAATTAATTACTTGATTGCAAGAACTTAATAACATCCCGTGTTTGTTGGCCGGTTAGACCTGCACGTATACGCATATGGAAAGAGGTTGTAATCCATTGATCATCACGTAACTCTTTCGGGTCACGTACATTATGACAGCGAACACAATTTTCTACCCAGGTTTTCGCCCCACGCGCAAAATCACCTTTCGTATCGGCCTTTTCTTCTGCAAAGCCTGTGTTTAAAAAACTTAAACCAACGATAACGGTTAGTGATGCTAATCCGGTTTTATATACTTTAAATAAATTTGTTTTCATGATGCACTCCTTAGAAACCATAAGCCAATTGAACAAGCACGCGATCTGCTGCGGTTAAACCTGCATTTGGGTTGTCATTAAACTCATAACTCAGTTTGCCTACCAGGTTTGTTGCAAACAAATAGTTCGCACCTAGTGTTATTTGCTCAACATCCTTGGAATTAGTCGGTGTATCGTATTCACCAATACGTGCAACAGCTTCCCAGTTTGTTCCTGAAAAACGGTAAGCAGCCTGAAGATACCATGCTTGCCATTGACCGCTGTCTGGCGCAACACTGCTAGACTCGGCACCGTATTCTTGCTGGATAAATTCACCCCGCAAATCTATACCCGCAGGACGCCAGTTAAAATCCGCACCGGCTACATCATAACTCCGGCTGGCATCGTAACTGTAATTCGGCGATGTACCTGATCGAACCGATACTTTACCCGTTGCAAATGAAAGTCCAAATTCAAATTTTGAATCCGGGAAAAACATACCAAAACGGCCACCCACAGTCTTGCTACCATCACCGTCTTTTCCTAGTCCCGGTGTTTCAATCATGTCAATTTCACTACCATCGGCCTCCAGTGTAGGGCCATTAGCAATATAAAGTGCATAGTTAAAACTGTTATTGCTTTGCATCAAATAACCACCTCGTGCCATAAAGCCCACATCCGCATTCGGTGCGGCCTGATCATGACCAAAACCAGTTGGTGCAGAGGCAAGTTTATTAATCCAGGACGGATGAATATTCTGCCTAAACTGGCCTAATGGACTTAAAAATTTACCGGCGACTAATGCAACGTAATCATTCACAAACCAGTCAATGGTTAAATAACCGATTGAAGCTTCAGATTTTCCGGCTTCAGTAATCTCAAACTCAAGCTCAGCTTCCAGCATAAACTGATCCGCAAACTGATAATGGAAAATAGGTGAAAAGCCCCCAAAACTGAAAGAACCTGTTTGATCCTGTCTGTCAGTATAGCCAACATCGGCAAAACCGGCCAGATGAACCAGTGTTTTTGGTGCTTTCCATTCTTCCCATTCTTTGGCTTTGTCATTCAATAAACTGACATCCTGCTCCATTTTTTGCTTAACACTCTGATAGGCTTCCCATTCCTGTGCTTTTTTATTCAGCGCATCCACTTCAGAACGAAGCTTTTCAATTTCTGTTTGTGCCATGGTGTTACTGCTAATCGCCAGACCAATAAAACAGGCCAACGATGTTAATTTAGTTTTCATAGGTACATCCCTCTCAAGTAGGTAAAAAATAACTGTGTAGGTAGATATTGTGATGTGAAAGATATGAGTCTAAACCTATCTTTCCCAATCTCCAAACTTATTACTGCCGAGGGGGTCTTAACTTAGGTTGTTGCTGAAGGGTTGAAGGAAATACTATGTGTGCATAAAATACAGTGGTATCCTTGATTTTCAGATCCATGTGAACATTAATTGGCAGCGCTGCCGAACTACCGACAGCACAGTTGTTCTGACAATGACTTATAATACCATTACAATGAGAGCAAGAATGATCAGCATGGTGAGAATCTGAGCCGGAGTTTTCTTTATGCTCATCGCCCGATGCATGCATTGACGACATAGAACAAGGCTGAATAGCGTCAGACAAATACAAAGCCGCTCTACTTGCCTGCGCTGGCATAATTTGCATACTGGAAATAAGGAGCACAGCAATGATGCCTTTTACTACCACTAAATGTCTGCTTCTTCTCATTAAGTATTCCAGTATCACTTAATTGTATAAGCTAACTATAATATTATAAGTTGCTTATTAATATGATCTAGATCAGATCATTAACATAAAATAAAGAAAAATATTTTTGTGAAACCAGGCAACCTTCGCCTAATTAACCTTTGGAAAAGCAAGTGATTTAATTAAGAGAGCGGCACATGCTAAAAGCAATATTTATATTATTGTGCACAGAAGAAAAAATACCAATATGATTTTTCTAACAAGGAGGTTTGTTGGTCGCTCAGGTGTTAGACTGATTTTAAGAAAATTTTAATCATGAGGTGGCATTTTTAACGATCAATGCACGCCATTGGCAGTAAAAATAATACCGGCAGGACTAAAATTAGCCAAAATCCGGCAATCGATAAAAGAACAACCGCCTCTAAACAACCACTTTAAAATCGGCTCAACCTATGACTAATATTTTAATTATTGGCTATGTCTGGCCAGAACCCAACTCATCAGCAGCGGGCAGCCGTATGATGCAGCTTATTGAATTTTTCCAGCAACAGAACTGGCAAGTCTGTTTTGCAAGCCCCGCAGCAGAAAGTGAACACCGCTTCCCATTTGAATCTATGGGTGTAAGAAAAGAAAATATTCATATTAACAGTGATAGCTTCGATACCTTTATTAAATCATATAAACCCGATATTGTTTTATTTGACCGATTTATAATGGAAGAACAGTTTGGCTGGCGTGTTGAAAAAACGTTCCCCAACGCACTAAGGCTTTTAGAAACTGTCGACTTGCATTGCCTTCGAGAAGCGCGCCATCAGGCAATAAAAAAACAACATGCTTTTAACCAAAAAGATTTATTTAATGATATTGCAAAACGTGAAATCGCCAGTATTTTACGTTGTGACTTGTCCTTATTAATTTCTAATTATGAAATTAAACTATTAATAGATCACTTTAAAATTGATTCAGCTTTACTCCTTCATTTGCCTTTTATGGTTAATAAGCTATCTGCACAAAATATAAAAAACTGGCCAACGTATCAACAACGAAAACATTTTATCTCTATCGGGAATTTTCGCCATGCACCCAATTGGGATGCGGTGTTATATTTGAAACAAACGATCTGGCCACTCATACATAAAAAATTACCACAAGCTGAACTGCATATTTATGGTGCTTACCCACCACCAAAAGCCACACAACTTCATAACCCTGCACAAAAATTTTATGTACCAGGTTGGGCCAAAAGCGCAAAACACGTTATGCAAAGTGCACGCGTTTGTTTAGCACCCTTACGTTTTGGAGCAGGACTAAAAGGAAAGCTTCTGGATGCAATGCAATTTGGCACACCCAGCATTACTACTAAAATTGGTGCCGAAGGCATGCATAATGAACTTGCATGGAATGGCGTGATAACTGACAACCCGGAAGACTATACAAATGCCGCTATTGAACTTTATAATAACAAGTCAAAATGGGAAGCTGCACAAGAAAATGGTATTCAACTTGTTAACACACTTTACAATAAAGTACCGCACTCAAAATTATTGTTAGAAAAAATAATAGCCCTACAGAATAATTTAAAGGAACACCGGCTCAATAATTTTACGGGTGCCATGCTACGTCACCATCATTTAAAAAGTACGCAATACATGGCACAATGGATTGAAGCTAAAAATAAACTGGATAATTCAAATAAATAATACAGCATGCCTGATTAAATCACTTTAAGTAAATAGCCTGTTCCATATTAGCTACCCTTGTTATTGTCACCATCCTTTACAGGTAACGTCTTTGTAGCCGAAGCCGGTATTTTAGGCGACGCTAGTGTTGAGCTTGCTGGTGAAGATGCAGAAATATCTTTCCATAAACCTTCAATACTGCACTGCTGCCAGCCCCATTTTAGCCAACGCAATAATGCGAAAGCCAGCCACAACGCCCACCCCAACATCAATAAACGATAAACAAGTTCAGGTACGGATAACAACCATGCCCCAGGTAAAACTGCCGAATTTCTATCCTGATACCAGTTAAAAACAGTTGCTGACGAGCCATTACCCGCCACTTGCATATCTGGTGAACCTAGCAGCCCTTGTTGTATAACCACAAACAAGCTGATAAGTGCTAAAAAGGTGAGTGCACCAATGCCAACCTGAATAACATTAAAAACTATATCGGATACTTTTTGTATCATCTTTTCACGCAAGCCTAATACACATAACCAGGCAACAACAATAAAAGCCATCCATATCGACACCTGACTTAAACCAATACCTAGCAAAATCCATGCAAAGGTATTCAGTGGTGTAAATGTTGTATACCCCATTGCCACCGCCAGGATCAAAATAACAAGCAACACGCCCCAGAACAATATTGCTGGCCCCAAATCTGGCCCGCCGACAAATAATACCCACCGATCCCGAGGGAATTTAACTTGAATAGAATGGTTAACACTGTTTTGTTTTAAATCAATGTTGGGGGTACTAAACACTGTTTGCATCGGAGTTGAATTACGCCAGAGGATCTGAACTGTCTGTTTACCCGGAGTGATCGGCAAGGTCAGGTTATTGCCCTCTAAACGAATAGACTGTGCAGCATTGTTTATTTTAACTGACTGCAAGTCTGATTTTTCGGGTAATGTTAGCGTGTATTGTCCACCCTGGCTACTGCGCAAGTTTAAATCAAGCTGCGCTTCAATCATGCGCTTACCCGGCTTTATTAAAATATGGCTTTTATCAATCGTTAACGTATTTCCTGATACACCCTGTGGCCGGGTAATATTTAAAGTCACACTTTCACCCTGCCATGGCAGCCATTTAGGTGACCAACGTCCACGTTGGTTTTTATGCTGAATAACCGCAAGCCCGCTATACTCCATATGCCATATGGGTGACACACTGACTTCCCATTGTTCTGTTGAAAAATTATTGCTGGATGCTATTAATTTAATTTGATTGTTTTTTTCCAAACTTGAACGCCAGAACAGCTGGCGTTGGCGTGGCGACATACTCACAAGCACCTTGCCATTTTGACTGCGTACTCCCTCTGTTAATACCGATTCCCCTTTTAACAAAGGTACTTTCACAACCACTGCACTACCAGTCGGTGACACCCGACGCACGGTTGTTTCTACAAACCAGTCCAGGCCTAATTTTAAATGCCGCTCAATAATTAAAAATGGCGGAAGCGCTTCTGTTTGTTCACCCCGAAATTTGGCAGCGCTACTCAGTTTAGCATCTTGCTCTCTCGATAACTGTAATTGAGCATCGGGGATACCGTTTTCCTGTATCCCCTCAATACTCCAACCACTTAACCTGGACTGCACAATACCCGGTTTTAACTGCAATGGTAACTGAATATATTTTTTATTGCCTAACTTGCCCGACAACATCAGATTAAAACGTCCCTTTGGTAATTCAATCCATAATACACCATCATCTGCCCGATACATTGCAGTTGCTGGCCGACCATCAACCACTACCTTGGATGGCATCCATTGTTTAACTTTTGCAGGAAGCGGAATAGCCACTTTTTGCAGCGCATGTACATTGAGCTTGATTTGCAACTCTGTTTTATCAACCCGCAAAATCATTGACTGTACTTGTGCGCACTTTGGCAAACATTCAGGTGGTTGCATTAAACGTTTTTTCAACTCACCTAGCATCCTGTCATCTGGCATAGTGGCTGAGCTGGCCATCGTCTCATTTGAGTTTAAAAACAAAACCGGGCTTAAGGCAATAAGCAATAATAGCTTGGTAACCGATGGAATCCATGGGATGGATATTTTTGAAATACTACGAAGCATTAACAAACATAACAAAGCCACAAAAATAACTCGCAGAAAATTTAGAAAGCTATGTGCCAGCGGTGAAATAAGTACAAGCGATACCTGTTGCCCAATCTGTACAGGGCCATTCCAGC
The DNA here is from genome assembly GCA_027076325.1 of Chromatiales bacterium. Taxonomy (GTDB): domain Bacteria; phylum Pseudomonadota; class Gammaproteobacteria; order UBA6429; family Thiohalophilaceae; genus SZUA-37. The sequence continues at coordinate 19,804 of JALTJZ010000035.1, read as the reverse complement.
TTAAATAAATTTTGTTCCAGCGCCATTGTGGCAACCCAGGCCCGGTTTGCACATTGGCTCTGGGATCGAATGCCTGCACATCATACTCATGACCTTTTGAAATACTATCCACACTACCATTGGAAACAATGTTCTCAGACATACTGCGGCTATGGCGCTTACTTTTAAGCTCAGGCTGAACACCTTCGGCAACGGCTTTTTCCTGAGCGGGTATTGCTGTTCTTTTTCTTGCAGCAGGTGCATGACTAAAGCTTTGTTCTGCCATTGCCCGTACCCCCGTCTTTTCAAGTTGAGGGAAAATGGCTGTACGCACCTGCCCGACCATAAAGGGTATCGCAATAAGCAGTAGAACAACCACACTTGTATATTGATACCAGGATAAAATTTTTCGGACTTTCCCATCCGGTAATACTTTTAAAACGGCAATCACCGCTAAAATATTTAACCAGACAAACTGAGGTACGATTCCTGTCTCATGCCAGATAAGTGACATCGTCACTAAACCGACGATACCCCATGGCCATGACCATAGCCGTGCAATTGCAATCGAAATAATAAGCACCAGAAATAAATCCAGTAGTGTCCATTTCTGCAACCAGGTCTGTGGCACATTATCAACACCACTCGCAGAAAAAATACGCCAGCCTGGTGGTAAATGCAGTATTGTAGAAACAGTTTTAAATTCGTGGCGCCATCCTGTTGCAGGTATTGCCCTGACATTACCATCATAGCGACTGTCAGCTATTAAATTTAAACTACCACGCCGAATTTCCACCCCTTTGTTTGACTTCTCTGTCTTGTCCGAAAGCTGTGTGATAAATTGTGGAATATTATCAATCATCACTCGCCCGAGGGCTATCTCAGAACCTGTTTCCAGACGCCATGATTTTGTTGCCACGCCTTTTATTTCGTCTTTTATCGTATAGCCTTTACCATCAAAATCCAGCCACATGTTTCTTTTTAAATTAAGTTGATCTGCTTGTGGTTGTGCATCCCCCCTGCGTATTTCTTTTAATACCAGTTGCATCCCTTCTGACAAACGAAAAGCCGGCAAACGCTTCCATTGGGTTGGCAATTTTGTTTGGCGTGGGTCAATACGGGTTGCCCCGTCCAGTTTTACAATACGTAAATTATTCTGTGCCTGAAAAACCCATACTTCAGTTTTAGGCCAGAGGTCATTAATCGATTGATTCATTTGTAACCGAGTCAGGTTCTGTTTTGCACGGGATATAACTTCAACAGTCCAATGCCCCGGTTTTACCTGCAAACGTAATCCACCATTATTATCGAGTAATGCCGGAAGCCGACTTGATAGCGAAACAGGAACTTGCTCTGCCAGTATCACCCGCCCCAGGCTTACTTCGCGCGAGCTACCCGATACCTGCAAATCCAGGCGGGTAATAATACGCATTGGAATTTTATCGTCCAGTAAACGATAAACTTTCAGAACTATTTTATTACTTTCAACTTCCTGTGTTGTTTTAGTATTATCCGCCAGCCATATTCGTCCCTGACTGTTAATTTCCGGACGCGGAATCTTTTTACCCTTGATATACAAGTTAAGTAAGGCAGATTCAGCAGGAATTTGTAAACTTTCCGGGATGTTGTCCCAGTAAAAATTACCTTTAATATGGTATTGCCCTTTTTCCAGATAAACAACTGGCAAGCGGTTACGCTCAGTAACCAGTGCCGGGCGATTATTAATACTCACGCTTTGTGGCCAAAGCTTTTTATCCCCTGGAAGAGTTACCCAGCCTGCTTCAAAAATTTGCCATGTCTGCGAAAAACGGGCTTTATTCTTGTTGATGTTCAGTTCTAAACGAGTGGGCCATGTGCATTTCTTTTTATTATAATTATTATAAACAAAGGGACAGTTCCGTTTTTTTTCATCAAACAAAACCCAGTTTACCCAGGGTTTCAATGGTGCAGGAACATTTTCTTTATTTAATGTTTTTGCCACCAGGTTAAAGCTAAGTAACAAAAGAATAAAAACCAGGCTCAAACAACGCATCTATTCCATTCCTTTTTATATTTATAATATTGAGACCGTGCATAAATATTGAATAGCATAAATCCGATATAATAAAATACTTATATTGCATGCCAGTTCATACACTATATAATAGTGTAAACCTTGCTTATTACAAAAATATTTTGAACATGGCATTTTATCATGCAATGCCAACATGTTCTAAATGTACACAATGCTGCTATGGCGGCAAATATGCCTATGTGCGTGCAAACATAAAGGAGATTATCCCATAGCAGCAGATTGAATACCCGTGTTGGAAGATTTAAGAATGATTATTTAATTAAACTGGTTAATCACGGTTATAGTATCCGCATGAAAAAGAGTAGCCTTAACAAAATGGTAAAAGCAAAAGGATATTGCCTACCTTGATAATCAGACGCTTACTGTGTTTCAAACTTAGATTAACGGAACAACAGTGACAGAAGTGGTTAAACTAGAGTTTAAAATAACCTAATTATGGCGCCATAATTCGATGGATGCTTTTAAGCTTTCGTACCCACGGTGACCATTTTTTTAAGTCCTCGGGTAATGTTGTAATTGCTGCATTAGCCGCGGCTACGCTGGGGAAAGCACCAAACACAAGGGCATACCAGTCTTCACCTTCACGTTTATTCTTATAATAGCCGGCCTTTCCCGTTAAGTTATTATCATTAAAATATTTTTTAATTAATTCCGCATTCGTACTACTGGCTAACTGCAATGTATAAAAATTGGGGTTTTGTGCTTTAACCCATTCCTGTGGGGCTAAGTGCTGAGTGACAACAATATTGCGGATAGAAACCGGTTTAATACTGCTCGCAGACAATTTTCGATAACCATCGACTAAACCACGATGTGCTGCACTCGAAAAATAGGCATTGGACTTACGTGTACTGGCAACAACACCCCGGCCTTCTTTGTACAATAAAGCCAGATTGTAATTTGCACTGGGATTGCCTTGTTGTGCCAGACGCTTAAGTAGTGGGACAGCTGTTTTATAATTCTCGCTGATGAGAGCATCCATTGCATCTTTGTTTAAGTCAGCATAGGCACGCACTGATGTAGTGCTAATAATAAAGATATACAAAATAAACTGTGTTTTTTTCAACATACTTTTTGTTTCACCGGTTCAAATCTATAATAAGCTTTAGCACTCGATAACCATTCAAACAACAATCGGTTCGCCTGCCGCTTTTCATCTCTTAACAACATTTTTTCATTAGGATAAGTATAGTCGGGTAATAACTTTGTGATACCTGAGCACGAAATAACTTCAACAACAGATGCATCATGGTAGGCTCTTACATTCAAACACAGAGCCGGCAACAGTTTTTTATCTGTTTTAAAGTGATTAACAACCTGTAAATGCTGGGTATAGCGATTTAATTCCAGAAGCCGAATACTTAAATGAGCACCGGCCATATCAAATTCAAAACTAATACCATTTTTGAACTCTGAATCCGACTGATAAGTTACCGAATTTGTCACATCCATTCTTAATTCGGGTACAAGTTGTAATAAGGCGTGGTAATTCATCTCATACCAGAGCATAGGATTAGGTCGTGAGTATTGAGTAAAAGCCATACAGGTTCCAAATTCTTTAAAATTCTTCCTTTAACCGAGAAAATCCGGCAACTTCATGTTTTTATCGGCCAAAACCAAAATAACTTTATAATAATGTTGCAAAGCTCCATGAAAGTAAAGCCAGATAGCAAGGGAATCTAGAAGTAAAATTATACTGTAAAATCAATTAGTTACAAGAAACCCTGTACCTACAATAAAAAAGGCCGCGCAGAATACTGCGCAGCCTTTCAGATTTAAAACAGATTGTCGGAGTCTAGCCGAAAAGTGCTTCCAATCGCTCCAGATCATTAATGACCTTCCATTCTCCCCCACCAGATTCAACCCGTAGACGCCAGTTTTCAAGACGGTCGAGGTACTCTTTCGGGTCAATATTATCGCTACGTAATTTAGTTACATTGAGTGCAATAACCCGAAAACCCTGTAATTGAAAATCAATATCGCGTTTATAACCTTGACGCAGCTCTTCCTTTAAGTCTGAAAAAATCAGAATTGTTTTTTTGCCTGGGTTACGCTCATTTAAAAATTCAATGGCCTGCAAAATACCACCGGTAATATCTGTATAGGCACTGCCTTTAACACTTTTGACAAATTTATCAATTTTCTCCAGAAATACACGTTTTTGCTGGTTCATCCGGCTGGGACGATCTTCAAATGTGACCTTGGCAACAATATCCTTTTCACTAAAGCTACCGGTATCAACCCTTGCAACCGCAAAAGAATCACCCGGCTTCAATTTTAACAAGGAGTAACTGATAACACGCTGTGCCTGTTTAAGCTCATTGGTATAAGTGCCAGACGTATCAAGCAACATATAAACACCATGCGTTCTTGGCCCCGTTTGTTCGTTTGAACAGGCAAAGAGCACAAGCACGCTCAATGCTAATAAGAAGGATTTTATAATTTTCATTTTACGTTCCCATTTAATATTCAAGTAAATATTCCATTAGCTTATCAAGCCAAAGAACTGTTTGAGGAAGTCGCTTTTACCTTTTGCTCAATAAACAACGGTAAAAATATAATCAAGTCGTATATATGTAACAAGGATTTACCAAGAAACTTGAAGATAGTACCAATAAACCGTAAAAACCAGGCAAAGGCACGTAAAAAACCAACCGCAACAATCCCAAGCACAGTACGGAAAGACTGCACAAAGGTTTCAAATGGAATGGCGACAAACATTAAAACAAAGGGCAATATAAAACCCAGTGCCATTTGTGAACCGGTTGTAATCCAGGTAACCGAGCTCTCCAGCATAATAGCGCCCCCCTGTTCACCTCGCAACAAGGCACCGGTTGCCTGATCCGCTTCCATTAATATTTCGCGGGTAAAACCCAGCCCTGCTTCAATGGTGGCTAAAGAGAAAAGCATAGCAAACAAAAACCAGGCAATACGAATACGCAATTTATCATTTAGAGCGCCCACAATAGGAAATAACTTGGTGATACGTAGCGATTCCATCAGGAAAATACCCAATGTTATTTCAACCAGAATCATAATCATGGCAGCAATCTGATTAAGCTGAAAGCCTAAAAACAGGCTGGTCGTGCCACCCACCATTTCCGACATAGGCCGTGCAATTAACTGGAAGTTAACCATCGCAATACCCGCCGCAATTACCATAACGGCAAGCGAAGTAAAGAAATGCTGCAAAGACGAGGAAGACAGCATCCGCACCGCCTGATCAGTTCCTTTAACCATGTTTTCATAGACACCCATGTGGCGGTCAATGGTCTGTGAGCGAGACAAAATACTGGTGACATTTTTATCGACACTGCTCAGCACCGTTAAAACTTTACGCCAGTGTGGCATCATGCTTCGTAGCCTGTCATGACGTTTATGGCTGGCTTTACGGTATTCTTCTATCGCACTGGTATTGGCTTTAACCAGTGAATGATGAATATCTTCTAAAATATTGCCAACCATCGGGTCACCTTTGGAAGGGATTTTTGCCACAGCTTCAACTGCCTTAATCCAGCCTGGTGGCTCGGGTGGCACCTCAATACTGGCCTGGTAATCTTCTTCTATCGCCGTTATTTCTTCATTTAACAAACGTTGCATTGCGGGATACTCAGCTAAATCTCGCCGTACCGTGGCATCTATGCGCTCAAACTCCCGCTCAATCATACGTTCAGCTGCTTCCCGCCCTGCCGCTAATAAAACTTCACGATTGCGACTAGCAAGACGCGATTCAACACTCATAACAGATTGCGCACTTAAACGCATCGCATTATGTACTACACGGCTCAATGAAATAATGGCACGATGCGCAGGCCGGCGCGAAGTATAAAGTACCACAATAACAACAATGGCCACGAGCAAAACAGCAACAACAGGATTTAATCCAAGTGAATCCAAAAACGACATAGCCAACTCCTAAGTTTGGTATGATTATTATTGTTATTCCCCGAACATGAAAGATAATCGCATTCTAATGCGATCACCAGCGAGTGGTTCACAGACCGATTATAAAGAATGTGCGGGGAATGTAGATATTTCTACATAGTATATACAGTAAAATAGTGTTTTCAGTTAAAAAACCGGTGTTTTGTCGAGTTGGTCACTTTAAGTTTATCGGAATATAGTGATATAGCTTACCCCTAAGATAAATACCCACCACCCACACGGAGCAGACACAAAGCCACCGTTTACAATAAATTTATTATACAGGTTATGGTATATTCAAAGCTTCAACAAAAGTTTATTTATTTTGTTCTTCAAGCTCCTGCAACTCATCTTCAAACAACTGGTCACGCGGTAAACGAATAGCGATTTGGCCATAGGTGTAATTTCGTACATCCGAGAAAATAGCCGGGTCAATGTCTTCAAGTGCTTCAACCTTGATTAATTGCTCTCCGGCCAACGCACTGCCCACATCAAAAAAGTTAAACGGTATTTTTGATAAATCCTGAAACTCGTTAGTGGGGCCCGGTGGGGTTAAACGCGGATACACCGAACGGTTTGCAGAGATAAAACCACCGTTGTTCAGGTTTAAAATCAGTTGCCGTCCCGGCCAGCCAAAGTCACCCGGGAAAATAGTAAAAACAGCATAGTAGGCGGTGATATCGGCATTGTTAATGTCACCCGCACTGTTGGCGCGTGCGCGCAGGCTGCCGCCGCCGGTCAGCTCCATTGTGAAGGTGGGGCCGGGGCTGCTTTGGGAAACACCACCGGGGTTGTTGTAGCCGGTGTCGATACTGCCGGCACTCACGGTGACATCCGCGCTGTTGTTTAAGGTGACATCGCCAACGGCCGTGCCATTGCTGCCACCTTGTGCCCCGGTGTAACTGTGCAGGCGGATAATATCAACGGTCTGGTTGTTGTTGATAGTCACATCGCCCGATGCAAGGGTGTTGCCCTGGTCAATGTTTTGCACATCCAGCGCAGCGGTGGCCGTGGTGGCGTTAATGCCGTTGCTGGCCAGCAATGCCACGCGGGGGGCACTCAGGGTCCCGCCGCTGATGCTGGTTGCAGCGGTTAAGTCAATGCTGTTCGCTGCGGTGAGGTTGCCCAGTTGCAGTGCGGTTGCATCGTTTACGGTGATGTTGTTGGCCGCGGTCACGCTTAAGGTGCCTTGAAAGTCGGTATTGGCCAGCGTTATGTTGCCCGTGCCTGCATCGAACGTGGCGGTACCGCTTACGGTGACGGCACTGCTGTTGTTGTCGCTGATGTTGCCATTGGCCGTCAGGCTAAGGGTTCCAGTGGCGGCCGATGCGCTGCCATTGCCACCGATGTTGATGCCATTGACATCGTTAATGGCCACATTGCTGCCGTTAAACACCAGGTTATTAAAATCATGCGCACCGCTGCCAAGTTGGATGGCGCCGGTGCTGGTTAAGGTTGTTAACCCACTGCTGGTAACACGGCTGCCGTTGGCGGCTTCGGTAATATCCCCGCCTGCATTAATGGTGAGATCACTGGTTGCAGTGACGTTGCCAAGTTGAATACCGTTGGTGTCGGTAACGTTAACATTACCCCGGGTATTCGTTTCAATCACATTAAAATCATTGGCGGCATCGGTTAAGGTGATAGTGCCATTGCCGGCATTAAAGCTGGCCGTGCTGCCGTTCGTTAATGCCGCGGCCTGGGTGATATTGCCGGTGGTATTGATTGTTAGGTTGCCTTGTACACTGGATGCACCAATCACAATCCCCGCCGTGTCGTTAACATCCGCATTGCCTGCTGTATTTAAGGCAATATTTACAAAGTTATTGTCTGCATTGCTTAAATTAATATTACCACCGGTTGTTGTAAACGCGGCGGTGGTGCCTGCACTCATGGTTAAGGCGGTGGTTTGGGTCATCGTATCGCCTGCACCAACAGTAAGGTTGCCGGTAATGTTGGAGGGGGTGCCTGCGGCATCACCGATGTTAATACCATTGATGTCGCGAATATTGACATTGTTGGCATTGGCGATAACGATATTGCTAAAGTCATTGCTGCCTTGCGTAAGTGTAATGTCGTTGGCTGCACCGGCATCAAGTCTTGTATCGCCTGCCACCACCATACTGCCAGAGTTATTCGTAATATCTCCAACTGCGGTTACGACTAAGTCACCGGTTAAATTTAAGGTTTGTAAATCCAGCCCGCTACTATTAGCGATACGGACATCCCGTAATTGGGTACCGGTGCCCGCTTTAGCGTTAAACGATAACCCATTAAAATTGTTCGCGGTATTCAAGAGAGTAATGGAACGCCCGCCATCGACATTAAAACTTGCGTTACCCGTAACCGCCAATGCACCGCCGTTTTGGGTAATGTCACTTCCTGTACCGGCTGTCGCGGTTAAGTCACCGCCAATAGTTGATGTTGAAAAATCGATGTTACTGATATCGGCTATGGTTGCATTGCTTGCTGTGCTTAAAGCGACACTGCCAACAAATTCATTGGCGTTGTTGTTTAAGACAATATCGCTTGCACCACCATTAAGTGTGACGTTACCCGCATTGGCAGCCTGGGTTATTGCGCCGCTTTGGCTAATGCCATTGGCGTTTACGGTAAAGGTACCGGTGCCGATATTGGAAGTACCTAGTTGAATACCATCCACATCACGCACGGCCACATTATTGGCGCCACTATTATTTAAAGAAACGCTACCAGTAAACTGGTTATTACTGTTCAGGTTGATCACGCCTGCACCGGCATTAAATGTGGTAGAACCCGCACCCGACTCCTGTGTTATCACGCCGTTTTGGGTAATCCCCAGCGCATTCGCGGTAAAAGAGCCTCTACCAATATTGGATGTGGCAATATTCAAACTATTGGAATCGCGAATACTAATATTATTGTTGCCGGTGTTGTTTAACGACACCGTGCCACCAAAGGTATTATTGGCACTATTTAAGTCAATCCCACCATTGCCTGCATTGATATTGGTATTGCCATTGCTTTGTAACGTGCTGTTTGCAGCGGCCTGGCTAATAGTACCGTTTGTATTGATGTTCAACGTTGTGCCCAGTGTGCCGCTTAGGAGTAACGTACCCAATACCAATTCATTGCGATCTTGTATATCAAGGTTAGAGCCTAGTGCAACAACCTGCTCAAAATCATTATCATTATTGGCTAACGTTATTAGCCCGCGACCAATAAATAATGCAATACCGCTAGCTTCAATACGAGTGTTTGCTTGTTGTGTGATTGTACCACTACTCGATATATATAAACTGGTAGCAGGGTCAGAACTGGTTGTTGTAATATCCCCTAATATAGTCGTATTGATATCTCGAATCAAAGCTCTACCTACATTCAAGGCAATGATGTTAAAATCATTCCCTGAATTGAAAAGAGTAACGGCATTACCCATCGCTGTAAAATTTGCAACTGCCGCCGTTGCATCAATAACCGTACCTCCTGCCTGTGTGATATCGCCATTGTTTCGGGCGGTTATCGCTAAGGTGTTGCCCGATATATCGGTTGCGCCAAGTACAATACTGTTTGTATCGGTTACTTGTGCGGTGCTCGCTGATATATCAACTTGCGCAAAATCATTGTTGGTGTTATTTAATATTACCGCCTGACCTGTAGCGGTAATATTGGTTACCGCACCGTCTGCATTATTCTGAATACCTGTTCCCCCACCAACTTGAGTAAGGCTACCACCGGTCGTGACGGAAAAATTATCACCGGTGCCGGTTAAGGTGGTATTGCCTAATACCAGCGCATTTGTATCGACAATGGTTGCACTTGCAGCCATTAAATTTAACTGATTAAAATCATTGCCGGCGTTAGCAAGGGTAACCACATTACCGGTATTGTTGATGTCGGTAATCGCGCCGGTACCGTTGTTAGTAATACTTGTATTAGCCACTTGCTGCACTAAACCATTCGCATCAATGTCCATGGTGATGGCATTGGTGCCAGTTAACGTAACGTTGCCGATATTAAGTGCGTCTATATCGGTAATGCCTAAACTGGCACCCGAGGCAGTAACTTGATCGAAGTTGTTGTTTGCTCCTTTTAAGGTAATGGCGTTATTTGCTGTTAGCTGTGTAATTGCACCGGCGGTATCGTTTGTGATAACCGAATCACCAGCCTGGGTAATTTCGCCATTAACAGACGTAACCGTTAATGTATTACCCGTCCCCGTTCCGGTTATATTAATGTTGCCGAGTTGAATGTTGTTATTATCACGCAATGTAACGGAAGTGGCATCCACATCAACTCTGTTAAAGTTATTGGTTGCGTTATCCAGTGTTACAGTGCTGGTCGTACGGATATCTGTACGACCACCCACTTGAACGCTATCACCACTATTTTGCGTTACCGTGCCCACACCAAGAGCAGTCAGGTCACCTGTCGTGATCGTGTTACCTAAATTAACGGTACCGCTAATACCACCTAAATTAATTTGTCCAGAACCGGCATTGATGATTGAACCTGCATTGCCGTTAAAGGTTGCGCCGCTTGCTGTTACTGCACCATTTTGTGTTGATATAGATCCGGAAGAATTAAGGGCAACCGAACCTTCACTAGTAAAGGCACCTTGATTTGCCGCTAAGGCAACATCTGCATTCTGTGTCGTTATATTTCCACCGACACTAATTGATGATGCGGTTGTTGTTGTGCCATTTGTGGTAATAGAAACCGTACCAGCAGAACCACCCCCATTTTTTGTCGTATCAATATTACCGGAAGAAGTGCTACTAAATGTAGCTGAAGAAGTGCTCACTGAACCTCGTCGTGTTTCTAATGCACCACCAATATTTATTACGCCCGCAGACGTTAAATTAATGTCCCCATTGGTACCACCCCCATTTCCACCATCAGTTGTATCAATAAAACCTGTGCTAGTGGAATTAAGCGAGGCAGAACGAACAACAGTAACGCTACTGTTATCCGTTGTAATATCCCCATCAATCTGAACAGTACCATCTGCTGTTATCGACACCGTACCTGGCGTGCTTGTGTCACCAATATTATCTGTCGTATAAATTCGACCAGAAGAAGTAATGCTAACGTCACCCCCTGTTGTTGCTGCACCTTGATTTGATACCAGCGTAACCGTTCCACCATCAGTGATAATATCGGCACCAATCGAAATAGAAGCGGGATGGTCAGCCGTTTCAGGTGCAACCAATGCGCGCCCCGTTGTTGTAATAGAAACATTACCACTTGCATTACCATCATTGTTACCTGTTCTTATTTGATTATTATTTCGATCAACAGTTTGACTTAATGAAAAGTTAACACCTGTTGCAGTAAAATCACCCCCATTAGTATAAATACGTGAATTAGTTATAATGACATCGCCACCACCTCTATTATCAGCATTTGCATTTAAAACAAGGTTTAACCTTCGTTGATTTCCGCCTCGATCTGCACGGATATCCTGATCAGTTGTATCTATATTATTCGCAGCATTTAAGGTTAATGTTGAATCTCTGTTACGACGATAATCAAGAGTTGTACGAAATGTAATATCTCCGGTTTCAGGCCCACCCAAACCTGTTGTAATGATAACATCACCACTTCCTAAAGCCTGTGTTATTAAATCGACTCCTAACGTTGCAGAGTTTCCCGTTGAAGTAAAACTTGAGTCCACATTACTAGTTACACTATTCCCACCTGCAACAATATCGATGTTATACGGATCAATTAACCACTGCCCTCCTTGCCCCATAGGTGCAGCAATATCCGGTGCAGAAGTTATCTCAAAACCACGTAAACCCGACGTTTCAATAAATCCACCATCACCTCCATTAACACCACCACGAGCTGACAACCTACCATAGATTCTTGCTGTATCACTTGCAAAGGTAATGAGTTTGCCGCCATTGCCGTTATTCGTTGCATCGGTGTTAACTTGCGTGTTCTCGCCAAGGTAAATAAACTCGGCATTGCGGATTTGGTTGTTTTGCCCGGTTCTATCACCACCAATTAAAACCGTGCCACCGCCATTAGCACCCGATGCATCCACTTGTGCGTTGTCGAACAAACCCACATTGTTACCAAGTACTTTTATATTGCCGCCGTTGCCAGATGCACTGGCGCGCGCTGTTGTTTGGCTGTTTTCAGTCAGTAAGGTGGTATCGGTTGCATGCAGTTCGATATTGCCGCCGTTGCCGTTTTCGGCATCAGCTTTTATCACGCCGCTGCTTGTGACGTTTTCACCAATTACAACAATATTACCGGCAGCCTGGTTTGCGGTATTCGTAGAAACATCCAGTGTGCCGGTATTGACCACATCGGCACCACCGCCTAAGGTAAAGGTGCCATCGGCATTCACCACTGCGCTGGTGGCTTGTTCCATATCGCCGGTATTGACGGCACGTGAAAAAATATCCTGACTTGTACTGGCGGTGAGTAAAATACGCCCACCTTCGGCGTTAATGGTGCCGCTATTGAGTACGGCCGGGTCAACGCCCAGTTCATTTTGTAATACATCTTCGGTCACTCTGACACCGAGTAGACCCGCGTTATCAAAGGTCACAACGGCGGCTTTACCGGCGGCCATATTCACTGCCCCTAAACGCGCAACAATCATCCCGTCGTTTTTTACTTGCTTACCGAGCAAAGTCACATTGCCGCCAGTGGCCGCATTAATAATCCCGCTGTTAATCACAAAGCCCTCGGTACCGGCGACTTCGTTAAAAATATAATTGCCGTTCATAAAGTCATCGGGTTTAATATCTAAACCGGATGCCATTAAGCCACCCACGTTTATTACTGAGGTGGCACTAAAAAATATCCCGTTGGGGTTAACTAAAATAACTTGGCCATTGGCGTCTATCTGCCCACGAATGGTAGAGGCGTTATTACCTAAAATGCGGTTTAACGCAATGGCACGGCTATTGGGTTGAACGTATTGCACCCGCTCGTTTTGTTCGACGTTATAACTTTGCCAGTTAATCACCATATTCTGGCTTTGTTGGTTAATGCGGGTGTTAAGGTTGTTTTGGTGGATGTGGCCGATACCGCCGACCACCTGGCCGCCCTGGGGGGCGGCATAGGCATTAGAAACTAAAGTAAGGTGTGAAAAAAGAAAAATACTAGATAAAAAGGACAATAAATTATTTTTATTCCATATAAATACACACTCTTTCTCTTTAATGCATCCTTTTATGATACCCATGTTTTATCCTCTACTCTTTATTGAGTCACACTTTTTTTAGTACTCGTTTATCTTGTTTGTCTACGGGCACTTATATTGTTTTTATTAATTATCTAAAATAGCAAAGATTGAATTCGTCCCATTGGTGACGGCATACCATAAACGTGTGTCGATTCCTGCACCATCGACTACGCTGGCAAAACCGGTGTAATTTGTTAGTGAAATGGTACAGTTGGTATTATTTGTAATTGATGCTGTCAAAGTAAAAATATTCACACTACTGACTAATGCAACTGTACCCGCATGGTTACATTGTGATAGTGGTGGACCAATTGCAACTGAAACTGCTGAATAACCATTATTAGCAGCCACTTCAAAATTTGATGTTGCCATTCCAGAAATTGACATAGTAACACTACCCTTAAACTCAGGATTTTCTGGTAAAACAGCATCACTCAATATCCGTGCATTGGTCGCACCTTTGTCATACTCTGACGAAAATAATCCCTTAACATTCCCCCCAACAAAATCCCCACTGGCCGCTAAGGTCATATCAATGCTTGAACGTGAGGTAACCGTTCCACTGACGGCTACATTGTTTTCCACCATCACACCATCATTATAAACCGTGGCGGTGCCGGTGAAGTTAGTGAGGGTAATAGAGGTAATATTACCGTCGTAAAGTACATTGGTCGCTACATCAAAGAAGATAAATTTTTGATTGGGTAAACTGCCATACACCATACCTTTAACATCGGTCAGGGTTTTAACTATATCGGGATTATCACCATCTTTAAACGTGCCACTGCCATCGCCATTAGTGGTGTATAAACCTTGAGCATCCTGATCCGTGGGTGGGGGTGGCGGCGCGCTACCCCCGCCGCCACCACAACCCACGCCAACCGCGGCAATTAACAGGCTGATTAAAATAACGGGGAAGAATGGAAAGCGTTTTTTAAGGGTGGAATTCATCGGCTCACGTCCTTTTGATTTTAAGTGTGTCTATATTTAAGGAATAAAAATGTATCCCTTTATTTTTGTGCCCCGAATTTAACAAATAAAAAAACTGTGCGCTATGCACGCTGTCGCAGTTTTTTAATTTTTATTGCTTGACTGGTTATTTTGTGAGCAGGTTTAGTGGTGTTTGTAGGGCAAGGCTGACACGGGCTAAAAGAATTGAGGCGACCGCTTAAGGAATGTATTGCGCCACGTCTTTTTCAGCCTCGTCAGGGGTCAGCCAGGTGTCGGGGCGAACGCCTTCAAAGATTAAGTTGGCGACGGTTTCGCATAAGTATTTTCCATTGAGGAGATCGTCAACACTGTTTCCTGTGATTGAACGCACTTCTCTAAAATTAAAATAATCCGGTAAGTAACTCATTAAAGGCGGCTCTATCTTACCCGCAGCCAACAGGGTTTTAAGTTGTTCCAGTTCATCGTCCAGGCGGCTTTCGTTAATCGTAAGAGGTCGGCTGGCATGGTGGAGTAAGTGGATTAAGGCGTCAATAAGGGTAATCGTCATGGGATAGTATGGGGGTTTTATAAGCAGTTCATTGCTACAAAGAGAGATAATATTAGCAAAATATAACTCAATCCCCTGTTCATAATGTTCAACTAACATATCATCTGCCACATAAGTATGGCGTATACTGGTAATATGTTCATAGGCTTCAGGGTAGGTAAGTTGGTTTGCCGCAATTTCCTGTTTTAACCAACGACATTCAAAAATAATTCGGCCAGGTGGTGTGTCGTTTGATGGTTCCCAATCTTTTAAAATGGCCAATATCATGTCTGCATTTCGAATGATGTCTGCATTTATTTCGTCTTTTTTTTTGTCTACCACAATCGTGTTACCTTGTTTGTTTGCTTCAATGCCGGGGTAATCTGAACCCCTCCACCGGACATCTGTTGCCTGGTTTCAATAATATGTTGATTTCGATAATAGCGAGTTATTTCTTTAGCTGGAACAATTTTTGATTCCACAGCGACCTGATCTTCCCCAATTTCAAGCATATCCAGAGCATTAGCCCGATTTTTACAGGGTAATGCAAGGCTTTGTTTTATTCCTTGCCGATCCCATTGGCCGTTTTTAAAGTGTTTTACTTGCATCTCTTTTAAGCCTGTTTCATCCGTCCAGTAAGCAGATTGGCTACGTGATGCATAACCATTTGTTCCAAAGCCATAGAGCTTATCACCTTCTTCAAGTGTTTTAATCTTAAAATTATCGCCGGAGTTTAATACTTCTTTTACTTTTCTATTATCCCAGCCCTGACGTTCAAGCTCCTTAGCTGCTACTTTTTCATCCTCCGCCAAATT
Source organism: Chromatiales bacterium (assembly GCA_027076325.1). Taxonomy (GTDB): domain Bacteria; phylum Pseudomonadota; class Gammaproteobacteria; order UBA6429; family Thiohalophilaceae; genus SZUA-37. The sequence continues at coordinate 4,349 of JALTJZ010000035.1, read as the reverse complement.
ATCCATATCCACTTGCTTAACGGTTTTAAAGGAATCATCTTTGACGTCGACATTGTCCCATTGTTGATTATGCAAACCGTCAAAAGGTTGGCCGTCATGGGGGCCTAATGTGGCTGGGCGGTTGCCGGGGCCAATGGCGGGCAGGACTTCTTCGGGGATGTTGTTGCGACGGGCGCCCGGGCTGCCTGCGCTATTTTGCCCGGCGGGGGTGGTTGTGTTGTTGGATGCCGTGGCTTTTTTGTTGTCGGCATGCAGGGTACTAAAGGCATGAAAGGGATAGGCGTTATCACGGTATTTTTTGGGTAAGGGGTAAACCTGGATTGCTTCGTGATAGAGTAAACGACTAAGCCGCTCGACTAAATAATGGCGTTGATGGGTTTGTTCGGGGGGGTAGCCTATTTCGTATAACAAGCGTAAGAGTTCTTCCCTCTCCAGTTGGAGTTCTCTGGCAAAGCGATCAGTGGCAACACGGTCATGGTGAAAATCAATACGATCTTTTTCTATTGCCTCGGGCGGTGGTGCAGTTACGCCACGAACCCAAAGGTAGTAAACAGAGAAAATAGCGCCCTTAACAATCAGTTCCATTGATGTGCCTTTGTTAAATCCTTATGTTTTAAGAAAGGGATCCCGTTGTTAATAAAGAGTCATTGGGTTTACTATCTAAACTGGATGCCATTAAGCCATCCACGTTTATTACCGAGGTGGCGCTAAAGAAGATGCCATTGGGGTTAACGAGTATCACCTGGCCATTGGCGTCTATCTGTCCACGAATGGTGGAGGCGTTATTGCCGAGAATACGGTTTAACGCAATGGCACGACTATTGGGTTGAACGTATTGCACCCGCTCGTTTTGTTCGACGTTATAACTTTGCCAGTTAATCACCATATTCTGGCTTTGTTGGTTAATACGGGTATTGAGGTTGTTTTGGTGGATATGGCCAACACCGCCGACTACCTGACCGCCTTGTGGGGCGGCGTAAGTGTTAGACACCAAACCTAAATGAATAAATAAAAGGCTGCTGAATAAAAAGTGACAGGTTTTATATACAACCGTTTTTTTAGAACTTTTATCCTTAATAAATTTCACACCTGCATATTTCACAGGCAATGTATCCTTATTTTTGTTTTGCATATTTTATCCCTTACACATCGTTATAACAGATTGTTAGTTCCCTATTAAATTAATCAAACACAATATCGCTATACCACTCGGTAGCTTTAAAAAACCGGCAGCCTTTTGGATTGACTGATTCGATTGCATCTTTGATGGTTTGATGAATTAATAGAACAGAAGTATCTTCGGTTAATTCGAATATCTGACGTTTTCGCAATTCAAACATGCCTAGTTTTTTTTCATCAAGGATTAATTTTTCTATTCCAAAAACTGATCCATCATCGTATAGCTCCAGCTCAGAATTTTCTTTATCCAGACACGCAATGCGATTCCAGACATGCATAAACCAGTAGTCCTTGACTTCTGAGAAAGGATCCTTGGGATTGCGCACTTTGGCAGGGACAAATTGCACACCGTAGAGATCAAGTGGCAGCAAGGCATCAACGATTTTTTTTGACACAACAGGCTTTGGTAACCCGTGGTAATCCACCCATTCTGGTTCTGAGGGGATAGGTTCGCCAAATCTAAACTTAAGTGGTTCTGCGATCTTAACGGGTTTTCCTAAACCAAACTCGTTTTCAATTTGATCCCACGTAAATAACGGATAATTACTGTTTTTGGCACGATCAACTATATAATATTCATCTTGCTGCATCGCTTATTGTCCTATTTCCAATGGCTTGGTTTTTCTTGGTATGACGTTGGTTTCGCCTTTTCGGGTCAGTCGGTGGTTACGGCTGCATGGGCAGGGTTTATCAGGTTTCTTTTTAATACTCGTAACACCAGCACAGCCGTTATTGCCTGCCTTATAATCCTGCCCATCAGCGGTAATTGTCCACCTGAATTTGTCGATTTTACCTAAAATAATTTTGCTTAGGTTGTTCAACTTCTCGATCAATGCCCTGGGATTATCACAGTATTTTTCTGTACAACTTCGAGCTCTATTTTTCAAACACAATATCGCTACGCCAGTCATCTGCTTTAAAGAAACGGCAACCTTTTGGATGAACTGACTCAATCGCATCTTTGATCGTTTGATGAATTAATAGAACAGAAGTATCTTCTGTTAATTCAAAAATCAGACGTTTTCGCAATTCAAATACGTTTAGTGTTTTTTCATTTAGTACTAATTTATCAATGGCAAAAATTCTGGTGCCTGCTTTATTTGTACGAATCTCAGAATTTTCTTTATCCAAACACGCAATGCGGTTCCAAACATGAATAAACCAGTAATCTTTGACTTCGGCAAAAGGACTTTTATCTTTTGGGTTTCGTACTTTAGCAGGTACAAGCTGAATCCCATAAATATCCATTGGCTCAAGGATGTCGGCAATTACTTTAGATACCACTGGGCTGGTTGGGAGTGAATGATAATCGACCCATTCAAAATTAGGTGAGATAGGTTCCCCCAATCGTAGATTGATAGGCTCTTTCTCAACAGGCTGTCCTAAACCATAGTCACCCCTAGATTGATCCCAAGAAAAAGAGGGGTAGTTGTCATTGTTTTCTCGCTCGATGATATAATACTCGTCCTGTAACATGAGTTACTTTCCTATTTCCAGTGGTTGGGTTTTTCTTGGTATGGCGGTGGTTTCTCCCTTTCGGATCAGTCGGTGATTGCGATCACAGGGACAAGGTTGATTGGGTTTATTGGTAATGCTCCTAACTCCCGCACAACCGTTATTGCCGGTTTTATAAGCCTGTCCATCAGCGGTGATTGTCCAACGGAAGGTATCAATTTCACCTAAAATAAACTCGCTGTATTCGTTGAGATCGTCAATCAATGCCTTGGAATTATCACAATATTTTCCTGCACGAATATCATTTGCAATTTTTTCCAAATCATTTTGAATTTTAACCGGGTAAGGCACACCTTCAGCCCTTCCCGCACCATGATTACTACGATGCACTGGTACATATAACTGACAAGCCAACGCCATAAAATACGGTAGCATCACACCATTTTTCTTATGGTTAATATCGTACCCAAAATCCTTGCAATATTCTGACCAGTCATCATCGTCCATGGCTTCCGAGCAAATCAAATGGTGCGCTTGCAAGGCATTTGCTTCGGTATACCAACAATGGTCTTCAATGTTGATAATAATATTTTTTCGTAAGGTTTGCCCATCACCATTATTATTACCCCACTTATCAGCAAATTTATGCTCATCCTTTTTACAATAAGGGCATTTTTCGTTTTCAATGGGCTGGGGTTTCGTACTGCTACCGTAAACCGTGCCCATGGTGTTTTTCTTGTTGTGCGTGGTCATATCGGCGTGACGCACGGCATTTTGACCTTCAATCTTGGTATCAAAAGAATAATTGATAAATTCGGTTTTATTGCCCGTGGTACCCGAAATTATGCCGCCAACACTGCCGCCCTGGTCTCCGGTACTGCTGCTAAAATTCGACTTTTTAAGGGCAACGGATTGACCATTGATTTTAACCAATTTACTGCCGTTTTTGAGGTTAGACGATTGGCTGATATTGGGGTACGGAATAGGCACAATCGCACTGCCCATGGGGGTTTTACACACATCTGGTGCCCCAGCCACTGCCTTGTCTCCGCTGCCTTTGTGAATATTGCTGCGGCTGTTGGTAAAGACATTGTGTTTTGGCATGGGCTGTCCTTTTCCTAAGTGCTAGCGATTACGTTAAACTTAACTATGTTAGGAATTCTTTTTAAAAATTAAACGTTATAACCTGGTTAATATCATAAAAATTGAATTTGTACCGTTTGTCGTTGCATACCACATTTCTGTTCCTATACCAGCGCCATCAACAGCAACCACACTCGCAAAGCCTTTGAAAAAAGTTGATGGATCGGTTGATAAAGTGGGAATTGTACAATTTTTCGTGTCAGTAATTTCCTCGCTGGATAAAGGGTAAATATTTTTAGGTGCGCCCGACGTTAACACACCTGAATGTTGGCATTGCACAAGCGTAGGGTTACCGCGATTTGAATCGTATGTATAAGTATCATCAGCATCAACAAGGAAATTAGAGGTATTCATATCCTCAATAACCATTTTAACACCACCTGAATTAGACGTTTTCCATTGATTAACAATGTTTGTGGTACTAATCCGCTTATTCGTCGCCACATTATCATAAGCAGCAGAAAACAAGCCCTTAATACTCCCACTCACAAAATCCCCACTGCCGGTTAACGTCATATCCATTTGTGAGCGGGTGGTCACTGTACCACTGACGGCCACATTCTCTTCTACCA
>JALTJZ010000034.1 GCA_027076325.1 Chromatiales bacterium | reverse complement strand
CTGATCGAGAGGTGCCCCAAGTTGGATTACAGTATAAATGAAATACCCCGTGCCGTCAGGCGGCGTTTGAAAACGATTTCACAAAAACACAGTGATGCGAATTACCGAAGACGTGCTAATGCCATATTGCTTTTACATGAAGGCTACAACGTGACGCAAACTGCAGAATTGCTCAAGGCATCGCGCACCAGTGTTCGAGGCTGGCGCAAACGATATACGCGTTTTGGTGAAGCTGGACTGGCACCAGATTCGCGAGGCCGACCAACCGAGACAGTTACGGAGACGTTGTGCGCCAAACTATTGGAGTTGATACAAGAACACCCCAACACCTACCACTATCTGAGAAGTCGGTGGACATCAGAAATGTTGGCCGAACAGCTGTATGAAACATTAGGTGTTCCTATCCATGCCTCAACGGTACGGCGATTACTCCCCCGTCTGGGTATTGTCTGGAACCGGGCGCGGCCCACATTGTGTATTAAAGATCGCACAAAAGCCCGTAAAATGAAGGCTATTAACAAAGCGCTGAAGAAGGCCAGTGATACGCACCCCGTTTTTTATGTTGATGAAGTGGATATCGACCTCAATCCACGCATTGGAAACGGGTGGATGAAAAAAGGGGGACAAACGACTATTCCAACGCCTGGCAAGAATCAAAAACGTTACCTGGCCGGGGCGCTCAACGCCACAACAGGAAATGTTGTCTGGGTAGAGTGGGAAAAGAAAAACTCGGAAATCTTCATTCTCTTGTTGGCTGAACTGAGGAAGCGTTACCGCAAAGCGAAAAAGATCACCTTAATCGCTGATAACTATATCATCCACAAGAGCGCCAAAACGCAGTGCTTTCTGAAATATCATTCAAAATTTGATATCTTATTTCAGCCTGCTTACCATCCCTGGGTCAACAAAATTGAATTATTATGGAAACAACTTCATGATAATATTACACGGAATCATCGCTATTCAACTATGAATCAATTAATGGCATCGGTGAGAATGTTTATGAAAAGTGTTTCGCCTTATCCGGGTACTGCTGCGCAGTTTACCACGACGTAAGGTGGACAGGAATTAGGATCAGTTATTTAGAGGGCAGAAAGGCATTGCTTATTTGTGGGACGTGGCTCAATGAGGTGAGGGTTTTAGCTAGAGATTATAATGTTAGTATGGTTAAAATGGTCTGGCTTGCAACAGAATCTGATATTGTAACTGC
>JALTJZ010000033.1 GCA_027076325.1 Chromatiales bacterium | reverse complement strand
GCAGTGTACATAAATACACATAACAAAAAGTTGCACGCAGACCCAAAAAGTTACGCACCTTTTGTGGCGCTTCGCTATAATGCCACAAAAGCCACGCAACTTTTCGGTCTGGTGAACTAGGCGTTATGCCTAAAAAACACCAATACTTGACTATTTGATGGTATCAAATATAATACCGTAATGAGCCCATCAATAATAATTGATACATGTGTATTTATATCAGCACTTCGTTCACGAAACGGTGCATCATATAAACTATTATCGCTAATAGATGAATCGAAATTTAATTTTTATGTATCTGTACCTCTCGTTCTAGAATATGAAGCAGTAGCCAAAAGAATGTCCCGAACGCTTGGTCTGACACACCAAGATATAGATGATGTAATAGATTATTTATGTAGTGTAGGTAAACATCGAAAAGTACATTTTTTATGGCGGCCAAATCTAAAAGATCCAAGTGATGACTTTGTATTAGAGTTAGCTGTGGAGTCAGAGAGTAAATATATAGTTACACATAATATTAAAGATTTTAGAGGCGCAAAGAAATTTAAAACACAGGTAATAACTCCACAAGAGTTTCTTCGAATTATAGGAGCATTATCATGAGCACAATCAGCTTGAGGTTACCGGACTCTTTACATGAAAGTGTACGTAAATTAGCTAAAGAAGATAACATATCAATCAACCAGTTTGTTGCTACTGCTTTAGCAGAAAAGATGTCTGCATTAAAGACAGAAGAATATTTAATGGAAAGAGCTGAGAAAGGCAAAAAAAGCAAATTCAAAAAAGTTCTTTCCAAAGTAAAGAATATTGAGCCAGGTGAAGATGATAAGTTATAAATGGCATAACGAATAAGGATAGATCGTGAGAGCGAAGCGATCCACGATCTTATCCGGTTGTTGAACAAGCCCTCTAACCGGTTCTCTCTATAAGCAAATATCTATTTTAGTTTGTTCCTGAAATCGCGTTTTTCCATAAGCGACATTTTTTAAAGACGAGCTAATACAGCAGTGTGGTTACTGCAAAAAAAATGAGTGGTTTATCATAATAATAAGTCCTCCTGCCGGTTAGGTGAGTGGTGTTTTATAAAACTTTTTTATTTAATCCGGGCCAGAATGTGCACACGAACTGGATGCGGGCTTTATTTGCCTGACCCGCATTTTTGATTGACATATCGGGCAGATAAATTCAGCTCGGTTTCTTTTTTCTACGGGTTTTA
>JALTJZ010000032.1 GCA_027076325.1 Chromatiales bacterium | reverse complement strand
GTAAAATACTCCCCCACCCCAACCCTCCCACAAGATGGGGGAGGGAGCTTAATTAGTTGGAGTGTTTTATGAGCACAATAGAAATTCATGTTCCTGATATTGGTGATTTTGATTCCGTCGAAGTTATCGAAGTGCTGGTTGCAGCGGGTGATCAAATTGCAGAAGAAGATTCACTTATCACTGTTGAGTCAGACAAGGCCACGATGGAAATCCCATCGCCGGTTAGCGGCATTATTCAGTCGTTTGATGTTTCGGTCGGTGATACCGTTTCACAAGGCACATTACTTGGTACCGTTGTTGTTGAAGGTGAAGCACCTGTTGAAGAAAAACAGGAAGCCAAAGTAGAAACATCAGTCGCTAAAGAGGAAGCGCCAGCCCCCGTTGCTGAAGCACCTAAAGCCGCCGCTTATTCAGGTAATGTCGATGTTGAAGCCGAAGTGGTTGTGTTAGGTTCAGGCCCCGGTGGTTATACCGCCGCTTTCCGTGCAGCAGACTTAGGTAAAAAAGTGATACTGATTGAAAAAGAAGAGGTACTTGGCGGTGTTTGTTTAAACGTGGGTTGTATTCCTTCAAAAGCATTATTGCATGTTGCAGAAGTGGTGAGTGAAGCGCCCGAGATGGAAGAGCTTGGTGTTAAATTTACCAAGCCAAAAATCGATACAAATAAATTGCGCGCTCATAAAGATGGTGTTATCGGTAAGCTAACGGGTGGTCTTAAACAAATGGCCAAACAGCGTAAAGTAACGATTGTAAATGGTTATGGCAAATTCACCTCGGCAAACACGATCGAAGTTGAAGCAGCAGATGGCACTAAACAAACGGTTGGTTTTGAAAACTGTATTATTGCTGCTGGTTCATCCGTCACCAAACTCCCGTTTATTCCCTGGGAAGATGAGCGCGTATGGGATTCCACCGATGCACTCGAACTGCATAACATTCCAAAACGTTTACTTGTTGTCGGTGGCGGTATTATCGGTCTGGAAATGGCAACCGTTTATTCTGCATTAGGTGCAAGTGTTACGGTGGTTGAGTTAAGCCCAGGTTTAATGCCGGGTGCAGATAAAGATTTAATTCGTCCGTTTGAAAGAGTACTTAAGTCACGTTACGAAAATATTTTTACCAGTACAAAAGTGACCGAACTAACACCAACGAAGAAAGGTATTGTGTGTAAGTTCGAAGGCAAAAAAGCACCAGAAGAAGATACATTCGATAATGTGCTGGTTGCTATTGGTCGTTCACCCAATGGTAAATTAATTGATGCAGAAAAAGCCGGTGTAGTTGTCAATGAGCATGGCTTTATTCCGGTTGATAACCAGATGCGTACCAATGTCGATAATATTTTTGCGATTGGTGATGTGGTGGGTCAGCCCATGCTTGCGCATAAAGCAACACACGAAGCAAAAGTCGCCGCAGAAGTGATTTCTGGTATGAAACGATTCTTTGATGCCCGCGTTATACCTTCGGTTGCCTACACCGATCCAGAAGTTGCCTGGGTCGGTAAAACAGAAGATGAGTTAAAAGAACAAGGCGTGGAGTACGAGAAGGGCGCTTTCCCATGGGCAGCCAGTGGCCGTGCACTTTCTGTTGGTGCAACAACCGGTATGACCAAGGTGCTTTATGATGCCCAAACCCATCGTATGATTGGTGCAGGTATCCTGGGTAAAAATGCCGGTGAGTTAATTGCAGAAGCGGCACTAGCTATTGAAATGGGAGCTGAAATGGATGATGTCAGTATGACAATTCATCCTCATCCAACACTTTCAGAAACACTTAACTTTGCGACAGAGGTTGCAGAAGGAACATGCACCGACATTTATATGCCGAAGAAGAAAAAGTAAACACTAAACCTCATTTCGCTTTTTTAGCCGGAAGGGAAAAAATTGGGACAGATTCTGACGTATCCCCACAAAAAAGTGATCAAAAACAATCGCTTAAAAATACAGGTGTCAATATTGGAATAAAGCGCGGTCATTGCGAAGCAACAACGAGAGAGCGGCAATCTTAAGTTGATAACCTTTAATGATAAGATTGCCACGTCAACACTGAAAAACACCTGTTTTTCAGTGTTTCCTCGCAAAGACAGGCAAGGCTAAATTTCGTGGGGATCTCTCAGAATTTACCCCCATTTTACTCAGGAGGCAGGGGGAAGGAAGACTGCGAAGCCGCCAGCAAAAATAAGGTGCACTCTCAGCCGGTATACCCCCTATTTCTGGAATACTTTTTGCAGCTCAATCGGGTATGTATCGTAAGCTCACTTCTTATATGCGCATCATATTGCTCGGCCTTGTTGTTCTGGGAACGGCTTCCTGTGGCCTGAAATTTGGTGCTGATGCGCGTCAAGCGGCTGAAAATGCTAATAAAAATAAGCTGCATTCAAAGTTTGTGGATGTTGACAATACACAGCCAGAGGCGGAGGTGAAGCAGGCGGCCAATCTGGATAAGGACAAGTCGGCGGCCAAGCCGGCGAAAAAGACGGCACGTTATATCCGCACCGGCAAAAATCGTCGGATTAAAGTAACTCCAGCTCAGCCTGAAACAGGCAATAGTGTGGCAAACGATAAAACCGCCAAAGATAAAACTGACACAGCGCCAGCCAAACAGAGTAAAGGCAAAATGGGGGGAGCTGTTGCACAGAAGGGCAGCCTGCACCAGAAAATTACCACGAATATCCGCTCGGTTAATAAAAAAATTATAAATAAACTAAAAGGGGACAAACGAGATAAAGAGAAGGTTTTATACCCACGGGTGCAGCTATATGGTGCCAAACTTGCCCAGTCGAAATGGCTGTTAGCATCGACAGAAATGGAGTGTTCGTTAACCCAGCCAATACCACGTTTAGGAAAAGCCATATTCAGATATAATCCGGTACAATTTTTAAAGTTTATCTTTGAAGTGAACCACCCTGCTGCTCGAAAACTTAAAGCAAAAGACAAACGCTATTCCCGTCCGTTATTAACTGATCATTATCTTTACCCTGATGTGGGCGCGAAGCTGGAATCCATTCCGCCTGACTGGAAGCCGTTTGCGATTAAAAAATCACTTGGGTTTATCCCGTTTAAAGAAGGCTACGAGCCTTTTGTATTGCCACATCGCCAAAGGCTTGCGAAGTCAGCCGGTGTGGAAAATAAACGTAAATCAGCAAAAGGCCAGCAACAGCTTGCTTCGATAAGCAATACCTATTTACCCGAAATATGGCCGGATAGGTTGATGTTTGAACTGGAAGAAGGGATGTCGATAAGGCTTACCTACCGTGACTGGACGGATGGCACTCAGGATATCATAACAACAATTTCACCAATTAATTTTGCCAAAGTAAAAAGTGCTTTTGAAAAGTGCATTAGTAAAAAGCCTAAATATAATTTTAAGGATTTACAAAAAACAGTGCTGCATTTTAATAAAGGCCAACGCACTTTAAGTAAAAAACTACGCAACCAGCTGCGCAATGTGGTGAAGTTTGCAAAGCTGGATGAAGAAATCAAAAAGGTGATGATTAAATCCTACACCGACAGCATGGGCTTTAAGCGTGTTAACCGCAATGCGGCCAAAGTACAGGCACAGGCGATAAAACGCTATATGCAAAAACTGGGTATGCAGGTGCCAATAACCGCCATTGGTATTGGTGAAGGCCCGTATGTGGCATCAAACCGCAGTCGTGCGGGGCGGGCAAAGAATCGTCGCAGCATTATCACCCTGATAAAATAACGACTAATGGCCGTGTTTTCGGTATAATCCGCGCAATTTAGTGAACTTATGCTGCGGAGCAACCAAATGGCCGATGTAAAAAAAGTAGTCCTTGCCTATTCGGGCGGGTTAGATACCTCCATTATTTTAAAGTGGCTCGAAGACGTTTATCACTGCGAAGTGGTCACCTTTACGGCGGACATTGGCCAGGGCGAAGAAGTTGAGCCCGCACGCGCTAAAGCTAAAGCGATGGGCGTTAAAGAAATTTACATCGAAGATTTACGCGAAGAATTTGCGCGTGATTTTGTGTTCCCCATGTTTCGAGCCAATACCATTTATGAAGGTGAATACCTTTTAGGGACGTCCATTGCCCGCCCACTAATATCTAAACGCCTTATTGAAATTGCCAACGAAACCGGTGCTGATGCCATTTCGCACGGCGCAACCGGCAAAGGGAATGATCAGGTGCGTTTTGAGCTGGGTGCCTATGCATTAAAACCCGATGTGCAAATTATTGCCCCGTGGCGTGAATGGGATTTAAACTCACGTGAAAAATTAATGGCCTATGCAAAAGAACATAACATTGCCGTTGATTTTAACAAAGGTAAAAAATCACCTTACTCAATGGACGCCAACTCGTTACATATTTCCTATGAAGGCGGTGTATTAGAAGACCCCTGGGCAGAACCGGAAAACGATATGTGGCGTTGGTCAGTCTCGCCCGAGCAAGCACCGGATAAAGCAACTTATATTGAACTTGGGTTTAAAAACGGTGACGTTGTTTCTATCGATGGCGTTGCTAAAACACCTAATCAGGTAATGGAAGAATTGAACACGATTGGTGGCGCTAATGGTATTGGTCGCGATGATATTGTCGAGAACCGTTACGTGGGTATGAAGTCACGCGGTTGTTACGAAACACCCGCCGGCACTATTTTATTAAAAGCCCATCGCGCAATTGAATCGATCACTTTAGATAGAGAAGTGGCGCATTTAAAAGACGAACTCATGCCACGTTATGCCAATATGATTTATAACGGCTACTGGTGGTCACCCGAACGTGAAATGATGCAAACCATGATCGATGCATCGCAAGTTACCGTTAACGGTGAAGTGCGTTTAAAACTTTACAAAGGCAATGTCATTGTTGTTGGCCGTCAATCTGCAAACAATAGTTTATTCGATGAAAACATTGCCACCTTCGAAGACGACCAGGGCGCATACGATCAAAAAGATGCGGCTGGGTTTATTAAGTTGAATGCCTTGCGTTTACGGATAGCCGCAAGAAAGAAAAAATAATATAAAGCCATCATTGCCGTGCAGAACTTGTCCCCAGCGAAGGCGGGGCGGGAATCCAGTCTGTATATAAGAAAGCCGTTTTATTCTAAAACGGCTTTTTTTTTACCCAAATTATTAGCACTGGTTTTGTTACCATGTTATTTTATAACACAATGTTCGTGAGGGTAAAAAATATACAAAAGTGTATGTGTATATAATAAGGTAAATTGCCGATTTCTGTCTAATTAACTGTTATGTGTAAAAAAGTAAAAAAACCGTTGGTAGCTTTAAAAACTGAACAAATAGAAAAAAATCAGGTAATTTGAAGCACGTACCCAGAAAATGGAATGGCGCATGCCTTTTTCCAACAATCACGGTAAACTGAAAAAAACAGAACCAGTAAGAAATGACAATCCAGGAATATTTTTGGAAAAACCAATTTAAAGGTCGGGGTTAGCAAACAACTGCAAACCCCTTTTAAATGGCCGCAATAAGTGAGCGAATCGGTAACAACAAAGGTTTTCCGTTTTACACACATAACAAGCCATTTAAAAAGGACGCTCCTGACGTCGCGCCTTTTAATTTTAACGTTATGCGTTAAAAAATCAGATACTATTAAATCCAACATTCACAAAACAAAAGGAGCATGTTAAATATTATGAAACTCACTCATATTGATGCAGAGCGTCGCTATAATGAATTAAGAGAGCAA
>JALTJZ010000031.1 GCA_027076325.1 Chromatiales bacterium | reverse complement strand
GAAGAAAATACGGAATCGCGAGGGAAGCCACTGATAGTTAAATGTGACTTAAATAATGAAAGATATCTGAAAGAGGTGAATTTCACACCTATCATTAGCATGTGCACATGGGATGCAGAAGCTGATCCACCCGTCAATATGGATAATCCCTTTGAGCCCGGAACTTAGTTTACTTTTTTAATTTATTAACAGCATAATTCAAGGAGGAGTAAAAATACCTGCTTTTAATACAACAAGTACATCTGCTTTAACTCGGGATATTTATAGCATTGTTGGTATGGTTAACTGGTTTATATTTAAGCATATAAATGGCTTAAATCGTATCCCATTGTGATTTTGGTCACATTTTTTATTGTGGGCATGTTCGGCGGGTGGGGTTTGGTGTACCCTGTCCTGCATATTTAAAGGTTTTAATCACGATGAAAGCTGGCTTACGATTTATTATTATTTTTTTATTGGTTACTTTATTGGGAGGCACCGCAGTGGGTTTAACAGATATTGGTAAGGTTTGTGTTTTTTCTGCCATATCGGGTGTTGTGACACTTAATGGCCAACCTGTTGCCCATGCCAAACTGGTTAGAACCGCAAGCAAAGAAAGAGAGCATCAGGATGAAACCACCACGGATGAAAATGGTTATTTTTCATTTCCAGCAATGTATGAACGGAGTATTGCCAAGTTTTTACCGATGGAGTTTGTGGCTTCACAGGAAATAAGGGTTGAATATAAAGGGCAAACTTATAAGCTCTGGTCGGGGGTAAAGCGTAAGCCCGAAGAAAATACGGAGTCACGCGGGAAGCCGCTGGTTGTTCAATGTCAACTTGAAATGGTTGATAGTGAATATATATCTGTTGATGGTTCAAAATTTTTTACACTATGTACCTGGGATGTGGAAGGCGATCCGCCAAAAAAATATAAGCATTACTTTGAGCCGGGTACCTGATTCAGCTTTTTCATGGAAATTTATAAAAACACAGGGAGTTAATAATGCCAGCTTTATACCCAGATTTTGTAGCCGACCTTGCTAAAGATGTTTATGGCATCGTCGATAGTAGTTTATTAGAAGAAGCTATTCGGCAATTAAATTCTGATTATGTGGGTATTTTTGATTTTAACCATAGAAATCTCCTAAAAGGTAAAACTGGCGGCCCAGGCATTATTAAATGCCGTACCGCCTTTGGTTTTACTCTAATAGGACAAGGTCAATTCAAAGGCCATGCCTTTATCTTATTCCGAGGCACCAAATTCCTGGCCGACTGGCTAACCAACCTCA
>JALTJZ010000030.1 GCA_027076325.1 Chromatiales bacterium | reverse complement strand
ATATATGAAGGTAGTTTATCGTTTGAGGTTATAGCCTCTCGTTCTGCTATAACCTCAAACCCCCACATTAAAGATGAATTTGAAATATATCCATCTAAGTACGCTTCTTTAATATTAAATTCGACATCAGAAAATTTGAACATAATTTATTTTTTATTCAGCATAACGCTTAGTTCACCGGCAACTCAAAGTGGCACGTTTTTGCGTTTTTTGCAAAATAAGTGCCGCTTTGAGTTGTCAGGTGCAACTTTTTGTTAGATTTCTTACTCATTTTCAGCAAGATTTAAATCTAGACGATCTACTGTAGCTCTTACTCTTTTCTCAAGAGATTCTGTAAGCTCTGTGAAATCATCATAAATAATACGATTAATGGCTGCGACATCGAAATGTACGGCGGTGTCTCTTTTAGATATTAGGATCACCTCTTTATCTGCTCTATGAGCATACCCAACTTCATAATATACATTTGGTTTTTCACCTGTTAGATCAGCAACAACGAACACCGACCGCTCTATTTGCCTAAGTATTTCTGGTGTTACCGTAGCATTATGTTGAATCTGATCAACCCGAATTGGGTTAAAACCAAGTTTTTTTAATACTGGCTCGATGGCAACATGAAATGCATCACGATGCTCTTTTGCAAAGCTCATTATGATAAATACATCGTTATCAGACAGTTCTGGCATAGATATAGGACGAAATGCTCCAGGCAGGTATTCTGACTTAGATGAATCAGGAGTAGGTACTGTATTTGACGGGGTTTGAGGTGATGGAGGTAAAGCTTCTTCTAATTGTGGAATTTTATCTTGTACTAGTTTTACTATTTTTGAAGCTATCTTCTTATCTGTGTTTTGTATCTGTATTGTAACCAGCCTTTGAGCATGATTAATATTAAAGCTAATTGTTTTTCTTGGGTTGGTGTTTGTCTGTATTGAACAATTAAATGCATGTGGATGATCATCACTATCAACCTGCTTAATTAGATTCTTACATTCATTTATATCTCCTGTTACTTGAACCTCTCCAAATTGAAGATTTAGACTAATTTGTAAGATTGGTTGGAAATCAGGTTCTTTTGATATTTCCTCGACAATATCCAGAAATGTATTGGCGCTAAGTTTTGATAAATCAGCATGATACTGCCTAAGGTTTCTATTCAAATTCTGGATTGGCATATTTATCTTCCATTTATTGATTATCTTTAAATTTACTATGAGTTCTTTATTAATCTAACGATGAGCTAAGGGGCAACCCGCCCGAGCAAAGCGAGCGGTGGGTTGTCCCAGCGAACAACGTGAGCGATTTTTAGCGCCTTGTTATGTGATTTTAACGTACTCAATGTCTGGTTCCGATTCAC
>JALTJZ010000029.1 GCA_027076325.1 Chromatiales bacterium | reverse complement strand
TAATGGAATGGTCCACCCCTCCCTAAAAGGCTTCAAATGAGCCATGATGTATATACCAATAAACATCAAACAGAAGAGGCAGGCCATGAAATATAATAACTCAAAAAACACCGTTAAAGCACTGGGTATTGATTTAGCCAAACAAAGTTTTCAACTCCATGGTGTAGATAAAAACAGTATTATCGTTTTAACTAAAAAACTTACACGTAATAAACTTAGCCAGTTTGTTGCACAGTTACCACCTTGCCTGATAGGAATAGAAGCTTGTAGTGGATCAAATTATTGGGTTCGTGTTTTTGAACGTTATGGGCATACTGTGCGTATGATTGCACCACAATTTGTTAAACCCTTTGTAAAGTCAAACAAAAATGATGCAGCGGATGCAGAAGCAATTTGTGAAGCGGTGCAACGACCCTCAATGCGTTTTGTTCCTGCAAAATCGGTTGAGCAACAAGATATACAAAGTCTGCACCGGATTCGTAGTCAAGCCGTTGCAAGAAGAACTGCACAGGCAAATCAAATACGCGGTTTACTGATGGAATACGGCATTATCATTCCAAAAGGCATTTCATATGTGCGTAAAGAAATACCCTGTATTCTTGAAGATGCCTCTAACGAACTCACCGTGATATTCAGAGACTTACTCGATGACTTATATAATGAAATGGTACATTTAGATGATCGAGTAGAGATCTTAGAAAATAAACTAAAGATCATCTGCAAAGAGAATGAAAACTGCCAAAGATTGCTCACTATACCCGGGGTTGGCTTACTGAGCGCAACCGCCCTAGTCGCCGCTATTGGTGATATCAATGTATTTAAGAATGGACGTGAACTCGCTGCCTGGTTAGGCCTTGTTCCGCGACAGCATTCAACCGGCGGTAAGCCAACCCTGTTAGGCATTAGCAAACGTGGCGATACCTATTTGCGCACATTATTAATACACGGCGGTCGAACCGTTGTCAGGGTAGCTGAGAAATATCAAGATAAGCGCAACACTTGGATTAAACAACTGGATACGCGTCGCGGAAAAAATATCACCGCCGTCGCGGTAGCCAACAAAAATGCACGCATTGCGTGGGCTTTACTAACCAAACAAACCACGTTTCAGCTAGGCATGATTTAGAATAAAAGAATATTTACAGGAAACTGTAATCAACGAGTTGCGAAGATGAAATTCAAGTGATGGCATAAAAGGTAACACCTGCATATCTACAAATCTGACGGGGTCTCGGGCTCAATGAAGCCGAAGACTTGATGAGATGGGTATGCGCAGATTCCATCAGGGCCAGAAGCTTAGACCGCTTCATAAAAAGGCCGGATATATGGAAGCAATATTTTTTAGCTATACGGTAGTTTTGTCTTGCAATACGGGGTGGACCATATATGA
>JALTJZ010000028.1 GCA_027076325.1 Chromatiales bacterium | reverse complement strand
GCGTGATGTTGTTGGCGCTGGCAAACGTGGCATCACCACCAATTTGTAGCAGCGCATTGGTGGCGGTGATGGTATCTTGTGTGCTAATAGCAAGGGAGCCGCTGTCGGTTGTAATGCCATTATTTAGTACAACATTAGAGCCTGCTGCGGTAGTGGTTAAACTAACATTGCCACCGTTACTCAAAATTTGCCCGCCAGAGGTAATGCTGCCGGTTGAGGTAATGGAAACGTTCCCATTGGTTTCATTATTAACCGCTGTGTTGATCGTTCCGGTGTTAATAAACGAGTTTGAGTTCAAAACGGTAACATTGCCACCTTGCGTATTGACATTGCCACTCAGGTTGACAGCGCCCGTGGAATCAATCGATACATTACCTTGCGTCGTGCCCACGGTTGTCATTTCGCCACCTGTGTTGCTGACACTGACATCCACACCACTTATATTGATGTTGCCACCGCGTGTATCGAGAACACTATTCACGTTAACCGCACCATTGGCGCCTGTTCCAGTGGATGTTAATTGAATTACGCCTGCCGTTACACCACCATTGGAATCGGTGTCCATTGTGCCGCCAACGGTAATGATACCCGCAGAATTAATGATAATTGCGCCATCCGAGGCACCATTATTATTGGTCAAAATCGTGCCGTCGGCTGTCGAAGTAAAACGGCTGGAACCAGTAATTGCAACTTGTTGGCCATCGGTTAAAATACTGCCGCCGAGATTAATGGCACCATCGGCTGTCATTGAAACGGTGCCGGTATTGGTATTAGCCTGGTAACGATCATTATTAGGACCAGGTCTGCTAATGTAGGGTTGAATCGTTGTGTCGATAGATGCGGTTGTTGTGATTGAGCCGTCTGTTGTTGTTCCCTGATTAGCCACTAACGATACCGCACCACCATCGGTAATAATATCTCCCCCGATGGTAATAGAAGAAGGGTTAGCCGCAAGCCCGGTGGTTGTAATTGCGACATCACCCCCTCTAAGGCCATTTCCAGCGCCAACATTATAATTATTACGCACCGTATTGATTTCACCACCGGTTGAAATAAAGTTAACCCCCGTGGCGGTAAAGGTTCCGCCATTGGTGCTAATTTGTGCGTTGGTGAGATTAACATCGCCACCGCCAATATCGTCTGAGTTGGCATTGAAGATAAGGCTTAGTGTTTTTGAGGGGCGGGGTTGGCCTTGATCATCCCAGTCAGATCTTATTTGATTACCGCTCGTATTAATATCATTCGCAGCATTGAGTGTGAGTGTGGCATCGTTACTGCCAGTGTAAAATAGATCTGTATCAAAAGTAATATTACCCAAATCCGTTGCCGTTCCACCAACGCCAGTGGTAATCGTAACATCACCGTTATCCAATGCACTGGTTATTAAATCCACGCCGAGGCTTGCTGGTGCCGTAGCGGTACCCCCTGTAGATAAAAACGGGGTATCATTATTAATGTTAGTATTACCATTACCGCTAACAATTAAAATATCATAGGGGTCGATTAACCATTCACCACCCGTACCGTTCGGTGCGGCAATGTCCGGTGTATTCGTAATTTCAAACCCCCTTAACCCCGATGTTTCTATAAACCCACCATTGCCCCCGTTTGCACCACCCCGTGCAGATAGCTTGCCATAAATTCTAGCCGTATCACTGGCAAAGGTAATCAATTTACCGCCATTACCATTATCTATTGCATCGGTGTTAACTTGTGTATTCTCGCCAAGATAAATAAACTCGGCATTGCGGATTTGGTTGTTTTGCCCGGTTCTATCACCACCAATTAAAACCGTACCGCCGCCATTGCTACCTGATGCATCCACTTGTGCGTTGTCGAACAAACCCACATTGTTACCCAATACTTTTATCGTACCACCATTGCCCGAAGTATTGGCGCGTGCGCTGGTAGTGCTGTTTTCAGTTAATAAAGTTGTATCGACTGCATGCAGTTCGATATTACCGCCCCTGCCATTTTCAGAATCGGCTTTTATAAAACCACTGCTTGTGACGTTTTCACCAATTACAACAATATTACCGGCAGCCTGGTTTGTGGCGTTCGTGGATACATCCAGTGTGCCGGTGTTCACCACATCGGCGCCGCCACCCAAAGTAAACGTGCCGTCGGCATTCACCACCGCGCTGGTGGCCTGTTCCATATCGCCGGTATTGACTGCGCTCGAAAAAATATCTCGGCTGGCACTGGCAGTGAGTAATATCCGCCCACCTTCAGCATTAATAGTGCCACTGTTTAAAACCGCAGGGTCAATGCCTAATTCGTTTTGTAGAACTTCTTTAGTAATTCTTACGCCGAGTAAACCTGTGTTATCAAACGTAACAACAGCGGCTTTACCGGCGGCCATATTCACTGCCCCTAAACGTGCAGCAATCATCCCATCGTTTTTTACTTGCTTGCCCAGCAGCGTAACATTGCCACCAGTGGCCGCATTAATAATCCCGCTGTTAATCACAAAGCCCTCGGTACCGGCCACTTCATTAAAAATATAATTGCCGTTCATAAAGTCATCGGGTTTTATATCTAAACCCGATGCCATAATACCGCCGACGTTTATTACTGAGGTGGCACTAAAAAATATCCCATTGGGGTTAACTAAAATAACTTGGCCATTGGCATCAATACGGCCACGGATGGTTGAAGCGTTATTGCCAATGATTCTATTGAGTGAAATTGAATTACGGTTGGGTTGAATATATTGCACACGTTCATTTTTCTGCACGTTATAACTTTGCCAGTCGATGGCCATCAGGTTGGTATTTTGCTGAATGGTGGTACTTAAACCAGTCTGATTGATTGAACCACTGCCGCCAATAATTTGTCCACCTTCGGGCGATGCATAAGCATTGGAGAGCAAACCTAGATGAAAAAATAAAAAGCTGCTGACTAAAAAGCTTTTTGAGTTTAATTTTTTGCAGTATTTTTTTCATCCATGATTATTTTATCCATTTTTTTACCAATGCAGTGTTTCATCAGCCGTATAAACTCGGAATCTTTTCGTTCCGTTGTAATACTTTCCTTCTGCTGTTCTTACCCAAACCACTAATCGTTTACGTTCACCTAAGCAGCGCGAGCGCATACGAAAGCTTATCTCAGAAATATTTTTAGTGGGATCAACCGTATAACCTGCAACAAACACATAATCATCCTTACATTCTGGTGTAAAAAAGCCTTCATCACTATAGCCAGATTCAGGCACCTTAAGCACTAATACCTTTTCAACGTCTTTCAGATTAAATTCAATCGTTACTGATATTGCTGCAGAATTAGAGTAATCTTCATCAACATTTATTATTACATCTTTAGTTCTGTAAATTATGTATTCTTTTTCATTAAAAAAACGTTTATATTCCTTCGTTAGTGGGTTTTCCGCAAAGGTAAATTGCGCAAAAATCAACAGCCATAAAAAAAGACAAAAACGGATTAATATTTTCATTAATGGTAAGCTCCTTTGCTGCCTAGCTTAACCAACTTTGTTGGATCATTTTCTGAAATAGTATATAGCCCGGGTAAACGATCGCCTGTAATAATATTTATCGTTCCCTTCTCGCCTTCTTCCCCTAACTTTCTGTAATATGTATATCTTGGCTCCAGTCCTTTTTTTATTCTAATCGGATTTTCCAGATGAATAACCGCTTGTCTTTCGTCATGAAGAGTGAAGATAATCTTTTTCATATTATTTGATCTTCTAAAAAAACGAGTATGCCCAAACTCATGGTGTATAATTGCAAGATCGTACTTTCTTTCTCCGCCAGGATAAGGACGGTTATCAGGGAAGTTTTTGGGTAAAATTATATAATTGAACGCGCCTTGAGGTGTTTGCCCTGACACGCCATCATCATATTGTACTTTAAAGACTTTTCGTTTTTGCATGCATGCTTTTTTATTGTCTTGCAATATCCGATAAATAGTTGCCGCGCCATAATTTGTTTCGGAATAAGCTTTTAATTTCTTGTAAACGGGGAGTTCGGTTATATTATCAGGCCACGTTCCATACTCAGTAAAACCATATTCAAAATTAACCTTTACAAACTCTTTAAAATTGGCTTGCCGACTCATTAAGGTTTCTGGCACATGAAAGATTTCACCATTTACGCCTTTAAATAAATTTCTCGCGTAGACATTCTTTTTGTAAATGGCAATACGTTTAGTGCGCAGCTCAAGTTGTGATAGCTTGGTGACTCGTTTTTCTTTTATCTCAGTGCTCATTACTCAATCCCTAATCCTTGAAATATCTGTCATTAAACTTGTAATTCACTCTATTATTTTGCAAGTCTAAAATTCAATTCTGCTTTGTTAAAAGCATAAAAGTTGAATTTGTACCATTTGTTACGGCATACCACATTTCGGTACCCAGTCCTGCGGCATCAACCGTAACCACACTTGCAAAACCACTATAAACAGGCGAATTTTCCAGCGCGCAATTTATTGAAAGGTTGGTGATTTTCTCGCCATTCAAAGGATAAATGTTTTTAGGTGCGCCCGATGTTAAACTTCCAGAATGTTCACATACTATAGCAGAGCCCGATATTCTAGAACTATATTTGTAAGTGCCACTAGTAGTTGTATCAGGGACGTCAATCTCAACATCTGATGTTTTCATTCCTGCAATCTCCATTTTAACACTACCTGCAATAGGTGATTCCCATGGTTTAACAGCGAATGAACGAATTCTCGCATTAGTCGCCACGTTATCATAAGCAGCAGAAAACAAGCCCTTAATACTCCCACTCACAAAATCCCCACTGCCGGTTAACGTCATATCCATTTGTGAGCGGGTGGTCACTGTACCACTGACGGCCACATTCTCTTCTACCATCACACCATCGTTATACACCGTGGCGGTGCCAACAAAATCGGTGAGCGTAATCGACGTAATGGTGCCCTGGTAAAGCACGTTGGCATCAATATCAAAAAAGATAAAATCTTGGTTGGGTAAGTCACCGTACACCATGCCTTTTATATCGGTGAGGGGTTTAGTGTCGTTAGGGTTTAAGGGATTGGCATTTTTAAAAACAGCGCTGCCATCGCCATTGGTGGTGTACAAACCTTGAGCATCCTGATTGGGGTTGGGTGGGGGTGTTGGTGTCCCGCCACCCCCGCCACCACAACCCACGCCAACTGCGGCAATCAACAGGCTGAGTAAAATAACAGGAAACAATGGCAATCGGGTTTTAAGGGTGGAATTCATCGGCTCACGTCCTTTTGATTTTAAGTGTGTCTATATTTTAAGGAATAAAAATGTATCCCTTTATTTTTGTGCCCCGAATTTAACAAATAAAAAAACTGTGCGCTATGCACGCTGTCGCAGTTTTTTAATTTTTATTATCTGGTTGGTTATTTTATAAACAGGTTTGGTGGTGTTTGTAGGGCAAGGCTGACACGGGCTAAAAGAATTGAGGCGACCGCTTAAGGAATGTATTGCGCCACGTCTTTTTCAGCCTCGTCAGGAGTCAGCCAGGTGTCGGGGCGAACGCCTTCAAAGATTAAGTTGGCGACGGTTTTAACCAGGTATTTGCCATTGGGTTGATCATCAAGGCTGCTTTTATTGATCCGATAAACACCTCTAAAATTAAAATAATCCGGTAAGTAACTCATTAAAGGCGGCTCTATCTTACCCGCAGCCAACAGGGTTTTAAGTTGTTCCAGTTCATCGTCCAGGCGACTTTCGTTAATCGTAAGAGGTCGGCTGGCATGGTGGAGTAAGTGGATTAAGGCATCGATTAGGGTAATCGTCATGGGATAGTATGGGGGTTTGTTCAGTAAATCTGCATCACGGGTTAAAGCAATCAGACGATCTAAATAAATTTCTACTTCTTCCTGTAATGTATCTTCGGAACTAGCTAGATGGGTAATTTCCCCATTGGTATAAATATACAACAGGCTGGCTAAGTACCCTCTGTCAACCGGCAAGGGTAAATCATGATTTTCTGCTCGCTCTTTTAACCATTTCAGTTGGGTTATCATTCGCCCTTCGGGGGTGTCGTCGGTTTGTTCAAAGGGCTTGAGTATTCCATTGAGCAATAGGGTGCAGTTTTCAATGACATCTAAACGTTGTTCTTCTGTATTGGGCATGTGTACCTAAAAAACTTGTTTTATGTGTCTCATTTTTTTTCGTTTATTTTATTTACTCGATTTATGACTGTATTTTTTGACATCAACGGCAGCATCATCAGGGGTCAGCCAGGTGTCAGGGCGAACGCCTTCAAAGATTAAGTTGGCGACGGTTTTAACCAGGTATTTGCCATTGGGTTGATCTTCCAGACTCACTTTGTACATGTTTACTTCATTAAAATTAAAATAATCCGGTAAGTAACTCA
>JALTJZ010000027.1 GCA_027076325.1 Chromatiales bacterium | reverse complement strand
GTAAATGGTCAATTCATCAATATAAGGCGGGCACAATTAATTTTGAAGATAGAGATACTATATATACATATTGTCCAAACTGTAAAGCAAAAATGTTCGATAAACCTGAGTACATCACTAAGCCAAAAAATTAACAAATCGTCTATGGATGCCTCTGCTAAGTGCAGTGATACATTATTTTGCCTGACGGTTATTTGTGTCTTACCAGCTTGAATGATGACGTAAAAATTTGCGTAGGTTCAGGCAGTCGCTTTTTCCGGTGGTATTTCTTCTAACATGCTCCGCGCGGTTTGAAGAAACAGGGGGACATCCATCCCTTTATCCCACTGGGCAATGCCAAAGTCGGTGCTAAGGGTTAATGTTTTATCCGCCATATCTCCCACCTGAATATTTTTAAAGCGTTCACTTAAAATATCTTTAAGTTTATGGGTATCCTGCTCGGATGTTTCTGGCAGGATAAGCAAAAATTCATGTTCATTGATATGACCAATCATATCTGCCCAGCGAACCTGGTCGTTGAGCATATGTGAACAGGCAATAACGAGTTCATTTGTTTGTGCTTCGCCAAGCTTTTCCTGTAAAGCTTTCAAGTTAGTCAGTTGCACGATCATAACAGACAATACATTGCCATAACGGCGGCTGCGGGAAACCTGAGGTTCGAGTGCGCTTAAAATAGCACGGTAATTGGGCATGCCTGTTAATGCATCGATGGCTTTCATTTCTTCGATAATATTTTTTAATTCGTCACGTTCCTGAAACAGTGCATGCATACTGCTGGCATCATGAACAAAATGTATATGTGTGGCGGCATCTGCGTCCAGTGGTTGTTTGGTGCAGATAAAATGTTTGCCGGGTTCGGTTTCAGATTCAATGCGCACAACGCCCTGCTCTGAAAACAGTGCCTTGAGTTCTTCACTAACCGATTGTTCACTTTGACCAATAAAATTATCGGGTTGTGTATTGAGAAGGTGTGCCAGAGTGTGGTTAAGCCAGCTTACTTTTCCCTGCTTATCCGTTAAAAATAAGCCGATGGGTGAGGTTTCGATAATATGTTGCAATGTTTGCCTGTCGAGTTGCTCTAACATAATCCCCATTATTCCTTTTTTTATGTGAATAGTCGTATTTTTACCTCTAAAACGATTTATCGGCCAACAAAATATTTCCTAAAGTGGAAATTAAAAATAAGTAAAAAAAATAGTTATACAATATCAATAACTTATAAAAACAGTCGTTAAAAATTTGATTTGAGTCTCATCTATTTTGGCCGATAAAGAGGGATATGAGAAGTCCCAAAATAAGTATAGAACCGGGTGAAGAACGTTATTATAAGGAAATCAAACAGCGTTTTGAAAAATTAAATGCGCAGCGTTTAAGCCGTAGTTTTGCCGATATGCGCCAAACCCAGCGGCAGTTTGTTGAATTACTGCCTGTGCTGTTCCATGTTAATCATCCAATCTTGCCGGGTTATGTCAGCAAGGCAACGCCAGCGGGTATTCCTGATTACAGCGTAAGTTCATCCTCAATAAACCGCTTAAAGAAACACTTTAAAAGTTTTGAATACAAGAAACGCGCATATCGGAAGTTTGAGATTCTGGCAATTTATCTTATGGGCAGTAGCGGCAGTATCGCCTATTCCAAACAAAGTGATTTTGATATCTGGTTATGTCATGCAAGTAGCTTAGAGGCAGCACGGATTGAAGAGTTGCAGAATAAAGCCAAAGCGGTTGAAAACTGGGCCAGGGATCTGGGGGTTGAGGCAAACATTTATCTGGTTGATCCGGTTAAATTTAAGCGTGGCGATATTGGCCAGCTTAGTTCGGAAAGCTCAGGTAGTGCGTTGCACTATTTGTTACTCGAAGAATTTTATCGAACCAGTTTATTATTGGCCGGGCGTTATCCTTCATGGTGGTTAGTCCCACCTGATAAGGAAGATCAATACGATGAAATGATTGAAACATTTCAACGCCAGCGTTTTGTGCATGCACAGGAGCATATTGATTTTGGCGGTTTAAGCCGAATTCCGGCAGAGGAATTTTATGGTGCCAGTTTATGGTTATTATATAAAGGAATAAATTCACCCTATAAATCTATCCTGAAAATATTATTGATGCAGGCGTATGCATGGGAATACCCGGATATTGAAATGTTGGCTCTGCGTTATAAGCGAGCCATATATGAGGATAACATTGATATTAATGCACTTGATCCTTATTTAATGATGCTGGACAAAGTTGAGCAGTACCTTATTCAGCAAAACGAGATGGAGCGCCTGGATCTAGTAAGGCGTAGTTTTTATTTTAAAGTGGATATTGCGCTTAGTGATGAATCAAAAGGTGGAGCAAATAAAAAAGACTGGCGTATAGAGGTATTGATTGAGCGGGTAAAAAAATGGTCATGGCCAAGTGGCAAGCTGGTATTACTAGACAGTCGCAATGAATGGAGTGTTAATCATGTTATGGAAGAGCGTGCCATTTTAATTGATGAGTTTACTCGCAGTTATCATTTTTTATCGGACTTTGCACGTGAGTCAAGTATAGACAGTCATTTAATAAAGCAGTCAGATCTGAATGTACTTGGGCGTAAATTATATGCGGCTTTTGAGCGTAAGGCCGGAAAAATAGACGTTATTCATCAGGGTATTACAAAAAATTTATACGAAAGCCATTTGTCTATTCATCAGTTTTTTGGAGATGACAATACAGAATCATGGATGATATTCATTGGTATCGTTGATGAAAAAGAAATTGCGGTACGCTCACCTATTAAGCGTTCTTATGATTTAATGGAATTAATAACCTGGTGTTTTTTCAATAAACTGTTTAATCATAATACGATTATTGCTTTATATGCGGACAAAAGTGATTTATCTGAACGCGAAATTTTGCAAACAATACAAAGCATGGAAAAACTGTTTCCAGATGAACATTTACAGAATGCCTCATTCCATGATTTTAGCCGCCCTGCAAAAATAAGTGCCGTTGGTACTTATATTAATTTGGGAGTTGACCCCTTTTCCGAATACACAAAAAAAGGCCAGCAAGTTGCTAGTAACAGAACTGATGCATTGCGTTTTGGTGGCATGTGGGAAAATCTTGCGTTAAGTATAGAGCAGGTCATTATAACCAGTTGGCAGGAGGTTTTAACATTTCGCTATTTTGGGGTAAAAGGTTTAATGAATTGTTTGCGTGATTACCTGCAATGGTCGCCACCGTCTAAAGGGCAGCGCCCTCCACGAATCAATGCGCATAGTTATTCGTCCTATCGTGGCCCATCCATTGCTTTGCGTATCGAGAATGTTTTTGAACAGGTCATTGCTTTCTTTTATACGCAGCCGACGAATATTGCTAAACAATATATATTGGGTGTGCAGTGGGATTATTATTTATTACAAGTTGAAGATGATAACCTGAAATTCTATGCCGCCGGAACATTAGAGCGCTTGCTGGAATATTTGTCTGCGCCACAAACTACTTTTTATTTAACCGAGTTTGACATTGAGGCAGATAAGGACTCTGATTTACCTATTATTTACAGTGTAAATAAACCTGGGGTGGTGCAATGTTTTTATCGGGTAAAAAATAAAAGCGCAATGATTTATGTGCTTGATGAAAAAGGATCGTTGTTTTACCAGCAAGATGATTTTCATGATGTTTATAGCCTGGTTAAGCATCTGCAACAGTTCTTTGCATCCGTACATAATCGAATGAATTTTTTAAATGCAGTTGAAGATAATCAGGCGGTAGCGGAGTTGGTGCAGTTTTATAAAATAGAATCTTCAGAGTTTGAAGGTTCTTACCTGGAAAAACACACCATTAACCGTTATGTAAGGCCATCTAAATATATTAGCCTGCAGGTAATAGGTGATAAAATAGAAGGCGCTGTTACTTTTACTATTTATTGTGAGGGTCGGGAGTTTAGTTCACTGGAGTTTGGGGAAAAACTGTATGTTGAAGTTGCAAAACATATTCTTAAAAAGCGTCGAAGTGGAGCAAAATATCCTATCTATATAACAGATATAGATTTATCAAAAAGTTTGCTTGATATAGATATGCGGCATTTGCAGACTTTCCATTTTTTAAAGTATAAAAAAGAAATTGAGCACTACTTAAGTTTAGCCTTAAAAGCCTTGTCCTAGCTTGTCAGAACTTTGTCCAGCCAATGGCTGATATCATCAATCTCCTGGGGGATCACGCTGTGTTCCATAGGGTAGCAGTGCCAGTTAATCTTATAGTCCAGTTGGGTTAAAAATGCGTTTGATGCTTCAGCTAGTGTTATAGGGATAACCGGATCATGAGAACCGTGAGCATAAAAAAGAGTAATATCTTTATTGGCAATATCTGATTCGGTTGTAACAAAGTTTTTTAAGGGTAAATATGTGGACAATGCCATAATACCCGCAAGCGGCTTGTTAAAGCGTAGGCCAGTGTGCAGTGCAATGGCACCACCTTGTGAAAAACCGGCCAGCAATATATTTTTGCTTTCAATCCCGCGTTGTATTTCTGTTTCAATAAGCTGATTAATTTGTATTGCTGAGTGGCGTATGCCTTTTTCATCCTGTTCAGCATCAATACGCGGTGCAACAATATCGTACCAGGCGGGCATCACCATGCCGTTATTTATGGTAACCGGCATGCTGGGTGCATGTGGAAAAATAAAGCGGGTTTGTTGTTTGTTTTTAAAATCCAGTTCAGCAACGATGGGTTCAAAGTCATGGCCATCGGCACCCAGACCGTGTAACCAGATAACGCTATAGCGGGCTTGGGGTACATTTAGTTCAAGTGTTTTGAGTTTTTGCATTTGGGTAAGTTTAGCATTGAGCTTATGTAATTTGAATTTAAAATGTGCAGCGGCTATTTTCTTATGATTGAAAAACGGATATATAGGTGTTGAGCAAGAACAAAAGTGTCACAAACAGTGTCAGTAAGACTAACGCATAAGTGGTTGCAATTTTCATCAGCAAGCTTTAGCTTACCGGTGAAAAGCAGCCACTAAAAAAGGTGAAGCCTGTATAACGGGCTTCACCTTTGTGGGGGGATTAAATTTATTCCGCTAAAACGCTTTTCTATTTAACCTTGGTTTCAATGGAATCTTTCTTTCCGAGGTTGTCAACCCATGCAATACCCACGGTATCGCCCGATTTACCACCGCCGAATTTGAAAGAAAGGTAAGGGTTTTTAGAGACTGCACCGGCCCATTGAGCGGTCATCACGGTTTTACCGTTATGAGTGCAATCGACTTCCTGGATGTAATTTGCAGGAATTTTCTTACCTGTTTTTTTGTCTTTACGCAAACCGGTTTCCATCGGATGGGTCAGCAGCGCTTTAACCAGTACCACGTCGCCTTTAGCGTTGGCACGTATACGAATGGACTTCGCCATAATTGTTTCTCCTAAATAATATTAAGGACGGATTAACCGCCACAACCACCGATAGTAACTTTCACGTCTTTGCGCGCCGAGTAGGATTTACCACCGGCTTTGACCACGGCAATCACATTCGACGTTTTACCCATTTTAATTCGGGTCGCAACAAAGCCCTTAGAGCTGCTGGAAAGTTTGAAATTAGCGGCCAGTGGCAAGCCATTTTTCTCAACAATAATGGCAATATCACTAATTCCGGGAATGCTGGTTGAAATGGTGACCGGTACCACGGCACCGTTTTCTGCAATGTCCGGGGCTTTAATTTTAATGTCGTTGCTCGGGCTGGTGTCCGCACTGCCATAAATGGCCGATAAAGCATCTTGTACGGTTTTAGCGGCGAAGGCGCTTTTTGGCCATGCGGCTAAAACAGCACGTGGGCTTAACAAGCCCGCACCGACCGCAACCGCGACCGTTGTGCCTGCCAGGCTGCCTTTTAAAAAGGTTCTGCGTTGCATAATTATTTTCCTCGTTTGTTGTTTACTTACATACAATTGCAGAAATTAGGCCAGCTTGATATTTTCTTTAATATCAGTAAGTTAGGAAAAATTAGTGGCTATGATCGTGGCCAGACCATGCAAATTGCATGATTAGTATTGCAATTTGCACGATTTTGGGGGCTTGTGCTACTGCTGATAGCTTTTTAGTTTGCGCCATAAAGTCGAGCTGTTAATGCCCAGTGTTTGAGCCGTTTGCTCTTTATTATTATCAAAATACGCCAATACTTTTAATATGTAGCGCCGCTCTAGCTCGTTAAGGTCGGGGAGGTCGTCGTCGAGTGCGCTGCCGGTGCTTGTGTTTGCCAGGTTTTGTACCTGCATCAGCGGTTGATCGGCCAGCGCAATATGGCGTTCAACCAGGTTCTGCAATTCACGGACATTGCCGGGCCAGTGGTAGTCGATAAGTTGTTGCATGGAGCTGTGGTCAAAGCCTGTTACATCGCGTTGATAGCGTGAGGCATAATGTTGAATAAAATAGTGCAGCAGGCCGGGAATATCATCTTTGCGCTGGCGTAGATTCGGCATGCGAAATTTTATAACGTTTAAACGATGGTATAGATCGTGGCGAAACTGGCCTGCTTTAACCAGTTCATCCAGATTCTGGTTACTGGCAACGATAAAGCGTACATCAATGTTGGTGGGCTTTAAGCCGCCAACATGAATAATCTGGTTTTCCTGAATAACGCGTAATAGCTTTGCCTGCATAGCAGTGGACATATTGCCAATTTCATCAAGGAAAACCGTGCCACCTTTGGCGGTTTCAAGTAAGCCTGGTTTTGTGCTACTTGCGCCGGTAAAAGCCCCTTTTTCGTGGCCGAATAATTCACTTTCCAGTAAGGTATCGGTGAGTGCACCGCAGTCGATCACCACATAGGGCTTGTCGGCAAAGTCACTTTCAGTATGAATTGCACGCGCAGCAAGTTCTTTGCCCGTTCCCGATTCACCTTCAATAATGACGTGGCAGCGAATGTCAGCTATTTTTTTTATGATGTTAACAATCTCATGCATGGCTTTAGACTGGCCAATTAAACCGTCTATCTTCTGAGTTTGTTGTAACTGTTTTTTTAATAATTGATTTTCAGCTTCAAGGGCGCGGTGCTCTAATGTTTTATTAATAAGTAGCAGTAACTCATCCATATCAAATGGTTTTTTAAGAAAGTCGCTGGCACCTAAACGCAGAGCTTCAATCGCGCTATCAACATTGGCGTAGCCGGTTAAAATAATAAATGGAATGTTTGTGTCGAGTTTGCGAATTTCAGTGAGTAATTCAATGCCGTTCATGTCCGGCATTTGCAGATCGCTAACGATTAAATCAATGTCAGCATTTTTTTTAAAAGCAGCAAGTGCAGCAATGGGTTGTTGGTAAATGTCACAATTAATTCTGGCATCAGCGCAAAAACGTTGCATGAGTTCACCGGTTTTAGGGTCATCATCAACAAATAGAATGTGTGGTTGGCTGGTCGTTGGCATAAGTCTATACTATAACGGTAAGATAATTTTAGCGACAACACCATTATTGTCTGTTCGGTTGCTAATTTTCAATTCACCCTGATGATCCTGAATAATACCAAGACTAATCGACAGGCCAAGCCCGGTGCCATGTCCCTGACCCTTGGTGCTAAAGAACGGGTCAAAAATTAAAGCAAGATTTTCAGGCTTTATACCAACGCCATTATCAATAATCGAGATGGTTATTTGTGTGTTACTGATGTTGGCATGAATATGTACGGTGGTATCTGTCTTTGAAGCATAAATGGCATTCAGTAGCAGGTTTACAAGTACCTGTTGTAACTGGTTTCGGTCACCTTTGAGTTGCTGTTCGGTTAAATCAGGCGAGCATTCAAGGCTAAGTTGAATAAATTTTTCACTGGCGGCTTGTTGTACTAGAGCGATACTGCTTTGTAGCCAGTCTTTAATATTAAATTTGGTGAAATGTGGCGGTACCTGCCGAGCAAAGTTCATAATGCCTTTAACAATATCAGATGCGCGCAAGGTTTCTTCGCGTAAAGACTGCAGGTCTGAAAGCAGGGGTTGTTTATCCTGCTGTGTGATTTTGGGATTATTTTCAAGGTTACGAATAGCAAGTTTGGCATACGATAAAATATTATTGAGCGGGTTATTTATTTCATGGCCAATGCCGGCTGCCATTTGCCCAATGCTGGCAAGTTTGCTGCTTTGCAGCATCATTTGTTGGGCTTTATCGCGATCCTTATGCGCAAGGTTCAGTGTGCGGGTCATTTCATTAAAGGCTTTCCCCAGGTCTTTAATTTCGTCTACACAGTGTTCGGTAATGGCGATTTGATTATGGTCACCTTGTGCATAGTTCTTAAAATTCAGTATGAGATCTGAAAAGGCACGGGTAACACGTCTGGCACCTATCTGTGTCAGAATAAGCCCGAGTAATAAAGTCATGCCGGCTATCGACCAGATAGTCAGACGAATTTTAGCATAGGGTTGGTTAAGTTTTGCATCAGAGACATTCAGCGCCATAATCCAGTTCACAAACTGGCTGGGGTAGGGGGTCATTTCTGTAAAGTATAAAGTGTTATCTGTTTTTATAGTGATGCTGGTGGTAGATAAAATACCTGTATCACTATGCTGTACATGATCAAGTAAGGGTTTGTAGTCGGTATCCTGCAGGTATTTGGCTTCTGGACGAGCATGTGCAAAACGTATTTTTTGTGTGTCATCGAAAAGAATCAGGCCATGTCGGCTTTTAATGTCAGGATTGGTTTCTACTATAAGCAAAGAACCACCAAACGGTCGAATCGCATGGTTTAAAATTTTATCAATATCTTCACCCAGTATGGTGAGACTGAGTGCACCAACCCATTTATTTTGATAATAAAGCGGGATCACATTATCCAGTAAACTTAAGTGGCTGAGTAAAGCGGATTGCGCACTGTTGTGCGGTAAGATCATGGTACTGACTTCATCCTGGGGCAGCTCGCGTAGTTGGGTAACAAATATCGGGTTATCGAGTTCCTGTTCAACATAAGAAAACCCCTGCAGGCTGTCATAAACAGGCTGGCTGCGCTGGCTTTTACTAACTTTAACAACAGTGTTGCCCTGGCTATCCAAAATGCGGATAAAGAAATTACCGGGAATAATAGCCTGGAAGCCTTCAAAAAAACGACTGACGACATCAATTTTCTGCTCAAAATCAGTGGAGATATTTTGCTGGCTGATATTGTCGAGTACGGGTAAAAATTCATGGATAGCCGGTGCTTGTGCAATGCCATAGGTCAGAGCGCGGTCGGCTGCCAGACGGCGTTCAATTTCACTCGACAGCATTGCCAGATGCTGGCTTACATTTTTGCGGCTATCTTCTAAATAATTTGCCTGGCTGTAATAGGTGGCAATGAGTGCCAATGCAGTTAAAGGCAGAACAAAGGCTAAAAACCCCCATAAAAAGATATTAGTCTGGATGCGCATGGGATTAAGTTTAGCGGTTGTTGTCGGTCGGTAAAAGGTTTTAAAGTGTGTGATTTAAGCGGTGACGCGGTATACTTCAATTTTTGACATAAGTGATAACAGCGTATTATGCGGGATAAAACTTTACGGAATAAAACGGGGTTAAGTCGTTATTATAAAACCACTTTATTAATGGTTTTTATTAGCGCTTTTATGGTTTCATGTGGGAAAAAAGGGCCGTTGTATATTCCGAAAAAAACATTACAGGTTGAAGATACCGCGCCACAGGCAGATAAAGCAACCCCCACAAAAAGTGCTGATACGAAAGACGCGGATGAAAAGTCAAAACAGACTAAATAGCTAAAAATTAACAAAGTAGAATATGTAAGTATGGATTATTTTCAATATAAAAACGGGCAGCTTTTTGCCGAAGATGTTGCAGTTACTGATATTGTCCGTGAGTATGGCTCCCCCTGTTATATTTATTCACGTGCCACTTTCGAGCGTCACTGGCAGGCTTTTGATAACGCACTGAAAGAACATGATCACTTAGTATGTTATGCAGTTAAGGCTAATTCAAATTTAGGGGTGTTAAATATACTGGCACGGCTAGGCTCGGGTTTTGATATTGTGTCAGTGGGTGAGCTTGAACGAGTAATTGCGGCCGGTGGCGATCCGAAAAAAGTGGTTTTTTCTGGTGTGGGTAAACGTGCCGATGAAATGCAGCGTGCGCTTGAAGTGGGGATTTACTGCTTTAATGTTGAATCAGAAGCAGAGTTAATCGTTTTGAACGATGTTGCAGCACAGTTAAATGTTCATGCGCCGGTTTCGTTACGGGTTAATCCGGATGTGGATGCAAAAACCCACCCTTATATATCAACCGGTTTAAAAGATAACAAGTTTGGTATTGCCATTGAAAATGCCGAAGCAGTTTATTTAAAAGCAGACAGTTTGCCAAATATTAGTGTGCAGGGTGTGGACTGTCATATTGGGTCGCAGTTAACGGAGTTGTCGCCATTTGTGGATGCACTAAAGCGTGTACTGGTTTTAGTTGAACGCTTGCAGGCACAGAATATTAATTTGCAGCATATTGACTTAGGTGGCGGTTTGGGGATTCAGTATGATGATGAACAGCCACCTTTACCTGCCGATTATGCAAAGGCTGTTGCTGATGTGCTGGGCAAGCGGCAATTTAAATTATTGATTGAGCCGGGACGAGCGATTGCGGGCAATGCAGGTATTTTGGTGACAAAAGTAGAGTATATTAAAGAGGCTGATAATAACGGTGGCAAGAATTTTGCGATTGTGGATGCGGCCATGAATGATTTAATGCGCCCGGCGCTTTATTCTGCATGGCAGAAAATTATACCAGTCAATGAGAATAGTGACGCGGATAAAAAAGTATACGATGTGGTTGGGCCTGTTTGTGAAACTGGCGACTTTCTGGGTAAAAAGCGGGCTTTGCGAATTAAAGCCGGAGATTATCTGGCAGTACGTTCATCTGGTGCATATGGTTTTACAATGAGCTCAAATTACAATACGCGCGAGCGTGCGGCAGAAATTATGGTGGATGGTGATGCAGTGCATGTCATACGTCAGCGCGAAAAAATAGCAGACTTGTTTGCGGGTGAAAGTATTTTGCCTGAGTAACATAGCGAGCTTATAGTTAAACTTTAGTCGATAAAATAAAATGAATATTCAATTCTCAAAAATGCACGGGCTTGGCAACGACTTTGTTGTTATTGATGCTATTTCACAAAGCATTAATTTAAGTACCGAGCAAATTAAATGGCTTGCTGACCGGCATTTCGGGATTGGTTGTGACCAGCTTTTACTGGTTGAAAACACACAGCAACCTGATGTGGACTTTCGTTATCGTATTTTTAACGCGGACGGTGGAGAGGTAGAGCAATGTGGTAATGGTGCGCGCTGTTTTGCCCGCTTTGTGCGCGATAAAGGCTTAACGATTAAAAATAAAATTCAGGTTGAAACGCAACGTGGCATTATCGAGCTTTATATTGACGATAAAGAAAATATTACTGTGGATATGGGGATGCCTGATTTTACCCCTGCGGCCTTACCGATGGACTTGGAAGCACTCAATCAGCCCGAACAAAGTAAGTACAGTTTATTGATAAACCAGCGTGTTGTTGAGTTTGGTGCTGTTTCTATGGGTAACCCGCATATTATATTGTTGGTAGATGATGTGGCGGTTGCCGACGTTGAAATTCTGGGGGCTGCACTGGAGTCTCATGCTGTTTTTCCGCAACGGGTTAATGTGGGTTTTATACAAATTGTTGACCGGCAAACTATTTGCTTACGTGTTTTTGAGCGTGGTGTTGGTGAAACTAAAGCCTGTGGCAGTGGTGCTTGTGCTGCGGTTGTGGTTGCGCAGCAATGGGGCTTGCTTGATAGTGATGTTCAGGTGAAACTTCCGGGTGGTATTTTACAGATACAACATAAAGAAAATGCCAGTGTGTTATTGACAGGTGATGCGGTGCTGGTTTTTGATGGGCAAATAAGTTTGTGACTTTTTGCCGGTTTTGTATTAGAGTCTTTATATTATAAAGGTTAGGAAGCACGTAGCTATGGCTGTCCAGAAAAATACCAGCGCTCAAAAGAAAACACCCGGCAAGCAAGATAAAACCACCGAGCATGATATTGTTCAGTACTTGCGTGATCATCCTGACTTTTTTGAACAGCATCAGGATTTGCTAGCCGACATGGTGTTAGTGCATGAAAGTGGCAGTGCCGTTTCTTTAATTGAGCGGCAGGTATCTATTTTACGTGAGCAAAAAGCGGATGCACGCGCAAAGCTGCATGCACTTATTAATGTTGCCGAAAAAAATGAACAACTTAGCCAGCGCTTTAATACACTTATTTTAGCCCTGCTTGATACTCAGTCTTTTGGCCAGGTTATTGATTTTATTCAGCAACGCCTGGTTAAAGATTTTGACGCACATCGTGTGTCAATACGTGTGCTAAAAAGTTCACCGGTTTCCCAACAGGAAATACCAGAGTCGGCAAGCCGTGACAGTTACAATCTGGCTGTTTTTGATAAAGTTATTGAAAATCGTAAACCGGTTTGTGGTCGCCTGCCACTGGATCAACTGGAACAACTATTTA
Organism: Chromatiales bacterium; assembly: GCA_027076325.1. Lineage (GTDB taxonomy): Bacteria > Pseudomonadota > Gammaproteobacteria > UBA6429 > Thiohalophilaceae > SZUA-37. Next base: position 56,980 of record JALTJZ010000027.1, on the reverse strand, counting down.
ACGACGATTATGAAAAAATTCGTTCAGCCGTGCTGATACCTTTAATAAAGGATGACACAAGTGACTGCATTGGTTTGCTTGCCATTGGTAGCACCGATAAAGACCGCTTCCGTGCAGATATGGGCACCTTGTTTTTGAGTCATTTAAGCCGGGTGTTAACCCGCGTTATTGAAAAGCATGTTGTTCGGTCCGCTTAAATGGCGCTTCTCGAACGAGAACAAATTTTAAATTATTTTAACGAACTGCAATATCAACGTCGCTTATCCAGGCATACTCTTTCAAATTATCAGCGTGATTTATTTGCCTTTTTTGAGTATTGCCAGCAAACGTATGCATCTGAAATAAATGACTGGAATGATGTTTTAGCTGCGCACATACGTCACTATATTAGCAAGCGCCATCAACAGGGGTTAGCGCCTGCCAGTTTGCAGCGTAATCTGTCATCAATCCGTTCATTTTTTAATTATTTATTAAAGTTAAACTATGTAAAAAATAATCCGGCCACTGGCATTTCTGCGCCGCGTTCGGGGCGGCCGCTACCCAATGTTCTGGATGTTGACCAAACCAGCCGTTTAATGCAAATTCCAACCAGTGAGGATCTTTTTGCAATAAGAGATAAAGCGATACTTGAATTATTTTATTCATCCGGTTTGCGTTTATCGGAATTAGTACAACTGGATATAGCCGATTATAAATTATCAGCACATTCGGTACGTGTTACTGGTAAAGGCAGTAAGCAGCGTGAAGTGCCTGTTGGTAAACAGGCGCAGCAGGCATTGCAAGCGTGGCTATCTCGCAGGGCTGAATTAATAAAAATTAATAACCCAGAGCAGGCTTTGTTTTTGGGTAAGCAGGGTAAACGCATATCACCACGAACCATTCAAAAGCGTATGAGTGCGTGGGCAATTAAACAAGGCATCGACGTGCATGTGCACCCGCATATGTTACGCCATTCTTTTGCCAGTCATATTCTGGAATCGAGTGGTGACTTACGTGCTGTGCAGGAATTATTGGGACACAGTGATATTTCAACCACCCAGATTTATACGCACCTGGATTTTCAGCATCTTGCGGATGTTTATGATAAGACGCACCCTCGAAGTAAAAAACCACTCAAATGAGTGACTTTTTTGCCTGAGAGCAAAATGGTTTATTTTAAACTTAACGGGAACCTTTTTGTTATTGAGGTGTGTCTAGGGGTATGGTGAAATTATTTAAAATGTCGCGGCGCCACCAGTTTGAGAGCTTAATCCGCCCTCATCTTCGGGAGCTCTATTCTTATGCTTACCGGTTATGCCGAAATCATGAGCGGGCAGAAGATATTGTTCAGGATTTAGTAGTACGGCTGTATCAGTCTAAATCACGAATTGATCAGGTAGATAACCTGCGCCCATGGCTATATAAGTCATTATTTCGCCAGTACCTCAATGACAAGCGCAGCGAGAGTCGCTCTCCGTTTGGTTATATCGATGGAGCGGAGGATGAACTTGCTGAACTAGAGGATCATGGCGAAACCCCCGAGGCCTTAACTGCACGTCATTTGCAGCAGGCCAATTTAAAACAGGCTTTACAGTATTTGCGCCCTGAATTTCGTGAAATTCTTCTTATCCATGATCTGGAAGGCTTCAGTGTGCAAGAAACGGCGAATATTCTGGATATTCCACCAGGTACGGTTAAATCAAGAGTGCATCGGGCAAGAAATAATTTACGAAAAATACTGATTCAGGGAACCGAATCGATTGGGCCGGTGTTTTCAGAGTTAGAGGGCTAGTAATTTATGGAATGCAAACAAATACACAAAATGATTGAAGAGATGTTGAGCGGTACAGCATCGCAGGTTCAATTACAGGTTGTTGAGCAGCACATTACCAGCTGTGAGCAATGCCGTGAGCACTTGCATGCATCACGTGAGTTATCTTTAAGCCTTCGTGCAATGGAAATACCTGAGCCGGATAAAGATTTTGAAGCACGTATTTTTTCTGCCCTGGACAAAGTAGAAACAAAAGAGCCACGACATTGGTTTGCTGCTGGCTTTGGAAGTGCAATTGCGGCAAGTGTTTTGCTCTGGTTTGCTTTTTTCCAGACCGGGCAGTTCCAGCAAACGAATCCGGAGCAGGCATTACAGGTAAGTGCTACGGTCGAAATGGTAACCGAAGAAGTTAAGCAAGTGAGTCTGGTGTTTAACGCTTTAAAAGGCATTGAGATGGCAACAATTAGTATCGAATTGCCTGAACACGTGACACTGAAGGGTTATCCAAATCGCCGGGTAATAACCTGGGAAACAAGTTTAAAACCAGGAGCTAATCGTTTGAATTTGCCTTTAATTGCAGAACGCCCACTGCAAGATACTGTTGTAGCCAGGTTAATTCGGGGCAATCAGGTACGTGCATTTAAAATTCAATTACAGGCTAAAAATACGGTTGTTGGCAGCCTTGAATTGGCAAATGCTTAAGTTGTAAATTTTATATAGAAAATCTAAGGAGTACGAAAATGAAATTATTAAAACCAATAATGCTTATGTTATTTATAGGTTTACCTTTTAGTCTTGCCCAGGCCGCAACAGACCTTGATGAGGTAACGATGGATGTTATTCATTCAAATGACCCCAGTGAAGTCACGCATGATATTAAATTGCCTGATGACGCTGACATTAAAGGCCGTGATGATGATAAAGATCACAAAACGACGGATGATGATCACAAAACAACGGATGATGATCATAGCAGCTCTGATGACGACAAAGATCACGAGAACGAAGTCGAAAATGAAGTCGAAAATGAAGTTGAGACCGAAGTCGAAATTGAGATGGAAATGGAAAATGAAGTTGAGACCGAAGTTGAGATCGAGATGGAAAATGAAGACGATGTTCAAAATGCAAAAAGTGACTAATATCTATCATATAAGCTAATAATTAGAGTATTAATTACACCCCCGTTTAATGGGGGTGTTTTTATTTTTAAATAAATGTAAGCTGTGTCTCAGAAATTTAATGGTGCTTATTTTTAAAATAGGTCGTGGATTTAAGCAATAACATAAGAGGGTGTTGGTAAGTATGTTACGGAAGTTATTTCTTGGTTTTTCTATTTTTATTTTACTTGTTAATACCAGCTATGCGGGTAATTTTGAATCAGGTGTAAAGTTATTTAAAGAAGCTAAATATAAAAAAGCACTTAAACAGTTTCATCGTGCTGAGGCAGCGGGCATTAAAAAAACGGCATTATTTTATAATTTGGCTGTTAGTTATTTTAAATTATCGAATTATAAAAAATCCAGAAAATATTTTTTAATTACCAGTAAAGACGCGAGATTTTCTCAGCTTGCTCAATATAATCTGGGTCTGGTTGCGTTAAAACAAAAGAAAAAGAGCGATGCTTTAAAATGGTTCTTGCGTGCATCAAGCAATGCGGGTGATCCGCGCATTACTGCGATTGCCAACAAACAAATTGATAATTTAAAACCAGGTAAAGGTAGGCAGATCTTTGATGGTGGTTTGATTGTTACCTATGGTAATGACAGTAATGTACTATTGCTAACTGATGATTCGCCTTCCCGCAAAAGTGACAACTATCTTGAAAATTATTTGTATGGTGGTGTCCGGTTAGGTCATGCATATCGCCTGTCAGGCTCATGGTATCAGCGGGATTATAGTACGGTTAACAGTGGCGACTACAGCGTAGTACAGGTAAAAGGCGATTATCTGTTTGCCATTAATGATTGGAAGATTGAGCCAGGCATAGCCTTTTCGGCTAGCCAGTTCGGTGCACGTGACTATCTGGATACACTGGATTTAAATGTAGTTGCAAAACGTAGCGTAGTGTCAGGTCGTTTAATATTACGTTATCGCTATAGTGACCTTAGTGAGCGTGATAGCACCTATAATTATCTTGCCGGTACTCGCCAGCAAGCACGGGTGGATTACTACAAAAAAACAGCGATTGGGCATTTGCGTTACCGCTATCAACTGGAACTAAATAACCGACAGGATCGGACTACTAAAAGTTATTCACCTACACGCCATGATTTCCGGGTGCGACTGAGAAAAAACCTGACAAGGGCGTGGAAACTTAAACTTGAAGCACAGTATCGTTTAAGTGACTATCCTGCTGCCAGTGGTGTGTCACGTAAAGATAATCGTTTGCGTACAGTTGCGGGTATTGATTACCGCCTGAATCGTCAATGGACGCTAGCAAGTCGAATGATTTATACCCGTAACAACTCAAATCTGAGTTCAGAAGATTATACCCGAACTGACTGGCAACTTAGTGCATTACTTTATTTTTAGCCACTCAGTCGTCAATTAATTCTGGTTAGATAAACGATGGAATACAGTATCATTGCATTGTGGGCAGGGTGGAATATGGCCTGCACGGTGGAAGTGGAGTTGTTTGCCACAGCTATCACAAACTAAAGTACCAGGGCCGGTAATTTCACCTGTATGCAACGATCGTTTTGCCTGATCCTGATTCCATTCCAGTAGTTCAACAGTGGTTTGATTGGCAACTTTGGGTAGTAAGCTCAGCAAACCGCCTTCGACCAACTGGAGTTCGAAGCCCAGCCAGTCTTTTACTTCCTGCTTTGTTTCTGAAAAATACTGCCCGGCTGAATGCAGGTCGCGCTGTACGGCTTGCTGAATTTGTTTTAGATGGCTTTGATCCAGATTTTGCAATTTAGGGGTATTTTTGGTTGCCTGATGAATCGTATCTTCAATATTTTTTTGGCGTGTATCCTTTATATGTAATTCATCCAGTGTTTTTTCAAGCAATAATTCGTAGGCTTCGCCAAGTGCCTGGATTGGATCCGGTGATTTTTTCATAAGGCTCTCCTTTTGCTTATACATAACATTCTAGCTTAAAAGCTAAAATTTTTATTGATCCAACTCATTTGTTATTAAACCGATGTTTCGCACTCAGTAAATAAGGGGATACCATTGGCAATATGCCAGTGTTGTATACCCTGCCATGCTTCCTGTGCTGTTTCTGCATACCAGAACAGCTCAAGATCTTCTGCGTCAATCACGCCTTCTTCAACGAGAAAGTCGAAATTAATAGCGCGTTGCCAGTAATCTTTGCCGACAAGAACAATCGGCAGAGGTTTGATTTTACGTGTTTGTACCAGTGTTAGTGTTTCAAAAAATTCATCCAGTGTTCCATAGCCGCCAGGAAAGGCCACCAGTGCCTTTGCGCGTAATAAAAAATGCAGTTTACGTAATGCAAAGTAATGGAAACGAAAGCACAGGCCGGGTGTGATATAAGGATTGGGATATTGTTCGTGGGGTAAGGTAATGTTTAATCCCACTGTTTTAGCTCCCGCATCCCAGGCACCTCTGTTAGCTGCTTCCATAATGCCGGGGCCACCACCGGTCATCAGTACCACGCGACAGTCGCAGGGTGAGTTGCCCGATTCCCCTACCAGTTTCCCAAAGTTTCGTGCTATTTGATAGTAGTGGCTTTTATCAAGGATACGTTTAGCCACCGTAAGTTGTTGCTGTAATGTTTTTTCATCAGGAGAGCTTTGTATTTTTTGTTGCAGTTGTTCTACTTTTCTTTTGGCGTGTGCTGGTTCAGATATCCGGGTACTGCCAAAAACAACAATGGTATGCTGTATGCCCTGTTCCTGTAATAGTAGTTCGGGTTTACTGTAGTCAATTTGCAGGCGTGTACCACGCATTGCATTTTGGCGTAAAAAATCAGCATCACTATCTGCCTGACGGTAAGCCGGGTTTTCCATAATTTTCTGAATGCGTTCTGTTGCTTCAGCATCATCGGTTATCTCCTTGCAAAACTGCCAGGGTAATTTTTGTTGCCGATGTAGAGGATGCGGGGGTTTAGGAATAGAGAGTTTTATCTTTTGATCTGAGTCATCGCTCATGTTTTGTCCTACTTTATACAGAAAAGTGGTTTATCACTGTTACAAATATGAAAAAATTAAAGTACATTTAAAGTATAGGGTGAATAAAGGGAAAATAAACACAAGTTAGAGTGATAGTTGTATATTATAAATGAACTTATGTTAGCTTTGTCTTTCAAAACACTGTTGTTTAATAAGTAGAAAAATAATTAAGGAATAAGAGTATGGTTCGCCGTCTGTTCTTTTTTACCTCCGTTATACTGTTCATTTTAATAGCAGGCATTATTTTTATCTGGCCGGCAAGCTGGTGGATTATTTTTATTGCGGCACCTTTCTTTTTGTTGGGTTTGTATGACATTACACAGAAGAAGCATACCATACCGCGAATTTATCCTGTTATTGGGCGGCTACGGTATTTGTTTGAATCTATTCGCCCTGAAATTCAGCAGTACTTTGTCGAAACGGATACCAATGGCCAGCCAGTAAACCGTGAGTTTCGCTCGCTGGTGTACCAGCGAGCAAAAGGGGATCGTGATACACGGCCGTTTGGTACGATGTTTGATGTTTATCGGGCTGGCTCTGAGTGGATTAACCCTTCTTTATCGCCAACCCCGGTAGCCGAAAAAGAGTCAAGGGTGCTTGTTGGCGGGCCACAATGCAGTAAACCCTATGCTGCCTCACACCTGAATATTTCAGCAATGAGTTTTGGTGCTTTAAGTCGCCATGCCATCCTTGCGCTTAATAAAGGTGCACGCATTGGTGGTTTTTCACATAATACCGGTGAGGGTGGGATCAGCCCATATCACCGCGAACACGGGGGTGATTTAGTCTGGCAAATTGGTACCGGGTATTTTGGTTGCCGGGATCATGATGGCCGGTTTAACCCACAAACGTTTGCAGAAAAAGCGGCACTGGATCAGGTGAAAATGATCGAGGTGAAATTATCGCAAGGCGCCAAGCCCGGCCATGGTGGTATTTTGCCGGCTGCCAAGTTAACTGAAGAAATTGCGGCTATTCGTGATGTGCCAATGGGGCAGGATGTGATGTCCCCACCGGGGCATAGTGCCTTTTCATCACCTATTGGCCTGCTGGAATTTATTGCACAACTGAGAGAGCTGTCTGGCGGCAAGCCTGTTGGCTTTAAATTGTGCATCGGGATCAAGTCTGAATTTCTTGCTATTTGCAAGGCGATGCTGGCAACGGGTATTTACCCTGATTTTATTACGGTCGATGGCAGTGAAGGCGGTACGGGTGCGGCACCTATTGAGTTGACTAATTCGGTGGGTACACCGATGCGCGATGGTCTTTCTTTTGTGCACAGCGCGCTGTTAGGAATCGGTGCCCGAAAACATATTCGTATTATCGCAGCCGGCAAGGCAGTCTCTGCATTTCATATGCTGCGGATGTTAGCGCTGGGGGCAGATATGGTTAACTCTGCACGTGCGATGATGTTTGCATTAGGCTGCATTCAGTCGCGTAGTTGTAATACGAATATGTGCCCGACTGGTGTTGCCACACAGGATCCCGCGCGTTATAAACAGTTAAATATTAGTGATAAAGCACAGCGTGTTGCGCAGTATCATAAAACAACAATACATGCGTTGCTGGAATTGCTTTCCAGTGCCGGTTTAAATGATCCGGATGAGGCGCGACCACATCATATTTTACGTCGGACGAAGGGCCCTGAAATTAAAAACTATGCGCAGTTGTATCCCTGTATAGAATGTGATTGCTTATTGTCAGAAAGCCATATACCTGAACAGTGGAAAGATGCATGGGATGTTGCCGATCCAGCTCGATGGAGTTAGATGCTCAGGCTATTTCTTTTTTAGCGTTGATGGGTAGCCCGCATTCGCTGTTGCATTAGTCAGTGCTTCAACATCGGTTTTATCGGGGTCAAAAGTAACGGTGGCTGTTTTACTGGGGTAATCTGCCGTGGCATCTATTACACCGGGTACTTTCTTTAAGGCCTTGCGAATAGTTATTGGACAAAACTTACAAGTCATACCCGGTACATCAAGCGTAATAGTTTTACTTTCTGCCGCGAGGGTAAAAAAACTGCTGCTGATTAAAGTCATGCTTAGGAGTATGGATAAAAATAGTTTGTTTAGCATGTGTGATCTCCGTCAAATTATTCGAAAAAGATTAATCCGTAGTAAGGGAAAGCCAGCAAAGCAATAAGAATAGCCGAAACGAGCCAGAAAATAATGCGTTGATTGCGCAGGGTAGTGGGCAGGGCGCAGGGATCTTCGGCAGCACACTGGCGCGGTAAAATATAAAGTTTACGAAAGGCCATAAATAAAAAAATCAGGGTAATACCAATAAAAACGGGTCGATAGGGTTCCAGCGCAGTCAGGGTACTAATCCAGGTGCCTCCTATCCCCATCGCTAATAATACCAGTGGCCCAACGCAACAAACAGAAGCCCCGATGGCGGCTAATGAGGCCGTGACAATGCTAGCAGTATTTTTTGTATTGGTTGGTTTTGCCACTTAAACTCTCCACTTGCTTTGATTTAGACTGAGTTTACAAACTGTACCTATGTACAGAGTCAAGTAAGTCGGAGCAGTCAGCTTATCCACGGTATCGGGTTTAACACTGACGCTAAAAGCGCTGTAATGCATATCTCATATTTTAAGCTTTAAGTTTCTTAAAAAACAATAACTTAATTTAGTTCAGGTTTTTTTTTACCTTATTGCCAGGCAGGGTATTTGTTGCTGAGTTTTGTCTGGCTAAGGCAGTAAAGAATGTGAGTTATAAAAGAGGAGGCCAAATTCGGAGAAATGGAGATATTCTGCTTCTCATTGTGCTGTATTTCTGTCTACATAAATCCGTGATTTTCTTTCTATATTAGTGAAAAGACTGCTAATCTTAAATAACCTGATGGATAATGGAGATAGTAGTCCGGCATGCCTATATTAAGTTGGCTTATTGCGGCACTGATAGGTGTTAGCCTGTATGCAGGAATCCATTTTTTACTGCACCATATTCATACCCAGCAGCACCAGGCTCGTAAAAATCTTCATTTATTTTTTAGCTTGATGTGCTTCTTTATTGTTGGCTTTATGGCGGCTGAACTTTTTGCCTATCAGGCAGCGAGCCAGCAGGCTTATGTGGAAGCTTACCGGTGGCGTGCAAATTTTGCATTGCTTACCTTTACCTTCTGGAGCTGGTTTGTTTATAGCTACACGGGGGTTGGTTTGCGAACGCTGGTGTGGGCATTAAGCCTGTATTCGTTTGTTCAGCTCATCCCCAATATTTTGTTGCCTTATGGCGAGTTTTTTGATGCACTGCCCGAAATAACAAACTTAACCCTGCCCTGGGGTGAACAAATCGTAACGCATGTTGTTAACAAGATGAATTTTTATGGTGCGTTGCTGTGGTCGAGTTTGTTGTTGCAGTTGGGCTACTCTTTCTACGCCGCGATTTGTCAGTATCGTAATGGCCAACACCATCAGGGTTTAATGTTATTTTTAGGTATGCTGGTGTGTAGCACCTTTATTGGCCAAACATTGTTAGTGCGTATAGGGGCACTGGACTTTATTCCTTTAGCACAATTTGGTTTCCCTTCTCTGGTTCTGGTTGTTTCAGTTGCTCTGCATCAGGAATCTCGACAACGCATACAACGCATTGCATCAATTCTTGATCATGTGCCGGCTGTTGTTTATATGAAAGATACTAACGGTAAGTACTTAATGGTCAACCGTGAATACGAAATACTGTTTAATACAAAAAATGCCGAGATGCTTGGTAATACGGATGAGAGTATGTTTAATCAGGAAACAGCGGCTATTTACAGAGAAAAGGATCTGCAGGTATTAGCTCAGAAAAAGATAGTTGAATTTGATGAACAGATAAAATATTCAGATGAAGTTAAGCGTACTTACCATACAGTTAAGTTTCCGTTATTTGATCATCACAATAAAGCATATGCAGTTTGTGGTATATCGACTGATATTACGGATAAAAGAAAAACAAAAGATAAGCTTACCCAGAGTGAGTCAAAATTTCGTACTCTGTTTGAAGCGGCAAGTGATGCTATTTTTATTATCCATGAAGGTAAAATCATAGATTGCAATCCAAAGGCACTGGCTATATTCAGGAGTCCGCGAGAAAAACTGGTTGGCCAGTCACTGGCCAATTTTTCAGCTACCAGTCAATATGATGGCCGCAGTTCACTGGAACATGCCAAAGAGAAACTCGTTGCTGCATTAAAGGGTGAACCCCAGTTTTTTGAATGGAGGTATGAATTACAGGATGGCACAGCGTTTGATGCCGAAGTAACGCTTAACCGTATTGAACTGGATGGAAAGGTTTGTATACAGGGAATTGTTCGTGATATTACGGCACGCCGGCGTGCCGATGAAGCACTCCATAGTATTGCAAGAGGGGTATCCGGGCAGTCAGGTGACCGAATTTTTCAGCAGCTGGTTGTTCAACTTAGCATGCTGTTTGAAGCAAAGTATGCATTTGTTGGTGTGCTCGACAAGAGTAACAAAAGGCAGGTGAATGTCATTGCGTTATCTGCAGATGGTAACATTATAGATAACTACAATTATCTTTTAGATAACACTCCTTGTGAAAATGTAGTGGGACAACGAACCTGCTCTTATCCTGACAAAGTGCAGGACTTGTTTCCAAAAGATAGTATGTTAAAGGATATGGGGCTGATCAGTTATATCGGCTCACCCTTGTTTGATGCCAATAATACTGCTATTGGTTTAATAGTAGTAATGGACATTAAACCAATGAATGATGTTGCCCGGTTAACTTCAGTATTGGAAATTTTTGCGGCACGTGCAGGGGCAGAGCTTGAGCGTGTTAAAGCCGAAGAGCATATTCGCAGTCTGGCCTTTAATGATTATTTAACCAGCCTTTCAAACCGCGCGGCACTGCATGAATATATTATTGCCCTGCTTGAACAGTTAAAAGAAAAATCATTGGCCGGGGCGATGTTATTAATCGATCTGGATCACTTTAAAACAATTAATGATGCGTTAAGTCATGATGTGGGTGATCAGGTTTTAAAACTAGTGGCAGACCGTTTACGAAAAACGGTGAGTGAACAGGATTTTGTTGCAAGAATTGGTGGTGATGAGTTTATCGTTATTATAAGCCGTGAACAACAGGCGCCACTTGGCGATCTGGCTGGCTATATTGCAGAAAAAATTGTGACTGCACTGAGTGAGCCATTGCATCTGGGTAATCGTATATTAAATATTGGTGCTAGCGTGGGTATTGTTCTGTTTCCACAGCAAGGGGAAACAGAAGTGGATATTATGCGGCGTGCAGATATGGCTTTATATCAGGCAAAAAATAAAGGTCGAGGCATTATACAATTCTATCAATCAGCAATGCAGAAACATGCAGATGATCGGTTACAAATAGAAAGAGGCTTACGCCACGCGATTGAGAAAGACGAGTTAACTTTACATTATCAACCACAGTTGAATATTAACGGCGAATTGATTGGTGCCGAAGCCCTGTTACGCTGGACACACTCAAAATTGGGGCAGGTGCCACCGGATCGTTTTATTCCTATCGCAGAGGAAACCGGTTTAATACATGCGATTGGGCATTGGGTTTTTCATGAAGCCTGCCGTCAGTATAACGACTGGGTAAACAGTAATATTCCTTTTACGGGGCATATTTCTGTTAATGTTAGTGCATGGCAATTTGCAGCACCGGGGTTTGTTGTCAGTGTTATTAACGCCTTAGCCGATTATCATTTACGCCCCGACCAAATTGTACTGGAACTTACTGAAACGGCTTTGCTTAAAGATGTCACAGATACGCGCGACAAATTATCAAAACTCCGTGCAGCCGGTATTCAGGTTGCACTGGATGATTTTGGAACGGGCTATTCATCGCTGGCTTATTTAAAAGATATGCCAATGCAAATTCTTAAAATTGATCGTGCCTTTATCAGTGAGCTAACAGAAAAGAATGATCATCCGCTGGTTGAAACTATTATCGATATGGGGCAACACATGAATCTGGATATTATTGCTGAAGGTGTTGAAACTGAAATGCAACGTAAAATTCTTATTGAGCTGGGTTGCGAAGTTTTTCAGGGTTATTATTTTGCAAAACCATTATCTGCAACTGACTTTGTAAGCTGGCTACATGAGCACGATATTCAGATTAGGCAGGCACAACAAGTGCAATAAAAGAGTGAATTTATGATGGTGTGATTTTAACTCTTGTTAGCCTCTGTATTTTCAGTTCAGGTAGATAAGCCGCTCAGTGATTCAACGATAGGGCAGTGCGCACTCCTGTCTTTCTGTTGACAGGTTTTAATCAGCTTATCCAGTGTTTGCTGTAAGTTTTGTAAATCCTGAATTTGTTGACTGATTTGGTTTTGCTTGTCTTCTGCACGTAGTCGCACATCATCACAATGGCCATCACCGAGCTCCAGTAATTCAGCAATTTCTTTTAAGCTAAAGCCGAGCTGCTTGGCGCGTCGTATAAATAAAATACGGTTAATCGTTTCCTGTGGATAAATACGATAGCCCTGCTCAGGTTTGCGCGGTTCGTTAATAATTCCCAGCCGCTGATAATAACGAATAGTCTCGATATTAACGTTGGCCTGGCGGGCAAGTTGCCCAATGGTGAGCGGTTTAGCCATGCTGGTTTCCTGTTAAATACTCGGTTGTGAAGTACAGATTGGTTTTTTAGGCAATAGTTCCGGATAAATTTATATATATGCTTGACCGTATATATGATATATCGTATATTTAAAAAATGAATATTGATAGCGCCACCTTTTTTTCTGCACTTGCTAATGAAGTACGTTTGCGAGTACTTACTTTACTGCAATCACAAGGTGAGCTTTGTGTTTGTGAATTAATCCATGCACTGGATTTATCACAGCCGATGATTTCACGGCATTTGGCACTACTGCGTGCCGATGGTCTGGTTGAAGCCCGCCGCGCCGGACAGTGGATGTATTATCGTATTCATCCTGAGTTAGCGGCGTGGGCGAGCGAAGTGTTAGCCGTAACGGTTGAGGCAAACAAGCAACAGCGACCTTTTATCAATGATATGCAAGTGCTAATAAGCATGCCGAATCGGCCAGGTGCTGCCTGTTGTGCATAGTGGCTTTATTCAAATAACCTCCGTTAAATAAAGGTAACAATATGACAATACGTATTGCCATTAATGGTTTTGGTCGCATGGGGCGGCTCGGTTTTCGTGCAGGCTGGGATAACCCGGCTTATGAAATAGTCCATATAAATGAGATAGCCGGTGACAATCTTACGATGGCGCATTTGCTGGAATTTGATTCGGTGCATGGCCGTTGGGGTCGAAATATTGTAACGGATACCGATACGATTATTGTCGATGGGCAACGTGTTACTTACAGCTCAGAAAAAAATCCTGCCGAGGTTGACTGGGCTGCAATGGATATCGATATGGTGATTGAATGTACTGGCCAGTTTAAAACCGATGCGGCATTGCAATGCTATTTTGAACAAGGGATAAAAAAAGTACTGGTTTCGGCACCGGTGCCATCGCCAGCCATCAATATTGTTTACGGTATTAATCAGCATGAATACAAGGCACAGCAGCATAATATTATTACCGCTGCTTCATGCACAACAAACTGTCTGGCGCCGTTTATAAAAGTACTGAAAGATAGCGTGGGTATCAAGCATGGTTGTATGACCACCATCCATGATATTACCAATACCCAAACCATTGTTGACAAAGGCCACAAAGATTTACGCCGTGCACGTTCGTGTGGGCAATCACTTATTCCCACTTCAACTGGTTCTGCAAAAGCGATTACTAAAATATTTCCCGAGTTAGAAGGAAAGTTAAATGGCCATGCAGTGCGAGTACCTTTACTTAATGCGTCATTAACCGATTTTGTATTTGAAGCAGAACGTAAAACAACCGCAGAAGAAATCAATGCCTTGTTTAAGCAGGCATCTGAAAATGAATTAAAAGGTATTTTAGGTTACGAAGAGCGTCCGTTGGTATCCATTGATTATCTAAATGATCCACGTTCAAGCATAATCGATGCTTTATCAACGATGGTTGTTAATGATACTCAGGTAAAAATATATGCCTGGTATGATAATGAATGGGGTTATGTGAATCGAATGATGGAACTGGCTGCTTTTATTGCAGATGGCCTGTAGTTAGCGCAATCAATGACAATATGAACACCAGCATAAAAAGTTATTTAATTATCACCGGTGGTTACTGGGCCTTTACCATTACCGATGGTGCTTTGCGCATGCTGGTGGTTTTATATTTTCATCTGCTTGGTTATTCCCCTTTTGAAGTGGCCATGTTGTTTTTGTTCTATGAATTTTTTGGCATTGTGACCAATCTGGTGGGTGGCTGGTTAGGCTCGCGTATCGGCCTTAATTTAATAATGTATGTCGGAATGATAATGCAAGTGGTTGCCCTGGCGATGTTAATGGTACCAGAAGCGTGGTTATCGGTTACCTATGTTATGATCGCGCAGGCACTATCGGGTATTGCTAAAGATCTTAATAAAATGTCGGCTAAGGCCAGCGTGAAAGATTTAGTGCCGGATAGCCATACTAATAAAGAAACACTTCTGTTTCGCTGGATTGCAATTTTAACCGGTTCAAAAAATGCGCTAAAAGGCGCTGGTTTTTTTATTGGTGCCCTGTTATTAACGTTATTCGAGTTCAGGGGTGCGCTTACTGTTTTAGCAGTGAGCTTATTTATTGTGTTTTTAACCTGTGTTTTTATGTTACCAGCCGGTTTGGGTAAGTCAAAAGTAAAGCATAAATTCACCCAAATCTTTTCAAAAACAGCAGCTATTAACCGTTTATCTATCGCCCGCTTTTTTCTGTTTGGTGCGCGTGACGTCTGGTTTGTTGTTGCACTGCCGGTGTATTTGTACTCTGTTATGAACTGGTCATTTATCAATGTGGGTAGTTTTTTTGCGATATGGGTTATCGGCTATGGTGTGGTGCAAGCGAGTGCACCTGGACTGTTGCGAAAACACCATCACGGTAAAGCGCCTGATGGCAATACGGCTATGCGTTGGGCTTTTATGCTGGCTATCTTTCCGGTTGGTATTGCTGCCGCTTTATATTCCGGGTTTCAGGCAGAACCTGTTCTGATTAGTGGGTTAATTGCATTTGGTATTGTGTTTGCAATTAATTCAGCAGTGCATTCATATTTAATTATTTCATGGTCAGATAAAGACAAGGTTGCGTTGAACGTTGGTTTTTATTATATGGCTAATGCAGCCGGTCGATTAGCAGGAACGGTCTTATC
This sequence comes from Chromatiales bacterium, assembly GCA_027076325.1. Lineage (GTDB taxonomy): Bacteria > Pseudomonadota > Gammaproteobacteria > UBA6429 > Thiohalophilaceae > SZUA-37. The sequence continues at coordinate 41,867 of JALTJZ010000027.1, read as the reverse complement.
AGGTTGGGTCTATCAAACGCAGGGACTGGAAGGTTGCCTGTTGATTTCGACACTTTTTATTTTGCTGGCCGGAATATTTTCGATACGTCTGGTTGTTGAGCCGAATAGCCGTTAAAAATAATCCGCCGCCAGATAAGCCATATCAATATTACGCTGGTGCGATGAAACTTCACCATTGGCTTTACGCATTGTTGCTTCTACGCGCGCCGCCTTCATCGCTTTTTCATTTATAATTTTAGGATAGAGCTGTTGTTGTGCATCAACCGCCAGAGCTTGCTGTTTGCAGGCCATTTTTTCAAGTAACGAACGTGTCGCATCACCAAAATGCTGTAACAGAAGCAGCCACGGTGCATGCCAGCCGAGGTAATCTTTTACAACGCTATTAACGGTTTGATTTACCCAGTCGTGATTAATTAAGAGTTTTGGAAAAAAGTGTTTAGGCAGGGTTCGGCCTTCAAGCTGCGGGTGAGTGGACGAACACTTTAGTCCCAGCCCATTGCGATCCCTGTCACGTAAAAACCATTGTACTTTAGGTTGGTTACCGGCTGCGCTATTAATTTGTTCTGTTAACCATTGCGCATGGTTAACAGAATGATTGTTATGGAAATTATTTTTCTGGGAATCATTGTCCGGGTGGTTTTTATGTAAATAGGGTGACTGAAAATTCTGGCGACAAAGCATGCCTGTTGTCCAGGGTCTGTGTTCAGGTTCACTGAGTTCGGATTTAAAACATTCGCTATGCAACAGTGCCAGGGGTAAGTCCATGTACTTGTCGAGTAACCAGAGTTCATAATGGTCGGCCAGATTAAAGGGTACATCTTTCGCATGGTATTTTACGCTGTCGAGTAAAGTTAGCCCTGCCGTTTGAATCGCATCATAATTCATTGTGTTGAGTAACGGGCAACGCTTGAGTCCGGTTTCTGCGGACCAGATGCCAAAGCGGATATCCGGTACTTCGATATTCATATCACCATCATTGGCAATATTTTGTAAATTACTATCGCGCAGATAGAGCGTCCAGATTTTGCCGTCAGTTGAAACCGCATCGGCTTCACCGGTATCAATGACATTCATGACCCCGCGAAAGGGGTTAAGCATTCGTTGGCTGTAGCAGTGGGGAAATAGTCCATTCATTAGTAATTCAACATTTTTTTCCAGTATAAATATAAGCTTAGTGACTAAATACCCTTTATTCCATGCAAGAAAGTCGCCAATTTGTGATAAAATACCCATTCCAGCAAGATTTCATGTTAAATTTCACAGCAAAGCACAGGACAGAATATGCAAATTGAAGACAAAAAAATAGTCGTAATGAATTACACGCTCACCACAGATGATGGAGAAGTTCTGGATCAGTCAAGCGATGGCAGCTTTGCCTATTTGCATGGGGCAGATAATATTATTGCAGGTTTAGAAAATGCGCTAACCGGAAAAATGGTTGGTGACACTTTAAATGTAAAAGTCGCACCCGCCGATGGCTATGGTGAGCGTAATGATGAAATGATACAGGTTGTTGGTAAGGAAATGTTTGAATCGGATGAGGGGCTTGAAGTCGGTTCGCAATTCCATGCAGAAGGCCCTGATGGTCAACCAATTATGATTACCATTGCTGCCATAGACGGTGATGACATCACTATTGATGGCAACCATCCATTAGCAGGGGTAAATCTGAATTTCGATGTATCGATTATTGATATCCGTGATGCCAGTGAAGAAGAGCTTTCACATGGGCATGTGCATGGCCCCGATGGTCATCATCACTAATCGTACTTTAACCTCGCGCTAGCCGTGAAAAATACATGGCTATTGAATGGTCAAAAAAAGTTAACGATTGCCTCTACGAAGTAAGAACGGCGGGTGCAACCCGGCGCCTGTATACGAATAATGTTTTTCACAGTCAGTATAACCCAAACAAGGTACTGCAAGGCGGTGTCTGGGATTTATTGGTTTTGCCGGCCTTTGGCTGTCCTCGTGACAAAATTCAGCGTGTTCTTGTTTTGGGTGTTGGTGGAGGTACAGTAATAAAACAACTTCAGTGTTATCTTAATCCAGAAAAAATTATTGGTATTGAATTAAATCCGCTGCATTTGTTTGTGGCGAAAAAATACTTTGGATTAAAACGTGCGTCAATTCAATTAATTGAAGATGATGCGATTCATTGGCTGGATAATTATAAAGGTAAAAAGTTTGATTTAATTATTGACGATTTATTTGGCCACCATAAAGGTGAGGCAGAACGGGTTATCAAGCTGAATAAACAGTGGGCAAGTGTTTTATCAAATAACCTGAGCCCTGAGGGCTTGCTGGTAATAAATTTTGGTTCAGGTAGTGAATTCAGAAACAATGCTTTTCTTGCCTATAAAAAACTTTCCCGGCAGTTTAAGTCTATCCTTCGTTTAACATTAGAGCAGTATGACAACGTCATCGGTGTTTTTAGTAAATGCACTATAAAAGAAAAAACCATGCAGTTTAACTTTGAAACGCTGGCAGGGATAAAAAAGAATTCAGTAAAGAAAAGATTAAATTACCGATTAAAGGTATTTAAATAACACCGGGTTTGCATAAGGATATCAAACATGAACTTACGCCATAGTTGAACAAGATTGCCGTGCTATCGCTCGCAACGACATAAATGCAGTCATTGCGAGCGATAGCGAAGCAATCTGGTCTCTATAACAACAAATATTATTTATTCCAGAGTCGTTGCCACCAGCGTTTTCGTTGTTGGGTTAATACACTTTTATCTTCTAATGGTTTAGGTGGAATCACCGATAGAATCCAGCCGGGCAAAGGCGGGTTATTACTAAAACCGCAGCTTACCCCCAGATTATTTGGGTCATATATTTTTATCAAGGTTGGGTTTTCCTTGTCGTCGGCATAGACAATGCCACAATAGTCTTCTTCGTGCTCGTTGCGTAGCAGGTTATCGATTTCAGTTATAAAAAGTAGCAGTTCCTTTTTGCTGGCAGGTGAGTCGGGTACTTGCTCGCCGATAGCGTAAATATACCAATTCAGATTTTCGCGTTGTTTTAATGTATCCCATAAAATAGTCAGGTCATCCCAGCGCATACAACTGCTAAAGCCCCCCTTGAATTTGTCATAAAAGGGATCCAGTTGAAAGTTATCCGTTAGAATATTTTGTTCTGGTTGAGAGTTTGGCATACCGTAGAGTATAGATGAATTAGTCTGTTGCAATACGCTGGAAAACAAGAATACGGTTATTTGCCGGCATTTCATGATCTTGAATAAGCTTAAGTGCTGCATATTGCGACGGGCATTGCCCCAATGCACACAGCGCTTCAAAATCACGAATACCACTTACCGGGTTTCGGGTTTTCAGCCATTGATCAAACTGTGCGTTGCTTGGGCTAGTGTATTGATTATTATAGTTAAAAGGCCCGTACAGGCAAAAGATACCGGCAGGTTTCAATATACGTCGGATGCCGTTAAACATGGCCTCAACTTCATTCCAGCCCATAATATGCACGGTATTAGCAGAAAAAATATAGTCACAGGACTCAATCGGCCATTTATTTTGCTTAACATCGAGAACCTGCGGTGGATGCACATTAGCAAGCTGCGAATCCTTGCGCCATGCCTCGATGCCTTGTTGATTTTCGACTGTATCAGAGGGTTGCCAGAATAATTTATCCAGAAATCGCGGAAAATAGCTGGCATGCTGCCCTGTGCCACTGCCTATTTCGAAAACGGTGGCGCCGGGCTTGATAAACCATTGTTTTATGATGGAAAGTATCGGTTCTTTATTTTGCTCACAGGATTCGGAAAAGGGCTTGTTTATCATTATGCTATTATTCAGGAAATAAACAACGCTGGCAATAGAGCGATAATAGCGCAAATATTTTGGTTTAGGTGCAACAAAAGCACTTTTTAGCAGACTAACATAGTATTATAAATTGCTCATTTCAGGGGGAGTACAATGAAAAAAATACAATTAAAAAAAATAATCGTTCTGGTTTTATTTATTGTGACTTTTAATGCTATAGCCAAAGAAAAACTTGGTGAGTATCGGGGGGCAATGGATACTGAATACCCCGCGTGGTTTAAGCAAGGCTTTCTGGACTTTAATGAAGATATTAAAGAAGCTGCAAAAGAGGGTAAGCGCTTAATGATTATTTTTACTCAGCCAGGTTGCCCGTATTGCAATGCATTGGTCGAGCGTAATTTGTCACAAAAAGAAATTGAACAAAAAGTACGAAAAAATTTCGACTCCATTGCGCTTAATATGTGGGGTGATCGCGAGGTTACTTTTACTGATGGCAAAGCATACACGGAAAAAACAATTTCTGAAAAATTAAAAGTACAGTTTACACCTACGGTTTTATTTTTTAATGAACAGGGCAAAATAATACTTCGACTAAATGGGTATATTCCTCCTCGACGTTTTAATGTTGCTCTGGATTATGTGCTTAAACATCAAGAGAAGAAAATGTCCTATCGTAATTATGTAAAAGCAAACCTGCCACCAGGAAAATCCGGCGGCTTAAACAAAGAAGACTTTTTTATGCAGGAACCGATTAACCTGGCAGTTAAAGGTAAAGGAAGAAGTAAGCCGTTTGCTGTTTTTTTTGAACAAAAGCATTGCCCGGATTGTGATGTTTTACACAAAAAAGTATTAACGGATAAATACACCCGGGATATTATTAAACAGTTTGATGTTGCGCAATTAGATATGTGGTCGAATAAAACACTCGTTATTCCAGACGGTAGCAAAACCACAGCAAAATTATGGGCAAAGTCACTTGACGTAAAATATGCACCGACACTTGTTATTTTTAACTCTCAGGGAAAGGAAATAATCCGCTCAGAAGCCTTTTTTAAAGTGTTTCATACCCAGGGCATGTTTGCATATGTATTGAAAGGTGACTATAAAAAGCAACCTAGCTTTCAACGATATTTAGCCGCTCGTGCAGAACACTTTAGGGAACAGGGTAAGAATATCGATATATGGAGCTACAAAAGTGCACACGACAAGAACTAAAATAAATAAAGGCAGTAACTTTAATGTCAATTTATGATAATCCAGAAGAAAGGAAAGATTTAATTCACAGTGTTTTTCAAATTTTAAATGACTGGAAAATTGATTTAGAGTTACAGGTTATGCTTGTTGGGCTCCCCGCAGAGACTAAAGCACGTGAACTGATAAAAATAAAAAATGGGAAAGTTTTTCCCGATGAAGATGAGTTTATGCGGCGAGCTTTTGAAATTTTGTCCATTAGCAAAGGGTTAAAACTGGCTTTCCCCGGGAATAGCACGTTGGCTAATTTATGGGTAACAACACCTAGTTATAATTTTAATGACTGCGCACCTGTTGAAGTGATGCTTGCTAGCTTTGATGGTTTACAGGAAATTAATCAGCACCTTAATGGTGGTTGGTAATTGAAATCGTGTTGTAATTTTTAACCGGTGGTGAGGGGTTTTGCTGCACGCACCCAGCCAATCATACCGCCACGAAGGTTATAGACATTATCAAAGCCCTTCTGTTGCAGAAACATACAGGCCTGTGCAGAGCGTGCGCCGCTGCGGCAAACCATAATAATTTTTTTATCACTTCTTAATTCTGACAGACGCATTGGAATGCTTGCCAGTGGCATAGGCTGGGCATTTTCAATTTTACCGGCAGCTATTTCAGGTATTTCACGTACATCGACAATCTGAAAATCATCGTTTGTTGGATCCAGCTCAGTCGGTTGAATTTCTTGCACAAGTGGTCGCATCAGCTTTCCTTAAACTGTGAACTTTAGAGCGGGCATATTATATTAGTGAATGCTTATATACAAGCACTTTTTGTGAATAATGAATATTTTATTGAATATTCACAAAATAGCTGCTAAAAATAGCAAATACTAATCAGAAAAACGTAAAAAATGAAGAAAACAGAGACAAAACGTGCCGAAATCATAGAAACGGCTGAGCGCCGATTCCGTGAGGCGGGTTACAATAAAACAACCATGGCAGAAATTGCCGATGATTTAAACATGTCTGCTGCAAACTTATACCGATTTTTTAAAAGCAAACAAGATATTGCGGCTGCCTGCTGCGAACGATGCTTGGGTGAACGAGGTGAATGTTTAAGTGCTGTTACTAAACAGCAGGATCTGAGTGCGGGTGAAAAGTTGCTGGCCTTTGTACTGGAAGATATTCGTTACACTTTTGAGCGTGCTGAAAATGAGCCAAAGATTAATGAGCTGATTGCGAGCGTTACTCATAATCGCCAGGATATCGTGATATCTAAACTCGGTGAGCAATGTGAATTGATTGCAGAAATTATTGAGCAAGGCAATTTGTCAGGTGAATTCAATGTTGTTGATGTTATGAAAGCGGCGCGAGCAATACATAGTAGTTTTACCTTATTTGAAGTGCCGATTTTTTTACCCTTGTTTACAAGAGAGCAGCTTGAAATGATGGCACGTGATTTAGTTGAACTGCTATTAATGGGTTTACGAAAAAGGTAAATCGAGTAAGGAACAGCAAAGCCAGGAGATAAAATGAAAGATTTTGAAGAAAATTATGGAAAATGGATTTTACGTTATCGTTGGCTGGTTATTATCGCCTGTGTCTTCGCTGTTTTGATGGCGGCAAGTGGCGGTCAATATTTAAGTTTTACTAATAATTATCGAGTTTTTTTTAGTGAGGAGAACCCGCAACTAAAGGCATTTGATGCTTTAGAACGAATGTATACTAAAAATGACAATGTTATTTTTATTGTTACACCTAAAAACGGGGATGTCTTTACCAATAAAACACTCGCGGTTATTGAGGAACTAACGGAACAGGCCTGGCAATTGCCCTTTTCAATTCGAGTTGATTCCATTACAAATTTTCAATATACCTCAGCTGAAGGGGATGACCTTATTGTTCAGGATCTGGTGGAAGATGCTGAAAGGCTATCACCTCAGGAAATTAAAAAAATAAAAGAAATTGCACTGAACGAGCCTATTCTAAAAAACAGGCTGATATCGAAAACAGCAGCGGTTACAGGGGTTAACGCAACAATACAGCTACCAGGAAAAAATGAGACAAAAGAAGTTCCGCTAGTTGTAGAAAAAGCACGCGAGATTGCAAAAGATTTTAATCAGCGCTATCCAGATGTTGAGGTACGTTTAAATGGCATGGTGTTAATGAACAATGCTTTTTCTGAAGCATCACAGCAGGATATGCAGAAACTTGTTCTTCCAAGTTTTATTCTGATGATCATTGTTCTTGGTATTCTGATAAGGGATTTATCTAAACCATGGCATAGCCTGCTGGTTTTATTTGGCGCACTGGCGGCAACTATTTTTATTGTTGTCAGTTTTTTCACAAAAGGCATTCAGATTGTGCCAGAGGCGCTCTCTAAACCACTTACCTTTATTGTTATTGCATTACCTTTTGCATGGTACCTGCTATTTATGCGGCTGTTGCCTGGTACAGCATCCACTTTCATGATTATACTATTTTCAATTATGGCAGCCATGGGGTTGGGTGGGTATGTTGGTTTTCCGTTGACGCCACCATCAATGTCAGCACCAACAATTATACTGACAGTCGCAATTGCAAACTGCGTACATATACTGGTGACCTTTTTACATGATATGCGAGCGGGTAAGGAAAAGAATGAAGCCATTATTGAAAGCTTGCGTGTTAATTTACAGCCAGTCTTTTTAGCGAGTGTAACAACGGCAATTGGTTTCCTGTCGATGAATTTTTCAGATGCACCCCCCTTTCAGCATTTAGGTAATTTTGTTGCTTTTGGTGTAGTTGCATCCTTTATTCTAAGTGTTACTTTTTTGCCTGCTGTTATTTCTTTATTGCCCGTGAAAGTGAAGCAGGTTGATACAGACAAAGATCAGGCGATGGAACGATTTGGTAATTTTGTTGTACGTAATCGAACCCGGCTTATGTATGGTATGGGAGGCTTTATTATTATACTCATTTCATTTTTACCCCGAAATGAACTAAATGATGTGTTTGTTGAATATTTTGATGAGTCGGTAACCTTCCGTGCTAATTCAGACTATATGATAAAGAATTTAACCGGTTTATATATTATTGATTATTCACTGGATTCAGGTGAATCTGGCGGGGTGAGTAACCCTGAATATCAAAAAGAACTGGCGGCTTTTTCTGACTGGTATCGCCAGCAACCAGAAACCATTCATGTGAATGTGTTTACCGACATTATGAAGCGGCTAAATAAAAATATGCATGGTGATAATCCGGATTGGTATCGAATACCCCAGAATCGGGATTTGTCAGCACAATACTTACTATTGTATGAAATGTCATTGCCTTATGGACTGGATCTGAATAACCAGATTAATGTAGATAAATCAGCCACCCGTATGACGGTGACGCTTAAAACCATTTCAAGTAATGAAATTATTGCTTTAGAAAATCGGGCACAAAAATGGTTACAGGCCAATACAAAATACATTACTAAATCAGATGGCAGTGGGCCAACGGTGATGTTTGCCCATATTGGTAAACGAAACATTGTTAGCATGCTCAGTGGCACAACCGTTGCCTTATTCCTGATTTCGATGATACTCATTTTTGCTTTACGCTCATTCAAAATAGGTTTTATCAGCTTGCTGCCTAATCTGGTACCGGCTGCGATGGGTTTTGGTTTATGGGGTATTATGGTAGGTGAGGTTGGCCTTGCCTTATCGGTTGTAACAGGAATGACCCTGGGAATTGTTGTTGATGATACGGTGCATTTTTTGAGTAAATACTTACGTGCTCGTCGTGAAAAAGGTTTTAATGCTGAAGATGCGGTTCGTTATGCATTTACCCATGTAGGCAGGGCTTTGATCACGACATCTATCATATTGGTAGCAGGTTTTTCAGTTATTGCACAATCAAGCTTTGAATTAAATGCAGGTATGGGGTTATTGACAGCAATTGTTATTGTATTTGCACTGGCGGCCGACTTACTGTTCCTGCCAGCATTATTAATTAAATTTGAGGGAAGACAAAAATGAGAAGCTATTTAATGATTATGGGCTTGTTTATTTCAGGTTTTAATGGCTTGAGTTTTAATGTTCTAGCAGAAACGGCTGAAGAAAAAGGACTGGCCATTGCTGTTGAAGCCGATAAACGTGACACTGGTTGGGGTGATCAGCGTGCAAAATTAGTAATGATATTAAAAAATCGTTTTGGCCAGGAGTCACGACGTGAGAATAGAAACAAGACATTAGAAGTAGAAGGGGATGGTGATAAAACCTTAATTGTGTTTGATTCACCAAAGGATATTAAAGGTACAGCCTTCTTAAGTTTCACACATGCGTTACGCCCTGATGAGCAATGGATATTTTTACCGGCACTAAAGCGAGTTAAGCGAATTTCATCATCGAATAAATCCGGGCCTTTTCTTGGGAGTGAATTTTCCTATGAAGATATATCATCGCAGGAAGTTGAAAAATACAAGTATAAGTACCTGCGTGATGAAAAAATTAATGGTCGAGATACGTTTGTTGTGGAGGCAATACCGCAGTATAAAAAATCGGGTTATACACGATTAATTAACTGGATAGACAAAGAACGTTATCAGCCATTAAAAACGGAATTTTACGACCGCAAGAACAGCTTGTTAAAAACACTAATTTATAGTGAATATAAACAGTATCTTAATAAATACTGGCGTGCAAGTCGCATGGATATGCAAAATCATATTACCGGTAAAAGCACTCGCCTTGAATTTCTTGAATATAAATTCCGAACCGGGTTAAAAGACAGAGATTTTAATCGTAATGCATTAAAACGTGCCAGATAATACTTAACCTCGGCATGTTTACTAAGCTTTTATTCATCTTTTTACTGATTCATATTCAGTTTAGCTATGCTGCCGAATGGTCAGGGCAGTTGGGCATTGAATCACGTATATTTACTGAAGCGGCAGCTTTTTCAGGACAGGAAGGCGACAGCAACTCAATTTTTTTTCAACCAGAGTTTTACTATGAATCTGAATCAGGTAACGACAGTTTCACCTTTGTTCCCTTTGCACGTTTAGATCAAACTGATAACCAACGTAGCCATGCGGATATACGCGAACTGACATGGGTAAAAGTACAGAATGATTTAGAGTGGCGAGTTGGTATCCGCAAGGTTTTTTGGGGGGTAACGGAAGCCCAACATCTGGTTGACATCATTAACCAGACAGATACGGTTGAAAATCCAGATGGCGAAGACAAGCTGGGTCAGCCAATGGTTAATCTTTCATATATAACTGATATAGGAACCTTTGATGTTTTTATATTACCTTATTTTCGTGAGCGAACTTTTGCTGGTAAGAAAGGCCGTTTACGGAGCCAGCCTTATGTTGATACATCCACCACTTTTTATGAATCAGCCGATAGAGAAAAACACATTGACTATGCTTTCCGCTGGGCGCACAGTATTAGCGAATGGGATGTTGGTTTAAGCTATTTTAACGGTACCAGCAGAACCCCCCGGTTTGTTCTCGGTAAAAATTCTTCAGGCGAAACAGTTTTTAACCCTTATTATGATTTAATTGAACAGTTTGGTCTTGATATACAGGCGACATTCAATAGTTGGTTGTGGAAGCTGGAAGCGATTCACCTTTCCGGGCTTGGTGGTTCAGGGGCATCGAATTTTATAGGCTTAACGGCAGGCCTTGAATATACTTTTTATTCTGTGATAGGTGAGGCAACGGATATTGGCCTGGTTATTGAATATCTTTATGATGATCGTGGTATAACAATAGCAAGCCCGTTTCAGAATGATATTATGTTTGGCTTACGATTTAACCTGAATGATGAGCAAAGTAGTGAAGCTTTATTTGGTATGATTAAAGATATGGATTTTGATAGCGCACTCTATTTTATTGAAGCAAGCCGACGGTTAGGTGAGAGTTTTAAGATAACAATTGAAGCACGCCAATATAGCAATATTCCGGTTAATGATATATTGCACGCCTATTTAAAGGATGATTATATACAGCTAGAGCTAAGTTATTATTTTTAATCTTTATTGCTGTGTAGTCCCTGTTGAATTAATTACCTCAAGTAAAGATAAAATCTGTTCCTCATGTAGTGGGGTACTGAATAAATAGCCCTGGCAGTAGTCACAGTTAAATTTTTTCAGCAAGTTCCGGCTTTTCGTATCTTCAACGCCTTCTGCTATTACTTTAAGTTCCAGATTATGGGCAAGTTCAATAATAGAATGAACGATGAGGGTATCATTCTTGATGGTTGACATTTTTTGAATAAAAGATTTATCTATTTTAAGAATAGAAACAGGGAGTTGTTTTAGTATAGATAATGAAGAGAAGCCGGTACCAAAATCATCAATGGATATGCGTATACCCAATGTTTTTAGATTATCTAAAGAAATTTCTATACGGGTACTGTCTGTCATCATGGAGCGCTCGGAAAGTTCAAGCATTAGAGATTCTGGTTTCACATTAAAAGTTTTGAGTGATTCTTTAATATGTGAAAAAAATAATTGATCCTGCAAGTCCCACGCAGTGACATTAATTGATATATAAACTTTGCTATGATTAACCGGCCATGATGAAAAATTTTTCAGAGCTGAATCAATAACCCAGAGAGTAATTTTCTTTATCAGCCCGGTTTGCTCTGCAAGTTGAATAAAGTTATCAGGCATGAGCAAGCCGTATTTTGGGTGTTGCCATCGAATAAGTGCTTCATAGCCAATAATATCATTTGTTGAAGTTGTATAAATAGGTTGATAAACAAGTCGTAATTGTTTCAGATCTATGGCTTGTCGAAGATCAGACAGCAGGGAAAGTTGTTTAATATTGTGTTCATCATTTTCAGGCTTATAGATGACGTAATCAATATCTGACCTTTTAGCCATATACATGGCAACATCAGCGTGTTTTAACAATACTTCTGTTGTGAGACCATGTTGCGGGTAAATAGAAATACCAAGGCTAGCGCCTAAATAAAGATTGTGTTCCTGCACGTTATAAACTTCTTCAATTACATTTGCTACTTTATTTGCTATATCGGATATTGCCTGTTCATCAACATTACTTAACAGGATGGCAAATTCATCACCACCCAGGCGTGCAACAGTATCTGTATCGCGTAGTAGACTGGAAAGGCGTTGAGCAACCTGTTGAAGAATATTATCACCAACCAGATGGCCAAGGGTATCATTGACTTCTTTAAATCGATCCAGATCCAGTATTATCACTGCAAAGTTGCTTTTAAATCGCTGTGCGTTTGATATTGCAAGTGTCATTCTGTCAATAAGTAATGAGCGATTGGGTAAATTAGTGAGATCATCATGCATTGCAATGTGTTCAAGTTTTTCCTGCCGTAAGTGGATTTGACTTTGCATATACTGGTAAGCCTTTACAAAGTCATCTATTTCTTTAGCTTGAGAATCGGGCAGAAAAATATCGATATCCATATTAATATTTTTTCGTAAAGTTGATGACAGTTTTGATAGTGGCTTAAGTAACGAATGATCAAGTATAAAATAACCAGCGGTAATCAATAGTATTAATAATATTTCAATTCCCCAAAGTGTAAGTGAAATATTATAACTTGCCTGGTACTGTTCTTTTACGTCTAATATCGATGTTGTATTTATTCTTTTTTCAATGGTATTTATTATTGAATAGATCTGGTCGAAGAGCGGGTAGATGTCATTTAATATAATTGGAATATCACTACGCCATGTATCCGTCATATTAATTTTATCGGCTACATTAAAATCATTTAGCCAGCTATTGGCATAAGCTGTTATCCCGGTTAATGCCTGTGCGGCTTCAAATCCTATATTATTTAAATTGATATTTTTATTTAGAGTAGTGACCTTTTTTTTAAATGCAGCATGAAAGACTCTAACATCGGTTGATTGTTCTGGTAGTCTTGATTCAGATAATGAACTGAGTCGGTTGACAAGGTATAGGCGATAAGCATTAATAGTACGTCGCCATTTATCCCGTAAGTCCATAATATCCATATAGATTTTGGTCGTAGCGCGGTTTTCTATCTCAAGCTCAAATAGTGCTGCATTGAGTAGATTAATAATCGAATGATTAGAATTAAGCATTGAGCCACTTGCAAGTCGCATTGCCGGATACATCTTCTCTCCATCAAGACGTATTTTCATCAGTTTGTTTGATCTGTTCTGTAATTGTTCCAGTAATACTTTTAATTTCCTGACTTCAGGTTGAAGCTGTTGTGTATGTATCCACGTGTTTTTTTGTAAGTCGTCCGTTACTTTCTGTGATGCTTCAAGTTGTTTAAGAAACTCGGTACGGTAATTCCGCGTCGGGCTGAATAAGTACAGGTTGAGTAGCCGTATTGAAGTTTGGGTATGTGCTTGCAGGCGCGTGTTAAGTTGTGTCACGTTAAGGCGTTGTTCTATGGTGCTGAGCCCCGCTTTGCTGGAGGCACTAATATAATGTTCAATAAAGCTGATAAATATAAAGGTTGAAACAATGGTACTAACGGCAACGAGCAGGTAGCGGGTGCGAAAGCTTTTAAGGGAGAATGTTTGCATTTAACACAACTAATGGTTTGTAAGATCGATTAATTCAATTTGCTCTGTGTGACCTGTTTGCTAGTGCTTAATGAGACAACTCTAACTAATAATAGTTTATAATCAATAAGTTACAAGTTTTCTGTGGAGCTTACGGTGAATTTTTAACCGTTTTAGAAGGGCACAATGGCATTAATTTACCGTAAACTCAACAAGATAACCGGCAAATTTGCGAATATTGAGGACGCCGCTATCAAGGATAAGGTATTGTGCTTTAATCCCGACTAATTTACCTGCGATTTCAGGGGTTTTATCAAAATTGAGTGATTTTACTTTTTCGGGATAGTTTGTAACCGGAAAGTTAAATTCCAGTGGTTGCTGATCGGTGAGTTCGGCAACCGAACCCGCACCGTGTTCTTTGTTTATTGCTGCAATGTCCTGTTTAAAACGTGCAAATAATTCATCGCGTCGTTGGATAAGGTCAATTTTATCAGGTTTGCCTTTTAGCATACGCTGCCAGGAGGTTTTATCATTAACCTGTTTTTTAAAGAAGGCTTCAACTAAACCACAAAGTAATCGATTTTTTGTTTTGTAGATAGGCAGTGCCGCAGCTGCCCCCTGATCCATCCAGCGACTGGGTACATTGGTTTCACGGGTAATGCCTACCTTTAAGCCGGATGAATTGGCAAGGTAAACATAGTGGTCGATAAAGCAATGTTCCTGCCCCCAGGCTTCATCACGGCAAGTGCCTTCGGCATAATGGCATTTTTCAGGGCTAATCATGCAGGAGTCACATTCGGCAAGCGAGCGCATACAGGGGAAACAATAACCCTGGTTAAAGCTTTTGCTGGTTTTTTTACCGCAGGCAATACAATGAATGTCGCCGAGGTGCTTGAAGGTTATTTTTTTACCGATTAGATCCGATATGGGAATAAATTGATCATCAACAGGAATTTGATAATGAACCGGAGAGGTATGTTCGGTGATCATTTTACGAAGGTGGCCAGTGTATTTCATTGTGAACGCTTATTTTTGCTGTGTCTAATTTAATATTTGACTTAAGCGTGATAAGGCTGACTTAATTCATGTACTGAATCGATCAATACTTTTGCATTGTCCGGGTTTACATGCTGATGGATACCATGGCCGAGATTAAAGACATGGCCATTACCTTTACCAAAACTTTCAAGAATAAAAGCCACTTCTTCACGAATGCGTTCGGGTGAGGCATATAAAACCGTTGGATCCATATTCCCCTGTAGCGCAACTTTATCACCAACACGTTTACGTGCCAGTCCAATGTCAATGGTCCAGTCGAGACCAACACAATCTGCACCGGACTGGGCTTGTGCTTCAAGCCACTGGCAACCCCCTTTGCTGAATATTGTTACCGGTACTTTGCGCCCATTATTTTCTCGTTTTAAACCACTTATGATTTTTTCCATATAGCGCAGGGAAAATTCTTGATAGTCACGGGTTGTGAGTGCGCCGCCCCATGTATCGAATATCATGACTGCTTGTGCACCGTGTTCAATTTGTGCATTTAGATAATCAATTACCGAGTCAGCAACTTTGTCTAATAATAAATGCATGGCTTTTGGGTTTTCGTACAGCATGCCTTTTACTTTTGAAAAGTCTTTACTGCTGCCCCCTTCAACCATATAAGTGGCGAGTGTCCACGGGCTGCCAGAAAAGCCGATTAACGGTACACGCCCGTCCAGTTCACGATGGATCATGCTAACCGCCGCCATCACGTAACCCAAATCTTCATCCATGCTTGGGGTGATAAGATTCTTGATGTCGGTTTCATTTTGAATGGGTCGTTCAAATTTTGGGCCTTCGCCTTCGGCGAAATAAAGACCTAACCCCATCGCATCGGGAATGGTTAAAATATCCGAAAATAAAATAGCCGCATCAAGATCAAAACGTTCCAGTGGTTGAATGGTCACTTCTGTTGCCAGCTCGGGTGTTTTGCATAGTGTTAAGAAGTTACCTGCTTTAGCGCGTGTTGCACGGTATTCAGGAAGATAACGCCCGGCCTGGCGCATCATCCACACGGGGGTCATATCGACAGGTTCACCGAGCAGGGCTTTTAAAAAACGATCATTTTTGAGGATTGTCATATTTTATAGTCTTTATTTTTTGATGGAGTGTCCATTTCTTTAACCACAGCGGCACAAGATACGGCGAAATATTTAATATGTAAAATTTTTTCTTTCGCTGTATCTTGTACCGCCGTGGTTAATCTTGTTTTTAAACGTTAAGGTAATCCAGTATGCCTTCAGCGGCTTGTCGGCCTTCGTATACTGCGGTTACGACCAGATCTGAGCCGCGAACCATATCGCCACCCGCGAAGACTTTTGGGTTGCTTGTCTGATGTTTAAATTGTTGTTCATAAGTGGCTTTAACACGGCCTCGTTCATCAATATCAATTGCAAAGTCTTTAAACCACGGTTGAGGACTAGGCCGAAAGCCAAAGGCGATAATCACATGGTCAGCCGGAATAATTTCTTCCGAACCAGCAATCGGTTCAGGTCGACGACGGCCTCGCTCATCAGGGTCACCGAGTTGCGTCTTAACAATTTTAAGCCCTTCAACTTTGTCTGTGCCCACAATTTCAACAGGTTGGCTGTTCCAGCTAAACTGGACGCCTTCTTCTTTGGCGTTGGCCACTTCACGTTTGGAACCGGGCATATTCGCTTCGTCGCGGCGGTAAGCGCAGATAACCGACTCGGCACCTTGTCGAATGGCGGTGCGGTTACAATCCATGGCGGTATCACCACCACCGAGTACCACGACTTTTTTCCCCTGCATACTAATGTAGTCGGCCGGATCTTTTTCATAGTTGTGGCAGTGGTTCACATTGGAGATTAAATAATCCAGTGCCGGGTAAACCCCCGGTAAGTCCTCGCCGTCAATACCGGCAGTCATATAGTTATAGGTACCCATGCCCATAAAGACGGCATCGTAGTCGTCCAGCAAGGTTTGAAAGGCAATGTCTTTACCAATCGTCGTACTGGTTTTAAACGTGATACCCATTTTTTCGAAAATAGCACGGCGATTTTTAACCACTTCTTTTTCAAGTTTAAATTCTGGGATACCAAACGTCAGCAGCCCGCCAATTTCAGGCTGGCTTTCAAAGACGGTAACCTGCACACCATTACGGGTGAGTATGTCGGCACAACCTAAGCCGGCTGGGCCTGCACCCACTACCGCTACTTTTTTACCGCTGGCTTTTACTTTGGATAAGTCCGGCTGCCAGCCTTGTTTAAAGGCTTCTTCTGAAATGTATTTTTCAATCGAGCCAATGGTGACAGCACCGAACTCATCATTTAATGTACAGGCACCTTCACAAAGTCGGTCTTGCGGACAAACACGACCACAAATTTCAGGCAGTGAATTAGTTTGATGAGATAGCTCTGCCGCTTTTAAAATATTGCCTTCGGCAACCAGTTTTAACCAGTTGGGGATGTAGTTGTGTACCGGACATTTCCATTCACAATAGGGGTTGCCACACTCAAGGCAACGGTCAGCCTGTCGTTCGGCTTGTGGTTGATCAAACTGTGTGTAAATTTCACGGTATTCTTTAATACGATCAGCCGCTGCTTTTTTATTCGGGTCGCGGCGTTCGCATTGTATAAACTGAAAAGTATTTCCCATAATTCCTAAACCAGTAGTTTTTTATGCGGCGGCATGTTGTAAATCTTCAAGTAAAGATTCCAGACTCAGTGCTTTTGGTTTGATTAACCAGAAGTCACCTACCGTATCGCTGAAGTTATCTAAAATATAGTGTCCACGTTTGCTGTTGGTTTCTTTAACAAATTCTGCAATTACATCCTGTAAGTGGCAGCGGTAGTCTTCCATACTTTCAGCAGCAATGCGTTGAATATCAACATCGTGGTTATTGCGGTTAGCAAACTGGTTCTCCGGATCGTAAACGTAAGCAAAGCCTCCGGTCATCCCGGCACCAAAGTTTAAGCCAGTGGGGCCGAGCACGGTAATGAGGCCACCGGTCATATATTCACAACCGTGATCACCCACGCCTTCAACAACGGCATGGCAACCTGAATTTCGGACACCAAAGCGCTCACCGGCTAAACCGGAAGCAAATAATTTACCGCCGGTGGCGCCGTATAAACAGGTGTTGCCCATAATTGGTGTTTCTGCCGGATCAAAGCTGCTAACTTCAGGCGCAGTGAGCACCAGCTTGCCGCCTGCCATGCCTTTACCAACGTAGTCGTTGGCATCGCCCTGTAAGTAAATATGTAAACCACCGGCATTCCATACACCGAGGCTCTGGCCAACGGTACCGGTTAAGCGCAAGGTAATCGGTTGGTCTTCCATACCGGTATCGCCATGTACGGCTGCAATTTCACCGGAGATGCGTGCACCAATGGAACGATGGGTATTTAAAACATCGTAACTAAATTCTCCACCGCTTTTATTTTTAATCGCATCGGCCGTATCAGCAACCATTTGTTGCGCCAGTTCGGCTTTATCAAACGGTGTGTTTTTTGATTCCAGACAGAACTGAGGTTTGGTTTTATCCACACCGGCATCCGATAAAATGGCTGAGTAGTCGAGCTGTTGCTGACGTGCGGTATCGCCTTTTATGGTTTCGAGTAAATCGGTACGACCAATTAAATCGGTGAGTTTTTTCAAGCCCAGGCTGGCCAGAATTTCGCGCACTTCCTGAGTAATAAAACGGAAGTAGTTCATTACCCATTCCACTTCGCCACGGTAATGTTTTAAACGTAGAACATTATCCTGTGTGGCCACACCCGTGGCACAATTATTTAAGTGGCAAATACGCAGGTACTTGCAACCCATGGCCACCATTGGGCCAGTGCCAAAGCCAAAACTTTCGGCACCTAAAATAGCGGCTTTAACGACATCGAGGCCGGTTTTTAAGCCACCGTCGGTTTGCAGGCGAATTTTATCGCGCAGGTTATTGGCACGCAGGATTTGGTGGGTTTCTGAAAGCCCCAGTTCCCACGGGCTACCGGCATATTTAACCGATGCTAACGGTGAGGCAGCGGTACCGCCGTCATAACCTGAAATAGTAATGAGATCGGCATAGGCTTTTGCAACACCGGCGGCAATGGTACCCACACCGGCTTCGGCAACCAGCTTAACGGAAACGAGACCATCCGGATTCACTTCTTTCAAGTCAAAAATAAGTTGTGCCAAATCTTCGATAGAATAAATATCGTGATGCGGTGGTGGTGAGATCAGGGACACACCGGGTTTACAGAAACGCAGCTCGGCTATCAGTTCGTTTACTTTATGCCCTGGCAGTTGTCCACCTTCACCGGGCTTGGCACCTTGCGCGACTTTAATTTGCATCACTTCGGCGCTACGCAGGTATTCCGGTGTCACACCAAAGCGACCGGATGCCACTTGTTTAATCTTGGAACGTTTAATGGTGCCGTAACGCTTTTTGTCTTCGCCACCTTCGCCGGAGTTGGAACGGCCACCTAACTGGTTCATCGCTTCGGCGAGTGTTTCGTGTGCTTCGGGCGACAAGGCACCGAGTGACATGGCGGCACTGTCAAAGCGTTTAACAATGTCTTCCATCGGTTCGACTTCGTCTATTGATATGGCTTTGCAGTTGGCGGTGTTAATGCTGAGCAAGTCACGCAGTGCAATCGGTGCACGGTTATTAATTTGTTCGGCATAAACAAGGTAGTCTTGGTAGTTACCGGATTTTACCGCCACTTGTAATGACTGGATCACGTCTGGATTATAGGCGTGGTCTTCGCCACCGTGGACAAATTTCAGGAGTCCACCCTGGCCGATATTTTTACGCGGGTTCCATGCCAGTTTGTTTAATTGCATTTGATCGCTATCAAGATCAGCAAAGCTGGCACCTTCCATGCGATTGGTGGTGCCTTTAAAACAAAGATCAACCACATCCGATTGCAAGCCGACACATTCAAACAACTGTGAACCGCGATAACTTGAAATAGTGGAAATACCCATTTTAGAGGTAATTTTAAACAGGCCTTTATTAATGCCTTTGCGGTAATTGATATCGAGTTTGCAGGCGTCTTTTGTTTTAATTTCACCACTGGCAATTAAATCACGAATCACTTCGTAAGCAAGGTATGGGTAAATGGCGGTTGCACCATAGCCCAGCAGCACTGCAAAGTGGTGTGGGTCGCGTGCAGTTGCGGTTTCAACCACAATGTTTGCATCGCAACGCAGGCCTTCGGCTATCAGTCGATGATGTACCGCGCCGGTGGCAAGTAAGGCATGTACCGGGCGACTGCCTTCGGTAATATCACTGTCGCTTAAAACTAAAATAACTTTACCGGCCTTAACAGCAGCAACGGCTTCGTCACAAATTTGAATAATGGCCTGCTTTAATTCCGTTGCGTGTGGGCGGTTTAATGAAATATGAATGTGGGCATACTGGTTACTTTTTTCTTCCATGCTGAGCAATTGTTTAAATTTACTGGCTGAAAGAATCGGTGTGCTTACACGCAGGCGTTGTGCATGCGTGGGTTCTTCGATAAACATATTGCGCTCGGGACCAAAACAGGTTTCGAGTGACATCACCACCTGTTCACGGATGGGGTCAATCGGTGGATTGGTCACCTGGGCAAACTGTTGGCGGAAGTTATCGTAAACAGAACGCACCTGTCTGGATAGAACCGGGAACGGTGTATCGTCGCCCATTGAGCCAATGGCTTCCTGGCCTGCTTCGGCAAGCACACGGATAACCTGGTCACGTTCTTCAAAACTGACCTGAAACATTTTCTGGTAGGTTTGTAATGTATCTTTATCAATAGCGGCAACGGCACATTCTTCGTCGAGTTTATAGTTTAAACGAACGGCATGTTCACGCATCCATTGTTTATAGGGGTGGCGTGTTTTTAAACGTTCATCGATCATTTCAGGCAATAGCAACTCACCCGTATCGGTATCCACGGCAATCATTTCACCGGGTTTTAATCGGCCTTTGCGTACCACTTGATCTGGTTCGTAATCATAGACGCCAATTTCAGAGGCCAGTGTAATGTGGCGGTCTTTGGTGATGACCCAGCGCGTTGGGCGTAGGCCATTTCGGTCAACGCTGCAAGCGGCATAGCGGCCATCGGTCATGACGATACCGGCGGGGCCATCCCAGGGTTCCATGTGCATGGAACTGTATTCATAAAAGGCACGCAAGTCTGGATCCATGACCTCGACATTTTGCCAGGCCGGTGGAATCAATAAGCGCATTGCGTGGAACATGCTTAGGCCGCCGGCTATCAAGGCTTCGAGCATATTGTCTAAACTATTGGAATCAGAACCGGTAAGAGACACCAGCGGGCGGATATCTTGCATCGGTAAGTCAGGTGTTTCAAATTTATGCCCGCGTGCCACTGACCAGTTGCGGTTACCCTGTACAGTATTAATTTCGCCGTTATGTGCCAGATAACGAAACGGTTGTGCCAGACGCCATTGTGGCCAGGTATTGGTTGAAAAACGCTGATGGAAAACGGCCGTGGCCGATTCCATCGCTTTGTTGCTTAAGTCCTGATAGAAAACCGGCAGGTTTTCAGGCATGACTAATCCCTTGTATGAAATAACATGGGATGACAGGCTGGGAATATAAAAGACCTCATCATTCGGTTCGATGGCCTTTTCAGTGCGGCGGCGGGCTATGTATAAGTGGCGCTCAAAGTCGGCATCACTCATATTATCGGCCGGATTAATAAAGACTTGCTCGATAGTCGGCACGGATTTTAAGGCTTCTTCACCACAGGCCGAGTAATCGGTAGGTACACTGCGCCAGCCCTGTACATCCAGGCCTTCGGTACGGCATTCCTTAAATAAGGTATCACGCGCAATTTGTGCCTTGTCGAAATCGGTGTTTAAAAACACCATGCCAACGGCGTAATTGTCTTTAAGTGTAAAACCGAGCACTTTGGCTTGCGCACGCAGGAAGCTATCCGGTTTTTTGAGCAATAAGCCACAGCCGTCGCCCGTTTTGCCGTCAGCGGCAATGGCGCCACGGTGGGTGAGCCGGGCGAGAGCCGTAATGGCGGTATCGAGCAGCCAGTGGCTGGCTTTGCCGTCCATATGTGCAATGAGGCCAAAGCCGCAGTTGTCACGTTCAAATTTAGGGTTATAAAGGCCGTTTAGCTTCATAGGGTTTACATTTAAACTGTTAAAAATCAATAAATTAGAGCCATAATAGGCTGGTTATGCCCGTTTGCCCTGATTTGGGGTGTGCCACAGACGATGCACGCTATCAGGAGACAAAATGGCTCCGCAGTATACAGCCCTGGCGGACTCGCTTCAATGCCTGTGTCGGCTCATTTTAAAGAGAAAATAGCCCTATATTTCAGTTGCTTATCTGAATATGACTGGCCTGAGAGAAGGGAACATGGGTACAAAGGGCGAGTGTGGGCGGCAGGGTAGCGTTTTATTTAAAATAAATAAAATAATGCCGATAAGCCTGATGGGTATATATTTTTATAGCGGAGAATGGCAGAAATTAAAATGTCTATCAATTTTAGTGAGATAAAAGTTAATATTGGCGACAGTATCCAGCTTCAGGATCCATCGAGCAATTCGGATGAGCGTATTTTTGTAAAATTAATTGGTTACCGTGATGGCAAGAGCATTATTGTCACCATGCCACGTTTGAACGGTGAATTAATTCGGGTTGTTAATGGGCAGCTTTTTATTGTTCGGTTGTTTTCAGTTCAAACGGTTTATGCCTTTAATGTTACGGTATTAGAAAGCAAAGCCAGTCCCTATCCTTATATTCACTTGTCTTATCCGAAGAAAGTGGAATCAGTGGTGGTGAGAAATGCGCAGCGGGTGAATGTTGGACTTATCGTTTCGGTGCAAAACGGAGACCCAGATAAAAATTCAGAGGATTCGGTATCCGCTAAATTAACGGATATCAGTACCGGTGGTGCCAAATTATCAACCAATGAACCCATTGGCGATGTGGGTGATGATATTAGCATGTCTGCAAAACTAGCAGTTGGTGGGGTTGAGCAGTATTTACAAATACTGGCAACGATACGTCGTGCGGAAACTGAAAAAAACGACGATAAAAATACCTATTCTTATGGACTGGAATTTCGTTTTGTTGAAGAGAAAGACCGCCTGGTTTTACATGGTTTTGTTTATGAGCAATTAAGTAAAGGATAGCCTGAGTGCGTTTATAAGGCCGAGCCCTGATTTTAATAGATGCGTGTATGTGTCCTTGACCAAAAAACTATAGTTGGTAACAAGTCTTTGTTTACTAAGCGTTTCTTTGTTCCGGATGGTGAGAAAAGCCAATATTATGTTTAAGTTTTTCAGTGCTGTGCCGATACATAGTTCATACAACGTACTATTTATGAGGGTAAAGCAATGGTTAAGTTTTTTAGTTCGGTTTTAACATTTCTGATTTTTTCACTTTCAACATCACTTACTTTGGCAAGCAAGGCGGACACGCCGGATACTATTCCCGGTACGACCAAAGTGACGGCGGAAGACATTCCAGCGCTATATGAGAAGTACGATAATCTGGTGATTATTGATGCGCGTATCGAAAAAGATCGTGCCGGCGGCCATATTGAAGGTGCGATTAGTTTACCCGATGTTGACACAACTGAAGCATCTTTTGGAAAAGTTGTACCGAGCAAGACGACTCCCGTTGTTATTTATTGCAACGGTGTTAAATGTGGCCGTAGTGTTAAATCAGCCAAAATGGCACTTGGTTGGGGTTATAAAAATATTTACTGGTTCCGTGGTGGCTGGGAAGAGTGGACAGCGAAAGGCATGCCAGTTGCAAAATAAGGTAATGATTTTATGTGAGATATTACACAGTCATTACCATATATTAAAGAAGGCTTAAAAATGAACAAGATTTCAATTAAACTTTTTGTAGGCAGTATTCTTGGTTTATTGGGTCTGGCCTCAATTTTACTTACCATCGTATCAACAATTCAGTTTCGTGATGCAGCACTTAAGGCTCAGTCTCAAACTTTAACGCGTGTTGTCGAAGTGGCCGTTGATGAAGAGCTGCGAGTCATGCATAAGATGGCAATGGACATGCTTGATGGTGTTACACGAACATCTGAATTTAGAAAGTCATTTAAATCTTATACCAAAGACCAAAGCGTTGAGGCAAAAAATGAATTAATCCGTTATTTAAACGGGCAGTTTCATCAGCGCTATATTACTTCCGGTCTTTTAGTGGCCAGGCAATTACGTTTATATGATAAAAAACTGTCTTTTCTGGTACAAAGCCAGGAAGGGCAGACAGGTTTAAGTGAAAAACTTCCTGATTTTTTATACCAGTTAGCTGTGGCCAGAAAAGGTGCAGAAAGACTAAAAACAATTGGTGGCGCATGGGCTTCTAATAATGGCCCGGCCTATTCAGTACTTGCACCTGTTGGCGGATTACGCTTGCTCGGTTATATCGAGATTGTGCTGGAGCCTGCACATAATTTAAAGAATATTGAAGAGATGCTAAAGGCACCGCTTTTAATATCTAAAAATGAAGCGGTATTGTATAAAAGTAAAGATTGGGATGATGTCGTTGTTAGTGATGCTTTGTCAGTAAAGTATGTTTTACAGGATTACCAAAAGAAAGTGGATCTTCTGGAATTAACTGCTTTAGAAGACGTTTCTGCACTATATACAAGTATGGCAAATACACAATTTTTAATTATTACTGCCTTTATAATTGCAATTATTATGGGTATTTTTAGTGCATTCGTAGTATTAAAAAAATATTTATTTACTCCTATAGCTGATGTTATGACAGGTATGAATTCCTGTGCAAAAGGTGATTTAACCACGGATGTAAAACAGTCCGGGTTAAAGGAAACTTATGTACTTTCGGCAAGCTTGAGTAGTTTGGTTGTATCTTTGCGTGAACAAGTGACATCGATTCAAAATGATGCACGTTCTGTTTCGAGTTCGGCAGATGATTTAGCCGAAATTTCAGAAACAACGACACAGGCAATGGAGCGCCAACAAATTGAAACTGAGCAATTGGCCACTTCGATTAATGAAATGGCAGCAACAGTTACAGAGGTGGCACAGAGTGCATCAAATGCATCCGATCAAGCTAATAATGCCAACAATGCAACAGAAAGTGGTTATGAAGTTGTTACCCAGACTATATCGATGATAAACAGTTTGGCAAGTGAAGTTGAGCAGGCCAGCGAAGTGATTCAGGGGCTGGAAGATGATAGTGCTCAAATTAGTTCTGTCATTGATGTTATCAAGAACATTGCAGAACAAACTAATTTGCTAGCTTTAAATGCGGCAATAGAAGCAGCACGAGCAGGTGAGCAAGGGCGTGGGTTCGCAGTGGTTGCTGATGAAGTGCGGACTTTAGCCAACCGTACTCAACAATCAACAGAAGAAATTAATTCGATGATTGAACGGTTACAAAGTGGTACGCGAGCGGCTGTGGAAGTAATGGATAAGAGCAAGGCAGAAGCCCAGGCCAGTGTTGAGCAAGCAAGTTTGGCAGGAACAGCGTTAACAGATATTCAGTCAGCTGTTCAGTTAATAACAGATATGAATATGCAAATAGCGGCTGCATCGGAAGAGCAAAGCACAGTTGCCCAGGGTATTAACCAAAGCGTTGTTAGTATTAATGACGCAACACTTGAGACCAGTAATGGCACCAGGGCCACATCAAAAAATAGCTTGGAATTAAAAGAGTTGGCTGTAAATTTAGAGGCTATTACTTCGACGTTTAAGGTATAAGCTAAAGTCAGGCAACATCAGGTTTAGTTACCCCACTTTTTAGCTGCAGTATTTTTAACTACTGCGATTGATCCAGATCTTTATGAATACTGGCAAAACTGCGTGCCCATGGCGATGTTCTCTGTAAGGCGGCAGGGAGTTTCTTTATAGCCTGTAATGCATCACTGCGGTTCTTATAGCTACCATAAACCAGTGCATACCAGTTGCGCTGATTATGGCGGGTATGAAAATAAACAGCTTTATCTTTTAGTTTATATTTGCGTATAAACTGCTGAATATTTTTGTCGCTTCTACTGCCAAGTAATTGCAACGTATAGTGCCTTGGATCCTGGCTCCATAGCCATGCGGCAGAGTCTTTTACTTTTGTAAGGGGTGGGTTGGTAATAACCGTTGTCACAGATTTAGCAGTTTGTAATTTTTGTTTATTTTTTACCGGTTTGCTGTCTGCTTTTTTCGTATTTATTTTAGCTTGTACACTGTCAAAGCGACGTAACCAGGGCTTTACTTTTGAGTTTGCGATTTCCGCTTTAGCCAACTGAGCTGCTTTTTTTGTTGTGTAACTGCCATATATTAAGGCATACCAGGGCTTACCATTCCGTAAAGTCTGGTATACCGCACTATTGTCACTGAGCTTATTTTCTGTTGTAAATTTTTTAATATTACTTTTATTCTGTGTGGCGAATAGCTGTAGAGTAAAGTGGCTGGGTTCCTGATCCAGTATCCAGCGTTCATCATGTATTCCAGAAAGTGTGGTGATATGGGTTGGTTTTGCTTTTGGTTCTATAACATTAAAGGTAAGCTGGTTCGATTCAAATGTACCTTGCTTTAACTGAGCAGACCATTTATCGGTTGTTGTGCCTACGGTGATGGTTAATTCGATATTGTTATCATCAACAATTTTATATTGGTGTTTTTTTAATGCCTTGGTTTTTCCTGTCCAGCTAATCCAGACAGCGGGTGGTTTTGAGCCACTTTTAAAGCCACTACCTTTTATTATGATGGTTTGTGGTTTGTTACTGCCGATAACAGGGTCGGGTGAAACGGTGTCAAGCACATAGTTAACTGGTTCCGGCTGTGGGGACACATTATTTGCAAGCGTGGTTGTTGTTGATGCTCCCTGATTGGTATTTAGAGATGGTGCTAAAGGAGTGGTCGAGGAAGCCGGCTCATCTTCGAGTTCAGGTGCAGGTGGTTGTAAGGGGGCTTTTAATGTAATTTCTTTTGTTTGTGTTATTTTTTTGTTTTGCTCCGTTAGAGCTGAAGGTAAATTCCGATTGACGGTTGAAAGGGAATCATTTTTGGGTGCAACCACTTCGTTAATGGTGTCCTGCATAGCAAAAACAATAATGGCAACGATAGCGACAATAACAATAAAAACAATATGGCGTGTACTGAATGCGGCTGTATTATAATTAATGGGTTTGGTATTGTCTGCTTTGAAGCCCAGATCTTCAGCACTAAACGGTTCATTGTGAGCAGGCTCAGATTCTTCCATTAAGTCAACATGATTAGTTTTATTACTAAGATTAGCGGCATCGTCCAGATGTAAATGTGCCAACTCACAGATATGGGAAGGAATACCGCGGGCAATTTTATGGATCTTTTGAATCACCTTGGGCGTAAAGGGTGATGCCCCTTCAAAACCTGCGACCGCCATACGATGTTTTATAAATTCGGCTGTTTGATTTTCATCGAGAGGGTTTAGTTCGAGTGTATGGGTGATACGTTCTCTTAGCGGTCGAATTGAGGGGGACTCCAGCATAATGTCGATTTGTGGTTCACAGAATAAAATTATTCTTAATAGATGGCCTTGTGCTGCTTCAATATCGGCAAAATAGAACAGTGTTTCGAGTGCGTCTTTAGGAAGTTCATGGGCATCGTCAATCAGCAGTATCGGGACTAAATCATCGTTTTGTAGTGCTTTTAAATGCTCGAAGACGATTTCCTGAACGGTACCCGGATCATTGGGCAGGCCATTTAAGCCAAAACCACGTGCAATATCGGTTAGCATGGAATCGGCATCCATCATGGTGTGTGCATTCACTTCACACAGATACCATGAGTCGTCTGCATTATTGCAGAAGCGGCGCAGTAAACTGGTTTTACCAATGCCGCGCTCACCGGTAACAATTAATAGCAGGTTACTGTATTGGGTGAGGTGCGATAGCATCTCAAGGCGTTGATGTCGCTCTGCATCGAGGTACAGGAAATTGTCGTCGTGTTGCGTTGAGAAAGGGGCTTCATTTAAACCGTATTGCCTAAGGTAGGCGGGTTCAAGGCGTTTGAGCGGGTCGGCGTCGTAATTAGCCATTAAGAATCCAGTAAGGTGTTGTTATTGCTGTCTGCACCCTGAATAAAGACAACTTGAAAACCACGATTTAATTGCGCATCACGAACACGTTCTAAAGCAAGCAGTGCATCATTTTTGCAGGGGAAGTGATCCCGCTTGACTCGTCCGCTTGAGCCTTGTTTTCCCCATTCACGTACCAATGTCCAGCCATCAAGTAAATCCTGTTGTAGTAGCAATTGGTAGTAACGGGGTTGCTGTTCCTTTTGTTGTATTTGCATATAAATACGCATGTTATTTTAACCGAATGCTGCATATGAACATTCATTAATTATACCCAATAATATAGCATACTATGCTGCTAAATCATTACGTATCTATTTGTTTTTAGGTTGTTTTGTAATGCTCAGGTTAATTCAGCAGGGTTAAAAATTTTGCCATATTCTGCAATCGCATAGCGGTCTGTCATGCCTGCAATATAATCGGCTACAGCGCGAGCCTTGCCAAGCTCTGCATTTTTTTGTTCTTTTTGCGCGACAATTTGCTGATATTTGGGGTTTAAGAGTTTTGGATCATTGAGGAAGGCATTAAATAATTGTTGAATGATATGAGTGGCTTTTGCCGACATACGGTGAACCCGATAATGTGAATACATCTGGGTGCGTAAGAAGCGTTTTAGTTGCAGGTTCATTTCCAGCATATCAGGGCTGAAATGCGCTAGTTCGTCAGGATGGTTGCGTACACTGTCAATGGAGTCGGGCATGGCCTGTTTAAGGTTGGCTCGGGTGGTGTCGATAAGATCAACCACTTGTCGGTTGATCATTCGTCGGATAATTTCATGAATGCGTCGGCGATCCGGTAGGTCGGGGTATTGTTTGCTGACCACATCAAACTGCTCTTTAAACAGGCGGATTTCAAGTAACTGTTCAATCTCGATAAGCCCGGAGCGTAGCCCATCGTCGATATCATGATTATTGTAGGCAATTTCATCGGCGAGATTCACTGTTTGTGCTTCAAGACTGGCGTACTTTTTAGTTAGAAAACGTTCTCCCACATCACCGAGTTGTCGCGCATTTTTTGTTGAGCAGTGTTTTAAAATGCCTTCACGGGACTCAAAGGTGAGGTTTAAACCAATAAAGTCGGCATAACGTTGTTCGAGTTTGTCGACGGTGCGTAACGATTGCAGGTTATGCTCGAAGCCGCCATAGTTTTTCATGCAGGCATTGAGTGCATCCTGTCCGGCATGGCCGAAGGGGGTGTGCCCTAGATCGTGTGCCAGTGCGATGGTTTCACTTAAGTCTTCGTTCAGCTCTAAAATGCGGGCAATGCTGCGGCTGAGTTGTGCCACTTCAATAGAATGAGTGAGTCGGGTACGGAACATATCACCTTCGTGGTTAACAAAAACCTGGGTTTTATATTCCAGCCGGCGGAAGGCAGAGGAATGAATAATACGATCACGGTCACGCTGATAATCACTGCGGTATTGTGGTGATGCTTCGGAAAAACGGCGACCTCGGGAGCTGGATTGTTGCGCGGCATAAGGTGCGAGTTGCATGACGGGCTTCCTGATTTTATTGTTTGGGCGTTATTATTTTAGCTGTAGACTGAAAGTGGTTAATTGTCTGGCGCAAGTTATCCGCTTTAAAATTATGGGTAACCTTTGCATCGCCGAGTGCATTGTAAAGTACAAAGTTTATTTTTCCGTCACGCACTTTTTTATCAACGCGCATTAAGTCCATAAAAACATCGTAAGTCATCATGGCAGGTAGTTGTACCGGGAGCTTTGCAGCTTTAATGATTGTTTTAACACGTTGTACATCCTGTTCGCTTATCCAGTTTTCACGCATGGATAAATCGGCTGCCATCAGCATGCCGATACCGACTGCTTCACCGTGTAGCCAGTTTCCATAACCGCTACCAGATTCAATGGCGTGGCCAAAGGTATGGCCGAGGTTAAGTAATGCACGGATCCCGCCTTCTCTTTCATCGGCTGCGACCACTTCGGCTTTGCATTGGCAGGAAACTTCAATGGCATAACTCAATGCTTCAGGATCACGAACCAGCAGCTTGTCCATATTCTGTTCGAGCCAGTCAAGGAAATCGGGTAAGCGAATTAAGCCGTATTTAATGACTTCTGCCAGCCCGGCACTCAACTGGTTATCTTCCAGGGTGTTAAGGGTGGTGATATCGGCCAGCACACAGGCGGGTTGATGAAAAGCACCAATCATGTTTTTCCCCAGCGGATGATTAACACCGGTTTTGCCGCCAACCGATGAGTCAACTTGAGCTAGCAGGGTAGTGGGTATTTGAATAAAGTTGACGCCACGCTGGTAACTTGCTGCTGCGTAGCCGGTCATATCACCGACAACCCCACCACCTAATGCGACAAGGGTGCAGTAACGGTCAAAGTGGTTTGACAGTAATGCATCATAAATAAGGTTAAGATCGTTTAAGGTTTTGTGTTGCTCGCCGTCGGGCAAGATAACCGTGTGGCATTGAAAATCGGCAAATAAAGATTTGGTTTGTTGTAAGTATAGTGGGGCAACAACATCATTGCTAACTATCATCACCTGAGTGCCATTAACATAGGGTGTAACCAGCTCTTTTTGGGACAGCAAGCCTGCTCCAATATGGATAGGGTAGCTTCTTTTGCCCAGATCAACCGTCAGTGTTTTCATCGATTTTATATTGTCTACTTGTAAAGTAAGCCTGATTATACGTTAAGTGGGGGACTAATTTAAATTTAAAACGATTAAAAGCAGGGGTCATCCCGTACTCTTTAATCGAGTGATAATTTGTTTAATGGTTGATTTTATATTACCCGTGCCGGTATCAATTATAATGTCAGCCATTTCTTTATAAAGTGGGTCACGTTGATTGAATAGAGTTTCAATTTTTTTTTGTGGATTTTCAGTTTGAAGTAAAGGACGGTTTTTATCTAAACGTGTGCGCTCCCAAAGTTGCGCAGTGGTGGCCGATAAGTAGATAACTATGCCACGCTGACGTAGCATTTTTCGATTCTCAAGCGCGAGCACGGCACCACCGCCGGTTGCCAAAACAATACCATTCTTCTTGCTAAGTTCATCTAACATTGCCGTTTCACGTTTGCGAAAACCTTTCTCGCCCTCCAGTTCGAAAATAAGTGGAATATTTGCCCCGGTTTTAGCTTCAATTTCATGATCGCTGTCAAAAAACGCCATGTTTAATTGTCTGGCGAGTTGCCGGCCAATGGTTGTTTTACCGGAGCCCATTGGGCCAATGAGAATAATATTTTTAGTTTGGGGCATGTTTTCTAGCGAGTTAAAAAATCAGGTTTAAGCATATCAGTTTTTAGATAAGATAAAAGTTTGTTATTAGGATAAACAGTTTGAATTGCATGTTAAAACGCTTACTATTTATCAGGCAAAAAAAAGGGGCATATTAAAGCCCCTTTTTTTTATGATATTGCTGCTATTAGAGTGTTAAATTATCACTGATAATTTTAGGTGTTACAAAAATAAGCAGTTCTGATTTGTCATTGCTTTTAATCCGCCGTTTAAATAAAACCCCAACAACGGGTAAGTCGGCAAAGAAAGGCACTTTTTCAACATTGTCAGTGGATGAATGTTCATAAACACCACCAAGTACAATTGTTTCGCCATTTCTTACTCGTACCCGTGTTTTTACTTCACGTTTTTGAATGGGTGGGCCAGCCTGAGAGAAATCAGGGCGATCTTTACTCACCAGTAATTCCATAATGACATTATCATCGGGTGTAATTTGCGGGGTCACTTCGAGTTTTAGAGCAGCCTCTTTAAATTCAATATCGGTTGCACCTGATGGGGTTTGTGAGGCATAAGGCACTTCAAAGCCCTGTTTAATATAGGCTTTCGTGTTATTGGCTGTAATGAGCCGTGGTGCCGATACCGTTTCAGAGCGGCCTTCTGCCTGTGCAGCAGACAGCTCTAAATCAAGTAAGGTTCCAAATGGAAGCCGTGCCAATGCCAGTGCCACTGTGCCGAAAGATGAGGGCGAAGGTAGATTTACATTTAACCGGTTGGCTGCTGCAGGTTGTGTGCCCTGGCGAACACTGTCGGCATTCGTGACATTGTTGGCTATACCAATGCCAACTTCATTCGGTTGCCCGGTGTTAGCCGATGTGCTGCGGTTAAAGCCAAAACGTACACCGAGCTCTTTGCCAAAGGTGGTACCGGCGATAACAATTCGGGATTCAATTAAAACCTGACGGTTAGGTATATCAAGTTCCTTGACCATAGCGACAATTTTGTCGACGTTTTCCTGAATATCAAAGATAAGCAGTTTGTTCGTTCTTTTGTCAAAGGAAACACGGCCACGCGGTGACAGGTAAGGGGATGATATTTTACCGCTGCTGCCAGCTGCACCGGCACCACCGATACCTGCGGTTCGTCCATAAATTAACCGAACAAAGTCAATGGCATTTGAGTAGTTCACCTGTATTGTCTCTGAAATGACAGGAGCCAGCTCCTGAATGCTTTTGCGTGCTTCTATTTCAATTTTATCACGCTGCGCCATTTCTTCTGCCGGGGCAATAAGCATAACATTACCGTTTTGGCGTTTATCCAGACCTTTGGTTTTCAGAATAATATCAAGTGCCTG
The DNA here is from genome assembly GCA_027076325.1 of Chromatiales bacterium. GTDB lineage: Bacteria > Pseudomonadota > Gammaproteobacteria > UBA6429 > Thiohalophilaceae > SZUA-37. The sequence continues at coordinate 9,766 of JALTJZ010000027.1, read as the reverse complement.
ATCCCAGGGTACATTTTTTAAGCGTAAGGTCAGTTCACCATCGACGGTGTCACTGGTTACCATATTAATGCCGGTAAAATCAGCAATTAGCTGGAGCACCGCACGGACTTCAATATTCTGGAAATTTAAAGACAGGCGCTCGCCACTATAAACATAGTTTTTGCGTTTCTTCTTCGCTTCATCTTCAGATAGTTTAATTTCTTTTTTCACATCAACCGTTAGCAAATCATTTGTTTGATAAGCCAGGTGCTCATATTTGCCCGCAGAAGTAATAATAATTTTCGTATCGGTTCCCTGATTGAAAGCATCAACGGTTTGTACCGGTGTTGCAAAGTCAATCACATCTAAGCGGCGCTCAAGCTTTGCGGGTAACTTGTTATTTTTAATCGTAACCAGCACTTTTGTGCCGCGTTTAACAATATCGACGGGTGTATTGGGATCGTTTAACTTGATTTCAACACGGCCTTCACCTTTAGTTCCTCGGCGAAAATCAATATTGGCAACCTTTTCAATTATGCCTTGCTTGCTTAAAATGGGTCTATTATACGAGCCGCGCTTCTTCTTACCGCTACCACCAATGGTGATAAAAACATTGTTACCTTCTACTGCGGTATCATATTCAGTGAGCTTGGCTAAATTAATAACAACGCGGGTGCGGCCACCGGCTTCAACCGCGGTTAATGTTCGGGCGATACCAGTATTTATTTCATGGGTTTTTTTGTCGAGAGCAACGTTAGTATTGGGAAAATCCAGAGCAATACGCGCGGGTCGATCAATAGTGAAAGTATTTGGCAGTGCGGCTGCTTCAGTCATCTGGAGCTGTATTTCAACGCGTTCTCCCGGGAGAGCATTAAAACTTATATCTTTTAAACTGTTTGCAAATGCTGTAGATGAACCCAGCAAAAATAATAAAGCAGTAAGTAGTTTAAAATAACAATGTTGTTTCACCGATGTGATAAGTGGGTATGTTTGATTGCACATCTTTCTTCTCCTGTTCGAAGCTTATTCTGATAAAGCCAGTGAAGCTTCGCGGTCTAGCCAACCATCCGAGCCGTCGGAAATGATTTCGCGTAATATAATTTTAGTTTCAGTAATTTTGATGATTTTACCAAAATTTTTGCCCATGTAGTCTCCTACCTGAACTTTGTATATTGATTTATCGGGTGCAGAAACCAGCCCCCAACGGATACCTTGTTTTTCCAGATGACCTACAAATGTAAGTGTATCCAGAGGAAAGCTTTCCAGTGGTTCAGGTTTGCGGTCTGTTTGGGGTTTTAAGCCGTTGTCAACTTTGGTGTCGCCAGCAAATGCCTCTTCATCGAGTAACGGTAGAAACGGATCGCGAAGGTCAAAGGCAGAATAGCTAAAAGGCGGGTACGTTTTAACTTGTGGCAGTTCAGGAATCTTGCTTTTCTGCCGGCTTTTCACATCATTTACGTAACTTTCCAGATCACCATGTTGTGAGCCGCTACAACCGGCTAATAAGACGGCACCAATTAACGGGAGTAATCGGATGGTCAAAGAGTAGCCGTTGCCCGAAAGAGTGTTCAAGCTTTGTTTTTGTGATTGTTTTTTCTTCAAAATCATAACTGACAACCCGAATTAACGGCGACCCTTTCGTTTCTTTCGATCTTTTCGGCGTTGTTCCGAGATTTCATCTTCATCCAGGTAACGATATGTTTTTGCCGTGAGATCCATGGTTAAAGCGGAGCCGCTGTCTTTACCACCTTTGATAACGATATTTTGTAAAGTTACAATTCGTGGTAAAGCGGCAACGCCACTTACGAAACTGCCAAATTGATGATAGGTGCCGGTCATTGAAATTTTAATGGGTAGCTCGGCATAAAATTCGGTAAATTGCTCTTTTTCAGGCTTAAACAATTTAAATTCAATACCACTGGCCAGACCGGTTTGTGAAATATCGACCAGTAAATTCTCAACTTCTGTTTTACTGGGCAGTTGTCGCAACATCGCGCCAAATGATTCTTTCATTTCGCTCATTTGTTGGCGATAGGCTTCAAGATTAATGGCTTTTGCCTGCTTTACTTCAAAATCCTGTTTAAGTGTAATTTCCTGCCTTTCTGCACGTTCAAGTGCATTTTGCTGGTTTTTTACATCCAGGAAGTAACCAGCGGCCAGTGTTGCAGCACAGACAATAACGATAATGATGGTCTTAACTGGCGTAGGCCAGGAGCCGATATTATTAATATCGAGATCATTGAAATCTATATTAATGTCTTTCATCGTTTAGAAGCCTTATTATCTTCAGCAATAGCCGAAGTCTGCGTAGCACGTAGTTTAAACCTACGATCTTTTGAGTCTTTGCTATTATCTTTTTGAATAACATCCAGCACGGGTTTTGTCATCCACCTGGATTTATCAATACCACGCATTAAAGCAGAAACACGTGCATTTGATTGTGCCTTGCCTTCAAGTGTCAGTGTTTTGCCTTTTTGGGTAAAGGTTGTCAGGTAAACACCTTCAGGTAAAATACGAACAAGTTCGTCAAATAAATAGACGACTTCCGGGCGATTACTTTGCAGCTTTTGAATTCGTTCAATCCGGTTGAGAAGGCGTTGTTTATCTTTCTCCAGCTTGGTTATCTCAGCAATTTGAGCTTCAACTTCGGTAATGGTGGTTCGTAAAAAATTATTACGTGAATCTTGTATATTCAGAGCTCTTGCGTATTGCAGATGGATGGCTGCAATAATGAGTATCATTAAAACAACAGACAGGCCTAATATGGTCAAAAACTGACGTTGCTGCTCTTTGCGCTGTTCTTCGCGCCAGGGTAAGAGGTTAATACGTGCCATTTAGTCAAACGTCCTCATCGCTAAACCACATGCGATAACCAGTGATGATGCATCATTACTGAGGCTTTGCGCTTTCACACGCGAAGCAATCGTCATGTTGGTAAAGGGGTTGGCAACTGAAGTATGTACGCCCAGCTTGTTGGCAATCATTTCGTCAATGCCGGGTAACATGGCGCTGCCGCCTGCTAATATAATATGGTCAACGTTACTATATTGACTGGATGAAAAGAAGAACTGTAAAGAGCGGCTAACCTGTTGAGTCATGGCTTCTTTAAACGGTTCTAATACTTCGGGTACATAATTGTCAGGTAAACCGCCCTGACGCTTTGCCATACCGGCTTCTTCATAAGATAAACCGTAGCGACGTTGAATTTCTTCAGTAAGTTGTTTACCACCAAAAACCTGTTCACGGGTATAAATGGTTTTTAAGTCATGCAATACATTGAGGGTGGTCATGGTCGCGCCGACATCAATAATTGCAATGGTCTGGTCGATACCCTGATCGGGCATGGTGGGCGCTAGCATCTGAAAGACATTTTCCATTGCGTAGGCTTCTACATCCATCACCCGTGCTTTTAAACCGGCTAATTCAATGGCGGCGACGCGCACATCAACATTTTCACTTCTTGATGCGGCCAGTAGTACTTCAACACGGTCGGGATCATTTTCCGACTGGCCGAGCACTTCAAAGTCCAGATTGACTTCTTCTAAAGGGTAAGGAATATACTGATCGGCCTCATTTTGAATGTCCTGTTCCATTTCATCATCCGTTAGGTTGGATGGCATGGAAATGGTTTTGGTAATAACGGCAGAACCGGCAACGGCGGCAGCGGCATGTTTGCAACGGGTGCCTGAGCGCTTCATTGCACGCTTGATAGCATCGCCCACAGCCTCAACATCGGAAATGCTCTTTTCGACAACCGAGTTGGCAGGTAAGGGCTCAACCGCATAACTTTCTACGCGTATTTTGTCGCCACTACGCCCCAATTCAAGCAATTTGACCGCAGTTGAACTGATGTCAAGCCCGATAACGGGAGGGGATTTTGGTTTAAATAAGTCGCTAAAGCCCATATTTTAGTATTTTTTTCAGTATAATTTCTTGTTAATTCGGTAGTTACAGGAACTATATGTATAACTACTTTAAGTACCTGAGTCAACTATAGGTCAAATAATAGTTAATTACAAATCCTTCGTAGTGTTATCTGCATCAAAGCGATATACTTTAGGATTAGTGCATACTTCTATGCTTATTTGAGTAAATTGCGATAAAATTTTCCTGTTAGTGTGAATCCAGTCATAAAAAAAATAACAATCTACGGATTAGCGAGCGTTTTTAGCCTGAGTTTACTGGCTGGGCTGGGCTTTTTGGGCATTTATGCCTATGTAACGCCTAATTTGCCGGCTATTGAGACCTTGAAAGATGTTCAGCTTAAGGTGCCCTTGCGGGTTTACACGAAAGATGGCCTGTTATTAGCCGAGTTTGGCGAAATGAAGCGCACACCGCTGCGTTATCAGGAGTTCCCTGATACGCTGGTCAAAGCGCTGATAGCGGCAGAAGATGACCGTTTCTTTGAGCATCCGGGGGTTGATTACAAAGGTATATTGCGCGCCGCCCTGCATTTAATCCGTACGGGTGAACGTGCCCAGGGTGGCAGTACCATTACCATGCAGGTGGCACGGAATTTCTTTCTGTCGCGTGAAAAAACATTCTTAAGAAAATTTAATGAGATTTTTCTTGCCTTTAAAATCGAAGAAGAGCTGACTAAACAGGAAATTCTTGAGCTTTATTTAAATAAAATTTATTTTGGCAAGCGCGCCTATGGCGTGGCTGCGGCTGCACAAGTTTACTATGGCAAAAATATTGATGAGCTCAGTTTGCCAGAAATTGCGATGATTGTTGGCCTGCCAAAAGCCCCCTCGCGTTATAACCCGATTGTAAACCCATCGCGTGCTTTATTGCGGCGCAACTATGTATTAGGGCGCATGCGCGCCTTAAATTTTATTACCCAGTCTGAGTATGACAATGCTTTTGCCGCGGTGGATAAGGCAGCCGTTCATGGGCAAAACCTGGAAGTTGAAGCCCCTTATATTGCCGAGATGGTGCGCAGTGAAATGCTAAAGCGCTATGGGAATAAAATTTATACGCAAGGCTACCAGGTTTATACGACCGTTGATTCAAAACTGCAAATGGCGGCGAATAAAGCACTGCGTTTGGCGTTACATGAGTACGATCGCCGACACGGTTATCGTGGCACGATAGGCCATGTTGAATTATTTAATTTTGAATTTGAAAATGATGAGGAATACTGGGACAGTATTTTAGCCGAGCAACCCACTCAGGGCGATCTGATCCCAGCGATTGTTTTTCAGGTTGAAGAGCAATCGGCTTATGCTTACACCGCTGATGGCAACGTCGTTTTTATGGACTGGCCGCAGCTTGAATGGGCGCGTCGTTATATTGATGAGTATAATATGGGGCCAGAGCTGGATAAAGCGAGCCAGATTATAAAAGCAGGTGATGTTATTTATGTTGTGCCAGCAAAAAAAGGTTGTTCATTTCTGGCGCAGGTTCCAATTGTCAGTGGTGCACTGGTATCACTTAACCCGGACGATGGTGCGCTTCAGTCATTGGTGGGTGGCTTTGATTTTTACCAGAGTAAATTCAACCGTGTTATTCAGGCCAAGCGTCAACCGGGCTCAAGCTTTAAACCCTTTATATACAGTGCGGCGCTAGACAAAGGTTTTACCGCAGCAAGTATTATTAATGATGCACCGGTGGTATTTGATGCGCCGGGTTTGGAAGACACCTGGCGGCCTGAAAACTACACTGGCAAATGGTATGGTGAAACCCGTTTGCGCACGGCGCTTATCAAGTCGCGTAACCTGGTGTCGATTCGTTTGCTTCGGGATATTGGTATTGGCTATGCGGTGCGTTATGTGACCCGTTTTGGTTTTAAACGCTCCAGCTTACCACGTGATCTTTCGTTAGCATTAGGCAGTGGTGCAATTACACCTTTAGAGTTAGCAGAAGGTTTTAGTGTTTTTGCAAACGGTGGTTTTAAAGTTCAGCCTTATTTTATTGACTATATTCTGGACTCGAATAAAAAGGTAATGATGCTGGAGCAGCGACCAGAAGTGTGTGTGAAGTGCGTTGAAGAAATGGAAGCCAAACTCAAGCTGGAACAGGAACGTAAAGCGGCAAAACTTGCTGAGCTGGAAACAAAACTTGAGTCATCAGGTGGTATAGCACATGATGCTCCAGTGATTAAAAATCAATTGCCTGAAAAAGTAATGCCGTTAGTTGCCGATAAAGAAAAACCACCCACAGCAGAAACAGGTGTATCCATAACGGATAATACAGAGGCAGCAAATGCCAGCATTCAGTTTATCGAGCAAACCGGGCCGCAACAACTGAAAGTCGCGCCACGGGTACTGAGCGCACCGACTACTTTTTTAATAGACACCATGATGCGAGATGTTGTTCGTTATGGTACAGGGCGGCGTGCCCTGAGCTTACGCCGAAAAGATTTAGCGGGTAAAACAGGTACGACGAATGATCAGCGTGATGCCTGGTTTTCCGGCTTTAACCGCAACGTGGTCACGGTTACCTGGGTTGGTTTTGACAACCCGCGTTCCCTTGGGAGTCGTGAAACCGGTGCCATTGCGGCTCTGCCGATGTGGATAGCGTATATGGGGCAAGCCTTAAAGGGAGTGCCTGAATCACCATTAGAACAACCCGATAGTATCGTTTCAGTACGTATTGATAAAAATACCGGCCTGCCGGCCACGCCAGAAAGCACCGACACCATGTTTGAGTACTTCAAGGAAGATCAGGTGCCCAGTGAATCTTCGGCGGGGCGTAGCCGTTCAAATAGCCCGGATGATGCGAGCAATATAACGGAACAACTTTTTTAAATTTTTAACTTAGCTACTATTCTTTAGATAAGCGCTTAAAGAGTGACAGGCGAGGACTGGCTGAATGCCACAGCGTAAAAATAAAGGCTGGCAGATACGTGAGCGTTTGGCTCAGCTAGCCGCAGAATATATGGCCGAGACTGGCAGCCAGGATTTTCAGCTGGCAAAAAACAAAGCCGCCAGTCAATTTGGTGCCGTTGAGTCTTTTAACTTACCTTCGAACAAGGAAATCCAGCAGGCACTGGTTACTTATCAACATATTTTTCGTGCAGATACGCAGCCTGAGCAATTAAAAAAATTAAGGCAAACCGCGCTGGATGCCATGCACTTCTTTAAAAAATTTAACCCACGTCTGGTGGGCAGCGTTCTTGATGGTACAGCCGATATTAATTCGGCCATTTATTTACATTTGTTTGCGGAAACATCTGAGGAACTGGCCGTTTTTTTAATGGATCACCATATTCCCTACGATGAAGAGCAAAAACGCTTTCATATCAAGGCCGATGAGTATGAATATTATCCTGCGTTTGCTTTTTTAGCCGATGAGGTGCCGGTGCATATTATTATTTTTTCAAATCATGGTTTGCACCATGCGCCGTTAAGTTCGGTTGACGGTAAGCCAATGCAACGTGCCGATATTAAAGCGGTCGAGCAGCTTGTAAAGGGTTGAGTGACTGTCACGGTAACGAACAAAAATAAGAGTTTTATTCGTTCCTAACCTGTTGTGTACTCAACGTATTTTATGGGGCAGGCTTTTCTGTGTGGCCAATGGTTTTTATTTAAATAGCCCGCGCAACTTTTTAAATAAAGACTGAGACTCATTAAATAGCTGTTGCTCAGTTTGTGAGTCCTCACTATCGGGGTAATGTGATGGATACGGCTTTCGTGCTACACCACTATCAACCGCCGCACGAGCCACCGCAGATGAAATATAGCTCTTTAAGCGTGGGTCAAACGGTTTTGGAATAATATAGTCCACCCCAAAATCCAGTTGTTGTGTCTGGTAGGCAAGCAGTACTTCGGCTGGTGCCGGGGTTTGTGCTAACTTGGCCAGAGCATGCACGGCGGCAATTTCCATTTCACTGTTAATGGTAGTGGCGTGCACATCGAGCGCGCCACGAAAAATAAACGGAAAGCCGAGTACATTATTAATCTGGTTGGGGAAGTCGCTGCGCCCGGTTGCCATAATAATGTCATTTCTTACCGCCTTTGCGAGATCTGGCCATATTTCAGGCTCGGGGTTCGATAAAGCAAACACAATGGGTTTGGCGGCCATTTTTGTGACTTGTTCTGCCGTTAGAAGTTTGGGGCCGGAAACCCCCACAAAAATATCAGCAGTCGTGATAGCGTCATCGAGTGTGCGCGCATCGGTCTGGATGGCAAATTTTTGTTTGTACTCATTTAAGTCATCACGTTCAGTATGAATAACGCCATTGCGATCCAGCATATAAAGTGAACGGGGATCCGCGCCCAGTTCTATCAGCAGGTTCATCGAGGCAATGGCCGCCGAGCCTGCGCCCAGACAGACAATTTTAGCTGTCTCAAGTTTTTTGCCCTGTATTTGCAAGGCATTTAAAAGCCCGGCTGCGATAATGATGGCGGTGCCATGCTGGTCATCATGAAAGACCGGAATATCGAGGCGTTTTTTGAGCGCTTTTTCTATTTCAAAACAGGCCGGAGCGGCAATGTCTTCGAGATTAATACCACCAAAGGTATCGGCAATATTGGCCACGGTATCAATAAAGGCCTCTGTTGACGGCGCGTTCACTTCAATATCAAATACATCAATGTCGGCAAATTTTTTGAATAAAACCCCTTTGCCTTCCATGACCGGCTTACCCGCCAGTGCGCCTACATTCCCTAACCCCAGTACGGCTGTGCCGTCAGTAATCACCGCTACCAGGTTGCCTTTCCCGGTATATTTATAGGCTAAGTCTGGATCCTCGGCAATAGCTCGAACCGGTTCAGCGACACCGGGTGTGTAAGCCATCGACAGGTCTTCCTGGCTGGCGCAGGGTTTAGTGATTGCAGTGGCAATTTTGCCAGCGACCGGTTTGGCATGGTAATCGAGAGAGCGTTGAGAGAAGTCTTCGTTGTTATCGGACATTAAAATTTAACTATGGATAGTGGTTATGGATGGCTAAAGCCTAGCTTGGTTTATATGAACTTGCAAAGGTTAGCTAAATTTTTTGCAGGTCTGCAAAAAATTGTTAACCCATACTTCAGGTTGTAGGGGTGTTTGGTGCAGCAGGTAAAATAAGTCCGATCAAGGGGGCTTTACATCCCTTTTATCACTTTTCCGAAGGAAGATTTACTGAGCCTGTTCAGACAAGACTAATCTGATTTTTTTGGAAACCAGAAGGGCTTGGTCATAACGCAAGATATCCACACAACAGCCATGTACAGAACGCTACCTGTTATCAACATGTTGTAGAAAGAATCTGCAGATTTGCGTTCTTGCAGCGTTGAATATTCCCCGGTAATAATCATATACACAGAAACAATAAACACGACAAGAGCCGTCAGGATGTTGAGGCGCAGGATACGGCGGAGGCGTAAGGCATTATTTTTGTTCAGTATTTTCATAAACTCTCTCCAATATGGAATTAGTATAGTCTAATATACTTTATATTTAATTAATGTTTTTGAGCTAGATCAATCTAATGCCTGAAAAAAACGGGGGGCGGTTTGCCGGAGAACAGTATTCGCTTGTTTTTGGCCTAACAACTTCTATACTTGACGCTCAATATGCGCATTAAACAAAGCACGATAAGCCACTTGCCTTAGCTCATCAGTTTTGCCCAATGCCGTATACTCAAACGCATCCGTCACTAAACGATTCTCTTCACCCCGCGCATGTGCCCGATAACTCGACCACTTATATTCCTCAGGGCTTTCAACCATACCCGCACGTACCGGGTTTAACTCTATATAGCGATAACAGGTTAATAAATACCGCTCACTATCAACTAAACTTGCTTTATATCGCCCTTCCCATAATGTACCTGTTCGTTCATAAACATGGTTTACATAACGAA
>JALTJZ010000026.1 GCA_027076325.1 Chromatiales bacterium | reverse complement strand
ACCAACATTAAAATAACCGGCCTGTGTGTGCTCGACATAATTGACCTCACCAGCAGGCAGGGGCAGACCACCCTTTTTAGTAAAGAAATTCCTTTTGTCTATAGGAAAACGCGGTCTGTCCCTGACCGATCGAGCTATTTTGCACTTGTTGTAACAAGGGGTTTATGTAAAGCAATATACTTCTCTCTTTGCTTGCTTCTAGTATTAAATATCATTTCTTCTAGTTGATGTGATGCTTTAATCTCTTTTTTAACAATACTTAATAGTGTTTTCCATTCGTAATCTTCAGGTTCGTAATCTTTCCACGAAAGCATGAAATCAAAATGAGCTCCATGCCTGAATAAGCGACCAGGAAGAGGATGATGCCCCCTATGACCAAGAAAGATGCCATACCTTAGACAGGGGTGAACATACTTGTGGGTTGCCGACTTTTGGCTATAAGTAATTGAGTCATGGGTAGTAACGCTATCAATTTTTGTTTCTATTACTACTCTCGGTTTCCATGAGCCATTATTACTTTCAAATACCAAGATATCCGTTTCATAGGCCATTTCATTGTATGAGGTGGAATCTTCTCCATACTCTACAATTTCATTAGCATAGATTAGCTTTTTTCCTGCCTCGACACTATATCCTGATAGTGCCTTATCAAGTTTCGCTGCTACTGCTTTTGCCCATTCGGTTTCTTTCATGATCTTGTAGCTCTAACGTCTCGGTTCACTGGCAGGGCAAAGCGCAGCTTTGACCTGTCCATGTGCAACCGATTGTTAGGCATTCTTTTTCCGTCGACGGAAACTGCCATACAATAATTTCTTGGATCGCATCATAGAAATACCAATATGCAGCCGCCATAAATCCGAGTTTCGCAAAAATTAGCAGTACTGGGACAATGATCGCAGCGATGTTTTTACATTTATTTTGATATGCATTCCCTTCTGGGTCATCATGGAACGCTAACCCCCAAAGAAACGAGCCCACCAAATACTGAACTGCATCCAGGCCCAGCGATACAACAAACAACAAAACTGGAAGCCTAAACTGGATTGGGATCCCTATATTAATTTCATTGGAAGCTCCAGGGACAGTAGTGTGGAACAGCCATATAATGGCCACACCGGCTAAGCTCAACTGCCTCGCAATATCACCCGCTTTTTGTGTGTAGTATTTAAATTCATCTTCAGAGGTTTCTTTAGCCATTAGTTCTTCCTTCCCCATATCGGTGCCTAACTGTATTTAGGGGGCCTAAATGAGTACTTCAAACCCGTCATTTAGGACCAAATAATACGGCGGCCTGAATATAATCAATGCCTTGATGAATTTTATTGGGCCTTTCTGATTCGTCCTGCCATGGCCGTTCAGGCCGGCACAGGAATACGGCGGGTGCCTGGGGGGTGGGCACGTCCCTGTTCTCCGTAAGGATGTTGCACAATCTGAGCTTGATCAAGTCCTGGC
>JALTJZ010000025.1:5131-22872 GCA_027076325.1 Chromatiales bacterium | reverse complement strand
TAAGGTGAGTAATTCATCTGCCTGTGAGATGCCATCACTATTGATGTCTTGCCAGATACGTAAACCGGCAAAGTTGGCATCGTTTACATCCACAACCCCATCGGCATTGGTATCAAAATCGGCCAGTGCTTCGAAACCATTGGCGGCGGTACCGCCTGCATTTAAAGCGGTGTTGTCACCAAACAGTTCAGTACCATTATCGATGACACCATTGCCGTTACGATCATAAACAAGAAAACCATCATCGGGGGAAATCCAGCCGGTAGCGGTTTTAACGTCATTGCCTTCGTGATCAAATAACACACCGGCATTGCCGTTTTCTGCAAGTGTTTCTATGCCATCGCCATCAAGGTCAAAGGCTAACGGGTCGCGTGGGGGTTGCCATACTTGAGATGCGGAGAAGTTGGTGTTGAAGAGGTCGGAGATGAAGTCAGCAACTGCACCCGATAAGTCATACATAAACAGCATGGCTTCTAAAACAAAACCTTCTACATAAAATTGTGCGGTATCAATAATTTCTTGCGTTATGTCTGCAGCTGACGCCATTGCGGTTTGAGTAATATCACCAAAAAAGTTTTTTATTTCAGGCCAATAAGCACTAACTAACGATGAAGCTGCGATTCCTGCTATTGCCGCCATAGTAACTGGCAATGTGGTAACACCTGCTACCGCAACTAATGCTGCTACCGCAACGCCAGCGATAGTACTTACAGCTTGTTTTGTAAGCGCATCATAATCACCTTGGTATATATTGTAAGATGCCTCAATACCTGTACCAATAGATGTTTTAATTTTACCGATATTTTTAATTGTATTTACTTCAGCTTGAGTTAATCCGGCTTTTATCAATGTCTCTTCCATAACAGAATAAACAGCCGTTGTCATATTGTTTATATATGTAACTGCATCTGTAAAATTTGGCGCAGTAATTGTGGTGGGTTCCGTGATTGTATCAGTAGCCATGATATTCTCCATTTAGATTTTAAGTTAAAAATAACTGCGTAATTTTGCAAAAAAAAGCATAAAAGATGCTGCTGTCGCGTAGCTTGCTATTGTTGAAAAAAAGAACAAAAAGAATAGGCCGTGCTCCCCATTAAATAAAGACACTCCAAACCCTGCTATTCCACGAGGTAGCTCTGCGACAGAAGGAATGTAAAAATGGCCAAACATATGTGGCATTGCGTAAAAAACACCAACCACCATAAAAATAGAAATTATTATCCGAATCATCTTGTGGTGTTGAGCCCATTCAATATACCCGTTCCAGTTTCTGGAGATAATCGTTACAAAAAAGACAATATATTTACAAGAAAGAACAAGCACTATCACTGGAACTATTTTTTCTCTAAACACTGGGGAAACGCCAGTATAGCGTTGCGCATCACTAAGAATAAAATTAGGTACCCATTCCATCGAAAAAACACCATTTCCGTTTAATATTTGCATCGACAAAAATAAACAAAAAATCGTCAGAAAAATCATAAATACGACAGCCATATTTTCTATTTTGGTTGATTTAGGTTTTCCTTTATTAAAAGTATATCTTTTAAATTTTTTCATAATTAAATATTCCCATAAAAAAAATAAGAATCAACACATCCAGAATTAATAAAATAATCTTATCTTTAGTAGATCTGCTTTTTTTGATTCCAACACTCCATACATCCCAAACATGTTTAATTTTATTAGACAGATTGTCACCATATAAATCACTTGCCATGTAAAGCCTATAAATATAATTCATCAAGGAAAAGACAAAAATAAAAACCATTAATATTTCATCTAGAGAAAACCATTCCAATTTACCAAGCCTGATTGCCGTGTATACTGAATAGAGTAAAATACCTAGCAAAACCACTGAAAAATATACAAAAAACATAAATGCTCTATAGTCTTCGTTTCGTATATGCAAGTTAAATATATCCCTAACTGTAGGGAGCCTATTTTTTGCTCGAATATACGCATCAATATTCCAAAATATTAATATCGAAATAACCATTATTAAGATCAAAATCGAAACCATAACACCTCCAACAAAATGTATTTATTTTTCATCTTAAAATATTCTCAAAGGCGATACTTCTATGGTTTAAATGAATCAAATAGCTTATTGACTTTTTTGTTAATATCTCGAAGGTGTTCAACCCTATCTTTCGTATAAAACCGGTATTCCACCTTATGATTTCGATAAGTTTCTTTGTTCTACAAACAGGAACAATACTAAAATCACCACAGTTAACATAAACAAATGTGTTTTTATAATCTGTAAATGTATAAATTGACACTTCTCTCCTCTTCCCCTGTTTTTTTACCGTTAGTTAAATATTATTTTTGATCTATAGTGCCAATTACTCGACACCTCTGCCAAATATGTATTTGTTTCTGGCATCGGGCATAAACGAACGGTTTTATCATTCGCTTGCACTATAATGACATGATGTTTATTAGATAATTTGGTAATAGCGAATAATTTTATGGCAGGGTGTTGTTTCCAGAGCGTTTCTGTACGCCTGGTCTTAAAGCGGACTAATTGAGCAGCCTGTACACCAGGAGTAGTGGGTTTTTCACCACCTAAACCAGACTCATGCTTTAGATAGCCTTTGTCTACTGGCTCGCCATAAAAATGCGGGGTGAATTCTGGATAATCGAACCCTGTGCTAATATCAATGTCCTTTTGAAACAGATATGGCATTTGCACGCCCCTCCGAAAATTCCTTTTATTAAAAGCATATAAAAACAGGCCGCTCTGTAATTATGGCTTTTTGTTAAATTAGTTGGGGGAGAAACTAATATCTTGAATCTTTTATACCTTGGGATACTAACATATTTTAGAAGTTTTGGAATTTAATTTTATTGGTATGGTTTCACAAAAATACATGCAACCAGAATAACCTATCTTTTTATAAAAGTAATTGTATTGACCATACACCAGGTGAATCAAGAGCCACCTTAGCGCGTCAGCTCCTGCTTAACCGCATCGGCACCTTCAGTTAATTTCATATCAAACTCGGACTCTCTGTTCATAACAACAATGGTGATACGACGGTTACTTGGATCGGTTTTGTTCTTTTTGTTATACAAAACGGAGGATGAAAAACCAATGACTCGGCCAATTTGTGCGACTTTAACCCCACCTTTTAGCAAGGTTCGGCGTGCCGCATTGGCTCGGTCTGCAGATAATTCCCAGTTGGTGTAAGGCAGCTTAATTTCTTCACCATAGTCATTTTCATAGATAACATAGCCTTTATGAAAACGCGTTGCATCGGTATGGCCACTGATACTGATCCTGTTTGGAACGGTACGAATTGTTTTTGCTATTTCATACAAAATTTTCTTTGTATAGGGCTTTAATTTGGCACTGCCTAAATCAAACATGGGGCGGTTCTTTTTGTCAAAAATCTGAATCCGTAAACCATCAGGTGTAATATCCAGATAAAGCTGCTCTTTAAACTTTCTTAATGATGCATTTTTCTCTATCGCTTTCTTTAGCATTTGCAATAAATTATCTAACGTCTTTTTATCCGCTTTGCGTTTTGCTTGCTCTTCTGTTGATTCCGTTGCTCTATTGCCATCCACCTGTAAATCGGCTTCGCCTTTTTTACGTTCGGGTTGTTCTGTTGTCTGACTTATATCCTGGTTTCTGGTTCTGTCCCCACGTGGCATTTCTTTTGCGCCACCGAGTTTAATCATGCTGGTACTGGCACCACCAATGCCTTTAATACCTGCCGGATTTTTGAAATAGTCCGAGATCCCATCGCGTTGTGCTTCATCGGTAATACCTAATAACCAGAGCAACAGAAAAAATGCCATCATCGCTGTTACAAAATCGGCATACGCTACTTTCCATGCGCCACCATGATGGCCATGCCCACCTGCGACAATCTTCTTGATTACTATTGGTTGTTTTTTATCATCCCCAGCCACAAGTTATTCCTTAAACTTAGCTACCTTTTACAAATTCTTCGAGTTCAACAAAACCAGGACGCATATCGCTATACAAGGCTTTACGACCAAATTCAACGGCAATTTGTGGCGTATAGCCATTTAATGTTGCCATAATGCATACTTTTGCCACTTCAAATAATTTTGTATCTTCTTCCGCACGTGCTTCCATAGCACTGCCCATTGGGCTAACAAAGCCATATGCCATCAAAATACCCAGAAAGGTGCCCACTAATGCAGCACCCACATGGTGGCCGAGTACATCGGGCGGCTCATTAATATAGCCCATGGTAATAACTACCCCCATTACCGCAGCAACAATACCAAAGGCGGGCAAACCATCACCCATGCCCGTTATTGCTGCACACGATTTGTGAGTTTCGGCATGGTGCGTTTCTAATTCAATATCCATCAGGTTTTCCAGTTCAAAGGCGTTCATATTTCCGCCCACCATAAGGCGTAAATAGTCACAGATAAAATCAATTAAATGATGGTTGGCCGCTAGCTTAGGGTAAGTTTTAAATATCTCACTTTGCTCTGGCTCTTCAATGTCACTTTCCAGCGCCATTAAGCCTTCTTTACGCGACTTGGAAAACAGAGCATACATCAACCCCAATAAGTCTATATATACTTGCTTTTTATATTTTGCGCCTTTAAATAAACCTAGAATACCGGCAACAGATTCTTTTATTACTTTAGGTGTGTTTGCAATAATAAAAGCACCGATAGAACCACCCAGAATAATGACTAATTCAAAAGGCTGCCACAGGGCTAAAAGAGCACCACCCGCTGCAAGGTAGCCACCAAGAACACAAGCAATTACCATTACCAGGCCAAATAAAAACTTCATTTATTTTATCCTTCTATTCTTCTTTCCAGACATTTCTCTCCTAAAGTATCGACCTAATCCCGCAAAACTTGAGGAAATATTATGGCGATTGGTCTTTTTCTGTTACCCCGCTGCTTTAAACTAAAGTAATTAAGGTATCTGTCCGATATTTATAGATGATTTATTATTTTTAGAAATAACATAATGTTACATCAAACCCGCACAGCCGATGTTTTGCAGGATATTCTGGCAAAAATTGGGAACCATCATTTCCCTGTTATGGAAAGGACGATTGTTGCCTTAAAAAAGGCCTGCGCAAAAGAGGATGCAAAAACGGAAGAAATAACACATATTGTCAGCCGAGATCCGGGGCTTACTCTTTATTTATTACGAGTTTGCAATACCAAATCAAACAGTAGCTTAAGAAGTGAAATTACCTCGATTTCTCAGGCACTGATGATGCTTGGCATTAAACAAGTAAGTATGCTCCCGGCTAAATTACCTAATTTAGACAAAACACTAAAAGAACCGGCAAAACAGCGCCTGCTAATGACCTTTAGCCGTGCTTATCATGCAGCTGAACAGGCTACAGAGTGGGCGCGTTATCGCCGTGATATGAATAGTGATGAAATTTTTGTTGCCACACAAATACACTTTATTGGTGAAATGGCACTGGCAATGATTTCCCCGGATAAACTCGCAGAAATTGATCGCTTACGAAGACGGCGGCAAATTGCAAGCGAAGAAGCCCAATACCTTGTACTTGGTTTTGTTATTAATCAACTTAGCTATGAACTGGCAAGAAAATGGGAACTACCCAGTCTGGCACTCGAGGCACTCAAACCGGAAAATGCAAAATACCCACGTGCTTACAGCGTGATGCTTGCCGTTCAACTGGCACGTAGCGCTGCTGTCGACTGGCATGGTGGTAAAACGCAGGTTATACAAAACCAGATTGCCGATTTTTTAGATATTCCTGTTGCAGAAATTGCCACCGCCAATCACAAGCTGGCCGTTGACGTCGCCCGCCACACTAATTTTTACGGCGTGTTGCCTGCTGCCGCGTTATTGCCGATGTTGGACGATCCACTGGAAGAAGAAACAATTCAGGCAAAAAATCCAAACGAGCATGCCGATATTTGTTTAGTACCACAGCGGGTGATACTGGAAACCGTAATAGCGACAATTAAAAACCCGGAGGCAAATCACACACTAAAAGAACTGATTCATATTGTTTTACAGGGTATGCATGATGGCATTGGTTTAAACCGCGTTGTTTTTGCAACACGCAATACCGATACCCAAACCATGATCCCCTATTCCATAAAAGGTGCCGACAACGACCCTGTATTTAACCGCTTTACTATAAAGCTACATAAAGACAATTTATTTGGCAGGCTCATGCAAAAAACACAGGCCATTGTTATTAACAATAAAACCCGCAGTACTTTCTGGGAGTTAATACCAACTGATTTTAAAAAACGGGTTGTAACCAATTCTTTTCTTGCAATGTCTATTTTTGTGAAAGGGGAAGAAGTTGGTCTCTTTTACGCCGACCGGCACACGGTCGATTGCCAGATAGACGATACCAGTTATCGCTTATTTAAATCACTCTGCACCAGCGCCATTGCAGCAATGGAACAACTGGATTCACTGCATCTTCGAGAATAACGTCTTTTAGGTACACTGCTGTCCCTTCCGCTCCCCTCACCCCAACCCTCTCCCGAAGGGAGAGTGTGTTAACGGGACAGCAATGTTTTAGGCTATAGCGTTTATTTTTTCAGAATAATAGTTAATCACGAAGGGCTCGAAGAAAATCTATTTTAAACATCTGTTATCCCTTAAGTGAATGACAACAGCCCCTGAGGGATCCCCACGAAATTTAGCCTTGCCGGTCTTTGCGAGGAAACACTGAAAAACAGGTGTTTTTCAGTGTTGACGCGGCAATCTCATGGTTAAAAGTTATCAACTTGAGATTGCCGCAGTCACTTTGTTCCTTCGCAATGACGGCGTTTTATTCCAGTATTGACACCTGTATTTTTAAGCTATTGTTTTTGATTACTTTCTCCTGGAAATTCGTGGGGATACCTCAGCAACAGCCCCTAATCCGGTAGTCGCTTTATATAAAAAAGATTGCCGCGCTATCGCTCGCAATGACCCCATTCTTGTTATTGTGAGTGATAGCGTGTCAATCTTATTTTTTTTGCCGTGCCCATTGTGGTTAAAAAATTTTAATCAACTGAAACAATACTACGCCCATCCAGTGCATGCGATAAGGTTGAACCATTAACATATTCAAGTTCACCGCCTATTGGTACACCATGCGCAATCCGCGTTGTTTTTATATTTCGTTTTTTAGTCATTTCAGAAATATAATGTGCGGTTGCTTCGCCTTCAACCGTAGGATTTGTTGCCAAAATTACTTCGGTAATGTCACCCGCGTCTAACTGGCTAGCAAAAATATCCAGACCAATTTCATGTGGGCCAATGCCATCCAATGGCGACAAATGCCCCATTAAAACAAAATAGCGCCCGCTATAATGTGTTGACTGCTCAAAGGCCTGTACATCGGAAGGTGATTCAACAATACAAACCTGTTGCTGAGAGCGTTTAGGATTATTGCAAACTTCACATAACTCAGATTCTGATAATACCCTGCATTTAGAACATTCACCTACCTGCTCAATGGCCGAAGCTAACGATTGTGAGATCTGCATTGCAGCTTGCTTGTCATGTTGTAACAAATAAAAAGCCATACGCTGAGCAGATTTTTGCCCAACACCGGGTAAGCGTTTTAATGCACTAATAAGCTGGCCAATAAGCGGGCTGTATGACATCTAAAATACTATTATCCTTTAAAATGGCATTTTAAAGCCCGCAGGCAAGTTCATTCCTGCAGTTAAACCCGAGAATTTGTCCTGTGTTGTTTTTTCAACATTGCGCACTGCATCATTCATGGCTGCGGCAACTAAATCTTCAAGCATGTCTTTATCGTCACCAACCAGACTATCATCAATTTCAATACGTTTAACATCATGTTTGCATGTCATGGTTACTTTAACCAGGCCACCACCCGACTGACCAGTCACTTCGATGTTTGCCATTTCTTCCTGCGCTTTTTGCATATCAGCCTGCATTTTTTGCGCTTGCTTCATTAAATTTCCGATTCCGCCTTTCATTGTTCATTCCTCATTTTTAAAACTGTCTGTATTTAACGGGGTTGTACTGAGTCAGGTTCAAGATGCCCGCCAAAGGCATCAAGTAATGACTTTACATCGGCGTCTTCTGCAATAATAGCTTCGGCCGATGCTACTTTTTCCTGTGCAATACGCTGTGCTCTTGCAGAAGGCGACTCCCCTGCTACTTCTTCCATATTGATACTCAGTAAGATATTTTTACCTAATAAATTCTGTAATGCCTGCTGTATTCGTATTTCACGATCTTTATTAAAGAACGGGGCACTTGCCGGCGCTAAAGCCAGTTCAATAGCGGTGTCGCTTGTCTGCACACACACACACTGCTCCGCAACTTGCCTGTCCAGACCGGTAATATCCAGGGCGGCAACAATGTCATACCAGGGAGAGTAAACACTTAATGCAGCTTGTTGTGCGACTTTATTATACGATGGTGTTGCAACTTCTTTAACTGCCGCCATGTCTAGTTTAGCGGTTTCATTGCTTGTCGTCGTTGCCTGTAAATCCTTTTCTGCCGTAGCCGCATCACGGGTTTTATGTTCAGTGGGTTGTGCTTGTTGCTTTACCGTCTGATTTGTTGTTTTCAACGTTGTGGCATCAGAAGCCGATGCCGGCCTAAATGCTAACATTCGCAACAGCACCATTTCTAATCCACTGCGTATACCGGGTGCCAGTTTTATATCCCGTTTACCTGCTAAGCCAATCTGGTAAAAAAGTTGTATTTCTTCTGCGCTTACCGTTGCTGCCAGTGATTCAACTGTTGCTAACGCAAGACCCTGCTCGTCCAGCATGGCACCACAGGCATCCGGCACCTGTTGATACAGTGCAATGCCATGTAATAAATTTAAAATAGCATCCAGCACCCCGTTTAAATCCGGTACTTGCTCATTTATTTTTGCCAGTAGCGTCATCACGGCCATGGCATCCTGTGCCAGCAGTTTTTCGACCAGACTAATCACGAGCTGACTATCAAAGCTGCCTAACATGGCTGTCACATCGTCAAGTTTAATTGTACCGGCACCATAGGCAATGGACTGATCAAGTAAACTTAATCCATCCCGCATACTGCCGTCGGCAGCAATAGCCAGTTGTTTGCAGGCTCCTTGCTCATAGGTAATATTCTCTTTATCCAGCAAGCTCTGTAAGTAATCAGAAATACGCTCGACTGAAAGACGACGCAAATTAAATTGCAGGCAACGCGATAAAATAGTTATTGGCAATTTTTGTGGGTCGGTTGTTGCAAATAAAAATTTTACGTGAGGGGGCGGTTCTTCCAGTGTTTTCAGCAACGCATTAAAACTGCTTGCTGAAAGCATATGAACTTCATCAATTAAATAAACTTTATAACGACCACGAGTGGGGGCATACTGAACATTATCGAGTAAATCCCGTGTATCCTCGACCTTTGTGCGTGAAGCCGCATCCACTTCAATTAAGTCAACAAAGCGGCCTTCATCTACCTCTTTGCAAGTTGAACATTCACCACACGGTGTGGAGCTAATGCCCTGCTCGCAGTTAATTGACTTAGCTAAAATACGCGCAATGGTTGTTTTACCCACACCGCGAGTGCCGGTAAATAAAAAAGCATGATGCAACCTGTCGGCATCGAGTGCATTAATCAGGGCGCGTAAAACATGCTCCTGCCCGACCATTTCACTGAAATTTTTCGGGCGCCACTTTCGCGCTAAGGCCAGATAACTCATATAGACTCTAAAATTTGTTATGAAAATTAAACAACCGTTTCAAAGCTACCATTCTAGCGACTTCTTGGCCACGATCCCAGTCATTTAATACAGCCATTATCCCGTCCAGCTCACAGCACCTCATGATAAGTTATTGTTTTTAAAGGGGATTGGGCGGCAGTCTGTACGAGCTACACCTCGGCACCCGAATCCACCACTACCGTTGCTCCCTTCCGGGCCTGGCGGGGTTTGCGGTTTATCGTCGCGAGGGAACCCATACAAACTACCATAAACTGATTATACCTGACTTAATACGCAGGCCAATAGCTGAAAAAGAAAAAGGCCATGACACAGTATGCTTTCAGGGCGCGTAGGATACCACAAACAAAAGCAGGCTGACTATTGTCAAACACCTTAACATGCAACTATGTTTAAGCTAAAACGAATAACTAGCACTGTATTAAAAATTAATACCTTACATCCACTACCAAAAGTAAATATTCATGTTAGGCTTAAACCTCAATGGGGTACGGCATTAGAGCTTAATGGGTTATGACATTAAAACTTTATATTCTCGATGACGATGAGCAATATGCAGCATTACTCACCGAAGTCGCTTCCAATATTGGCTGGGATGTCACAGCCGAAAAAAATCCCGTTAGCTTTCTACAAAGCAATATATTACCGGCTAGCGTTTTAGTCCTGGATCTTAATATGCCTGAAATGGACGGTATTGAAGTTATCCGTGCACTGGCCGAAAAAAAAATTAATCTGTTACTTATACTGGTTAGTGGCTTTGATGCCCGTGTATTACACTCAGCACAACAACTCGCAGAAGCACACCATTTTAAAGTTTTAGCCAGCTTAACCAAACCCATGTCTATTAAGGAGTTTGCAAAAACACTCAATAGTATAAAACCACAATCTGAGCAGATACAAAAATTATCCCTTACAGAAAACATGGCCTCTGCTGCTGGACTGGAACAAGCGATTCACCAGCACCAGCTTGTACTGCACTACCAACCACAAATTAACATGAAAAAAGAAGACTTGCATGGCGTAGAAGCACTGGTACGCTGGCAATCTCCTGAACATGGGCTTATCTACCCAAATCAGTTTATTGGTTTAGCCGAGGAAAGCGGTTTAATAGAGCCGTTAACAGAAGAAGTTATTCGGCTGGCCGTGGAACAATCCCGGCACTGGCAAGCAGATGGCATTAATATTAATATTTCTATTAATGTCTCTGCAGAAAATATTACCAGTTTAAGTTTACCGGAACAATTAAAAGAACTCACCGATAAACACGAGATTGAGCCAAACAAAATCACCCTGGAAATTACAGAAAATGCCGTTATGGGTGATCTCACGTCATCACTGGATGTACTCAACCGATTAAGAATGAAAGGCTTTGCATTATCGATTGATGACTTTGGCACAGGCTACTCATCCCTGTCACATTTATACAAAATGCCCTTTACTGAGCTTAAAATCGATCAAAGTTTTATTATGCAGATGCTTGAAGACAGTGAAGCCATGGTTATTGTAAAAATATGCATTATGCTCGGCCAAATGCTTGGTATGAAACTGGTTGCAGAAGGTGTTGAAACCCGTGATGTATGGAAGGAACTTCAAACACTGGGTTGTGATATTGCGCAAGGTTATTTAATAGCTAAACCCATGCCTGCTGATACACTTATACAATGGATAAACAAACGGGAATAAAAAATGAATACTATTAAAAATAGCTTAATATCATCAAGCCTCTTTATTCAATTAATAATCAGCCTGTTGTTTTACTTTGCAGACACCACTGCTTTTGCCCAACAACGCATTGTGATTAACACCGGCTTTAGTCACCCCATTAGCAACGACGCTCAAACCGGCTTTGGTGATAAAGTTCTGGGCGAAGCATTCAGGCGCATTGGTTACAAACTGGAAACCGTTCGCCTACCTGCAGAACGAGCCCTGATTAATGCCAACAAAGGCTTTGACGACGGTGACCTGCTGCGCATTAATGGTTTACAGAAAAAATACCCTAACCTGATTCAGGTACCAGAAAAAATAATGGATATGGACGTGGTACTATTCGCCAAAAATTTAAAATCCTTTAAAGTACGGGGCTGGAACAGTATTGGATCACACTCAGTATCTATTATTACAGGATGGAAAATATTTGAGCTAAATTTAAACAAAAAAGCAAACCTCATTAAAACTGACAATGTAGAACAAATGTTCACGATGCTGGAAAAAAATCGTGCTGACTTTGTAGGTTATGAGCGTTGGGCCGGGCTAGGCTACTTGAAAAAATCCAGGATAACCAATATCAAGCTACTCGAGCCACCGCTAATGAGCGCCCCTTTATACACTTACTTGCACAAAAAACATCAAAAACTGGTTCCTTTACTGGCTGCCGAAATTAAACGTATGAAACATGATGGCACGATAAAAAAAATGTTTAATGAAATATTAAAACCACTAATGCCCTGAATACAATGTTTAATATTCAACCCATAAAATCCCCTCTTGCGCGCCGTCTGATTATATATACGGTATTGTTCAGTACCGCTATTACATTGTTAATAACGGCACTACAACTTTACCGCGACTACAATACGGATATTGATCTCATTCATTCTGAACTGGAAAAGATTGAAACGATTCATTTAAGCAGTATTACCGCAGCATTATGGGCGTCAAACAGAAAGCTTCTAAAAACAAATATTGAAGGTATTCTTAAAATACGGGATATGCAATATGTTGAAGTAAGAGATGGCGAACAAATTTGGGCACAAGCCGGCAAAAAAACCAATGGCAACGTCATCCAGCGCAGCTACCCGATAAACTACCAACACCTCAACCGTAATCTGAATATAGGCCAGCTTACTGCTATAGTCAGTCTAAACGGTGTCTATCAACGGCTCTATGACAAGGTCTGGATCATCCTCGTATCCAATGCCATAAAGACATCACTGGTGGCTATTTTTATCTATTTTCTGTTTCATCATTTAATTACCCGACACCTGACACGTATTTCAAAATTTATAAAAACACATAATCTGCTATTAACTCGCAAGCCACTGCGTCTCGACAGAGCAGCAAAAACAGCGGATGAATTCGATACCTTAGTCGATTCTATTAATGAAATGCATATCCGTTTCCGCGAGCAAGTTAACGAAGTTAATCAACAACGACAATATCTTGCCCAAACACTCGATAGCATTGGTGATGCCGTTATTACAACCGACAAAGAAGGTAATATCACCCGCATGAATCCAGTCGCAGAAAAACTCACCGGCTGGTCAATTAATGAAGCCTATGGACAGTCTGTAAAAACGGTATTCTCTGTTTTAAATGCACTGACACACGAACCCATTGAAAACCCCATCGATAAAGTAATGACAAATGGTGAAATAGTTCACCTTAGCAATCACACCACATTAATTTCCAGAAATGGCACACACCATCAGATTGCTGATTCGGCCGCACCAATAAAAGATGGTGACCTTATATTAGGTATGGTACTCGTATTTAACGATGTGACCGAACAGTACAAGTTACGCCAGGCTGTCACCATTAGCGAACAAAAATACCAGGCGCTTACAATGATTGTACCTGTAGGTGTTTTTTATACTAACCAACAAGGCCAATATTTATATGTTAATGAAAAATGGAGTACCATTACCGGTATCACAGCAAAAGATGCGCTGGGGAATGGTTGGCAGGATGTGTTGTATCCTGATGACAAGAAAATCTTTTTTAAACAATGGGACAAGTTAATAACCCAGAATATCCCCTTTACCTGTGAATACCGCATACAACATGGCGATAATATTTACTGGGTATTAGGCCATGCCCAGGCAAATAAAGATGATAACGGTAAAGTCATTGGTTATGTTGGGACTATTGCAGATGTAACCGAACGAAAAGAAGCAGAAGCAGCTGTCCTTAAAAGTGAACAACAGCTCGCCGAAGCACAACGCATGACACATCTTGGTAACTGGGAACTCAATCTAACAAATAATGTTCTAAAGTGGTCAGATGAAGTTTATCGTATCTTCGAAATTGACCCCAACAAATTTTCAGCATCCTACGAAGCTTTTATTAATACAATACATCCTGATGACCGTGAAAAAGTCACTACAACGTATAACGAATCTGTTAAAAACAAAACACCTTATACAATAACCCACCGTTTACGCATGCCCGATGGCCGTATCAAATATGTCGAAGAGCGTGGCAAAACATTCTATAATAATGAAGGTGGCCCGATACGTTCAACCGGAACCATTCAGGATATTACCCAACAAGTTCAAATGGAAGAAACACTGCGCCGCAGTCAGAAAATGGATGCCCTGGGGAAGCTTACCGGCGGTATTGCACATGATTACAATAATATGCTGGGCGTTATCCTTGGCTACGCAGCTTTGCTGAAAGACAGCTTAACTGAACAACCAAAACTTGCAAAATATGCAAACGAAATTCATCGAGCAGGTGAGCGTGGCAGCAAGCTTACAAAAAAATTATTATCCTTTGCGCGGCAAAAACCTGCTGACACCAAAATTATTAACATTAACACTTTATTAGAAGATGAAATAAACATACTCAAAAAAAGCCTGACTGCTCGTATCAAGCTGACATATGAACTTGCAGATGATTTATGGCCAATTCGAATTGATGAGGATGGGCTGGAAGACACCATTCTTAATATTTGCATTAATGCAATGCATGCCATTGAAGGCAGTGGGCAACTTACAATAAAAACACTTAACGAAAAAATTAAACCTGCCGACGCGCAATTACTAAAACTAAACCCTGGTGATTATGTCTCATTAAGTTTTGCAGACACAGGCTGCGGCATGAGCAATGAAACAAAGCAGAAAATATTTGATCCATTTTATACAACCAAGGGTCACCGCGGCACAGGCCTTGGATTAAGCCAGGTATACGGGTTTATGCAACGTTGCAATGGCGCCATCCATGTTTATTCCGAGTTGGGACATGGCAGTCGTTTTGTACTGTATTTTCCCAGAACATCCCAAACTGCAAGCAAAATAGAAATAAAAAATACTAGTAAAAAACAAAATAAGAAATTCAGCAATGCAACTTTATTAGTTGTCGATGATGAAAAAACAATTCGAGATCTTGCTTACACTATACTGAGTTCAGGTGGCTTCAATGTACTAACAGCAAATGATGGGCAACATGCGATCAAGATATTAAATGAGCAATCTGTCAATCTGGTTATAACTGACGTAATTATGCCCAATATGGACGGCTATCAACTAGCCGCATATATACGGCAACATTACCCGAAAGTTAAAATTCAAATGGTGAGTGGTTTTGCAGATAACCGGCATAATATAGAAGCAGATCAGGAACTGGAAAAAAACACGCTTTATAAACCCTACACATCCGATACGTTACTTGCACGCGTTCAAAATTTATTGAGTGAACAAGATACACAGAAAATAGATGAGGATCCTGACACAAAAATAATTTTGCTGGTGGATGATGATGAAGATATACGTGCATTATTTAAGCTGAATCTGGAAAAACTGGGTTACCTGACTGTTCCCGCCTGTGACGGTGACGAAGCAATAACGCTATACCGACAGTCACTTGAAAAAAATCATCCGTTTGATGCCGTTATAATGGATTTATCTATTCCTGGTAGCATGAACGGAAAAGAAATAGCGCAAAAAATACGAGAAATTGATTCGTCTGCAAAAGTTATTGTTTCAAGTGGTAACTCATCTAGCCCTGAAATGACAAACTACCTGCAACACGGCTTTAACGCCGCCATAGAAAAAGATTTTAATCGGGAAAATATAAAAAAGGTTATTGAAAAGGTACTTAAAGCTTAACAGGAACATTAAATCTAAATTTTTCACTTACTCAGCCAGAATACTACCCTTTGTTAGTCTTTTTTATTCACGGTGAAATATACTTTGAGCGATCTCCTCGCCAAATTTTAGTCTATCGTACTCTTACTCTGCTCTTTAATATTATCAATATATCTTTTAATAATGGCCTTGCTCTGCATTTTATCCTGCTTATTATAAATCAGGTAGTGGACGATTCCATGTGTTGCCATGGCAATTAACAGCCCTTCAAAAATACCCACCTGGAAAACCAGTGCGCCACACAAAATTGCCAGCATTAATGCATAAGGGCCATGGTGGATGACATGACCAAGACCTGCTATCATTTTCCAGCCGGTAAACATCATGATAACAGCCAGCGCAAATTTTGGTAAATAGTCAAGGTATTGCGTATTGAAAGTAAAAAATAAAACAACGCTACCAATAATTAAAACAGAAAACTTTGTATAAGCACCGGCCAACCTGTTCGTGGTGCTCTTTGCCAGGCCATCAAGATTGGTCATGCCACCAAAAAAGCTTGAACCCATGTTAGCAATCCAGATAGCCAACAAACTATTATTACTGTTACATTTCCGCTTTAAAGGGTCAATCTTTTCAATTGCAGCGTTACTCATTACCTGCTCAATCACGTCAATAACTGCAAGCATGATACAAAAAAGAAACATGTAAACAAGCAACATAAAATCAACATTAACAGGTAATGGCAAGCGTAGGCTTAGTTCAACATCTTCTACATAAATCATTGGAACATTTACAAATTGTGCAATAACCACACCGCCCAAAATAAGTATAAAGTAAGGTATAGCCGGTTTGCTATCCTGGAACTTTGAAAACAAATACAAAAAAGAAACCATGCTAATCGCTGAAATAAGAATCATCTGTATTCTTGCGCTACTCCAGAAATCAGAGGATGCAGCTACTGCTTCAGGAACTTCATAGGTAAACGCAAAAAACTTTAAGAGAATTTTCAGGCCAATACCCGCTAACAGACCTTCGACTAGATAAACAGGCACAGCAATAAGTAAATAGCGTTGCCAGTTATACCGCCATATTATTGCTTGCATCACGGATGTCATAAAAATACAGAAGGCCATATTTTGAATACCAAAAGAAGCAACGCCTAATGCCAGAACAGGTGCTAAACCGGCAGCAATACCTGGAGAACCAATGTAGTTACCCGGTCGAATCCATGCGTTGATCCAGCCAACTAAGCAGGCAAAAGCCACTGTCGCCAGTCCAACCTTAATTGGATAATCGGACATAATAGCAATACCAACAGACAAGGGGATCGCCATCGAACCAGTAATAAAACCAGCCGAAATATCGCGTAACGCATACTGTGATTGAAAAGCCGCATTGCCAACCGCAGGCACGGGGTTTGAATTGCCAATATCGGTTTCTGGATTATTTTCTGAATATTCTTGTGAGCTCATGAATAATTAAAACCTTCTTTATTATTTGCATGGCCATTAAAATTATCTACCTAACTTGCTACGATACTGGTGAATGAAGCTAAATTTGTTTTTTCTCAATAAGAACTACTTTAAATTTATGCCGCTTACACCACAATGGCCGTTATTTATTATTTTTATTATCAGCTTCACCAGACAGTCAGGTATTTTTTTAACTATGACTTGTCAGCAAGCTATATTTGTTTTTTTATAATGTCTGAAATACCTGAGACAAAGGGTATGTTAAATGCTTTTGACTTATTTTTCTACACTGAACAGCCATCCCAAGCTGCTTTATTTAATCATGCACTGCACTATGCTTAATGACTCATAGAATGTTTTGTCATTAAAAACAACAGGTTATATATGTAGCCAGTCTCCCTCTGTTTTAATGCTGTCCCGTTAACGCCCTCTCCCTTCGGGAGAGGGTTGGGGTGAGGGGGATCTGAATTGATAGCGCATTGTTTTACTTACCCCCCTCATCCTGGCTTTCTCCCTGAAGGAGAAGGAATGGCCTCGATTAACAATTAAGCTAACCTCATGCCCTGGTTCTCAACAAAGACCCTGGCCTACCTTGACAATCAGACGCTTACGGCATTTCAAGCTTAAATTAACGGGACAGTGATAACAATTAGTTAAATTAATTGTTGGCGGAGAAGGCGGATTATTCGGCCTGCGGCCTCACCCCTGCGGGGCCATCGTTGTACAACGATGTTCTTCGCGACAAGGCCGCTCGTCAAACCCACTATTATATTTTCATC
>JALTJZ010000025.1:0-5031 GCA_027076325.1 Chromatiales bacterium | reverse complement strand
GTTAAATTAATTGTTGGCGGAGAAGGCGGATTATTCGGCCTGCGGCCTCACCCCTGCGGGGCCATCGTTGTACAACGATGTTCTTCGCGACAAGGCCGCTCGTCAAACCCACTATTATATTTTCATCGAGGGTTCGAATACGACTAACTCGAGCAGACTAAACCGGCTCAGCTTTTTTGAAAGTATAATGGCGGAGAAGGAGTCCTCCCACGGTTCATCCAGCTTAATCTGACTTCATCCATAAACCCATTGATACCAAAGGCTTTAAGCCTGCTTAGCGTCTTACTTAGTCCATCCTAATCTGCTACAATCCGTATATAGAACGTATATAGATCCGTATATAGGAGTTCACATGGCAAAGCGCATAAACAAGCTAACAGCACTACAAGTTAAGCAGCAAAAGAAACAAGGCTGGTATCCTGATGGTGACGGACTCTATCTACAGGTTAGCCCTTCAGGTACAAAATCATGGGTATATCGCTACGAAAAAGACCGCAAAGAGCGACGATGTGGCTTAGGTGCTTACCCCACTATATCCCTTGATGATGCCCGTAACAGCGCAAGCGAATGCCGAAAACTGCGTACAAAAGGAATAGACCCACTTGAACACAAACGCCAAGAAGAACTTAAAAAGAAACGAGACCAAGCCAAAACAATCACCTTCAAGGAATGCGCTATTGCTTACATTGATTCACACAAAGCAGGCTGGAAGAATGCAAAGCATCAAACACAATGGACGAATACCCTAACTACCTATGCTTACCCTGTAATGGGTAAACTATCCGTGCAAGATATTGATACTGGCCTTGTCATGAAAGTACTTGAACCTATCTGGCACACCAAAACCGAAACCGCTACCAGAGTACGCTCCCGAATTGAAAACGTATTAGATTGGGCAAAAGTAAGAAAATACCGCACAGGTGAAAACCCTGCTTTATGGCGCGGCCACTTAGACAAACTCCTACCCAAACGAAGCAAGGTGCAAAAGGTTAAGCACTTCGCCGCTATGTCCTATTTAGAATTACCCGATTATTACCAGAAACTACGCCAAGAAAAGAACATTGCAGCTAAAGCACTCACCTTCCTAATTTTAACGGCAACCCGTTCTAATGAAGCGCGAGAAGCCAAGTGGAGTGAAATCAGTTTAGACACTGGTATATGGGTTATCCCTGATGAACGTATGAAAGCTGGTAGAGAGCATCGTGTACCACTAACACCTGAAGCCCTCACCCTGCTTGAAGAAATGAAAGATTATAGGGTTACTAAAGAAGATGATCGCGTGTTTGCTGGACTTAAAGAAAAATCAATCAGTGATGCGGCATTACTTAAACAACTCAAACAAGATCACTCAAAGCTAACCGTTCACGGCTTCCGCTCCACCTTTAGAGATTGGTGCGCAGAAATGACTAACTACCCTAGCGGTTTAGCTGAATCTGTACTTGCTCATACCATTAAGGATGCAACTCAGGCCGCTTATGAACGTGGCGATAAGTTCGAGAAAAGACGCAAGCTAATGGATGCTTGGTCTACTTACTGCAAAGATGGAAAAAAGACATCAAATGTTTCACCAATAATGAAGCAAGCTTAATGAAACCTCTTTTAAAAGTTCTTCCTGATTCACTTAAAAAGGTGGCTAAAGATCAAAGACAAGAATTCTACAATTCAGATTTATCAGAACAAACTAAAACAGCAATTGAGAACTTATTGACAGATCAGCGAATGATAGAAGTCTACAACGCTTTAAAGAAACACAAGAAAAATATTAATACCAATGTAAATTACTCATTTGGTACTGATCTATATGAATATTATTTTTGGACTATTCTTTTTACAATTTCAAATGTTGAACCATATACTCCCATTCCAGAATCAGAATATAAAAGTCGACTAAATGAGATGATCAAGAATTCAAAAGACTTAATAAAGAATATAGAAAGATTTAAATGGCATAAATTTACAAACTTAAATAAGGCTCCTGATACTTTAGTACCAATTCTAAATGATTTTTTAATTGCTATAGATGATGCTAGTCGAACTAAACCACAGTACCATCATAAACCAGTCTCATCAAAAACGACCACACATGAACATATAAAGCTTTCATTAAGGCTATCAACGTTAATGTTTGAACTTTTTGGAAAGCCACTAGACAATATTGTAGCTTTAACAACTTCAATCTCTTTAGATTTACCTGAAAATTCCTACACTGCTGAGGCAGCCCGAAACCATAGAAAAAAGCGTAGTATTCTCACCTAACTACTTAACTTATACTACGCGAGACAATTACAACTTATTTGCATACTACATCCTGACAGCAACGGCCAATGTTGGCCTTTATTGAAAGGAGTTACACAATGCAATTACCAGAAACAGGTTATCTCAGAATTAACCAGATAATCGGCAATCCAAAACAAAACATACCAGCAATCATTCCCGTGGCGCGTTCAACTTGGTGGGCTGGATGTGCATCAGGTATTTATCCCAAACCTATAAAACTATCACCTAAAGTAACCGTTTGGCGCGCTGAAGAAATTCGCAATTTTATCGAACAGACAAATAACAAATAAAGAAAAACCCGCTGGCAGGCGGGTTCAAAAAGGATCTAATTAACATGAAACATAATATATTAAAATTTAAAGTAATTAAAGTTAATACTTATTGCATAGCTTGTAAGACTCCACTTAAAAACTATGAAAAAGACTTATGCGGTCAATGTCGTTCGTGGATGCATCATGCCGTAGCTACCAATAATTTTATTAAGGTGGTAAGTCATGAATGCTGAACAAATCGCCTATAATCTTAATGGTAAACGAAATGGTAAAGGATATATTTGTAAATGTCCTGCCCACTCAGATTCGTCCCCTAGCCTATCAATATCTGAAACCGATGATGGAACAGTATTAATCAAGTGTTTTGCTGGTTGTTCTACTGAGTCTATAGTTTCTTCACTTGGTTTAGAAATGAAGGATTTATTTCCCCCTTCAGACTTTAATCAATACCAACGAAAAGAATACAAACAGACAAAGACCAAAGCACAACTGTTTAAAGCTTTATATCATGAACTGATTGTATTACTTCTGATTGTAGATAATCGTGTTACTCATAAGGAACTAAGCAGAAACAAAAACTATAGAGCAGCCAGGCCTGAGTTTAAGCCTATACCAGAAGAGTTCTGGGAACGTGAAATACTTGCAGCTAAACGTGTCAAACGCATTGCAGGTGATCTCTATGGAGTTTGAAGCAAACGATTCAACACACGAAGCAACAATCGAAGAACTATACCCTGATGAGAAAATAGAAGGTAATTCAATTTCTATCGTCGATATTCAAGATTTTTTATCACAAGAATTACCTGAACGAAAAATACTATTAAAACCTTGGCTACCCTCACAAGGACTTGCAATGGTTCATGCGCCTAGAGGTATTGGGAAAACTCACTTCGGACTTGCTGTAGGTTATGTAGTTGCATGTGGTAGTGAATTTCTAGGGTGGAAAGCTCCTGAACCTGCTGGTGTTTTAATTCTCGATGGTGAAATGCCAGCACCTGCATTACAAGAAAGGTTAGCTGATATTGTTAGATCAAATGATAAAGAACCATCTAAACCTTTAAGATTCTTAACTCCCGACCTACAACCTAAAGACAGACTTTCCTTTAATATTGCAGATATTAATGATCAGAGAGACCTTGATAAATATCTTAATGATATTGATTTAATTATTGTTGATAACATTTCAACCCTTTGTCGTTCTGGAAAAGAAAACGAGGCCGAAGGCTGGCAACCCATTCAAGCATGGGCATTACAGCAACGCGCTCAAGGACGTTCGGTTCTATTTATTCATCATAGCGGTAAAGATGGAAGGCAACGTGGTACAAGCAAGCGTGAAGACGTACTCGATACGGTTATATCTTTAAAACAACCTAGTGACTATACACAGGAACAAGGTGCACGGTTCGAAATTAGATTTGAAAAAGCGCGTGGTTTCTTCGGTGAAGATGCTGAACCTATGGAAGCTCAACTAATTACAGATACAAATGGTACTCAACAGTGGACATACAAAAAATTAGAAGATGCTATTCATGAGCAAATTCTATCTTTATATGAAGAAGGATTAAGTCAGAAAGATATAGCTTCTGAAGTAGGCAGAAATAAATCCAGTATTAGCCGACATATTAAACGAGCAAAAGCAGAAGGTAGGATTTTATGAATAAGTTGCATCGGTGTACCCCTATAGAGCCGCAACCATGCAACTCATGTGCAACAAATTCACACGCTCATGCAACCACTGCGCAACCAACTAGCTTGAAAGCATTGGTACAACAGCGTTTCCCATGCAACTCACCATGCAACAAAAGTGCAACTGACTTAAAAATAGAGCGCAACTCAATGTACAAATTAGAAAAACGTATCCGCACAATGGCTAAAAAGTGGGGTTACTCTAATGAAGAACTAAGTTAGTCTTTATCTGAAGCCAAGAAAAATCCCAAAGCATGGGAGCGAGTATGTAGCTATGATGATGGTTAAAATATATTACCTCAAAAGGATTTATTATGCCCAAACAATACACTGAATACGATAGACAAAAGGCGGTAGCGCATTATCTTGTTACAGGTAATATTGCTGCTACTGCAAAAGCTATTAATATACCTCGTGAAACGGTACAAGGCTGGAAGAAGCAAGAATGGTTTATACAAAAATTGGATGCTGAACGCATAGAACAACAACAGGCACTAGATGCCAGTTTCACTGAAAATATTAATCTCGCTCAAGAAGAAATTAAAGATCGTATTATTAAAGGCGATTTCATTCTGGATAAGAATAATGAATTAATACGAAAGCCAATGGGAGGCAAAGACCTGTCTATTGTATCAGCTGTTCAATTCGACAAACGCCAGATTAGTCGTAACCTACCAACAAGCATCAATACCAATATGGATAATGAAGCTCTCAACAAGCTACAAAGGCAGTTTCAAGCTTTAAGTAGGCAAAGCCCTGTTATTGAGGGTGAAGTTTTAGTGGTGGATGAAGGCGA
>JALTJZ010000024.1:2018-6691 GCA_027076325.1 Chromatiales bacterium | reverse complement strand
TTTAGCGGCGAAGGCGCTTTTTGGCCATGCGGCTAAAACAGCACGTGGGCTTAACAAGCCCGCACCGACCGCAACCGCGACCGTTGTGCCTGCCAGGCTGCCTTTTAAAAAGGTTCTGCGTTGCATATTCTATTCTCCTAAAAATTATTATAATTTTGCCGGTACTTCTTTATAAAGTAAGAACCCATTCAACAACAGCGTCAATTTCTTTATCAGTAAGAATTGCGTGTCTGCCGAATGGAGGCATCATTGAGTTTGGGTTAGTTGCTGTTGCGTCCGCGATTTGAGCTCTTAACTTTGCTTTATCCGGAAAGCGGGCTTTCATTGCGACTAATGGTGGCCCAACATTGCCAGCCATTTTGGCGCCTTTATAGGCATGACATGTAAAGCAGTTGCCTTTTTTACGGTTTTCAGCAACTTTTTTACCAGTCGCAACTAAGTCTGAGTCAGCGAGTGCGACAGGTGCAAAGCTCATAGAGCCTAGTACTACTGCGATGGCACTTGCGGCAGCGACGATCATGACGGGTTTCCGCATGGTTTTCCTCCTCGTTCAAGTATGGGTAATGTTTTATTAACCTTATAAAATATCTTTGTAAATTTAAGATATTTTAATATTTTTTTTGTTGCCAAGCTATTGGCGGGTGCCGTTAACACTTGGCAACAACACCTGAAGCCAAGCATACATGAACGCAAACTTATGGCAAGTGTTTACTGATACTTAAGTAAATTAGAAAGTATTAAAATTACTGATTGCTGTTTTATAAAACCAAATTCGATTTTAGTGGGCTAAACTCAGAATTACTTTTTTGCAAGGGTTGCTATTTCAGTTTGTAATTCTTTTTTGCGTGCGCTGAGTCTGCTTTCAGTATAAAAATCGAGTGAGGGTGTTTTTAAGGCAAGGTCAATTTGTTTAAGTGCCTGGTGGGTCTGTCCAATCTGATAATAGTAGTGTGAGAGTGCCTCATAGGTGGCAACCTGATTGCCCAGTTTTGACTCTACCCGTGATAAAAGTTTGTAGAGTTTGGGCGCCGGTGAGGGCTGTCTTAAGTGCGTATCAAGAATGGATTTTGCGCGGTCGTATTTTTGTTGTTTTAATAGCGCTTCAATATAACTGAGTGTGAGTGGGTTATTGCCGGGGTAATCGCTCAGAGCACGCTTGTATAGTTGCAGTGCTTTTGTGTCTTGGCGGGCTTGTTCCGCTATCTGGGCTTCTGTAATAAGGTAGGCAATACGAGAAGGTGCCTGCTTACGCAGCTGTTGAATAATTTTACGTGCCTGGCTGAGCCTTTTATTCCTTAGAAGTGCGATGGTGTAGCCGTATAAAGCCGCTTCACGGTTAGTATAGGTTTTATTTTTAAGTTGCAACGTATAGTGTTCGAGTAATGCTTTATCGTCCGGTTGGTTGAGTGCTTCAATCCGTTGCTTCATTAAGTAATAAGCTTCTGACGATGGTGGTTGTTTTAGTGGCATCTGGTTTGCACGTAGTTTTGCTTCGGCCATGCGGTTTTGTGACACTGGGTGGGTACGTAAAAACTCGGGGCCTTGTGAACCGTAAAGTCGCGACTCTTTATACATTTGCTCGAAAAAGCTGGCCATGCTGTGGGCATCAAAGCCCGCTTTGTTAAGGATAGCAATGCCAAGTCGGTCGGCTTCTTTTTCGTTGGCGCGGGTAAAATCAATTTGCATTTGTGCAGAGCCACCGGCAATGCTGGCAAGCGCAGCCTGACCCAGCTCATTTCCATTTGAACCCAGCACGATGGCAGCAATGAGCGCAGCGAGCACCGGCACCTGGTATTTTGTACCAAGATCATAGGCGCGCGCGTGATGGCGTTGGGTGACATGCGCAATCTCGTGCGCTAGCACCGATGCCAGCTCACTTTCGTTTCGGCTTGCAGTGATAAGGCCATAATGTACACCAATATAGCCACCGGGCAAGGCGAAAGCATTAATGGACTTATCATCAATAATAAAGAAATTAAAGCGGTAGTCTTTGTTGTTGCTAACGGAAACCAGCTTGTTACCCAGATTGTTAATGTATTCCACCAGTAAGGGGTCATCGACGAGTTTCCCTGCATGGCGAATATTGCGGATAACGGCTGCCCCCATCTTTTTTTCTTCGGTTAAAGTCAATGCCGTTGCGGCACTATCACCTATGTCAGGGAGTTTGAGCTCCTCTGCCTTCAGACTAACAGGGTAAGAAAAGGGTAGTATTATCAAGCAGATAGAAATAGAGGCCAAACGTTGGCGCAAAAAACTGAGGGTTATTGTGGGTTTCATGGGTAAATCTTATCATCCTTAACGGCTATTTTGTAATTGGCACATTGCTGTGGTTTAAGACAGTAAATTGCAAAGTGGTTTCAAGTTTTTGATGAATAATGACTCAAATGTTATATAATTATACTCTTATATGGACTTAAGGGTTATCAGAGTGCAGGAGACAAAATGCCACTAGTGCGAGAAATAGAAGTATCGGAGTTGAATGAATTACTTAACGACCAACATGAACAGGTTGATATTTTTGATCTAAGAAGTTCTCACGAAGTGAGCAGAGGCTCGATTCCGCGAGCGCAACATATGCCGTTACACGCCATTCCTGCTCAAGTGGCTGAATTATCAGGCGAACGGCCTATTATCCTTTTTTGTCACCAGGGGATACGTTCGGTGCAGGCTTGCCAGTATTTGCAAAAGGCAGGTTTTGATAACGTCTATACCCTTCGTGGGGGGTTTAATGCCTGGCAGGCCAGTGGTTTATGTCAGGATACTCAGGAGCCGATTTAACGGCAAATGTTGGCTATTTTTATTAAAATGATGACCCGGATATTCATTTTTAGAGGCGTTGTGAATGAATCTAAGTATTAACAAAAACCTATATTAGAACATTATTGGGTTGTTATTCTTGCTTAAATAATTTATAAATGCGCTAATCTGAATGATTTGATACACAAATTTAAACTAAACAGGAGCTACCATGGCTAATTTTGATCAAGAACTCGACGCATCAGGCTTAAACTGCCCACTACCTATTCTTCGCGCTAAAAAAAGCTTAGCAGGTATGGACGCAGGGCAAGTATTGCATATCATCGCAACGGATCCGGGTTCAGTAAAAGATTTTGAAGCATTTGCTAAACAAACCGGCAATGAATTAATGGAATCAAAAGAAGAAGGCGGGAAATTCGTTTTCTTGATTAAAAAGAGCTAGCGCTTTATTAATCAGACAGGTCGATAGCGTGTACTATGGACAGCGAACGCGTAATATTAACTTTGCTGACTAGAGGACGACGCCTATGTCGAATAAAAAGCTTGCGATCATTGCAACCAAGGGAACTCTAGACTGGGGTTATCCTCCATTTATTCTTTCCTCAACGGCTGCTGCATTAGGTTATGACGTTGAGATATTTTTTACATTCTATGGTTTACAGCTATTAAAACGTAAAATGAATGTGTCGGTGAGCCCTTTGGGTAATCCGGGGATGCCGATGCCAATGGGAATGGATAAATGGTTCCCTGTTATTGGTACCGCAATTCCGGGTATGCAAAGCATCATGACCATGATGATGAAAAGCAAAATGAAATCCAAAGGTGTTGCCAGCCTGGAAGAACTACGCGATCTTTGCCTGGAAGCAGAAGTAAAAATGGTGGCCTGTCAAATGACCGTTGACTTATTTGACATGAACCCGGCAGATTTTATCGACGGCGTTACTTTTGGTGGTGCAGCCACATTCTTTGAATTTGCAGGTGATTCGGACATTACATTGTATATTTAGTGCCCGTTAATTCGAAGAATTTACGGGCACTTATGCAGCGCAAAGCGCTGCGTACTGCAAAGTCCCAATACACTTTACTAAAGGATTGACAGGCACTTATGCAGCGCAAAGCGCTGCGAGTATCTGCTTAATATTTGATTAGTTGTTCAATAAAAAAACCGTCATTGCGAGCGATAGCGCGGCAATCTGGCTGCGTATACCGAGTAACAATAAGATTGCCGCGTCACTTTGTTCCTCGCAATGACATGCTAAAACATAAGGACGGTGTAGTAAGCTATTTAGTTGCTATCGCTATCAAAGAAAACAGAGGTCATTGCGAGCGATAGCGCGGCAATCTGGCTACGTATACCGAGTAACAATAAGATTGCCACGTCACTTTGTTCCTCGCAATGACATGCTAAAACGGATGGTGTAGTAAGTTATTTAGTTACGATTGCTATAAAAAAACAGAGGTCATTGCGAGCGATAGCGCGGCAATCTGGCTGCGTATACCGAGTAACAATAAGATTGCCGCGTCACTTTGTTTCTTCGCAATGACCATTGCCCTGATTTAGCAGCTAAAAAATCGCATTGAATCCAACGCGAAAGGCAGCCCGCTGAATGGGTGCAACCCATCAAGGTCAGGCCTGGGGTTTGATGGGTTACGCTGGCGCTCCACCCATCCTACATGTATAGCCTGTTCTAAATTTGTATTGTAGGATGGGTGCAACCCATCAGGTCAGGCCTGGGTTTTGATGGGTTACGCTGGCGCTCCACCCATCCTACATGTATAGCCTGTTCTAAATTTGTATTGTAGGATGGGTGCAACCCATCAGGTCAGGCCTGGGTTTTGATGGGTTACGCTGGCGCTCCACCCATCCTACATGTATAGCCTGTTCTAATTTGTATTGTAGGATGGGTGCAACCCAT
>JALTJZ010000024.1:0-1918 GCA_027076325.1 Chromatiales bacterium | reverse complement strand
AATTTGTATTGTAGGATGGGTGCAACCCATCAGGTCAGGCCTGGGTTTTGATGGGTTACGCTGGCGCTCCACCCATCCTACATGTATAGCCTGTTCTAATTTGTATTGTAGGATGGGTGCAACCCATCAGGTCAGGCCTGGGTTTTGATGGGTTACGCTGGCGCTCCACCCATCCTACATGTATAGCCTGTTCTAATTTGTATTGTAGGATGGGTGCAACCCATCAGCTTCAGGCCTGGCGTTCGGCTAAAAAGCAACATTCACCCCAACACTCAACACCACTGCATTTGAGCGATAAGTTCCATTATAAGCAGTGGAGCCATTGGGTTCATTGGGGGGGCTGGCCAGAACATAGGTTTTACTGGAATTAATCACCCGGTCTTTAAACTTAACCAGCATCAGCCCGGTTTCTATTTGGTAAGTACCAAAATCATATTGATACCCAACTGAAAACAGTTGCCTGTCTGAATCGGGTACACGTGCAGAAAAGTAATCGTCACTTTGTGGTGTTTCGTCGTAAGCATAGCCAAACAGGAATTGATGTTTGTTTGTTTTGTATTGCGCGCTTGCCCGGTAGGTTAAGGTATTCTTCCAGTTGTTGGTGCTTAAGGTTAATGTTGAATTATCAGCAGCTCTGCGGATATTCAGGTTGTCGTAAACTTTCCAGCCGGTATGTTCTATGTCCAGTTCAACAGTCAGTGCGTCGTTAACGGCATAATTAGCACCAATGGTGAGCATTTCCGGAAAGGTTACGTCCAGCTTAATCGGGGTAACACCACCTGCCATGCCGGTGGCGTTTGCCTGTACTTTGGAACGGTAAGACAGGCCAAGGGTCAGCTTATCCATTTTTGTAATAAATGCCGTATTCCAGCCATATCCCGAGCCATCCCCTTCAACCGCGGTTGCCTGCGAATTAAACCGTAAATCGAGTAACTGATAGCGGTTAACGCCGATTGCAATACCGGTATTTGCATTGAGTCTGTAGCCCAGATTGATATTGGCATTAAACATTTTTATTCGACTAAGTTCCGGCTCCACTGCCGCCACACCACCAAAAGCAGGAAAAGTGTTAGTCGGCCATTTCGTTTCCAGGCCAAAGGGACTGTGAACCAATAGCCCGACAGAAAGCTTGTCGGAGAGCCGTTCACTTATAAAAAGCCCCGGTATATTAAACGTTGACTGGCCAGTTCCCTGCGTTGTTTTACTGGCGGTGCTCACTTCAGTATCGTATTGAACCTGAATAAGGCTGCCACTGAATAAACTCGTTTGTTGGGGGTTAGAGGTGGAATAAGTGCTCATAATGGCAGGGTTGTAGGCAATGGCACTCATTCGTGTTGTGTCAGCAACCAGCGCGTTGGCCGTTGCAACGCCAGCGGCTGTGTATTCCGGTAGCCGAAAACCACCGGCATAAGCGGCTTGTTGCCATATTAACAATACCAAAAGGCAAATAAAAATGCGGGTGTTTTTTAATGTACTCATAATGTTAAGGCCTCGCTCCATTTGATTTTCTTAATATCGAGAAGTCCGTGTTGTTTTTAAGGTACACTTCTACCACGATTCGCTTCCATAAACTAGCCGTTGTAATTTGGAGACAGGTAAAAGCAATGTGTGTTTGGTTACATACACTCCTGCAACAAAATGTAGATAATGTGCCAACATTAACGAAATAAATGCTTTGAATT
The DNA here is from genome assembly GCA_027076325.1 of Chromatiales bacterium. Classification (GTDB taxonomy): domain Bacteria; phylum Pseudomonadota; class Gammaproteobacteria; order UBA6429; family Thiohalophilaceae; genus SZUA-37. Next base: position 236 of record JALTJZ010000024.1, on the reverse strand, counting down.
GCGTATTGTTACTAAAAATAGCAATGAACACTTAGGTGTGCTTTATACAACCATAGTGCGAATTGCAAAACAGAATTGTCTCATAAAAACAACATCAGGACAGTATTACACAAGTAGCAAAACAATTTGGAGTAGTTAATAAGTTTAACGAAAACTTAACTAAACGGGAGTTAAAGAATCAAATGAAACAATCAACTAAAAATATATTAATCGGGGCATGTGCTGCTGGCATGTTA
>JALTJZ010000023.1 GCA_027076325.1 Chromatiales bacterium | reverse complement strand
CAGATGCCGCAAAGTTATTATCGGTTGAGCAGTGGGGGGATCAAGAATGGACTTCGATGGCTTCTGCGTTTGAAAATGCGAGCAATGTTGTTATTAATGCAACTGACCGCCCCAACCTGTCTCAAGTGGCCAGTATGACTCGCATGTTTGTTGGCGCCACGGCCTTTAATCAGGATATCAGCCAATGGAATGTCGCCGCGGTGACTAATATGCGCTCCATGTTTTTTGGCGCCACGGCCTTTAATCAGGACATCAGCCAATGGAATGTCGCCGCGGTGACTAATATGCGCTCCATGTTTTGGGATGCAACGGCCTTTAATCAGGCCATCGGCCAATGGAATGTCGCTGCGGTGACCAATATGCGCTCCATGTTCCGAAACGCCTCGGCCTTTAATCAGGACATCAGCCAATGGAATGTCGCCGCGGTGACCAATATGCGCTCCATGTTCCGAAACGCCTCGGCCTTTAATCAGGCCATTGGCCAATGGGATGTCACCGCGGTGACTACTATGCAATCCATGTTTTTTGGCGCCACGGCCTTTAATCAGGACATTGGCCAATGGAATGTCGCCGCGGTGACCGATATGCAGTTCATGTTTGCTGGCGCCACGGCCTTTAATCAGGACATTGGCCAATGGGATGTCGCCGCGGTGACTAATATGGGGTACATGTTTTGGGATGCAACGGCCTTTAATCAGGACATTGGCCAATGGAATGTCGCTGCGGTGACCTATATGGGTGTCATGTTTGCTGGCGTTACGCTTTCGACCGCCAACTACGATGCCCTGCTATCAGGTTGGAGCGGACAAACCGTGCAAAATAATGTCTTTTTTAGCGCAGGTAACAGCCAGTATTCGGCTGCTGCACAAAACGCACGCGATGTGCTTGTTAATACCTATAACTGGACTATAACCGATGGTGGGCTGGCCCCTTAACAAACCGAGCCCTCTGTATTTTGCTCTGTCGCCGAGCCGAATGAGGGCTTTACCGGCTTTGGAGTATTATTGGGTGAATCTGGTAGCATCCAGCAGTGGTGGTATGCCACAGCTAATGGTTCATTTTCAGTGTATATGGAATCAAACACATTTCTTTAATAACTCAAGTAAAACAAACAACTAACAATAATATAAGGCATATTTCGCAGGGACGTGAAGGAGAGGAATCATAATGGAAAACTGTATTGCAGCATCTGGTAAGAATAAAAAAAATGTAATATTAAAGCCTAATCCCGCGTCTGTTTTAAGCAGCGCGTTCTTATTTTTTCATTTAGGTTTTTGGTGTCTAACACTTATGCTGCCCCCCAGGGCGGTCAGGTGGTCGGCGGTGTTGGCCATATCCACCAAAACAACCTCAATACCCGCATTAACCAGCAAAGCCAGAATATGGTGATTAACTGGCAAAGTTATAACGTCGAACAAAACGAACGGGTGCAATATATTCAACCGAATAGCCGAGCCATTTCTTTAAACCGTATTCTTGGTAATAACGCCTCCACCATTCGTGGCCGTATTGATGCCAATGGCCAGGTGATACTCGTTAACCCCA
>JALTJZ010000022.1 GCA_027076325.1 Chromatiales bacterium | reverse complement strand
TGTTTTGGCCCCCTAAGAAATCGGACATAATTATAGTTAGATATCTGTAATAATTTTTTAAAATTATGTCCTATGGAAAAGCGAACATTCACAAAAGAGCAAAAGCTGGCCATTATAAAGGAAGCCTCTGAGCAGGGGGTCAGCGCGGTATTGGCCAAACATGGGATCTACCCGGCCACCTACTATTCATGGAAACGGAAGTTTGAACAGATGGGAGAAGATGGTCTTCGCCACGGCATGACCCCGGCCCACCTCAAAGAGATCAGGCGCCTTGAGAAGGAAAACCAACTACTCAAAAAGTTGCTGGCCGAAAAAGAGTTAGAGGGCCATTTAAAAGACGAGTTGTTAAAAAAGAAGTATGCCTGGGCGAGAAAAAAGAAATAGTCTGTAAGTATGTTGGCCTCGGGATGACGGTGCAAAAAGCCTTGTCTTGCACGGGTCTTAGTCGCCACCAGTACTACTACAGGCCGAAGGGCAGGCGTCCAGGCAAAAAGCCCACCCAAACTACCCGGCAACAACAAGCCGGTGGCATTGTTCAGGTGGACAACGGGCAGGTGCTGGCCCATATCCGCAAGCAGCAAAGCGACCCGGATACCGACTACGGGTACAGAAAGATGTGTGTTGCCCTGATGCTGGCCGGGTTTTATATCAACCATAAAAAAGTATACCGCCTCATGAGAGAAGCCATGTTATTAAAGCCACGCTACCAAAGACCTGACAAAAGCTATGCCCGCTATCGCATAGTAACTCCACAGGGCCCCTTAGCGGTGCTGGAAATGGATATCAAGTACGTTTGGGTAGCTCAGCACAGGCGCCATGCCTATATCCTTACCATCTTGGATACTTTTACCCGGCAGGCGCTGCACTGGCAGGTGGGCTATAGCATGAAAGCCGCACAGGTAAAAAGGGCATGGCAGTCCGTAGTGGTAGAACACCTGCAGCCGGCAGACATGCTGAAAAAGCAAATACACATTGAGGTGCGTAACGATAACGGCCCGCAATTTGGGGCCAAGACAATCCGCAGATTCTTCGAGCAAAACCATCTGCACCAGGTATTTATCCACCCCTACACTCCCCAGGAGAACGCCCATGTGGAAAGCTTCCATGCTATTTTGGGCAAAATGTTGGACAAGCAGGTTTTTTGGTCTTTTGATGAGCTCCGGCAAAGACTTACGCTGTTTTATGAAAAATACAATAACCAGCGCTTGCATGGCTCTATTGCCAACCTGCCCCCACGCCTGTTCCGGGAGTTATGGGAGAACGGCTTGATAGACCGTAAAACCACTAAAAACAAGAAGATATACTTCAAGTTACGCATCCCTTATCAGCAGCTATCGGGGATGCCGAGCCTGAGGGAAGTCCCTTGCTTAAATTTTGATGGGCTCAATGCCCGGAATAATTTATCCGATAACAATGAAGTGACCGGGCCCGATACACTTCGACAACCATCGGTACACGCGTCACCTTCGGTCGTCCCTTGCTAATACAAAACTATGAACTAAAATGTGTATTATTGAAATCTTAAATTCAAATAGTCCGATTTATAGGGGGCTAGACCA
>JALTJZ010000021.1:69400-74795 GCA_027076325.1 Chromatiales bacterium | reverse complement strand
ACCTACCAACAAGCATCAATACCAATATGGATAATGAAGCTCTCAACAAGCTACAAAGGCAGTTTCAAGCTTTAAGTAGGCAAAGCCCTGTTATTGAGGGTGAAGTTTTAGTGGTGGATGAAGGCGATTAGAAATAACTTTATTGAGTTCTACTGTTTCGTCTAGATCTTGAATTACAATATTATCAAGTATATTTTTTGAAAATAAATAAAGAGCTTCTGCACGTAGAGCATACTTACTCAAAATGTTATACCTTGCTCTCTCTATGTATATTTTAGTATCTGGATCAAATAACGATGATGCAACAATAGCCCAACCAAGCGTATGCTTTGGTTTATTACTATTCATACTTTGAGCCATTTTAGCTCCTTTCACACAACGCGAATATTTTAAAAACAAAACTCTACGATTAAATTCCGGTGTCAGGTGTATATTTTTACGTATTCTAGTTGTATCTTCTAACCATTTTAATTGTAATGGTGATAGTTCAGGAACATTACTAAGAATAACCTTACATTCTTTTTCTATAAATTTCGCAGCAACAATTCTATCTTTGAATGAAATAGGTGATTTACTAAGTATAAGCACAACATTCCCATATTCACTTGCTGAGACATCAATAGAAGATATGAGAATTAATATTATGAATATATTTTTAGTCATATTATAAGCCTTACTCTTAATTTATTAAAAATATCTCTGTAATTGATAATTAAAGATATTCACCCAATAATATTTCAATATTTATCCTTGTTATAACGACCTAAAGACATATCCTAGCCACGATATGATAATTGGAATACCAACAAAGTACCCTCCCCAGAATAAATAACGTTCATATTTTCGCATTTTCAAATTCTGTTGAAACATATAGTGGTTCAAGTACTTTAATCTTAACTTCACAAGTTCAGGGATATGAGTTAAATCATCTTCAGATTTATCAAATAATTTACTGTACACTTCTTTATAGTACCATTCAAAATCATCATATGATTCATCAGGTATTTTAGGTGTAAAAAAATGCAATGGCTTTGAGTGTTCTCCTAGTGTTTCTCTTATATCATTCAATAAAATGTTGAAAATATCCTTGTCAATGTTATGAGACATAACCAACCTCTAATTTAATTGCACCAACCAAGACGCTTACCACCACTATACAGCCTTGCGTGATTAGCATTGACTAATAATGTGCTTAAGTCTAGTCCATCAATATCGACATAAGCCAATAATCTAAAATATTTCCCACGCTGAACATTTTTCAAAAGTAATTACTTTGCCTTCCCTTAAATGCTTAACTGTGAACTGTTTAGCTAATCGGGCAAGCTCTTTTTCTTTTTGACATTTACCACGTAGTTCAGGCGTATCAACACCTAAAACACGTACTGAAATACGCTCCCCTATAACTGGAGGATAATTCTTAATAGTGACTCTGAACGTATCCCCATCATAAATAGAGGTAACTTCATCAATAATTATGTCACTGTAAATTCTCTTTGCTGCGAAACTATATGGGCTGAATATAGATAAAGTAAAAACAATTAAAAATACTGTCCGTATCCTAATAGGATTAATCGGTTTCAATTAATTCATCTCTCAATATTGTATATTCCAGTGGGGCATCAATGCCAAGCTTTACTTAGTCAGCTTGCGTCTGACATACCTTGATTACAATTTGGTTACCGTCAGGTGCTTGAATAATTACCTGCTCTTCAATTTTCCTACTTAGAGTTAACATAAAATTTATATTTCCTTTTAAAGGTCAATTGCCTGATTTACATCTTTCATAAGTATCAAGTTGCCGATAATATTCCTCACACCCATCAATAAATGATTGGGAATTTCCAGAACAACTACTTCCTGTATCCTCAGCCCAATCAAATCCAGCATCATGCCCTCCTCCATCACCATATGGATTTTCTGGTTCGGAACAATTCTTAATTGCCTTCTTTACAGAAGTGAAGTTTACTACTTCTTCATTTTTACTGTCACAACCAGAAATCAGAGCTACAACAAAAAAGATAAATATTATTCCTTTACTCATAACATTTGAACGTTAAATCGTAATTACTCCATGTACCAGCTGAACTATATATACCGTTACCAGTATGTATAATTCCAGCTGATTCTGAACCTTGATTTGCAGCCATTGGTTCCATTTTCAAACCTTTTTTCCTACAGAACTCAGAAGCTTTTTTAATGGCAGCTTTCTTAGCACTAATTATACCAGTCTCACTTTCAGCTGTGACTGTATATTGATTTTTGCCAAAAGGTATTATTTCCGAAGTCGTAGTACAACCAGTAAGAATTAAACATGATAAGACCATAAAATATTTCATAGCACATCCCCCTTTATTTATTTTTCTTAATTACTTGAGTGTTTACCACATTACCATATTTGGTGCCTACGTAAATATACTCCAACATGCAAAGTAACTTTTCTTTTATTTTTGTACAAATTTCAAGCATACCCTACATCCATTCCCACACAGATCAGAAATTGGCCTCCCCCCCCATCAAATAAACGCCACGTTCAACTTGAAAATAAAACAGGTTGATAAGTACTGTATTTATAGGGGAAACACCGGTGCATGCCGACAAACAACATCAAGGGAGACATAGATACTAGGGGTAAAATAAGTTTTGCTAAGAGGTATTGAATAAAGGGATTATCCAATATTTTTACTTTATACCGTATATAGAACCGTATATACGCGAGAGACTGAAGGAGTTAATCTTATTAATATCAATCAGTTACACTGATTTTTGGCGGAGAAGGAGGGATTCGAACCCTCGATAGGGATAAACCTATACACACTTTCCAGGCGTGCTCCTTCAGCCACTCGGACACTTCTCCAGAACAACGCGCAGGGTATACTAAAAGCTACCTGGCTTCAACTTCACCTTGTGTTAAAGCTGTATTTAACCATTATTACGCTGCTGTAGCATTTGGATTGCCTTTTGTAAACTGCGGCGCATCCTGTTAAATGATGCCGAGAGTATGGCAACTTCATCCTTACCACTTTCGTCAAACTCCGGCGTGTCAAATTTACCGACACTGATTTTATTTGCAGCAACGGCCATACGCATAACAGGCTTAATAATAATTTGTTTCAACATAATATTTAGAACAATAATAATAAATAAAAACACACCGATTAATAACAGCATAAAAGTAACAAAAACTTCATTTGCTTTTTGTACCGGAAGAGACATTGGCACAGTAACAATTTGTGCACCAACAATTTCATTTAATTTCCAGCCAAAACCATTCGCACTACCGTATTTTTCAACCAACGTGGCAGGTGCGGCACTTATTGTGCTATGACAAGTTAAACAACCTGGTTTTTTTATTTGAATAGGTCGCGCAAGGTATAAAACGGGGCCAGTAGGTGTTTGCCGTATACCGGTTACCTCTTTTGTTTTTCTATTATTTGAAAACTCCTGCACAATATCCGTTTCCCAGTCTGTCGCCCGGTTGCGTAAATTAGTCGGATTCAATGTTGCTTCTTTATAAGAATATTGCGGGTGTTTTTTTCTTAAACTGTTAAAACTCTGGGTTGCAGCATAGGCAGGAACAGACTGCGGTAGAAAGGTTCTTTCCATTTGCTCGACCAGTAGCGGTCTGATTTCTGAAATGGTATAACCACGAATCGCCAGGGCAGCTTCTAACATCATACCTGCATTATTAACCACTTCGCGCTTGGCATTTTTTTGCAAAATATTATAGGAAAGATAGGCGCAAACAATAAAGCTAATGGATAAAACCAGTATCAGGATTAAATTAAATTTTGTTGTCAGCTTCATTTTTTATACTTCCTTTATTAATTTTTATTTACTTCATCCAGAAACCTGCTTTTATCTGTTTCATTCTGAATTTCTTTTACTAGCTTTCGAACAACCTCATCACGGTATGATGAACTCGCTATTGCTTCATCCACAATAATACCCGCAAGTGGGCCTATATATCTGGCCAGTGCCTGTTCTGCCTCATTTCTAAAGTTTTTATTTATTTCCCCTGACTCATTTAAATGCATCGGCACACTGTTATGTGTTGTGGTTTTTTCTGTCACCACAGAATGTGGCGAAGTGGATGCGCGCACAGAAAACAACTGCATAAACTGCTCACGATGAGACGGATTGTCAATATTAACGGCCAGAGACCGATGCAGTTCATCCAGATTGGTCGATTCATGCAATGCTTTTTTTACCATAATAGGTGCCAATGGGCCAATATAGGTTGCTAACTCAGATTCAATTGCAACAACAAATTCAGCATCCCAGTCAATATCTTTCTGGCTTAATACGGTTTTGGGTGATTCCACTTGTAAACGTTTTGTTCGAACAGCTTTAAACCGATGCATAACTTCGTCAACCGACTGCGGACGATGTTTAATACGAAAACTTAGCATCCAGTCAATGCAGGACAGTATTTCTGTTCCATATTTATCCGGCTTTTCCAGCAACAATGGTTTTAATGGATCCGGCTCACCCGCCTGTATAGCTGCCAGTCTGTCCAGTGCATCTACAGGTGAAACACCTTTAATACAGCGATAAAGTGTTGCTCCCAGACCATACAGGTCTGTCCATGGCCCTTGTTCATCGTGGGTATTGTATTGCTCAAACGGTGCATAACCATGTGTAACAAAACCAGTCACTGCCTGGCCATTATTATCAATGGACTGCCGGGCTGAACCAAAATCAATAAGCACCGGTCTGCCCTGCTTGCGTAAATAAATATTTGATGGCTTGATATCACGGTGTAAATATTTACTCTGGTGAATAGTGCGCAACCCTTCAAGAATAGGAACAGCAACCATGACAAGTTCATGTTCAGTGAGTCGCTTAGACTTTAATAGATAGCGACTTAAAGGAACACCTTCTTCATAGTCCATAATAATATAAGCCGTGCCATTTGCTTTTATAAAACGGTTAACGTGAACGATACTTCTGGATTTAAATTGTGCAAGAATGCGTGCTTCATCTAAAAACCGGTGCAATCCTGTTGTGTAAATTTCATTGTCATTACTGGTTCTGGAATTAACGGTGCAGGTGTTTGCAGCACGCACAGCAAAACTGGCAGGAAAATATTCTTTAATCGCAACATTGCAGCCTAAATTTAAATCTTTTGCTTTATAGGTAATACCAAAACCACCCACGCCTAAGACATCCTCAATCTGATAGCATTCGAGTCGGGTGCCCATTGGCAATGTATTTGAGTGGCCCTGTAAATTCATATTGGCAAATTCATATTGGCAAATTCATATTGGTAAATTCATATTGGTAAATTCATATTAATAAATTCAGAGTCTGGATAGTTAATGTTTAAATCAGCCAATAAAACAAGCCTGCCCTATAATGCTGTAATAATTTTGTACTATCCCTGTTTAGCACTATT
>JALTJZ010000021.1:31074-69300 GCA_027076325.1 Chromatiales bacterium | reverse complement strand
AAATTCATATTGGTAAATTCATATTAATAAATTCAGAGTCTGGATAGTTAATGTTTAAATCAGCCAATAAAACAAGCCTGCCCTATAATGCTGTAATAATTTTGTACTATCCCTGTTTAGCACTATTTATAAATATGTGAGGAGGGGGAAGAATCACATACCATAACGGCTTATTAACCATGAATTATTTTTATATTTATAGTATTGCTTTATAAAATACCATATAAAGCCCGGTTTTTATACTAACTTAGCCCACAGATCATGTTCATCTGCATCGGTTATTTTAACCGTCACAAACTCACCAGATACTAATTGTTGCTGATTTTCAATAATCACCCAGCCATCAACGTCGGGGGCTTCAGCCTTTGAACGTGCAAGTGCATGGCCATCTTCAGAGATACCATCAACGATAACCTGTAAGCTCTGTCCTACACGTTGCTGCAATTTACGGGCGCTGATGCTAGCCTGTTTTTGCATAAAAATGTCCAGCCGTTGTTGTTTAACGTCTTCATCAATTTGGTTGGGTAATGCATTTGCCGTGGCACCTTCAACCGGCGAATAGGCAAAACAACCAACACGATCAAGTTGCGCTTCTTCCAGAAAGTCTAATAACTGTTTAAAATCATCATCGGTTTCGCCAGGGAAACCAACGATAAACGTGCTGCGTAACGTAATATCTGGGCACACACTTCGCCACTGTTGAATGCGCTTTAATGTATTGTCAGTATTCGCCGGGCGTTTCATCGATTTTAAAATAGTGGGGCTGGCATGCTGTAATGGAATGTCCAGGTATGGCAGAATTTTACCCGCGGCCATTAGCGGGATCACATCATCCACGTGTGGATAAGGGTACACATAGTGCAGCCGTACCCAGACTCCTAAATCACCTAAAGCCGCCGCAAGATCGAGCATACGCGTGTTCAACGGCCTGCCTTTCCAGAAGTCCGGTTTATATTTAAGATCCACACCGTAGGCGCTGGTGTCCTGCGAAACCACCAGTAATTCTTTTACACCGGCTTGCACCAGGTTTTCAGCTTCGGTCATCACGTCACCAATCGGCCGACTGACTAAATCCCCTCTCAGGCTCGGAATAATACAAAAACGACAGTGATGATTACAGCCTTCCGAAATTTTAAGGTAAGCATAATGCCGGGGGGTTAACTTCACACCACCGGATGGTACAAGATCAATAAACGGATCATGTGGTTTGGGTAAATGCGTGTGAATAGCCTGCATCACCTCTTCGGTGGCATGTGGCCCGGTCACGGCAAGCACATTCGGGTGGGTTTGCTTTACAATGTCCCCTTTTGCACCTAAGCAGCCCGTCACTATTACCTTGCCATTTTCAGCCAGTGCCTCGCCAATGGTGTCTAATGACTCAGTCACCGCATCATCGATAAAACCACAGGTATTCACCACCACCAGGTTGGCATCCTGGTAGCTGGGCACCACTTCGTAACCTTCGGCACGTAACTGGGTCAGAATACGTTCAGAATCCACCAGTGCTTTAGGGCAACCCAGGCTGATAAAACCAACTTTTGACAAACTATCGTGCATAAAAATTAACCTTAATGACGGACGAAACAAATTTTAATCCATAAAAACATAAGTAATTGATTTTAAATAAATTTAATTAAAACCCATAAAATACAACAACATACAAAACATATTCCCCAAAACAGCACTATTTCAGTAGTAACGCATTGAAAATTAACATAAAAATTATGAACTATTTACTATATATGAGGACTATACCTTATATATAATAACACTGCGCCCAAATATTAGTGTGTTATAATATACCACTACGCTGCTTTGACGATTAATTCAGGGTTAAATTATGAACAAAACCACTTCAGATATTACTCGCATTGCCGCTATAAAGTGTACAGGGTTTGGGGAATATTATGCATAGTCGTATTTTTGCAGGTGTTATTGGTCTTGCTATTTTATTTACTGTCGTATTAAATGCGTGCACACCACAAAAGAACTTACTCGAGCAAGTTCTTTCCAGTGGTGAGCTACGCGCACTCACACGTAATGCGGCGACCACCTTTTACGAAGGCCCACATGGCCCAACCGGCATGGAATACGATTTGTTGCAGCGCTTTGCTACCTCTCTCAATGTAAAACTGACCTTAATTACCTCTGATGATATAAAAGACATTCTCGACCAGGTTGAAGATGGCGATGCACACGTTGCCGCTGCTGGTTTAACTGTAACCGAAGAACGCAAACAGAAAGTATTATTTGCACCTGCCTACCAGTCAATAACACAACAACTTGTTTATAACCGTAAAAACCGGCGTCCCCGCAACCTGGCTGACCTGCAAAACGGTAAAATTGAAGTGATTGCCAACAGCAGCCATGTTGAGCGCTTAACCGAAATCAAACAAACCTGGAAAAACTTAAACTGGGATGAAAACTCAACGGCTGGTGCCAGTGAACTGGTGAACCTGGTCGCTGAAAAAACCCTCGATTTTACGATTGTCGATTCAAATGAGTTTTCGATTAACCGCCGCTATCACCCACAGCTAAATGTTGCCTTTGATATTTCCCAACCACAACAATTAGCCTGGGCCTTTAGTAACAGCAAAGATCGTTCTCTATATGACAAAGCTGTGACTTTCTTTAATAATTTAAAAAGCAGCGGAGAGCTTGATAATTTAATTGAACGCCATTACGGCCATATTAACCGCTATGACTACGCTGGCACCTATACTTATCTGTATCATGTAAACCGACGTTTGCCCAAATATCAGGTCATGTTAAGCGATGCTGCACAGGCAAATAAACTTGACTGGCGCCTGCTAGCTGCAACTGCGTATCAGGAGTCACACTGGAATCCCCGCGCAAAATCACCCACAGGTGTGCGTGGCATGATGATGTTAACCAAAGTCACCGCAAAGCAACTCGGTGTAGCTGTTCGTACCGATCCGGAAGAAAGTATTAATGGTGGTGCTAAATACCTACGTTCATTAATTGATCGCCTGCCGGCTGAAATTACCGAACCTGATCGCACCTGGCTGGCGCTTGCCTCTTATAATGTAGGTTACGGGCATGTAAAAGACGCACAACTTATCACTGAACAACTTGGTGGTAACCCCTATAAATGGGAAGACGTGAAGAAAAGTTTACCCTTGCTTCGACAGAAAAAATGGTACAAAAACACACGCTATGGTTATGCGCGCGGGCTTGAACCCGTAAAATATGTCGAAAACATCCGCAGTTACTATGACATTCTTCGCTGGCAGCTTGAACGAGGCTTAAACGATGATGTGCCGGAATCTATCCTGGCTTACTCGTCACCTATCTTATAAATCATTGACGTTCCAATAAAAATTTAACGGTCGTTGTGGTGAGCCTTTAGCTACGGGCAAAACTCGGCAGGCTGCGCAGCAACCTTTTTGATGCGGGGGTACATTCCAGCAGGATTGCCGCGCTATCGCCTCGCAATGGCCAACTTATTTTCACACCTGAAATATTTTCTATTTCCGTTTATTCTTAAAAAAACGGGTTAACAACGCACTGCATTCTTGCTGTAACACACCTTGTTGAATATCAATGATATGATTTAGTTCGGTTGAATTTAAAATATTAAACACACTGCCCGCTGCGCCTGTACGCGGGTCACTCGCACCAAACACAACCCGTTTTACGCGTGCATGCATTAACGCACCAGCACACATCGCACACGGTTCCAGAGTAATGTATAAAGTAGTATCAACCAAACGGTAATTGTTTAATGCCTGTGCGGCAGCACGCAATGCGACGACCTCGGCATGTGCGCTGGGATCATTACTGCTAATGGGTTGGTTCCAACCTTCGGCAATCAGCTGGTTATCTTTAACCAGCACCGCACCGACCGGCACTTCATCAATGGATTCAGCATGCTGTGCAAGCTTAATCGCATGTTGCATCCACTTAATGTCTTGCTTTGTTTGCATTGAAGCATTATGCGCCATTACAGTAACAAAACCAAAAATCGCTGAGCACCATCTCTTCTGCTACAAAGCTAGAGCTACCTGAAACACAAAAACCATCATGCCCTTTTTTTATTTTAAAAATTTGTCGCCCCAGCACGACCGCGTATTCCCGCAGTGCCAGTATTGAATGTATTATTGCTTAATGCAGGTACTAAGCCTTCGTTAGGGTTAATGTCATAAATGTTATAAGTCCAACCGCCTTCAGCAGGTGTGCCAGAGGATCCTCTGGTTATGCTAGGCGCTGCGCCACCAATACGACCGATACCCGCTGTTCCATTTCGGCCGCCAATTGCACCACCGTTGCTGCTTGCGCCATCAGTGCCCGGTGCACCGCCATTACCCACGGTTAGAATATTGTTGCTGATAGTGGGGGCGAGATTTGTGTCAACAAAAATGCCATAACTGGGGCCGCCCGCACCCGCGCCGCCCTGACCGCCGGCACCCCCCATACCGCCACCGCCACCGTCGCCGCCAGCAGCACCATTATCATTTACGCCAACTCCAATACCACCGTTGCCACCAGAGCCACCAGAGCCGGCAAAACCACCGGCAGCACCACTGCCACCATTGCCACTATTAATCGTATTGTTGTCGATAAGCGCATCTGTGATACTGGAAAGCAAAATACCAATGGAAGCGCCACCGCTACCACCTGCACCACCACCCAAGCCACCAATGCCGCCCTGACCGCCACCACCACCGCCGCCGCCAAAATCACCGATACCGATTAGGCCGCCGCCTTCACCGCCACCGCCGCCACCACCACCGACACCGTGTGACCCGTTTTGCCCAGCCTGAGCCGTTGTGTTGGTATAAAACCCATTCGAAATAAAACCGCTACCGATGCCGCCGTTACCGCCACGTCTACCTGAACCACCCCAGCCAGGATTGCCATCGCGACCGGTTCGAGTACTCGTACCACCGTAACCACCTGCACCACCCGCGCCACCGGTTTGATCACCGCTGGCACCAGAAGTTGAAACCCAGCCACGTTTGCCATCTTCACCGTTGCCACCACCGCGTTCGCCACCACGCCCCCCAGGGCCACCGCTATTGCGAATACTGGGGCAGCCATTAATGGTGAAATCTTCGCAGCCACCTTTACCTGAATCTGGAATAGTGGGGCCAGCATTTATGCCATTTCTGCCATCTATTCCGCCAGCACCATTACTGCCGACATTCGTACTATTGCCCGCATTCGCGGCGGTAATGGTATTGCGTTGCACCCTTACACCAGCCAGGTTAACCAACCTTAATCCATAACTATCATTGCGTGATGCACTGGTGCTGGTATTGCCAGAACTAATGGTATTGTCTTGAATATAAAGCGTTGCCGAACCTGCTTCAGCGGCAATGGCGCTGCTACTAAAAGGCGCGTTGCCATCACCATCAGCAGCGGTTAATTCAAAACCGGAGAACCAGGCATTATTATTAACACTAGTGAATAAGATAGCCTGTTTATGCCCTGAAACCTGGGTGCGGTTATTGGTAACGTCGCGTACCCAGTTAGCACCATAGCCGCCATACAAGCTGGTATTGTCCGGAATGGCCAGGGTTGCGCTGGCTTCATCGTAAGGTGCCGTGCGTGTTTTTACATAAATGTCATAATTAGTACCAGAAATACTGGCAAGCGCAAATGCGATAGAGGCATAAGGATTACTGCGTGAGCCATCACCACTGGCATCACTGCCGTTATCACCGTCAACATAAAAAGACGGACCGGTATGTTCCAGTATGTTAACCTGTACTGGTACCGCAGCACTGTCGCCATTACCATCATTAACGGTTAGCTCAAAAAGCAGTGTAGAAACATCAGCCGGTGCCGTAAATTGTGGGGTGGCTCCAGCGAGAAAACCATTACCGCTCGTGGCATCGGTGCCTGCGGTTTGTGTCCATTTGTAAGTGAGTACATCGCCATCAGGATCAGAGCTGGCGCTGCCATCCAGTGTTACTGTGGTATTGCGGGCTACATTAACAATATTATCCGTTACTGCAGTTGCATTGGCTTCTGTAGAGTTACCAGCGGAATCACCACCGCCGCCGCCACCGCCACCACAGGCAGACAGGCCATAAGTTATGGCTGCGAAGAAAAGAACCTTGAATAACCTGCGCTTTATCATTTCAACTCCCCCCACAAAGTTTGAAAATTAAGCAGTTTGTATGCACCTAATATTATGCACTGCTTTAATTAAGCAGCTTATTATTGTTTGAAGAGACTATCACACTTTAAAAAACGCATAAACCCAGTTTTTATTGGCAAATCATTATGGCCACTCAATAAAACAGCAACTTTTACAACCCAGGCAATTCACTTGTAACATGAAGCTGTCATGCTCCAAGCCGTAAAACCTCAGCCAAACTTCAGCTGTTAGTGCAGGTCATTCCCACTCTATCGTAGCCGGTGGCTTACTGGAAATATCATAAGCCACTCGTGAAATACCCGTAACTTCATTAATGATGCGGCTCGATACGGTTTCCAGAAACTCATACGGTAAATGTGCCCAACGTGCGGTCATAAAGTCAATGGTTTCAACGGCGCGCAGTGATACAACGTATTGATAACGCCGCCCGTCACCGGTCACACCCACCGATTTAACCGGCAGGAATACAGTAAAGGCCTGGCTGACTTTTTGGTACAGGTTATGTGCATGCAGTTCTTCGATAAAAATATTATCGGCAAGGCGTAAAATATCAGCGTATTCTTTTTTAACCTCACCCAGAATACGCACGCCTAAGCCAGGACCGGGGAAAGGATGCCGGTAAACCATGTCATAAGGTAAACCCAGTTCCACACCTAATTTGCGCACTTCGTCTTTAAATAGTTCACGCAACGGTTCACAAAGTTTTAGCTTCATGTAGTCAGGCAAACCACCCACATTGTGGTGGGATTTGATTAAATGTGCCTTACCTGTTTTTGCGCCGGCCGATTCAATCACGTCTGGGTAAATGGTGCCTTGTGCCAGCCATTTTGCATTTTTAAGTTTACTGGACTCTTCTTCAAAAATATCGACAAACAAGTTGCCGATGATTTTACGTTTTTTCTCGGGGTCGGCTTCACCTTTTAAGGCATCTAAAAACCGTTGCTCAGCATCGACACGAATGACTTTCACCCCCATGTGCTCGGCAAAAGTGGCCATAACCTGATCACCTTCATTAAGGCGTAACAAACCATTGTCTACAAAGACACAGGTTAATTGAGTACCAATGGCTTTGTGTAATAATGCGGCGACCACGGATGAGTCGACTCCACCAGACAAGCCTAATATAACTTCATCATCCCCAACCAGTTTGCGTACCGTTTCAATGCTGTCATTAACAATATTATCGGCTGTCCATAAATTCGCACAGCCACAAATATCATGAACAAAACGGCTGACAATACGCTTACCCTGATGGGTATGAGTCACTTCCGGATGAAATTGCAGGCCATAAAAACGCCGTGACTCATCAGCCATGCCTGCAATCGGCGCACTCTCCGTCGATGCCAGTAAAATAAAATTTTCGGGTAGCTCGACCACCTTGTCGCCGTGACTCATCCAGACATCCAGCAGGCCATAACCTTCTTTGCTTTGGTGGTCTTCGATGTCTTTTAATAATTCGGTATGGCCATGCGCACGTACCTGAGCATAACCGTATTCATGCGTGTTAGCTGACTCAACCCGTCCGCCTAGTTGTGCCGCCATGGTTTGCATCCCATAACAAATACCTAAAACAGGAACCCCCATTTGGAAAATACATTCGGGGGCGCGTGGTGACTCACCCGCCGTTACCGTTTCAGGACCACCGGAAAGAATAATACCCTTTGGATTAAAATTGGTAATAACCGATTCTTCGATATCGTAAGGATAAATTTCGCTGTATACACCGGACTCTCGCACACGCCGTGCAATAAGCTGGGTATATTGAGAACCGAAATCAAGAATAAGAATACGATCTGCATGGATATTTGCCATCGTCACAGTGGTTTACCTAAATGTAAGAAAAGATTAAACGCGATAATTCGGCGCTTCTTTGGTAATCGATACATCATGTACATGGCTTTCTGCCATACCCGCATTGGTTACCTTGATAAATTTTGGCTTCGTGCGCATTTCATCAATCGAAGCACAACCGGTATACCCCATGCTGGCACGAATACCGCCTGTTAACTGATTAATAACGGGAGACAGTGGCCCTTTATAAGGTACCCGCCCTTCAATGCCTTCAGGCACCAGTTTTTCTGCTTCACTGCCTTCCTGAAAATAACGGTCACTGGAACCTGACTGCTCGGTCATTGCACCTAATGAACCCATACCACGATATGATTTATAGGAACGCCCCTGAAACAACTCCACTTCACCCGGGGCTTCTTCAGTACCGGCAAACATGCTGCCCAGCATCACCGCGTACCCACCGGCAACCAGTGCTTTGCATATATCACCAGAATAGCGAATACCACCGTCTGCAATTAAGGGAATGCCTTTCGATTTGAGCACTTCAGCAACATTAGCAATAGCTGATATTTGTGGTACACCAACCCCTGAAACAATGCGCGTAGTACAAATTGAACCCGGGCCTATACCCACCTTAACCGCATCTGCACCCGCTTTAACCAGCGCAATGGCGGCCTCGGCTGTGGCAATATTGCCCCCTATGACTTGAACATCGGGAAAGTTTTTCTTAACCCACTGAACCCGGTCAAGCACGCCCTGCGAGTGGCCATGTGCCGTGTCCACCACAATCACATCCACACCGGCTTTCACCAAACCCTCAACCCGCTCATCGGTGCCAGCGCCCACCCCCACGGCGGCACCCACACGAAGTTGGGCTTGATCGTCCTTACAGGCATTGGGGTTTTCGGTGGCTTTTTGAATATCTTTGACCGTGATCAGACCACGCAACTTAAAGTCATCATTAACCACCAGCACTTTTTCGATACGATGCTCATGCAATAAGCGTTGAACTTCTTCTTTACTTGCCCCTTCTTTTACCGTCACCAGACGATCTTTACGGGTCATAATATTTGCAACCGGATCATCAAAGCGCGTTTCAAAACGCATATCACGGCTTGTTACAATCCCCACCAGATCTTCACCGTCCACAACAGGCACACCGGAAATATTTCGTTTTTGGGTTAAAGATAAGACTTCTCTAATACTCGTGGTGGGAGAAACAGTAAAAGGGTCTTTAATTACACCACTTTCAAACTTCTTCACCTTACGAATTTCCCTTGCCTGCTCCGCTGCAGTCATATTCTTATGTACAATCCCGATGCCACCTTCCTGCGCAATCGCGATGGCCAGCCGGGCTTCAGTGACAGTGTCCATTGCTGCGGCCATTAGCGGAATATTCAAGGAAATGGATTGTGTCAGTTGGGTTTTTAAAGAAACCTCACGTGGCAATACAGTCGAGTGAGCAGGTAGTAATAAAACATCATCAAAAGTGAGGGCATCTTCAGCTATTCGCAGCATAATCTGGGATTCCAAGGCTGGGTAAAACCGTGAATTATAAAGAATTTTCACTATTTAGCCAATATGATGATCCAATATAAATTGTAAATTTAGTAAAATAATCTTAAAAGATTAGCCAATCAACTATTGCCATTCAGTATATAACCACGCATAATCAAAACAAGTCCGGGCTTACTACCCCCCCGAATTTATAAATAGTTCAATGCTTAAAAATCTTTTTAATCAATTGAAAATACATAAAAAAATAGCAAAACAACAATAGAATTTTGACGACTTTGGAGGAATAAATGAGAAAGTTAATGATAACCCTGGTAGCGGCAATTGCCCTAACATTGACGGCATGCGCAGCAGGCCCTAAACACACCGCAAACGATGCAAAAGCGGCTATTGCGGCTGCTGAACATGAAACAAATCGTGCTGCAAAAAGACAATTTGAGTGGCGCGATACCAGAAAAATTATTAAAAAAGCAAAAAAAGCACTTAAAGCTGGCGACTATGACAAAGCCGTTAAACTTGCAGGTAAAGCAAAAGCACAAAGCACAATGGCTATAAAACAGTCTATGCAACCAGTGAACACTGGTCATATGTAAGCTCTCTTTACATTTTATAAAAAAGCCGAGTATATTTACTCGGCTTTTTTTGTGTCTGAATTTTCTGCATAACAAGATATACTACTAAAGATGAAACTAGACCAGCCACAGCGCGATATCTATAACGTCACGCGTTTAAACCGTGAAGTACGGACTATTCTTGAAACCGGTTTTCCACTTATCTGGCTTGAAGGTGAATTATCCAATCTGGCCTGCCCCGCTTCCGGACACTGGTACTTTTCTTTAAAAGATGATCATGCTCAAGTTCGGTGTGCAATGTTTAGAACTCGCAACCGTTTACTTCGGTTTGTGCCACGCAACGGCCTGCAGGTAATTGCACGTGCCAAAGTCGGGCTCTATGAACCGCGTGGCGAGTTTCAACTGGTTATCGAGCACCTTGAGGAAGCTGGCGAAGGAGCACTTCGACAACAGTTTGAACAGCTAAAAAACAAACTCAATGCACAGGGACTCTTTGCCGCTAATATAAAAAAACCACTGCCACACATCCCTAAACGAATTGGTGTGATTACCTCGCCCACGGGAGCCGCAATTCATGATGTACTGACCACCTTAAAACGTCGCTTTGCAGCATTAGAGATTGTTATTTATCCGGTGAGTGTTCAGGGTAAAACAGCCGCAGTGGACATTGCAAAAATGATTCGAGTTGCCGATAAAAGAAACGAATGTGATGTATTATTGTTAACCCGTGGTGGTGGTTCACTGGAAGATCTGTGGTCTTTTAATGATGAAGGGGTGGCACAAGCCATTTTTAATTGTACTATTCCACTGATATCTGCCATTGGCCATGACATTGATTTTACCATTGCCGACTTTGTTGCCGATGTGCGTGCAGCAACCCCTACAGCAGCAGCCGAACTTGTTAGCCCGGATACAAAACACTGGTCACAACAATGTACCCATTTACAAAAAAGATTGCTGCAACTTATAAAAACTACTATTAATCAGAAACAGACTCATGTTGAGCAGCTTGCGAAAAATATTGTCCACCCCAGCTACTATATTGAAGAAACCAGTCAACGACTTGATGAACTGTTATACCGGTTACAAAATAGAATAAAGGCACAAATCACCACAGAAAAATTACAAATAAGAAACCTGCAGACTCGTTGCCAGTCTCAAAATCCGAAGTATAAAATTCACCTTTACTCACAGCAAACACTACAGTTATTTCAAAAACTTAAAGCGGCTCAAACACACCAGCTTGATATACTGACACAGCGCTTTATTCGTAACACATCAACACTCGAAGCTGTTAGCCCGTTGGCAACACTTAACCGCGGTTATGCCTATGTAAGCCCGGTTAATTCCAGTGCTATAATTAAAGACATTGCACAAATAAAAACGGGTGATGAACTTGTCACAACAGTAGCAAAAGGTAAATTCTCATCAACCGTCACAAAAAAATGGATTAAAGGCTAAACGAATGCCCGACAAAAAAAATACTTTATTCAGCTTAAAATCAAAATTATTCTATAGTTTAATTTTTACTTTTTATTTATTTAGCCCAAATGGTCTTGCTGACTCACTGCCTAAAAGCAGCAGTGTACCTGGCGGAATAGCCATTATTAATCTTGGGCTCTCCAGCAACCAACCCGCACCACATGCTACATTCAGAAAAAACCGTGTTATGGTAAAAGAAAAAAACAGTGTATGGCACGCTGTTGTCGGTATACCTCTGAGCACAAAAGCAGGTGAATATTTTATTAAAACATCAAGTGGAAAGAACTATCCGTTTAATGTAAAGCAAAAAAAATACCAGACACAATATTTAACCATTAAAAACAAACGTAAAGTCAATCCAACCAAAAAAGATATTGAGCGAATCATAAAAGAAAAGAAAATAATTAAAACCGTATTTAAAAAATGGCGTGATGTATCAAATGTAAGTACAGAATTTATTGTCCCGGTTAAAGGCCCGTTTAGCAGCCCGTTTGGACTACGTCGTTTTTTTAACAAGCAACCACGACGGCCACATAGTGGACTGGATATTGCGGCGGCAACAGGCACCCCCGTTCATGCGGCCGCAGCAGGCATCATATCCAATACAGGTAACTATTTTTTTAATGGTAATTCTGTTTTCATCGACCATGGTCAGGGACTAATAACCATGTATTTCCACTTAAGTAAAATAAACATAAAAACCGGACAACAGGTCAATCAGGGCGATGTTATTGGTGAAGTTGGCATGACTGGTCGGGTAACCGGGCCACACTTACACTGGAGTGTTAACCTGAATAATACACGAGTAGAACCTACATTATTTTTACCTGTATTATTCTCTAAGAAATAACACAAATGCTATCAGCTTCGACCACTTTCCCTGACTGGGTTAACTGGATAGCTCAGGACGAAGATGGCCACTGGTGGGGTTATAGTGTTGAACCCTTACAGCACGATCATGGCTGGTATGAAAACGAGGTAGGGAACTATATTTTACTGACAAAAGAAGCCCCCAATAAACACTGGAAGCAGAGCTTACAAAAAATAAAAAATTAACCAAAATTCAGTTCTGCTGCCGCCACGCCAATATGATTGCCTTGCGCGTAATCAATTCCCATTGCCGCTAATAATTTTAATGTTGTTTCATTCTCAACATATTCTGCAATAGTCTTGATCTTTAATGATTTTGCAATATGGTGTATGGACTTTACCATCGCCTGATCAACTTTATCATTAATAATATCCCGTACAAAAGTACCGTCTATTTTAAGGTAGTCAACAGGTAAGTATTTTAGATGGGCAAAAGAACTAAAACCTGTGCCAAAATCATCCAAAGCAAACTTGCAACCTATTTCTTTCAGGCCTTTTATAAAAGATCGTGCGCTTTCAATCTGGGACATCGCTGACGACTCGGTAATTTCAAATACTATTTGTGCAGGATTCACACCTGATGAAAGAATCAAGTGTTTAATATCAATTAGTAAATCATGATTGCCTATCGAAACCGCTGACAAATTCATTGATATGCTCACATTGCCATACTGGTTTGATAAGTGTTTTATGTTATTTAAGGTTGCTTTAATAACACGCTGGTCTATTTTGTGCATCATTGAAAAACGTTCAGCTGTTTCAATAAAAGAAGAAGAAGGACGGATGCTATTATCTTCATCGACAATTCGCAACAAGGTTTCATGTAACAAAACCTGACCTGAACGCGGATCTATAATTGGCTGAAAAAACATTTTAAACCGATCTTCTGAAATAATCGTTTGCAATTCATTAACCAGATGTAACTCATCACGTACCAGAATATCATCATCATCCAGATCAGAATACAAATGGCAACCATTGTGGCCATGTTGTTTGGCCACCGTACAGGCAATATCGGCCTGGCGTAATACACATTCTGTATTGCAAGCCTGGTTATCAATCAGGGTTATTCCTATACTGATATTAATGTCGTAGTAATTCCCTCCACGTATAAAAGTGAGAGATGACATACCATTTATTAAGTCGTCAGCCATATGAACCGCACCGAGCGAATCAACATCATTTAACAAAATACCAAATTCATCACTACCCAGCCTTGCCAGAAGGTCACATTCCCTAATCCTTTGTTGCAATATAGCGGAGACTTCACAAAGCAATTCATCACCCACTGTATGTCCGGCTGTGTCATTAATTACTTTAAACTGGTTAATGTCAATATATAACATTGCATGCGTATGCATACCACGTTTTGAGATGCTCACGGCATGGTTAAGCTGGTTTTCGAAATAGTTTCGGTTATATAAATTGGTTAAAGGATCGTGTTGAACAATATACTCAAGCTGGCGGCGTGCAATATGGTCATTGGTTTTATCCTGTAAAACAAGAACAACTGATTTAAGTGTGCTGTCTTCAAAAACCGGCGTTACCACATAGTTAACCACTATCTGACTACCATCTGATTTTAGCAGCTTTGCTTCTGCCTGTTGCTTTATAACTCTTTTTTCATTAAGACAAACTTGTATCGGGCTTAGATAGCATGGCATATTGAGTTCATTGTAAATAGTAACTGCATGATCAAAATCTTTACCAAGAATATTTTCCTTTTTGATCTTTAATAATTGTTCTGCTTTATTGTTAAGATAGGTTATCTGGCGGCAAAGACTGCAAATAATAACAGCATCCTGGATACTGTCTAATGCAGACAATATACCCGGTATATACTGACTTTTATTTAATATGCTGGATACATCTAACTCAGAAGGGGAAGCTAAAGCCTCGCTCTCATCCTTGACCACATCAGCAGGCAGCTCTGGCCCAATAGCCGCTTGTTCATCCATAAATTGTCCTCACACCAAAATATCATTGTTATCATAAAGACTGCACCTGCTAGTGCATTAATAGTAGACACTTAAAATAGAATAGCAAGCTGGGGCTTGCGCCAGGTCAAATGAATTATTTTGGTGCGTTAAAGAAACCGTATTACCGTTTCACATGCTTCATCAGGCGACGCTTTTTATCGATTTGATGCTTGGTCAGTGTGTTTTTCTTATTTTTGTAAGGGTTATCACCAGTACGAAATACAATCTGCAAAGGTGTTCCAACCAGTTTCAGTTTTTTGCTAAAGGCATTAATAAGATAGCGCTTATATTGAAGTGGCACATCACTGGTCTGGTTACCGTGAATGATAATAAGGGGTGGATTCTGCCCACCCTGATGAGCATAACGGAGTTTAATACGCCGCCCTCGCACCAGTGGTGGCGGGTGTGCTTCCACAATATTGGTTAATAACCGGGTTAACAGCGGTGTTGAAAAATGTTGTATTGCTGACTGATAGGACTGATTAATTGATGCATACAACTCGCCCACGCCCGTTCCATATAATGCTGAAATACGGTGTAATTTTGCAAAGGTGATAAACGGGAGCTTTAAATCCAGTTCACGTTGAATCGTTGTTTTGTCATCCTGATCCAGCCCATCCCATTTATTAATGGCTAAAACAAGCCCACGGCCAGCATCCAGCACAAACCCAAGAATACTGGCATCTTGTTCGGTGATCCCTTCATGGGCATCCAGCAACATCACAACCACGTGTGCATCTTCAATGGCTTTTAATGTTTTGATGACACTGAATTTTTCAATAACTTCTTTAACCCGACTACGACGGCGAACACCGGCCGTATCTATTAAAGTATAGCGTTGACCATCACGTTCAAAAGGCAGATAAATACTGTCGCGCGTGGTGCCGGGTAAATCAAAGCTCACAACCCGCTGTTCACCAAGTATACGATTAACTAATGTAGACTTGCCAACATTCGGGCGACCAATAATAGCCACCTTGATGCCTTTGTCTTCATCATCGGCCTCGTCAATATCATTAAACTGATACGCATCAAGAACACGGTGCATCATCTTTTCAACGCCACGACCGTGGCTGGATGAAATAGTATAAAGATGTTCAAAACCCAGTGCATAAAACTCGGCACTAACAATAGCAGGATCACGTCCATCAATTTTATTGACTACAACGGATATTTTTTTCTCGGTATTACGTAAGCGTCTGGCAATTTCTTCGTCCTGGGGTGTCATACCTGCTGTTGCATCAACAAGAAATAGAATTTCATCTGCTTCCAGCGTTGCTTCCCAGGATTGCTGAGCCATTAACGCATCAATGCCCTCGCCTTCACTACTTAGACCACCTGTATCGACAATAATGTATGGCAAAGAGCCTACCAGCCCTTCACCATATTGTCGGTCACGCGTTAAACCCGGCTGATCCGCAACCAGTGCATCACGAGACTTTGTTAAGCGATTGAACAAGGTTGATTTGCCCACATTAGGACGCCCAACCAGAACAAGAACAGGTTTCATTTCAATTAGCCATCTGTGATCTAGTTGGCGCGTATATCAAGGCTGGAAATATTTCCATGGCGATCAAAAATAAAGACCTTATCCTGATATACCAGTGGTGCCGTTAAAATGCCATTCGATTTAGTGAAAATAAAGTCATATTCATTTTCAACATAAGAGTCATCCCCCCCCAAACGAAAACGTGCTTTTAAATGACCATCTTCATTATCCAACCAATGCACAAAACCATTAAAATCGGCAACCATCACCGAGTTCTTGTATAAAACAGGTTTGGTTAAAGCACGACGAAGAAGTTTATTCTGTTTCCAGACGGTTGCACCCGTTTTTCTGTCTAGCGCCCAGACATAACCTTCACTATCCGAAATATAAAGTCGATTTTGATCAACTGCGATACCGCTATATGCCGAGAAATCACGGGTCCAGATTAATTGCCCCGAAGGAATATGGATATTTGCAATACGTCCCTGATAAGCAACAACATATAAATTCTCATCAAAAATAACCGGGTCGGCATCAATATCAATCATACGTTCAATTTCAGTTCGACCAGTCGAAATAGCAACGGTTAAATTCCAGATAACTTGCCCGGTCTCAACTGATAAACCGACTAGTTTGCCATTATCCAGCCCGCTAATAATTGTACCCTCATAAACAACCGGTGTACTGTTACCTCGCAGGGTTAATGCTGGCACAGCACGATCATAGACCCATTTTTCCTGCCCTGTTTCAAGATCAAGTGCAACAATCTTGCCATCAACAGATTTAACAATAACGTAATTGCCTGCTTTAATCGGTTTTGCAAAGACTTCACTTGTTACCGTTGTTTGCCATAATTCAGCACCGGTTTTAATATCCAGTGCAATCACAGCACCTTCACTGGTTGCCAAAAAAAGCTTATTATCAATTTTACTTAAACCGGCAGAAACTGGGAGCTGTAGTCGTTTCTCCCACAAAACATCACCCGTCGCTGTATTGGTAACAGATAAAAGCCCCTTATAATCAATTGTGTAAAGATTATTATTATAGATAAGTGGTGACAGCAAATAGTAACGATCACTCACCCCCTCACCAATTTGGCGATACCAGTCATCAGTAACAATTAACTCTTTTTTAAATGGCGTCAATTTGACAGGAGGTAATACAGGTGAAGGTGATGAAGTACATGCTGACAAAACAACACTCACCACAATTAATGGAACCAGGAATAAATAACGATACATTAAAACTACTCCTTCGTGATACTTGCCAAAGGCATATCAGAAGCTGGAAGATTGTTTGACTTCATTTCAATCATCGACCGTCGACGATCACCGGGGCGTAACTTTGACAAAGCAAGCTGATACTCAGCTTTCGCATTTGTAAATTCTTTTAGTGCTGCATAAACATCACCACGTAATTCGGCATATGTTGAATCAAAAGCAGGTGATTTAATGTCTTTAATCAATGCAAGTGCAGCATCTGCCTTATTCATTTGCAATAACACTTTTACCAACCTTATTCTTGCTATATGGATAAAGCTTTCCTGATTACTGTTTGCAATAATCCATTCCAACTGTTCCTTTGCTTTCGGGTAATCTTTATCTTCAACTAACTTTTTTACAGCAACAAAAGCTGACAAATCTGCATAACTCTTACCGGCGTACTGTGATTCAATGTCTTTTACCTTGGCAATAAGTTTATCCTTATCTTTCGCAGGTAAACTAAGCACTTCTTCAAACTGCATTGATGCAATTTTAGCTTGCTCTTCAGTATTACTCTGCCAGTAGCGATAACCACCAATGCCGCCTATACCTAAAACAAGACCTAAAAGGATGGACTTACCATTTTCCTTCCACCAGCTTTTTATTGCTTCAATTTGCTCTTCTTCTGTACGATATTCTTCACTCATAACAATTTTTCACTCTAATTTTTAAAGTTTTCTTCTATAAATTTAATTAATTCTTCTTTAGTCATTTTCTGCTGTGCTACATTTTCTCTTAAATTTTTAATACACACCTTGTTCTCTGCCACCTCATCCTCCCCCATAATAAAAGCATAAGCAGCTCCACTCTTATCCGCACGCTTCATCTGGCTTTTAAAACTGCCGCCATCACAATTGACTAAAATTGAAATAGCCGGTTGTACATCACGAACGGCCTCAATCAGCGGAAACACGGTTTGCTGTGCTTTTTCACCAACAACAATGACATAAATAGCCGGCGTATTGGCACGGATAGTGTTAACCGATTGTTCAACCATCGAAACCAGTCGTTCAACACCCATCGCAAAACCAATCGCAGTGGTTGCCTTGCCACCTAATTGCTCAACAAGACCATCATAGCGCCCGCCTGCACATACCGTGCCTTGTGCACCTAAGGTATCGGTTACCCATTCAAACACTGTCTGTGAGTAATAGTCCAGTCCCCGCACCAGTGAAGTGTTAATAATATATTGAATATTCAATGTATCCAGTTGTGCACAAAGATTTTTAAAGTATTGCTCAGATTCAATATCAAGATGATCCAGTAATTTAGGTGCATTCGCTATTATCTCTTTTAACGCGGGATTTTTGCTATCCAAAACCCTTAATGGATTCGTCTCCAGACGCCTCAAGCTATCATCATCCAGTTTATCTTTGTGCTGTGTTAAATATTCAACCAGTAAACTTTTATAGGCTTTGCGCGATGCACTGGTACCAAGTGAATTAATTTCCAGGCGCACATCATTTTCAATACCAATCATTCTCCAGAAGCGTGCAATCATGGCAAT
Source organism: Chromatiales bacterium (assembly GCA_027076325.1). Classification (GTDB taxonomy): domain Bacteria; phylum Pseudomonadota; class Gammaproteobacteria; order UBA6429; family Thiohalophilaceae; genus SZUA-37. The sequence goes on along the minus strand of JALTJZ010000021.1, from coordinate 50,706 downwards.
CAGTTCGACATCAATATCCGGCCCACTCATGCCAAAGGTTTCCACACCCATTTGCTGAAACTGACGATAACGGCCTTTTTGCGGCCTTTCATGGCGGAACATCGGACCCATGTACCATAGCCGTTGTTGCTGATTATACAACAGCCCGTTCTGTAAGCAGGCGCGTACACAACATGCAGTACCTTCAGGGCGCAAGGTTAAGCTGTCACCATTGCGGTCATCGAAGGTGTACATTTCTTTCTCAACAATATCGGTTACTTCACCGATTGAGCGTTTAAATAACTCTGTTTTTTCAACAATCGGCATACGAATCTCGGCGTATGCATATTGATTCATTAATTTTCTGAAAGAGGTTTCTATAAATTGCCAGGTTGCAATATTTTCTGGCAATATATCATTCATTCCTCTAATCGCTTGCAATATTTTTGACACAATTCAAATCTCAACAACAATAGTTTAATCTGGATTTATCGCTCTGTTTACTGACGAATAAACCACCAGCTTGCTAACAGCAAGCCCGTTACAATAATAAGTAATATTAACCAGTGTATATTCTGGCGAGAAGAATCGGATAATGGCTGGCGTTGATCCATATAATTTGGCAGCAGATTCGATTCTTTATCGTCCTTCTGCTGGCACATTTCTATAATTTGCTGTTCAGGTATTTTTAGCAACCGTGCATAACTGCGAATATAACCATTAACATACGACATACTGGATATTTTTGAAAAATCATCATCTTCAATAGCAACAATATAGCTCACATCCAGATTTAATTTTGATGCAACTTCATCCTGTGTCATATTTAGCTCTTTACGTTTGCTTTTCAGCGTCCCACCCACCCGGCAGACTGAAGCATCTACATTTTCTGTTTCTTCATTATCAACCATTTAAAGTGCTCCCGAGCTCTTAAGTTTCTTAAGTAATCCGGCTTCTTTTGATTGTGGGAACTTATTTTTAAGTGACCAGGATAAATTTCTTAGTCTCTTTACGTCGTTTCTCTTTTTTGCAATTAAGATTCCTAACCACAAGCTCTGCGCAGTATCTTTTCCTACTTTGTTATAAAATCTTAGATATTTTTCTGCCGAATCGATTTCCTGTGCATCAAAATCCAGTAATGCAACCGCAAGTAATGATGTTGGTAAATTTGAATTAAGACTGATTGCCTTAATATAATTATCACGCGCAACTTTTATATTGCCCTGTTCTTCTGAGCAGACTCCAATATTTTCGAACACTTTACTTCTGTCTGCATAAACCGGATCACTTAGCGCTACATTAAAATATTTAAATGACTGCTTATATTTTTTTTCGGCACATAAAAAGGCACCGTAATTATTATTAATGGATGGGTCGTCTGGGGCAATATCCAATGCCTTCTGAAAATATTTATCCGCCTGCCCATTCTCTTTAAGGCGTCTATACAATTCTGCTGTATAAAGATAAGCTTTACTATTATGCGGATCTTGTTTAATTGCTTTTTTTAATTTAGTCAAGGACTGGTCGTAACGCCCTTTCATCAGGTAAGCTAAACCTAATTGTGCATTTAATTTTGATGCATGTTCCAGATTCTGAACACGGGTTGTAGTACAACTTGCAAGTACCAGAATAACGCTAAGTAAAAAACTTATTCGCAACATTAAAGTATTCTCCCTGAAGCCGATTTATTATTAATATTATTTGTGTTGACTTTTATTCCCTCGCGGCGAAAACGTCGCCGGGTTTTATCCATTACTTTACCTGCAAGCTGGCCACAGGCTGCATCAATATCATCACCCCGTGTTTTTCGCGTGGTTGCGATAACACCTGATTTCATTAAAATAGCACGAAATTTTTCAATCGAATGATTTGATGAACACTGATACCTTGAATCAGGGAAAGGGTTAAACGGAATTAAATTCACTTTCGATGGAATGTCTTTTATCAATGCAGCAAGCTCATGGGCATGCTGAGGCTTGTCATTAATGCCATCTAACATGACATACTCAAAAGTAACTTTGCGCTTGTGCTCGCCTTTTACATAATATTTGCAGGCATTCAACAATTGTTTGATCGGATATTTTTTATTAATCGGTACCAGTTCATCTCGTAACTCATCATTAGTTGCGTGTAGCGATACGGCTAAAGCAACATCGCTAACTGCTTTAAGCCTTTCAAGTGCCGGTACTATACCTGATGTGCTGATTGTTACTCGTCGCTTTGATAAACCATAGGCATTGTCGTCCATCATAATATTCATGGCAGCGACAACATTGTTAAAATTAAGTAACGGCTCACCCATTCCCATTAATACCACATTGCTAATCACTCGCTGATTGCGCGGCATGACTTTCATCGCCTGGTTTGCCGCCCAGACCTGGCCAATAATTTCTGCTGTGCTCAGATTACGATTAAAACCCTGTTGTGCCGTTGAACAAAAACTGCATTCAAGCGCGCAGCCAATTTGTGATGACACACATAAGGTACCACGATCGTTTTCGGGAATAAAAACCGTTTCGATAGCATTGCCGTTTTCTAAACTAAGCAACCATTTAATCGTACCATCGCCTGACTCCTGTTGTTCGATAATGTCCGGCACACTTATTTTGGCCATCGATGCTAATTTTTCTCGCATCGCCTTACTCAGGTTGGTCATTTCATTAAAATCACTCACGCCAAATTGATAAATCCACTTAAGCATTTGTGTCGCGCGAAAAGGTTTCTCACCCAGCTCGGCGAAAAATGCTTCCATCCCTTGACGGTCGAAATTAAGTAGATTAACAAGTGGATCAGACAAACAAATATTCCTTAAAATCACTATATATAGTATGCGCTAAATAGAGCCTTAAAAATCAACAACGTTCTGCAAAATCAGCTATTTTTTAAATAAATTTGCTGTTTTTCGGCAGTTTAAGCCCACTCACCACCCGGACAATTGATTAAAACAGATTAACGCACGGATAAATAGCGCTATGTTGTTGAAAATACAGAGTTTCCGGCCTTCAAACCCGGTATTCAAGTATTTTGCAAAGTGCTTGCATGGAAACGGGTATATCGAACCTCAATTCCTTGCGAAATAGGTTGGATTTTAACCTTTTAGGGGGGATCTAGCCAATAAAAGTGAGATTTATCGGTGTTTTACCGTACCTTTCGGTCTCAACGGCTGAGAGTCCATATCGTGGCGAGAGAAATCATAGTTTATAACCGGAAAATTTAATCTTTCTCGTCGATCCAGGCCATCTGGATTGCTTCGAGGATTTTTTCACCGGAATGTGCCGGATCATCATCAAAATCTTCCAGCTCAAGTACCCAGTTATGTAAATCAGTAAAGCGAATCGTTTTGGGGTCAATATCCGGGTGTGTTTCATCCAGTTCAATAGCAATATCCAGTGTGTCAGTCCATTTTAGTGACATATTTTCCTCCAAATTACGTTAATGGTTTTCACTCACCATGTTAATGGTGTATTTCGGTATTTCGATAACAAGATCCGTATCGCCAACCACCGCCTGGCAACTTAATCGTGAATCGGGTTCTAAACCCCAGGCTTTATCGAGCAAGTCGTCTTCAAGTTCACTGGATTCTTCCAGTGCATTAAAGCCCTCCCGAACATAAACATGGCAGGTTGTGCAGGCACAGGATTTTTCACAGGCATGTTCGATTTCAATACCATTGGCTAATGCCGCATCGCAAATCGTAACACCCGGTTCAACATCAAACATCGCACCTTCCGGGCATATTTCTTCATGGGGTAAAAAAATTAATTTTGTCATTATTCAATCCTGTGCATTAAATTCATCGACATTGTGACCCGCCATTGCTTTGCGGATATTGGAGTCCATACGCCGCGAAACAAACACTTCGGCCACTTTGTCCAGTTCTTGCATGGCCTGTTTTATCGCTCGGTCATCATTGCCAGTTTTAAGTTTTGCTAAATTTTCGGCTGCCGTATCAATACTTTGTCTTTCTTCGGTTGATAGCATATCACCATCATCGTCTAACGCAGCAGCTAAAGCTTCAAGGACTCGATCAGCTTCGACTTGTTGTTCATGTAACATACGTGCCGCAATATCTTCTTCGGCATGTTCCATTGAGTCCAGTAACATTTTTTCGATTTCAGTATCGGTTAAACCATAAGAGGGTTTTACTTCAATGCCACTTTCAATGCCGGTTGTTTCCTCACGGGCAGACACATGCAATAAACCATCGGCATCCACTTCAAAGGTTACACGTATTCTTGCGGAGCCGGCTACCAGTGGTGGAATGCCTTTTAAAGAAAAGCGACCTAATGAACGACAGTCCGAAACGAGTTCACGTTCACCTTGCACCACATGAATCGACATAGCGGTTTGACCATCTTTATAAGTAGTAAAATCCTGTGCTCGCGTAACCGGTATGGTTGTATTGCGTGGAATAATTTTTTCAACCAGATCGCCCATTGTTTCCAAACCAAGTGATAAAGGCACAACATCCAGTAATAACAAATCACTATCAGCCTTATTACCGACTAAAACATCCGCCTGGATAGCGGCACCAATAGCAACAACAGTATCAGGATTAATGTCGATCATTGGCGGCTGCTTAAAATAGTCGCCTACCCTGTCTCGCACACGCGGTACCCGGGTTGAACCACCGACCATCACTACTGCTTTTACTTCATCAAGTTCAATTTGTGCATCGCGCAATGCACGGCGGCATGGCATCAGTGTTTTTTTAATTAATGGGTCAATCAAAGTATTTAACTGTTCCAGGCTCAACTCAACTGTTGCTTTTATACCATTATGTTCTATTTCAATATTTGCTAGCTGTTCGGTGGTTAATGTTTGTTTTGCCTGACAGGCAGCACCCAGAACCTGGTTGTTTAAGGACTTATCGCTGTTGTCTAATCCAAGTTGTTGCTTAATCCAGTTGGCAATCACATGGTCAAAATCATCACCACCCAATGCTGTGTCACCCGCTGTTGCTAGCACTTCAAAAACACCTTGTGTGACGCGCAGGATTGAAATATCAAAGGTGCCACCGCCTAAATCATAAACGGCAATCACACCATCAGAAGATTTATCCAGCCCATAAGCAACAGCGGCAGCGGTTGGCTCGTTGATTAAACGTAAAACATTTAGGCCAGCCAGTGTGCCGGCATCTTTGGTTGCCTGTCGTTGTGCGTCATCAAAATAAGCCGGCACCGTAATCACAACACCCGTGAGTTCATCACCTAAAGTCAGCTCAGCCCGTTTTTTTAAAACAGAGAGTATTTCCGCCGACACTTCAATGGCACTGACTTCGCCTGCTTGTGTTTTAATTCTTGGAACAGTCGAGTCGGTTTGAATAAAATTATAATGTAGCGATGGTTCTTTAGCTTTAATATCATCCAGGGTACGCCCCATATAGCGCTTAACCGAGCTAATAGTATTTAATGGGTCACTGATTTGATGCTGGCGTGCTTCTTTTCCAACAAGTCGGGTTTTGTCTTTGGCATAGTAAACAACCGAGGGTAATAAATGTTCACCCTTTTCATCGGCAAGCGTTGCCGCCTGTCCGCTGCGAACAGCAGCAACAAGTGAATTAGTTGTGCCTAAATCAATGCCAACCGCAAGTTTGCGCTCGTGCGGTTTGGTGGATTGACCGGGTTCACTTATTTGTATTAATGCCATAAAAATTTATATCTACTAAATAAAATTACGAGTAGTCATTACCTATAACACGGTAATCGTGCTGCGATTCCGCGTAATAGCAAGGTTGCCGTGCTGTCGCTCGCAATGACGAGCTTATATTCATTTTATGCCTATAAAATGAAGTGCATATTTTCCTGCAAATAATGACATAAAAAGATATTTTACTACAAACGATCCATTAACTCTTCTTCAATGGCTTCTGATTCAGACTGTAATTTATCCAGAAATTGCAATTCATGCATTAATTGACTCGCTTTGTCTAAATCGGCTGTTTCCGGGGTATTCAACTGCTCAGCAAGCTGCGTCAAAATCTCTTTTTTAGCCACTTTTAATGATGCCAGTATTTTATCCAGTTCAGATTCCGGATTCGCTTTTGACTTCAAACCAGATAATGCTTCACGCAGCTCCATTTGCTGCATTAAAAACATCGGCTCCATCACAGGATTGCTCTGATCATCAAAGACCACACCCTGTAACTCAAGAATATAACGTGCCCGGCGTTGCGGAGATTTTAAAGTCTGATATGCTTCATTAATTTGTGCTGCACGTTGCACAGATAAACGTTTTTCCTGCGCAGATGCATTCGCAAACCGGTCGGGATGCACACTTTGCTGTAACGCTCTGAAATTTGCAGATAGTTGCTGCAAGTCAAGATCAAAAGAAACCGGTAAGGAAAAAAGCTCAAAATGATTCTGGGTTAATACGGCATTTCCTGCTAACGAGGTCATTTTAGAATACGATTAAGAGTGAACTAAACGGTAAAACTTTCGCCGCAACCACAACTGTCTTTTACATTGGGATTATTGAACTGAAAACCTTCATTTAAACCCTCTTTCGTATAATCCAGCTCAGTACCGGCTAAATAAATCAGGCTTTTTTTATCAACAATCACTTTAATACCGTTTGATTCAAAAACTTCATCGGTATCTTCAATCGTGTCAGCAAACTCCATTACATAAGCCATGCCGGAACAACCCGTGGTTTTAATACCCAAACGTAAAGCAACCCCTTTACCCCGGTTGGCAAAAAAGTCTTTTACATGCTCTGCGGCTTTTTCAGTTAATGTAATACTCATTTGTATAAAAACTATTTAGCTTGCTTTGACTTATAGTCCTGAACGGCTGCCTTAATAGCGTCTTCAGCTAAAACAGAGCAGTGCACTTTAACCGGTGGTAATTCCAGTTCTTCCGCAATTTCAGAATTTTTAATTTCTGATGCTTCATCCAGTGTTTTACCTTTAACCCATTCGGTTAATAGCGAACTTGACGCAATAGCAGAGCCACACCCATAGGTTTTGAATTTGGCATCTTCGATTACACCATCACTGCCGACTTTAATTTGTAAACGCATCACGTCACCACAAGCAGGCGCGCCTACCATACCCGTACCAACATCGCTTTCATCTTTATCCAAAACACCAACGTTACGTGGGTTTTCATAATGATCGATAACTTTGTCACTGTATGCCATGATTAATCTCCTAAAACTGCTAAATACTTAGATAAATGTAAGTTTAATGCGCCGCCCACTGAATGGCATTGATATCAATGCCATCTTTGTACATTTCCCATAAGGGAGACAGTTCACGTAATTTGGTTATGTTGTCTATGATTTGCTTAATTGCATAATCAATTTCTTCTTCAGTTGTAAAACGGCCTAGCGTAAAGCGTATCGAGCTGTGTGCCAGTTCATCATTGCGGCCAATGGCGCGTAAAACATATGATGGCTCCAGACTTGACGATGTACAGGCTGAACCAGAGGATACAGCCAGATCTTTGAGCGCCATCATCAACGATTCACCTTCAACATAATTAAAACTGATATTGATATTATGTGGAACGCGGTGTTCCATATCGCCGTTAATATAAACTTCTTCAATATCTTTCAGGCCATCAAATAAGCGGTCACGTAATTTAATAATACGCGCATTGTCCTGTTGCATTTCTTCTTTAGCAATGCGGAATGCTTCACCCATACCCACAATCTGGTGTGTTGCTAAAGTACCGGAACGCATGCCTCTTTCATGACCTCCACCGTGCATTTGTGCCTCAACACGAATACGTGGCTTACGCCGTACAAAAAGCGCACCAACACCTTTTGGCCCATAGATTTTATGTGCCGACAACGAAAGTAAGTCCACTTTCATTTTTTGCATATCAATTTCAATTTTACCGGCACTTTGCGCTGCGTCGACATGAAAAATAATACCACGTTCACGGGTAATTTCACCGATGGCGGTAATGTCGTTAATCACGCCAATTTCGTTATTCACATGCATAATGGAGACAAGAATTGTATCGTCGCGTATGGCCGCTTTTAGCTGATCTATATCAACTAAACCGTTTGTTTGCGGATCCAGATACGTTACTTCATAACCTTCACGTTCGAGTTGTCGGCAAGTATCTAGAACAGCTTTATGTTCTGTTTTAGAGGTAATGATATGTTTACCCTTTTTATGATAAAAATGTGCCACCCCTTTAATCGCCAGGTTATCGGATTCCGTCGCACCTGAAGTCCAGACAATTTCTTTTGGGTTGGCATTGATTAATGCCGCAACATCTTTGCGCGCCTGTTCAACCGCTTCATCTGCTGCCCAACCAAAAGGGTGCGAGCGTGAAGACGGGTTACCAAAGTTGCCTTCGAGTGTAAGGCAATCACACATTTTTTCAGCAACGCGCTTATCAACTGGCGTTGTTGCTGAGTAATCAAAATAAATGGGGGTTTTCATATATTAACCTTCAAACTTACGATGCTGCCGTTAAACTTTCGACTTCAACTGACGTATTTTGTTTTTTTTCCTGAATAAGCGCAACGTCTTGTACACCTTGTCGTTCAACAAGCTGCCCGAGGCTTATACCCATCAGGAAACCATAAATTTGGGCACTTAATTCTGTCCATAACTCATGGGTTAAACATTGATGATCATCCTGGCAATTACCTAACCCACCGCAACGAGTCGATTCAAGCGTTTCATCAACGGCTGTTATTACCTGGGCCACTGCAATATCGTCGGCATTGCGGCTTAAACGATAACCACCACCCGGGCCACGGGTACTATCAACCAATTCGTTTTTACGCAATTTGGAAAAAAGTTGTTCTAAATACGAAAGCGAAATTCCCTGGCGTTGCGAAATATCGGCTAATGTAATGGGACCATTATTATAATGGAGAGCCAAGTCTAGCATGGCAGTGACTGCATAGCGGCCTTTTGTTGTTAATCTCATGGAATACCTACCTTGTCCTACACCAGACATTGGTGTATTATTAGTACTTTCTGATATACCAAGTGTACAAGACCCAGTAAATTAGTCAAGTATTTTCTCTACTTTCCCGCGCTTAACAAGCAAATAGTTTGACCTTCTCTAGCCGCTCCCGTCAAAATTATTCCCTTTTTGGCTCTTTTGTATTTGTCTGCTCTGTTTTATCAATTTCGCATGGCCCTAAATCCGGCAACGTTGCATAGTCAATTTCTGCACCCAGCGTTTTAATAGCCGTGCACATTTGCTGCATATGTTCGTCCATTGCATGTATGTGGTCGAGCATTGCATCTATCGCATTAACCACTGGATCCGGCATTTCATTATGCATACCATAAGCATCGAAACCAATTTTTTTAGCAAATTCCTTACGTTTGGAATTATCTTCTGCTGGCTCAGTCGCTTGCGCAACAATCCGCCCCGGTATGCCCACCACGGTCAGATTACTGGCAACATCTTTGACCACAACGGCATTGGAACCCACCCGTACACCGTCACCGAGTTCAATCGGGCCTAGCACTTTTGCACCCGCGCCCACCACCACATTATCGCCTAGTGTTGGATGGCGTTTACCTTTTTTCCACGAGGTACCTCCTAAGGTGACGCCATGGTACAACGTACAGTCATTGCCAATAACCGCTGTCTCACCAATCACAACACCCATGCCATGATCAATAAAAAACCGCTCTCCAATCTCGGCTGCCGGGTGAATTTCAACACCGGTTAACCAGCGCGCGATATGTGCAAAAAAACGTGCCGGCCACTTTAAACCCCAAAGCCAGAGCTGATGGTTAGCACGATGAAACAACATCGCATGCACACCGGAATAGGAGGTTACCACTTCAAGCATATTTCGTGCGGCAGGATCACGTTCAAAAACACATTGAATGTCTTGTTTGATTAATTTAAACATACGCTATTATTCGCTTTTAGCGATACTCCTTGATATGGCGGTTAAAATACCGCGCAGAATATTCACTTCTATTTTGTCCAGGCCACTGCGGTTAAATAATTTTCTTAAACGCCGCATCAGTTGCATCGGGTTATCCCTGTTCAAAAATTGTATATCAACAAGCGTTTGCTCCAGATGCGCATAGAAATATTCTATTTCCTGTGATGTTGCCAGTGGGTGTTCATTGGCTGCTTTTATGATTTCCCCCTGATGCAGCAAGGCAGTCATATGCAGTTCATAACAAATCACCTGTACCGCAGCGGCTATGTTAAGTGAAGTATATTCCGAATTTGCCGGAATATGGACTAAAAACTGACATAAATCCATTTCAGCATTGGTTAAACCTGAATCCTCACGACCAAAGACAATGGCTGTTTTTGTAAAAACAGGCTGTGACTGCCCCGCCATTTCAGCCCTAACAGTAAAAATCTTTTCAGCCATTTCGCGTGGATTAAGCTCAGGCCAGGTCACCGCACGTAAACGCGCACTTGCCCCTATCACCAAATCACAATCTGCAATAGCATCAGCCAGGCTATTGTGGATCACAGCGCCATAGAGAACATCGGTTGCCCCTGATGCACGCGCATAGGCTTTGCCTTTGCCTTTTCCCTCACCATCCGCTTCGGTATAAGACTTTGGTGAGACTAAAGCCAGATCAGACAGAGTCATATTTTTCATGGCGCGCGCTGTTGCCCCAATATTTCCCGGGTGACTGGTTTCCACCAGTACAATACGCACATTATCAATTTTAACGGCCATATAGTTCAACGCAAGATTACATAAAAAAAACTATTATACCTTAGCTGGCACACAAACCATAAAATAGTCTTCCATAAACCGGCCAGCCTTTGTACGCGGGAAGAATGAAAGCCAGCGAAGATTATTTAAAAAAATAATGTTATAATTTAACCCTATTCAATCTGGATTATTCATCTCGAATTTACTTAATTAAGGTCTACCTATGCAGCACCCTATGCTAAACACTGCCGTCCGCGCCGCACGTAATGCCGGTGATATTATCGCCCGTTCGGTTGACCGTATTGACCGACTAAAAATAAAATCAAAAAAAAATAATGACTTTGTCAGCGAAATTGACCTTCAGGCTGAAGAAGAAATTATTAATACCATAAAAAAAGCGTATCCTGACCATAGTTTTCTAGCTGAAGAAAGTGGCAGGAAAACCGGCAGTGAATACCAATGGATTATTGACCCACTCGATGGCACCACAAACTTTCTGTACGGTATTCCGCACTTTGCTGTGTCCATTGCGCTGCGAGTTAAAGGTCGGCTGGAAGTGGGGGTTGTGTATGATCCGCTCAGTCAGGAGCTTTTTACCGCTGCACGCGGTAATGGTGCTCAATTAAATGGTAAACGCATTCGTGTAACCGATCGCCGTAGTCTCGATGGTGCATTGCTGGGCACCGGTATTCCCTATACCGAAGACCAGTATAAATACATGGATAGCTACTTTAATATGATGAAAGATCTTATCCCCGGCACCGCTGGTATTCGCCGTGCAGGCTCGGCCGCACTGGATTTAGCCTATCTGGCTGCCGGTCGGTTTGATGGTTTCTGGGAGCTCAACCTGAACATATGGGACATCGCCGCTGGTGTAATATTAATAGAAGAAGCCGGTGGCATGGTCGGAGGCATACGCGGCGAAGCTGATTTTATTGATAAAGGCCATATCGTTGCGGGTAATCCACGCATATTCAAATCAATGCTACAAAAAATTAAAAAACATGTTCACCCCGACCTATAAGCAATATAACCTATTGAATAACAAGGAAGTTATTACATAATTTACTATTTGCCACCCCACCCCAAAATTAGTAACTTTTTTTGCCTCTGTACCCTTCAGAATCCACGATTGCGTACGCTAATAGCCTTGAAACAATGAACAAAATATTAACGCTTTACCTAATTAAATAATTAAAGCTGGATTATGCGTAAAAACAAATTAACCGTAAAACGTGGCTCCAGGGCGCTGGAGATGGTGATGCGTGATGTGCTCGATAGCCTCGAAGAAGCTGCAAATTATAGCCAGTATCAATCCGAGTACAGCACTGTGCAAATTTTATCCATAGAAGAGGTAAAAACGGAGCACCCAGAAACCAGTGTATGTGATAAACCACGTCAAATCACCAATATCTATTCGGTTAGCAAGCCACCTTTACACCGCAGTAAGGATGTTGTTAGCTTTCTTTTTGAACGGGAAGAAAAACGCAATCTAACGTTAAGCGCTTGATTTCAAAGGCCATCTAACCCTTAATTTAGCACCCCCCATTACCATATTCATTTTTAGGCAAACACCAATATTGACCTGATTGATCAACCGTGATAACAATAGAATATCGAATTCAAGCGTTATCAGGGGAAAGTATGCAGCGCAAAATTTTAGCTCTTATCGTGCCGCCCGTTGCAGTTTGCCGTTATGGCTGTGCAAGTTGCTGCATTGCACCTATCTTTGTGTTCTGGCTAGCCAGTGTCGGCAGTGTTATTTATGCATTTTTTGGTGGCCCTGCCGGGCTTGATGGTTTTAGCTGGGGAACACTGGCTCTGGGCAGTATTTTATGGGCAATCGCCGTTGCCTGGGCAGAAACCGTTATCAAAGGTGTAAACGATGATTTAAAAAACCCAAAGTGTCATGGCAAAACCAGTACGTTATGCAGTGTTGTTTCTTCAAACAATAGTGAGATTGATCCACTGGATGAGGTCAACAAATACCTTTAATTGCTTCCACTCTTACCCACTAAAAAAGGCACTTGAATCAAGTGCCTTTTTTATTTTCACAAAACCGTTGCATGGATACAGATAAGCTAGAGAACAAGGCAAAAAGTAACAAAAAAATGGAGCTTGCACGAAGTAAGTGAGCATTTTGAGTTGCTTTTTCAGAGTACCCTAGCATTATTATGTAATATGGAGGGTGAACGCCGTTATCTAGCTTCGTAGTATTCGCATTACGGTTTTTATTCGAAGCTTTCCTGATCAGCGCCTTCTTTCTCAACCTGAATTAAATCTGCATGGCTCACATTCATACTCAGAATGGCTGAACTTGCAACATAAATAGACGAGTAGGTACCCACTAAAATACCAATGAGTAACGCGATTGAGAAAGCATGGATCATCTCCCCACCTAATACAAACATTGCAGCAACGACAAAAAAGGTAGTAATCGATGTCATCATCGTACGAGAAAGTGTTTGGTTTAGAGAAATATTAATTACTTGAGCTGGGGTATTCTTGCGCAACTTACGAAAATTTTCACGAATACGATCAAATACCACAATGGTATCGTTAAGTGAATAACCAATAATCGCCAACACAGCCGCGAGCACGGTTAAATCAAAATTAAACTGAAAAACAGAAAACACACCCAGAGTAATAATAACATCGTGAATTAAGGCAAAAATTGACCCAAAAGCGAAACGCCACTGAAAACGCAGCATAACGTAAATCAGAATCGCAGCTAATGCGTAGATCATTGCCAGACCACCATCGTCACGCAGCTCATCACCAACCTGCGGGCCAACAAACTCCTGACGACGCATTTCCACACCATCATCCGCCTTCTTTAATGCGGCTAAAATAATATCACTGACAATATCACTTTTATTTGCCTCAGCGTTCTCTGTGGCTGTTTCTTCAGGTGAAGCAATGCGGATCTGCACATCACGGCTGGTTCCATAATGCAGTACACTGGCTTCGGGATAACCAGTCTTGCTTAAGGTAGCCCGAACATCTTCAAGGTTAACCGACTCGGGGTAGTTAACTTCAATTAATACGCCGCCAGTAAAATCCAGACCAAAATTCAAACCTTTATCAAATAGTGAATACAGTGAAAAGATAATTAACGACATTGAAAAAATCAGAGCCAACTTACGTTTACCCATAAAGTCAAAAGTAGGAACTGTTTTAAATATTTGCATTTTATTCTTTAAACCTTAAACAGAGTGATCGCTCAATTAACTTATACCGAGAGCGTCTTAATTGTTTTACCACTAACAAATAAATTAATAATTGCGCGTGTGCCCATAATGGCAGTAAACATGGATGTTAAAATACCAATGGATAAAGTAATCGCAAAACCTTTTATTGCACCGGTACCAAAAATAAATAAGACAACCGCCGCAATAAGTGTGGTGATATTAGCATCGGCAATGGTTGATAAAGCTTTTTCATAACCGGCATGAATGCTCATTTGAGGACTATTCCCGTTTCGAAGTTCTTCACGAATACGTTCAAAAATAAGTACGTTCGCATCCACTGCCATACCTACCGTTAAAACAATACCTGCAATGCCCGGTAATGTCAGGGTTGCCTGCAATAACGATAATATGGCAATAATCAAAATCAGGTTGACCGATAAAGCCACATTGGCAACCAGACCAAACCCCTTGTACCAGACAGCCATAAAAATAACGACCAGAATCAAACCAACAATAACCGAAAGCGTACCTTTATCGATGTTGTCCTGCCCCAGGCTTGGGCCAATCGTACGTTCTTCTATAATGCGAATCGGTGCAACAAGTGCACCCGCGCGAATTAACAAAGCCAGCTCATGCGCTTCTTTCGGGCTGTCTAATCCAGTTATTTGAAAACGCCGACTCAGTACATCTTGTATCGTTGCAACATTAATAATCTCTTCAGTTTTCTTATAGGTAACAACTTCCTTTCCATTAACTTCACGGACTACCGGCTTTTGTTCAATAAAAACAACAGCCATCGGTTTACCAATATTTTTACGTGTAACATTTGATAAGCGCTTTGCACCCACACCATTGGTATTGATAAACACCGCAGGCGTACCCGATTCCGAATCCATTCCCGATGCAGCACTCGATATATGCTGACCATTCATAATAACGCGCTTCTTTAACAGGTAGGGCTGATCCTGCCGGTTATAATACAAGCGTGAGCCAATCGGCACCCGACCTTTTAACGCATCTTCAATGCTGTTTTCCCAGTCAACCAGCCTGAATTCAAGTGAAGCAACCGCACTGAGTGTTTTCTTAACACAGGAGCTACACTGTACGCCAGGCAGTTGTAAAACAATACGATCTTCACCTTGCTGCTGAATAACCGGTTCGGAAACACCGTATTCGTTCACCCGTTTACGCAAGGTTGTTATATTCTTTTTTAATGCGGATTTTTTACGTTCAACCAGAGAGACTTCGGTCATTTTAATTGAAAGATAAAAAGCACCATCACGATCATCCTTTTCAACCGCGAGTTCTTCCAGCTGTTTACGAATAGGCAACTCGGCTTTGTCCCTTGTTGCGCTGTCACGAAACTTGACTTCAATACCGTCTTTAAGTTGTTTAACGGTTAAGTAGCGAATTTTTTCCTGGCGTAATACTCGACGCACATCACTGGTAAACGTTTCATAAGCCTGTTTTAAAACCGTGTCCATATCCACTTCCATCAGGAAATGTAAACCACCACGTAAATCCAGCCCAAGATACATGGGTTTTGCACCCAGGCTTAATAACCATTCAGGTGAGGCCGTAATAATATTTTGAGCAACGGAATACGCATCCCCCAAAGACTCTCGCAATATATCATTGGCTTTAAGCTGGTTTTCTACATCGTTGAAACGAATAACCAGAATATCCTTGTTAATTTTTATATTCGAAAAAACTACGCCCGCATTGTTTAATTCCGTTTTAACCCTGTTTATTAAATGCTCATCAACTGTTGCTGAACGCGTTGCGGTAATTTGAATAGCTGGATTACTGCCATAGATATTCGGTAATGCATATAAGGCACCAATTAAAACTACCACTAAAATAAGGCCGTTTTTCCAAAGTGCGTATTTATTTAACATGATATAGCCTGCTCACGAAATACAAACCATTTTCAAATGAAAATGATCTACATGTTGTTTTATTATTTTACCCGGTTATTATCACAGTCTAGTCTTTTCTAGCGGCCTTGATAGAACCTTTGGGCAGAACGGTTCCTATCGCCTGAATTTGCAATTTAATTTCAACATTATCTGCAATTTCAAGTGACAAATATTGTTCACCCACCTGCGTCACTTTACCTAAAATACCGCCATTGGTAACCACTTCATCACCTTTTGCAATGGCTGCCACCATTTTTTTATGCTCTTTGGCACGTTTTTGTTGTGGACGGATCAAGATGAAGTAAAACAACAACACCATACCAATTAATAAAATAAACTGTTCACCACCCGGTTGTGCGGCGGCTTGCGTGCCTTCTGCTAAAGCGTCTGAAATGAAAAAACTCATGATTACCCCTTAAATTAAAATAATGACCTGGGGCATGCCACTTTAAGTGACAAACCCCAAATAAAAACCAAGTATTAAAAATTATGCGCTGTATTATGCCATAGCCGGCACGCTTTTTTCCCTTTTTGCATAAAATTCTGCCAGAAAATCTGAAAATATATCCTTTTCGAGCGCCAAACGCATCTCTGCCATTAAATGCACGTAATAATGAAGATTATGAATCGTGTTCAAGCGCGCACCTAAAATTTCACCCGTTTTATCTAAATGCCGTAGGTAAGAACGGCTATAATTTTGGCAGGTATAGCAACCGCATTCCGAATCCAGCGGGTGGGTGTCCATTTGATACTGGCCATTGCGGATCCGCACCATGCCTTTACTGGTAAACAGGTAACCATTTCGGGCATTGCGCGTTGGCATCACACAGTCAAACATATCCACCCCCCTGCGCACCGATTCAACCAGGTCTTCCGGCGTACCCACCCCCATTAAATAGCGCGGTGCATCTTCGGGCATATGTGGAGCAAGATGATCCAATGTTGCCATCATTTCGTCTTTGGGTTCACCCACCGACAAACCACCAATGGCGTAGCCGTCAAAGCCCATTTTTTTCAGCCCTTCTATCGATTGCTGGCGTAAGTCCGGGTACATGCCCCCTTGCACAATGCCGAATAAAGCCTCGTTTCGTTCTGAGCCACTAGCCTTTAATCGCTCAAACTCCGTTTTGCTACGCTTAGCCCAGCGCAATGACAATTCCATTGACTCTTTTGCCTGTGATTCTGTAGCCGGGTACGGAGTACATTCGTCAAAAATCATCACAATATCTGCGCCCAATGCTTGCTGAATTTGCATAGACTCTTCCGGCCCCATAAAGATTTTACGGCCATCCACCGGCGACTGGAAATGCACGCCTTGCTCAGTAATCTTTGCAGCCTTCAATTTATTATTTGGCGTCTTTGCTTTACCTGACTCAACCGTTCGTTTTTCACTGCCTGCACCTAAACTCCAAACCTGAAAGCCACCCGAGTCAGTTAAAATTGGCTTATCCCAGTTCATAAAATCATGCAAGTCGCCGTGTGCTTCAATCACCTCGGTTCCGGGGCGTAGCATTAAGTGAAAGGTATTGCCCAAAATAATTTCTGCACCAATGGATTTAAGTTCATCGGGCGTCATGGCCTTAACCGTGCCGTAGGTTCCCACCGGCATAAACACAGGTGTTTCGATATTGCCACGTTTAAACTGTAATTGTGCGCGGCGTGCTGCGCCTTCGGTATTGAGTAGATTAAATTTCACTGTTTGGACTCGATCAAAAAGACGCATTATAAACTTAGAAAGAAAGATTAACCACGGCGACACAGTGAAAAGAATAAAGTAAAAACCGAGTCATTGTGGCGAGCCTTTAGCTGCGAGAAAAACATGGCAGGCTAGCGAAGCAATCTTTGTTAAGTTCGGGGCAAGAGATACATAGATTGCTTCGCTACCGCTCGCAATGACCAGACTTTTACTTTTATATCTTTTCGCTGTGTCCGCTGTGTCGCCGTGGTTAACAATCTTGTCCCTTGTTAGTAATAAACATCGCATCACCATAACTAAAAAAACGATATTGCTGCTCTATTGCATGCCGATAAGCGGCCATCGTGTTTTCATAACCGGCAAAAGCGCTTACCAACATAATTAAGGTTGATTCAGATAAATGGAAATTGGTTAACAGCGCATCCACAACATTAAACTTGACACCAGGTGTTATAAATATATCGGTTTCGCCTGTATAGGCTTGTAGTTCCCCGTGTTGCGCAAAAGCCGACTCCAGACAACGCACCGAGGTTGTACCCACCGCAACCACCCTGCCACCGTTTTTCTTAGTCTCGTTTATTTGTTTTACAACCGAGTCACTTAGACTAATCCATTCTGAATGCATTTTATGATCTTGCAAATTATTAACCCGGACAGGCTGGAACGTGCCTGCACCCACATGCAAAGTCAGTGTCGCAACCGCAATTCCTTTTTTCTTTATATTACTTAGAATTTCGCGAGTAAAATGTAGCCCGGCAGTGGGCGCCGCCGCTGCACCCGGATTGGTTGCATACACTGTTTGGTAACGTTCCCGGTCTTCAACATTATCCTGCCGTGAAATATAAGGAGGCAACGGCATATGCCCATGTGCTTCCAGCGCTGAAAAAACCGTTTGCTTATCCGGCAGCTTAAATTCAAGAACAAACAAATCACCTTCACGCCCCTTAACATTAACGCATAAAGCATCTTCTAATATCAACGCTGCCCCGGCTTTAGGTGACTTGCTTGAACGCACATGCGCCAGTACCGTTTTATTATCCAGCACCCGTTCAACCAGCACTTCAACTTTACCGCCTGTTTCTTTGTTGCCAAGCAGACGCGCCGGTATTACTCGCGTGTCGTTCATAATTAAAAGATCGTTTGGATTTAAGTAGTCAATAAAGTCATTAAATTGCTTATCTTCTATTTTCGTGTTCTGGTGTATATGCGGTGACAAAACCAGTAACCGACTGGCATGACGCTCGGCAGTTGGTTGCTGCGCAATAAGACTTTCAGGCAAATCAAAATAAAAATCGCTTCGCTGCCAATTTTTTTCTGACGGGGGTTGGTGTGAATTTGAAGGATTGTTTGACATAAGCGCGAATTTTACAGAAATTACTTTTACAAAGCATGCAAAGATTACATATAATGCCCAGCTTGTTGGCTCGGTGGCGGAACTGGTAGACGCGCCGGATTCAAAATCCGGTTCTGGTGACAGAGTGGGGGTTCGATTCCCCCCCGAGCTACATAATTAACCCCAAATCTCTCAAAAAACATCCCAAAGCACCCTTTTCTTTATTTTTTTCTTGAAGCGACATTCTCTGCTGGGTTGTTTTTTTCAAGTTGGTGAACTCCATTTAGACTATTCCTTATTTAATACCCACAGCTTAAGCGAGTACCAATCTAACTTTCTTTAAAGCTTCATCAACAACATTTTTTTTAGCCTTCTCTATAAACTCCAACCTTCTTTCATAATAATCAGTCATTTTTATTTGCTGGCATAAAATAACGCCACTTGTTGTTTTACCAGCTACTTTAACTTCAAAACCATGACCACGAACGGTATTGGTAATGGGAGCCACAAGAGCCAACCCAATTTTTTTATTAAAAATATATTCTGACAAAACAAGTCCAGGACGTGTGCCTGCTTGTTCATGACCGGCTGAAGGATCAAAGTCAATCCACACAATATCACCACGCTTAGGAATATATTGTGACGAACTCACAGAAGTTCTTTCCCTTTCGCTGGCGCATATAACCAGGTTTTATCCTCATCAGAAAGTTCCATTTTTTCAGGCGGACACTGAGCCAATAAGTCCTTTAATGTATATTCATCATTAATAGGCTCGATAATAATTCGATTACCATCCTCAATGATATTAATAGCGACACCCGCTTTAAGTTTGTATTTTTTAAGCATGTGGGCTGGAATAATCGCACCCGTACTATTACCAATTTTCTGAAGATTTGC
>JALTJZ010000021.1:29115-30974 GCA_027076325.1 Chromatiales bacterium | reverse complement strand
GCTTTCTCGTAAATTATTCTAGCTATATCAAACAGTTAATTTGTATTACCTTGATTCGACCCTAACCAAAAAAGTGTAAAAATAAGAGAATAGCATGAGACGTGATTGGCTTATTTTTTGTAATAGAGGGTGTATTATTGGGCGTATGGCACTTGTTCTATAAATAATGGAATGAATAGCAAACAAACAATAAGGATTCGATGTGATGGATAACAGCATCTTAAAAACAGATAAAGCACGAGGCTTAGATTCCTTACAGCTGCGATTGAAACGGGAACAAAATTATAGAGAGAAGGTACTTCATACTAGTGTATTCCCTCAGGCAATGGGTAGAACCTTAACGCCAGCGTCTGAAGGAAATAGAATAAGCAACTTCCTGAAATTTGTTGAACTATATTTCAGTAAAAAGGTTGATAACACGATACCTGATCCAGAGTTTAATATTTATCCTGGTCCCACGAAGATGACAGAAAGTTCAGATGGCTACAAGGCATTTAAACAGTTTGCTAAAACTGATTATGGCTCTTCTGTTATCAAGGAGATGATTAATAATCCCAAAAAATACAAAGGCTTTGTTATTAAGCAAGGTGCTCAAAAATGGGCAAGTGCGGGTTATCGCTTTATTGTATTACCTAAAAGATTTCCGGATAGAGCCAGATTTCAAACCAGTGGCCAAAGGGTATATGACCTGGCTATTATCTATCATGAATTTGCGCATACTATGGTATTCCAACCTGCTGCTGCAAAGGGGAAAAAAGCGAACATTAATGATGAACGGATGGCTGTGATAAAATTTGAAAATCCGGTGCGTATGCGAAGGGGCTATGAGCCAAGATATTCTTACACGAAAACAAACCCACTTGAAACAATTAATATTATTACTGGGAATAAGAAACCAGGTCGTTGGGTTGTTAGTGCATCTGACCCAGCTAAGCTGATTAAACCCAATGACAGGGACGCATTGAAATGAAGTATTTTATTTTTTTAAGTATGCTTTTACTCCTGCAGGGTGCCTCCGCAGCAGAAAATAAGTTTGGCTCAATTAAAAGTGATAAGTTAAAAATAACGGCTCAAACGCATGATGGTAAACCTGAAAGCTGGTTAAGATTTTATAATGTTGATGTGGCCGAAGAAAACGAGTATGAAAAACGAATTTATATTACAGCTGAATTTGATATATCAAATGTTACGGATATGATTATTACTGATATGAATGCCGTTAATAAGAAGTGTGGCAAAAAGTATGAAAAGCATTTTTTGTATCTATCCTTTGATCCGAGTAAAAATTTAAAGAAGATAACAACGCGGATACATCTGCCTTGTTTTGTTCAGAATAAAGCTGTTTTTAAATTAGCCGTTAAAACGGCTAATGGTGGACGCTTTTTCAATATATCAACATTAACAGCGCATCCTGATGCTTTTGATGCAGTATATAAAAATTAAACCTCCTGAATTCGTATCATAAGTGCATAACCTCTGAATGTAACGAAAAGCAATACGCCCAAAGACAGATAAAAAAAGACAAGACTTAGGTGTAAAGTAAAAAGTGACCAGACAATTTACAGAGGCTACAAAAAAATGAGCTACACCCACCTAAGTCTTGAGGAAAGATATTATATCGAACTTGAGCGTAAAAAGGGCATCTCGATGACTAAAATTGCCGCCGCATTAGAGCGTTCTCAATCCACGCTGTCACGTGAGTTAAGCCGTAATAGAGGTGAAAGAGGTTATCGCCATCAGCAAGCGAATGCCTTTGCCGTAGCGCGCTTTTGCCAAAAACAGGTCAGACCAACCTAACTGATTGAAAACTAAAAATTAAACTCTAAAAACAAGCTGTTATACAGGCTTAAAGCTATCTT
>JALTJZ010000021.1:0-29015 GCA_027076325.1 Chromatiales bacterium | reverse complement strand
GCCATCAGCAAGCGAATGCCTTTGCCGTAGCGCGCTTTTGCCAAAAACAGGTCAGACCAACCTAACTGATTGAAAACTAAAAATTAAACTCTAAAAACAAGCTGTTATACAGGCTTAAAGCTATCTTCTTACCCACCAAAAGATAGCTCTAAAAATGCCCACCTGCCGCGCCAATCCTCTTTTATCACTCTCTACGCAAGAATGAATGCGTATATACAATAGATACACATTAATGTATACTGATAAGATACACGCTTTCCGGAGCCACTCATGTCTACAACGAATATACGCAATGCCCCTATTAACCTACGTGCGCGCCCTGCACAGCGTAGTTTAATTGATAAAGCCTGCGCGGTTTTAGGTAAAAACCGATCTGATTTCATGTTGGAAACAGCCTGCCGTGAAGCAGAAAATGTGCTATTAGATCAACGTTTTTTCAGGCTTGATAACGCCGCATTTGATAAATTTGAAAGCCTGTTAGCCGAGCCAGTGAATAGCAACTCTGCCCTGCGCGCTTTGTTGGTAAAACCTGCTCCATGGGAAGGTTAAATCCACCACATCCATTAACCCGGCATCATAATCTGAGTCAATTTGATTGCGGCAACGCTTCGTTGAATGAATGGCTTTACCGCCGTGCCTTAAAAAATGAAAGCTCGGGTGCTTCGCGTACTTTTGTTGTCTGTGAAGAAGATAAAAAAATCGTTGGGTATTACTGCTTATCCACTGGCGCAGTAGAGCACGAAGATAGCTCTGGTTCCATTCGACGGAATATGCCCGAGCCCATTCCTGTTATGGTATTAGGCCGGTTAGCCGTCGATGGTCATTGGCAAAAACAAGGTATTGCCAGTGGTTTATTAAAAGACGCTATTTTAAGAACGATGAATGTTTCTCAACAAGTGGGGGTACGAGCCTTATTAGTACATGCGCTATCCGAACAGGCAAAGTCTTTTTACCTTAAACATGGCTTTCATGAATCACCAACGAACAGTATGACACTCATGATTTCTGTGAAGGAAGCCATTAAAGCCGCATTATAAAAATAGCCAATTCAACTTACCCACCCGACATTTTCATATAATAATTAATCAGGCCATTAGTGGATACATCGTGATTACTTACAGGTTTTCTTTCACAGAGTTGTTTAAAAATAGTATCTGCAAGTTGTTTACCCAGTTCAACGCCCCATTGGTCAAACGAATTAATATCCCATATTACACCTTGTACAAATATTTTATGTTCGTACATAGCAATCAATGAACCTAATGTTCGTGGGGTGAGTGCGCGAAATAGAATGGTGTTACTGGGTTTGTTGCCGTTAAAAACTTTATACGGTGCCAGGCGATCAATTTCATCGGCATCCATCCCCTCTGCTTCTAATTCCTGACGTGCTTCTTGTTCCGTGCGCCCACGCGTGAGCGCTTGCGTTTGAGCAAAGAAGTTTGCAAGTAAAATAGTGTGATGCTGGCCAACAGGGTTAAGGCTTTCTATCGGCACAATAAAATCAGTCGGCACCAGTTTTGTCCCCTGATGTAATGACTGGTAAAATGCGTGCTGGCCGGTAATACCCAGCTCGCCCCATAAAATTGGGCCAGTGGAATAGTCGGTTGGTTGACCGGAACGGGTGACACTCTTACCGTTACTTTCCATATCCACTTGTTGCAAAAAAGCGGGAAAACGATGCAAGTGCTGGTCGTAAGGTAAAACAGCATAGGTGTCGGCAGCAAAAAAATTATTATACCAAACACCTAACATGGCCATAATAACTGGGATATTTTGCTCAAAGGGCGCTGTGCGGAAATGCTCGTCCATTTCAAAAGCGCCTTCAAGCAAGGCTTTGAAACGATCCATACCTATATATATGGCAATTGAAATGCCAATGGATGACCACAACGAATAGCGGCCACCCACCCAGTCCCACATTTCAAGAATATTTTCTTCTGCAATACCAAACTCCATCGCTGCTTTGGTATTTGCTGCCACTGCAATAAAGTGCTTTTGCACCGCAGTATCATCCCGCGCTGTTTCCAGTAGCCAGTCACGCGCTGTTTTTGCATTAGCGATGGTATCTTGTGTGGTAAAACTTTTGGATGAAACAATAAACAAGGTTGTTTCAGGGTTTAAGTTTCGTAAAGTATCGCAAATATGACTCGGGTCGACATTAGAAACAAAATGCACCCGCAACCCCGACTTGCCATACGGATGCAAGGCTTCGGTCACCATTACTGGGCCTAAATCCGAGCCGCCCACACCCAGATTAACCACGTCAATAATGCTACGCCCACTAAACCCTTGCCATTCACCATTGCGAACGGTATCACTGATCAATTGCATCTTATCCAATGCCTGCTCGATAGCCGGCATCACATCCTGACCTTCTACCTTTACCGCCCGCTCGCTACGATTACGCAAAGCGGTGTGCAGTGCAGCGCGTTTTTCAGTATGGTTAATCAGCTCACCACTGAACATTTTTTCAATCCATTTTTCCAGTTCAGATTCCCGCGCCAGCTCTGCCAGTAAATCCACGGTTTCCTGGGTAATTCGGTTTTTGGAAAAATCGAGTAAAATATCGTTGAATTTAACTGAGAATTTTTCAAATCGTGTTGAGTCGGCATCAAATAAGTCGCGCATATGGAGATCGCGGACATCAAGCCAATGCGCGGACAGCGCCTTCCATGCCGGTAATTCTAACAATGCCATTGCAAATCCTTTCGATTTAAAAAACAGATATAAAATAATAACATGCAAGCCTATCGCTGGGAATATTCAATAAAATACGGCAAAGTCTGGATGCCTGTTCGCCATACAGGTAAACCGTATAAAAGCACCAAAAAGACCTTTTTCGGCAAGTAATTTCACTATTTTTAGTTAATTTAGCCCTTTTCCGCTTTTACCGGCGAATCCAGTGCCTAAATTTGGGTATAATGCGCGACTGATTTAGTTTGCATAAAAGAGATGATATGAACACTGCAGTAAAATCGAACGTTCTCAACCCAACAAACAACGTAAATGATGAGGCGTTACGCTCACGGGTAAAACTATTCGGCAATATTCTGGGTGATATTCTAAAGAGCCATGCCGGTGATAACGTTTTCTCTGCCGTTGAAGCATTGCGTCAGGGACACATTAACTTACGCCATAAAGAAGACTCCAACCAGCGTCATGAATTAGTTCAACTCATTGAATCTCTTGACGAGCAAACAGTAACCCATGTTGTTCGTGCTTTTAGTCTTTACTTCAGTTTAGTCAATATTGCCGAAGAAGATTTTTTGCATAAATACCGTAAAACATTAGTTGATGAACAGGGTTTCCAGTGGCAGGGATCTTTCGATACCACGATTTGTGAATTAAAACAGCAAAACCTTGCTCCGGAAAAAGTACAGGAACTACTTAACCAGTTAACTTATACCCCGGTTTTTACTGCACACCCAACCGAATCAAAACGCCGCACCATTCAGGAAGCATTGCAGCGTATTTTTTCCGTTAGCGAAAAACTCAATAATGAAAACCTGGATGAATTTCACCGCAATGAAATTAATCAGCAACTTAAACGTGAAATACAAATACTGTATAAATCAAATGAAGTACGAACCGATAAACCAACGGTGATTGACGAAGTTAAGAACGGTTTGTTTTATTACCGCGAATGTTTGTTTAATGCCATTCCTGAAGTCTACCGGCAGTTTGAACATGCGCTGGAACGCCAGTATGAAAACAACACCATAAAAGTACCCAGCTTTTTCCAGTTCGGCTCATGGATTGGTGGCGACCGCGATGGCAACCCGTTTGTAAAACCGGAAACCACACGCAATGCCATTTATTTACAGAACCGGCAGGTGCTTAAAGAATATATAAACCGCGTAACAAAACTAACCCATGTAATAACACATTCATACCAATTGTGCACACCCAGCGATGCTTTCACAACCCGCCTTGAACAAGATGAAAAACTCTATAGTGGTGCATTTGCCGACAAACCTCAACGCTATAATAAAGAACCTTACCGACGTAAACTTTGGTTTATGTTCTTCCGCTTAAACTCGAACCTGAACAAGATTGAAGCCAACTTAGGTGAATGCGAAGCGAATAACAATTTTTACGGCTATAAAAATGAGTCTGAGCTTTTAGATGACCTGTACCTGATTAGGGATTCTTTAATCAGCCACGGCGACAGTATTGTTGCCGATGGCCGCTTAAAAGATTTAATACGTCTGGTTGAAACTTTTGGTTTTTACCTGAGCCACCTGGATATTCGTCAGGAATCCACTATTCACAGTAATACGGTTGCAGAAATATTAAAACAAACAACGGATATTGATTATCAAGCTCTAAGCGAAGATGAGCGCATCAATACACTTGCAAATATTATATCCACATCCACACCACCTGACATTGATGCAACAAAGTTAACTGATATGTCGGCAGAAACATTACAGGTGTTTGCGGTTATCTGTGAAATGCGCGAAAAGGTCAGCCCGAATGTATTAGGCAGCTATGTTATTTCGATGACTCACGAAGCCAGTCACATTATGGAAGTGATGTACCTTGCCTGGTTAAATAACTTAAGCGGTTTTAAAGACGGTAAAGCCTTCTGTCAGGTGAAGATTTCACCTTTGTTTGAAACAATCGAAGATTTAAAACACATTGATCCGGTGATGAATCGCCTGCTTGATAATAAAGTCTATGCAGATTTGTTAGAAGCCTCCGGCAATACGCAGGAAGTCATGTTAGGTTACTCCGATTCCTGTAAAGACGGCGGTATTCTTGCATCGGTATGGAATTTATATCAGGCACAACAACAAATTTCGGCAATTACCACCAAGCGTAATATTCGTTTGAATTTATTCCATGGCCGAGGTGGCACCATTGGCCGTGGCGGTGGCCCAACACATGAATCTATTCTGTCACAACCCGACGGTACGGTACATGGTGGTATTAAATTTACCGAACAGGGTGAAGTGCTGTCTTATAAATACAGCCACCCAGAAACCGCCATTTATGAGTTAACCATGGGCATTACCGGTTTATTAAAAGCCAGTAACCATCTGGTTGCCAAGCCACAAAAAGATAAACCTGAATACGCTCAGATTATGACAGAACTGGCTAGTACGGGTGAACAACACTACCGCACCTTAACGGAACATACCGAAGGCTTTCTCGATTATTTTTATGAAGCCACACCGGTTTCTGAAATTGGCTTGATGAATATCGGCTCACGGCCATCACACCGTAAAAAAGGCAACCGCTCTAAATCATCAGTACGTGCAATTGGTTGGGTCTTTGGCTGGGCGCAGTCCCGCCACACATTACCGGCATGGTATGGTATTGGGCTGGCATTAAACAACTGGCTGGAACAAGACCCCAAAAACCTGGACACGCTACGGGATATGTATAAGAACTGGCCGTTTTTCCGTGCCTTACTCAGCAACACACAAATGGCATTGTTTAAAGGTGATATGAATATTGCCAATGAATATAAGTCATTGTGCGTTAATCAAACAACCGCACAAGCTGTTTACGATAAAATCGCAACCGAATACCAGCGCACCTGCGACAATGTATTAAAAGTGGCTGAAATTGACGAGCTGTTAGCCGAAACGCCGATGCTTGCGCTATCCCTTAAACGTCGCGATCCTTATCTGGATCCACTCAGCTACATTCAGTTTAAATTGTTACGCAATTTCCGTAATGAATCACTGGACGAAGAAACCCGACAGGCCTGGCTGGATCCATTACTGCGGTCAATTAATGCGATTGCGGCGGGGATGCGGAATACGGGGTAGTTTTATAAACCACGAAGGGCACCGGACTACCTGCCCCACGAAATATTTTAGCTGCACAAAGGCGTACTAATATGTCATTGCAAGGAACAAAGTGACGCGGCAATCTTATTGTTGCTCGGTATACGCAGCCAGATTGCCGCGCTATCGCTCGCAATGACCTAACCGTGCAGGATAAGAGAATTTTTAATCAGGCAACCTGAACAGGAATGGTATTGCGCGTGTGAGTAATTTCGTTATTGCCGTTCAGATAAATCAGTTTGGGTTTAAAATTGGCGAGTTCCTGCTGGTCTAAGCCCACATAGGCGCAAATAATCACCACGTCACCCACATTGGCTTTATGTGCTGCGGCACCGTTAATTGAAATAACACCACTGCCATCTTCGGCACGAATCGCATAGGTGGTAAAACGTTCGCCATTGGTTACATCGTATATTTCAATTTGCTCGTATTCACGGATACCAGATGCTTCCAGTAAGTGCCCATCAATCGCACAGGAGCCTTCATACTCCAACTCGACATGAGTCACGGTGGCGCGGTGCAATTTTGTTTTAAGCATAGTGGTTTGCATTAAAGTAGTATCCAACTTGTATAATCAGGATGAGCTTCTCATTTTAACATGCTGATAGTAGACAAGCCTAGCCTCTGCGCGGCAAAAGTCACTCTAAATTTGCAGCTAATCCACCCGCAAATTATCCAGTAAGCGGGGAATACCAAGTTTTGCAGCCAGCAGAATCACCCTGTTTGTTTCCCCAGGCACCCCTAACGTAGTGGCATCCCGAATAACAAAGTAGTCTACCTTAAACCCATTTTTATTAATAAATTCAATGGATTGAGACTCTATTTCTGAATAGCTTAAGTTACCAGCCCGTACCTTCTGCCGTGCACCCAGTAACGTCTGATATAAAACAGGCGCAAGTTTACGTTGTTCGGGGGTTAAATACTGATTTCGAGAACTTTTTGCCAGTCCATCCGCATCCCGTACAATCGGGGCGGCGTGTACCTCGATAGCAAGCCCGTACTCTGCCACCATATGTTTTACAACCAGACACTGCTGAAAATCCTTTTCACCAAAAATAGCATGGTCAGGCTGCACCGCGTCAAATAATTTTTTTACAATGGTTGCTACCCCACGGAAATGAGTCGGACGCGCCAGCCCTTCCAGTTCAGTGGCAAAATCAGGCACGGCAATATAGTTTATGGCTTTATCGGATGGATACATTTCGCTCGAATCAGGCATAAAAACCACATCGACGTTTTTTTGTTTTAAGTGTTCAATATCCTGTAGCTCGGTGCGCGGGTAGTTATCAAAGTCTTCGTTTTCACCAAACTGGGTTGGATTAACGTAAATGCTAACAACAACCTTATCAGCAACTTGCCTGGCTTTATCAACCAGTGCTAAATGCCCGGCGTGCAAATTTCCCATGGTTGGAACAAAGCCAATGCGTTGCTTTGCTTTTTTACAGGCATGACTCCATGCTTGCATATCCGTAATGGTCTTGATTATTTTCATAGCTTAAATAAAAAACATCAAGCCGCTCATTGCGAGCGATAGCGTGGCAATCGTAATCAGAAAAGGTAACCTCAAACAAGATTGCCGCGCTATCACTCGCAATGACAAGGTTGTAGTAGAACCATACATTTTAAATTAATAACTCTGTTCTGCTGTTGGAAATTGATTTTGTTTAACTGCAATAACAAAATCTTTAATCGCATTAACAATCAAATTTTCATTATTCTCTGCTGATGCTGTCGCAAGAAAGTTTTTGACAAATTTGGGTAACTTACCCGGGGTAATACCAAGCAAATCATAGAGCACCAGCACCTGCCCATCACACTCTACACCCGCACCAATACCTATCGTTGCAATATTAATTGCATTTGATATTGTTTTACCCAGGGCAGCCGGGATGCATTCTAATACAATCATATCGACACCAATAGACTCAAGGTGTTTTGCATCAGCCAACATTTTTTCTGCTGCGGCCTGTTCGCGCCCCTGTACTTTATAACCACCTAATTCTTCTACCGACTGCGGTAATAAACCCAGGTGCCCGCAAACAGGAATATTATTTTTAATAATATGTTCAATGGATTCTGCAACAGAACCTGCCCCTATCCCTGCGCCTTCCAGTTTAACCATATCAGCACCGGCATCCATCAAACGTTTTGCGTTTTCCAATGCCATCTGTTTGTTTTCATAACTGTGGTAGGGCATATCGCCTATCAACAAGGTTTGTTGCCGGGCATGGGCAACATGACGCATGTGGTACAACATATCGTCCATGGTGACAGACAACGTAGTTGCCTGACCATGAATAACACCACCAAGCGAGTCGCCAACTAAAATCACATCGGCACCGGCCTGTTCAATGCGTGTTGTAAAACTGGCATCATACGAGGTGAGTACTGCAATTTTTTCACCTTGCGATTTCATGTTGCGAATACGCCGTAAGGGATTTAAAGTTGAATGAGTGATGGGTTATCTCCGTTGTATAAATAAAGATAAGCAACCTAACTAATTCGTTGTTCCCGCGAAAACAGGAACCCAGGCAGAGCTAAAAAAGGCTGTTTATATATTCCAGCTTCCCGCCTTCGCGGAAATGATGGACAATTTTAACATTTTTTAAACACTTAGAAAAATTAAACTCCCCCCAATAAGCTGACGAAGTATTAAGCTGTAGGTTGGGTAAAGCAAAGCGAAACCCAACAAACAAAGCCTGTCGATGGGTTTCGCTTTGCTCTACCCATCCTACTATTTTTCACTGCAAGCAGCAGGGAATTGAACTCAAAGAGATTAAAAACTATTCGGCAGGGGGTTAAAATACTGCCGACCACGCTGTGGTTTGCATATTTCTGCCAGCAATTGTTGATAATCCTTCTCATCTTCAGCAAAGTTCATGTCTTCGGCATTAACAATTAATAATGGCGAGTCATTATAATCATGAAAAAACCGTGCGTAGCCTTCACCCAGTTTTCTTAAATAAGCAGAGCTCATCATCTTTTCATAATGACGGCCACGATGCGCAATGCGCTTTTTTAAAATAGAAACCGGTGCCTGAAGATAAATAACCAGATCCGGCACAGGCATATTCACCGTGACATGCTCATATACCTGTAAGTACAGCTTATATTCTTCCGGATCCAGTGTTATCTCAGCAAACAGCCGATCTTTTTCCATTATGTAGTCAGCAACACGCACTGGCTGAAACATATCGTCCTGATTAATGTCCTGTAATTGCTTAGCACGCTGAAATAAAAAAAATAATTGTGTTTGAAATGCTGCGCCTTTCGGGTCACGATAAAAACGTTCCAGAAATGGATTGTCTTCCGGGCCTTCAAGAATTAAATCCGAACCAAAACTGGTTGCCAGCTTTTTAGCTAACGTTGTTTTCCCTACACCAATCGGGCCATCGATTACAACATATTTAAGATGGTTCAGTTTCATAGTATTAGTCCAGTCACATCCGTACAGCGTTCAACAAAAACCAGATTATCTTTCGAGATGGTTAATAATATATTCTCGAGTTTACCGTGCATAGGAATATCTAACTCCGGTGCAATGTCGTTCAAGGGGTAAACCACAAAATCACGTTGTGTTAATCCTTTATGTGGGATAGTAAGACGTTCTGAAGTTAATACCAGATCTGAATATAATAAAATATCCAGATCCAGGCTACGTGGCCCCCAACGATATTCTGTTACACGCTTATGTTTCTTTTCGATGTCCTGTAACACATCAAGTAACTCAAGCGGTGCCAGATGGGTATTAATTCGCACCACAGCATTAATATAATCAGGTTGTTCAACTTCTTTTTCGTTGGCAGTTGTTATTTTTAATGGTTTACTTTTGTAAATATTGGATACAGCATCAAGTGTAATATCTTTACATGCACTCAATTCCTTAATTGCAGATTTAACCTGCGACAGGGGATTATCTAAATTACTACCCAACCCGATGTACGCACTCTCTAACATAATAATATTCTTTTTCGCTTGGCTTAAGCGCGTTTTGCTTTTTTCTTTCTACGTTTTGGTTTTGTATGCGGCAATGCATTCAACATTGTTTTTCTGCCTGCTTCAGACTCTGTTTGAAATTGTGTCCACCAGTTTGCAAGTTCTGCCAGCTCTATTGCCGTTGAACGAGTAATATCGGATTCGTTAACTACTTTCTGGCTCACCTGGCTGCGGAGTAATAAAAAGTCATACGCTGCACGAAACCGTTTCTGTTCCAGCAACTTATATGCACGCCGACCAACACGATTAGGTAAGCGAATCTGAAACGTCCAGATATCCCGCATCATATAGCGAAAGCGTTTTGGTATCGTGATGCGCACATTCACTTTTTCAATTATTTCCTGCCCGGCAATATTAACAGCCTGAATAAGCGATAAATCCTGTGACTGAAGTTGTTTTGTCAATACTTCTACAGCAGGCCATAATAGTACCGCAAATAAAAATGCAGGGGTAACCGGCTTTTCCTCCTTGATGCGTGTATCTGTATTCACTAAGCCCTGCTTGACAAATTCAGTATAAAAGTCGGTGTCAACAGCCTGGTCAAAAGGGAAAAGTCGAGGATAAATATTTTCCTTGAGCAACAGGTTATAAACCGCTTCTGCATACCCTCCCATAAATAATTTAAGCACTTCATCGAATAAACGAGCAGATGAAACGGCTTCAAGCAAATGAATATTTTCATCCAGTGCTTTTTTTATTGAAATTTCATCATCATGTTGTATTTTAAAATTCAGTTTCCCGGCAAAACGAATTGCACGTAACATCCGCACTGGATCTTCTTTAAAACGAACTTCCGGGTCACCTATCATGCGAATTGTTTTCGACTGCAGATCATCCATACCGTGTGTGTAATCAACAATTGAAAAACCATTAACCGTGTAATACAAAGCGTTAATGGTAAAATCCCGTCGCCAGGCATCTTGTTCTAACGTACCGTATACATTATCCCGCAGCAGCATGCCTTCGTCCGACACATGTTGTGTATTCTCCCCATTATGCGGCCCTCTGAACGTGGTTACTTCAATTACTTCCCGGCCAAAACGCACATGCACAATCTGAAAGCGCCGACCAATAATACGGCTGTTTCGAAATAATGCTTTTACCTGTTCGGGGGTTGCATTGGTTGCGACATCAAAATCTTTTGGATGATGCCCTAGCAACAAGTCACGCACACAGCCACCAACGAGGTAGCTTTCATAGTTTGCATCTTTTAGGGTATATAAAACCTTCAACGCACTTTTTGATATATCCTTGCGCGAAATATTGTGCTCTGGACGAGCAATGATGTTAGGGCTTAGCTGAGTAATGACATACGGCCTTTTTATTATTTGCGCCTATTCTGACATATTTACGCAATAAATAAACGGCTTGTTATTAAAAGTACGGTATTTAAGTTTATAGCTCAAAAATCGAGCTATTTATATTATGCAACAGTGATATTCACATCCTGAATACACTCGCAATATTATTTTCATTACCACTGGGAATGTTCAGTAAAAATTTAATTTTTTCCCTTTCTACCGTTAAATACGGCCGTGTCTCGGGATGTGCCCGTCCCACAGGTGATAACGCCGGACCGGTGGGTTCAACAATAACATAGTTTCGTCCATTGACATTTATAGTCGAGTCACTGTTTTTAGCTGGAAT
Organism: Chromatiales bacterium; assembly: GCA_027076325.1. Taxonomy (GTDB): domain Bacteria; phylum Pseudomonadota; class Gammaproteobacteria; order UBA6429; family Thiohalophilaceae; genus SZUA-37. The sequence continues at coordinate 17,574 of JALTJZ010000021.1, read as the reverse complement.
ATCCAGAGCCAGAAAAGCGTGACCAGGCACCAGTACCATCGCTATACGAATGTCGGGCAGCAGGTTTCTGATTAATGCGGCCAATGCCGCAGATTTAGTATCACAATCGCCTTTGTTAATATCAATAAGCGTTAACGGTGCAACAAAACCTGTTGAATCCAGGGCATTTCGTGGTTTTAGATTATCATAAGGTATCAACTGCAAAAAATGTAACGCATAGGCAATGACTTCTCTATCAGGCAAACCCCGTACCCGGTCAGCAATGGCGCTTGCTAACGGGCGAATAGCGAGTGTTTCGTCCATAATAACCTGAGCAAAGTCAATTCTAACTTCAAGGTTATTTTTATTATCTTTACTTTGTCGGGCAACGTAAAAGTTTTGCCTGTAAATCTGGGGCAACGTTTTAATAATTAACTGTCGACTTTCCTGTTTATACGCTGCGCTATTCGTCGCGCTCAAATGTTCCCACTGACTATCTGCATCCTTTCGAAAGGCAGCAACAATATGCTTTACCTGTCTTTGTGAGAGATGGCCATTATATGAAAGGTGCCAGCCAGCCTTTGCCTTTTTAATATCAAGTTTAAACCCATCAGGTAGTTGTTTCCCTTTCTCCTGTAAGTATCGACTGTACTCGGCCTTTAATCGTGCATCGTATTTATTCTGTAACTCACTATAAATTGAATTAGAGACTTTTTTTGCCTGTTCAAATAAAGCACGCCGCTTATTACCACTAAACCGCTCTCTGGATTGTTCAAGAGAATGGCCATCCAACGTGAATTTTAATACTTCCAGTTGCCCGGATAAACTTCTAAAGGTGTACTGGTAATCTGTAGCGGCAGCCTGGCTTTGGCTGGTTTTAGTAAACTGCTGTCGTTGAGCACTCACACCCCCCACAAACAACAGGCTCATCACCAGCAAACTCAAAATGATACTTCTTTTAACCACCATCAAATGCATTCCTCTGAATAAAATTATAGGACATCCCCTTTGAACATCAGCAAAAATTATGAATAAAACTCATTTAGCGTTAAGATAACCCAGGAAATAAAACCAATTAACATACCTGGTAGCCAATCAATGCCGAAAAAAACTTCAAAAAAAACAAGCACTAAGAAAACAAAACCACTGGACTTTGAAAAAGCCTTAAATGAGCTGGAAAATCTGGTTGAAACAATGGAACAAGGCGACATGTCACTTGAAGATTCACTTAAACAATTTGAACGCGGTGTTGAACTTACCCGCCAGTGTCAAACGGCACTAAAAGAAGCTGAGCAAAAAGTACAGATTTTAATTGGTAAATCCGAACAGGCTGAACTTGAAGCATTTGAAGATAATCAAGATTAACCCATGCCCCTTAAAACAGAAGCACCCGAGAAAGCAATGTCGTTAAAAGAATCCATGTCTGGCTGGCAACAGCGAGTCAACACTGCATTAGAAAACCGTTTACCGAAAGGGAAAATCCAACCGGCAACCTTACACCAGGCCATGCGTAGCTCGGTACTTTTAGGCGGCAAGCGTATTCGTCCGGTACTCGTCTATGCCATTGGCCAATGTTTAAATGCAGATGAAAACATACTGGACAACCCCGCCTGCGCGGTAGAAATAATCCATGCTTATTCTCTAATACATGACGATTTACCCGCAATGGACGATGATGATTTACGCCGTGGGCAGCCTACGTGCCATATCCGCTATGGCGAAGCAATGGCCATTCTAGCCGGGGATGCCTTACAACCTTTGGCTTTTCAAATACTTACCCGTTCCAAAAAATACTTACCTGCGGAAAATGTCCTCCAGATGATTGAAATTCTGGCCGCAGCCAGTGGTTCCCACGGCATGGCAGGTGGACAAGCCATCGATCTGGAATCGGTCGGAAAAAAACTCAATATTGCAGAACTGGAAAACATGCATATCCATAAAACCGGTGCCTTAATCCGCGCCAGCGCGCAACTCGGTGCTCTGTGTCAACCAACGGTAACCACTGAGCAATTCGAAGCACTGGATCACTATGGCAAATGCGTTGGGCTGGCCTTTCAGGTGCAGGATGATATTCTGGACATTGAAGCACCCACTGAAACACTGGGCAAGCCACAAGGTGCCGATGCGGCACTCAACAAGCCCACCTACCCGGCTATTTTAGGGCTCCAGGAATCAAAAGAACTGGCATTACAGCTCCATGAAGATGCGATTGCCCATCTGGCAATATTCGGCGATAAAGCACAAGTTTTACGCGAATTATCGGCCTATATTATTGGGCGTGAATATTAAAAAACCTTTACTTAAACCCTGAATACCCTCCCTTATATATGCAAGCCCGTAGGATGGGTGAAACCCATCATTTGAGGTTACTTGCTGGGATGATGGGTTTCACCCATCCTACGGGCTCTTCATTTGTTGCCCTGTCAAGTCCAAGTTCGCCTTGCATAAACAGCCCAAACAACGCATGATCAGTTTGTTTCAAACGCATAAATTCCAGACAACGATTTAGTGACGTATAAATGACTTCAAAAACGCCCACACCTTTGCTCGATACCATTCAGTATCCTCAGGATTTGCGCGCAATAAAAGCCGACAAATTGCGGCAAGTGTCTGATGAACTTAGGAATTGTGTTATCCAGAGCGTCAGTGAAACCGGTGGGCATTTATCCTCTGGCCTGGGTACCGTTGAACTCACCGTTGCCCTGCATTATGTTTTTGACACCCCCAATGACCGTCTAGTCTGGGATGTGGGACACCAGAGCTATCCCCATAAAATTCTAACCGGCCGCCGCAAGCAAATGCCGGGGCTGCGCCAGAAGAAAGGCTTGAGCGGCTTCCCGAACCGTAATGAAAGTGCTTATGACACCTTTGGTGTCGGTCATTCCAGTACCTCCATCAGTGCCGCCCTCGGCATGGCCGTGGCCGCCAAGCAAATGGGCGAACAACGCCATGTCGCCGCTATTATTGGTGATGGCGCACTCACCGCCGGCATGGCCTTCGAAGCATTGAACCATGCAGGTGATTTAGATGCCAACCTGCTCGTTATCTTAAATGATAACGATATGTCGATTTCACCCAACGTGGGTGCGATGTCAAATTATTTTGCACGCGTACTTTCCAGCAAGGTCTACGCGGGTATGAAAGAAGGCAGCAAAAAAGTCCTCAGTACCATGCCAAGCGTGTGGGAACTCGCCCGTCGAACCGAAGAACATATGAAAGGCATGGTTATCCCCGGCACCTTATTCGAGGAGCTCGGCTTTAACTACATAGGCCCAATTGATGGCCATGACATTGATACCCTGGTTGCTACCTTAAAAAACCTGCGCAACTTAAAAGGCCCTCAATTTTTGCATATTGTGACCAAAAAAGGCAAAGGCTATCCCCCAGCAGAAGAAAATCCCTGTACTTATCATGGGGTTGGGCAATTTGATATTGAATCCGGCAAACTTGCCAGCAAACCAACCAGCGGCCCCAGTTACACGCAAATATTCAGTGACTGGATCTGTGATATGGCCGAACAGGATCCGAAACTGGCCGCCGTTACACCCGCCATGCGCGAAGGCTCGGGACTGGTCGATTTTGCCAAACGCTTCCCGGAACGTTATTTTGATGTCGGCATTGCCGAACAACACGCCGTGACCTTTGCGGCCGGTTTAGCCTGTGAAGGTGTCCACCCGGTTGTGGCCATCTACTCCACTTTTTTGCAACGCGGGTATGACCAGTTAATACACGATGTTGCACTGCAAAATTTGCCCGTGCTGTTTGCGATTGACCGTGCCGGGATCGTCGGCCCCGACGGTGCAACCCATGCCGGCACATTTGATTTAAGCTATCTACGCTGTATTCCTAATATGGTTATTATGGCAGCATCCGATGAAAATGAATGCCGGCAAATGCTCTACACCGGCTACCAGCACAATGGCCCTTGCGCCGTGCGCTATCCACGCGGCACCGGTATGGGCGCCAGAGTCAACAAACAAATGACTCCCCTTCCAATGGGCAAAGCCCAGACAGTTCGCACAGGTGAGTCAATTGCTATTTTATCGTTCGGTGCCCTTTTAAGCCCCGCAACAACCGCTGCGGATGTATTAAATGCCACGCTTATTAATATGCGCTTTATCAAACCACTTGATGAGAAGATGATTATAAAACTCGCAGACTCTCACCAGTTACTTGTTACAATTGAAGACAATACCGTTATGGGCGGTGCAGGTAGCGCAGTTAATGAATGCTTACTCGCTCATCATTACAATATTCCCGTACTCAATTTAGGGTTACCTGATAAATTTCAGGCACATGGCACCCGCGATGAAGTATTAAGCGAGGCAAAACTCTCCAGCTCTGATATAATCGCCCAAATTGAACATTTTTTTAAGCATCAGCACTATGAAAAGCATTTAAGCCTTGCCAAATAAAGGCAACGCCACCATCAACCCTATACCCAAGTAAAATACTCAAGTAATTATTATGACTTCCTGTTATACTATGAAAATCTTAACGGATTTTTCCGCAGCCCATTTCCTTCGAGAATATAATGGCCCCTGCAGTCGCCTGCATGGTCACAACTGGAAAGTAGAAGTGAATGTTAGTTGCAGAGAACTGAATAAAACAGGCATGGGTATCGACTTTAGCGATATTAAAGCAGCAACCAGAACACTGATCGAAAAGCTGGATCATCGTAATTTAAACGACATTCCACCATTCGATAAGCTGAACCCCACCGCAGAAAATCTAGCAGCCTATTTTTACAAACAATTAAGTAATGAATTAAATGACGCACGCGTGGCAGTAAAAAATGTCAGCATTTGGGAAACCGACCGTGCCTGTGTCAGTTATACCGAGGAAGATTAATCATGAACAAGGCACCCATTGCCGATGTGCAAAACACGAAAGATATTCGCCAAATCCCGATCAACAAGGTAGGCATAAAAGATATTCGCCATCCAATTAAGGTACGCGATCGCACCGAAGGTGAACAACATACCATTGCCAACTTTAATATGTACGTTAACCTGCCACATGATTTTAAAGGCACGCACATGTCACGCTTTGTCGAAATTTTAAATAATCATGAACGTGAAATTTCAGTCAAGTCTTTTAAGGAAATGCTGGTGGAAATGGCAGAGTTGCTGGAAGCGAAATCTGGCCATATTGAAATGTCTTTCCCTTACTTTGTTAACAAAACAGCACCCGCATCAGGAGTGCAAAGCTTACTGGATTATGAAATCACTTTTATTGGGGAAGTCCATGATGGAAAAACACAATTAAAAGTTAAAATTGTTGTACCGGTTACCAGTCTTTGTCCTTGTTCTAAAAAAATATCGGACTACGGTGCCCATAATCAACGCTCACACGTTACCGTTACCGCTACAATTAAAGAATTTATCTGGGTTGAAGAACTTATCGACCTGGTTGAAAAACAGGCCTCTTGCGAGCTATATGGTTTATTAAAACGCCCAGACGAAAAAATTGTTACCGAACGTGCTTACAACAACCCGAAATTTGTTGAAGATATGGTACGTGATGTTGCAGCCCAGCTTAATAATGAAGACCGTATATCCTCTTATATCGTTGAATCAGAAAATTTTGAATCCATTCATAACCATTCGGCTTATGCATTGATTGAAAAAGTTAAATAGCGTATTGATTGTTATATAAAATATCACTCCTGTCCCTGAGGGATCCCCGCGAAATTTAGCATTGCCTGTCATTGCGAGGAAACACTGAAAAACACCTGTTTTTCAGTGTTGACGCGGCAATCTCATGGTTAAAAGTTATCAACTTGAGATTGCCGCAGTCACTCTGTTCCTTCGCAATGACGGCGTTTTATTCCAGTATTGACACCTGTATTTTTAAGCTATTGTTTTTGATTACTTTCTCCTGGAAATTCGTGGGGATACCTCAGCTCCTGTCCCCGTTAACACCCTCTCCCTTCGGTAGAGGGTTGGGGTAAGGGGATGGCTCCGGTTAACAGCGAAGCTAACCTAATGTAGCCAGGTTATTTTTTCTTTAAAATCATAACCTGTTTGGTTCGTGTTATTTCAGTGTATTTTAAAAACGAATTGCCCAGCAAAACATGCCCCGATAAATTAGGGATCACGGCGGCTTCAACATTATATAAAACAATATCGCCCACTCTTACACTGTCTAATTTAATTTTATAAAGCGAAGTCACGCCACTTGCGGTTCCTGCCTGCCCACGTTCACCGCGAAAATAATTAATCCCCATGCGCCTGGCCATCGACTCACTCAATGCTATCCATGTTGCGCCGGTGTCCACCATAAAGGTAACGGCAAATTTATTAATGTAGCCATGCGTAACGTACATATCATCTCTTGGCCAGATCTTGGCAATCGCCTCTTTTTCAGGCTTTTTATCCCGACCACCTTCAAGACCAAAACTGACATGCCCACCTAACTTATGCCGGCTTTCCTTGTTTCCTCGTCTTAAAATAACCGTGTCATAATCAATTTCAGCAAGGCTGATCCCATGCGGTGTTTTGTCACCCACTTTCAATTTATGTTTAGTACCATCCACTTTTAAAATAACCATATCACCAAAAATAGCCATCACAACCACCTCCATTGCCTGTGCAGAACGATTATTAATCGTTAAGCTCAGTAATAGTGTGATAATAAATAAACTGATTATTTTATAACAATGGTTACACAGCATTACCTGAGTTTCCTTTAATAACGAGTGGTGTATTCACCAATGGTATAGCGTTCACCTTCAGGGAAGTCAAAATCAATCTTGACCCTGTCCTTGCTCCAGCCATGCACTTTGTCATGCGCTTCGACATAAATAATAGCATTTTCTGGCAAAGTCACACCCGGCAAACTGCGGGTAAAAGGTTGCTCGTGCACATGGGGGTGATATAAAACACGCTTACCGAGTACTTTTCCATCTGCATCAACCACTTGCCATGCATCTGCATAATGATCCCAGCCGGTATCATTGTGTTTTAAAGTCACATGAAAAGTCCAACTTTTACCACTGTTGTTCGATCTTAAGTCAACTTTTACAATTTCAACTTCATTCGCCTGTGCTGGCAAAGAGTAAACGGCAAGCTGAGGCAAAGTAACCAGCAGCATTATTAATTTTATTCTACGAAACATTTTAACCCCCAAAAAACATAAGTCCAAGATACAATGTAACTGCCGCAAACATACCGGCAATAACATCATCCAGCATGACACCAAAACCATTTTTTACATTTTTGTCTACCCAGCTTGCAGGCCATGGCTTAAAAATATCAAAGAAACGAAAGATAAAAAACCCGGCCGTGATCCAGACAGCCAATTCGAATGTTGTTAAAGAAGCATATGGCACTGCAAACATTGTCACAAAAAAACCAACGACTTCATCCCACACTATTGCCCCATGATCGGCAACACCTAATTCTTTACCAGTATAATGTGCACAAACACAGCCCGGTATAAACAGAATCGCAATTAAAATTAAAAAGTTCTGTGGCTGAGATACCGACCAATCAACATAATGAGCAACAATAAGGTATAAAGGAATGGCTGCCAACGTACCTGCCGTGCCCGATGCAAACGGCGATAACCCCGAGCCAAGCCACATACTAATCGCATGGATTGGGTTTAATAACATTTTTGCTGTTGCTTTTTTTGCCGCTGTCATCTGTCAATATTCCTTTAACTATTGATTACTAAAGTGTTCATAGCCTGTGTAAGATAATTCAACTGGCTTACCCTTATCTAAAAGTTGCACACCTTGTGTTGCAACCACGTCACCAATACAGGTTATTTTCAGATCTGTCTGGCTGATTAATTTTTCTAATACCGTTTGACTAGACGCCGCAACAGTAAAGGCAAGTTCATAGTCATCACCGCCACTGAGGGCATAATGACGCGCCTGCTCTTTATCGGCAATTGCCGGTAACGGGATGGCATTTAAATCAAGTTTTACTCCACACTGACTCGCCTCTGCAATATGTGCGATATCGGCCACTAATCCATCTGAAATATCAATACAGGCATTCGCAATGCCGAGCAAACTTAAACCTAAATCAACTCTGGCCGCAGGCTGGTTTAAACGGGATACAAAATATTGCTGATGTTCATCTAACGCTTCACCAGCCGACAAACAGGCCAACCCGTAAGCCGCTTCCCCCGTACAACCACTTAAGTAAACCTTATCGCCTACTTTTGCACCTGAGCGTAGCAAGTCTTGCTCCTCATCTACGTACCCAGCCAGTGTAATACTAATACTCAGTGGGCCACACGTTGTATCACCACCAATCAGATCCAGTTGATACTTATCAGAAAGTGACTTTAAACCTTTTGAAAAATCGGCCAACCAGCTTTCAGTAACATCCGGCAGCGACAGGTTTAAAGTAAACCACTTTGGCATCGCTCCCATTGCAGCCAGGTCACTTAGGTTAACCGTCAGTGCTTTGTATGCAATGTCGTAAGCGGATGTTTTTAAGGGAAAGTGCACAGCTTCGTTCAGTGTGTCTGTACAAACAACCAGTCTTTTATTTTCGGGGATAGAAACAATGGCCGCATCGTCGCCAATACCAAGGTGGATGTTGGCGCTGTTTTCTTTTGTAGTAATATCAGAAAAGTATTTTTTAATAATATCAAATTCTAAAAGCGGCATAAATAACTTTGATCTCATATAAAACGGTCATTCCCGCAGAGGCAAGAAACCAGGCAACAAAATAAAGCTGTAAACAATATACACTTAAAAGAACTAATTTATAATACTGGATTCCCGCCTCCGCAGGAATGTGACCGCTATTATTTTTTGTTCGCCTTAAATTCTACAGCCCGACTTTGTTCAGCCACTTTGTCCAGAATTCCATTTACAAATTTATGACTTTGTTCTGCACCAAAGGTTTTCGCAAGCTCGATGGCTTCATTAATAACGACTTTGTAGGGGATCTCGATTTTTTGCGTCAACTCATATGCACCTAACTGTAAAATTGCACGTTCGACCGGATCGATCTCATCAATACCACGGCTTAAAAAAGGCACCAGCAAGGTATTTAAACTATCAACCGTTGATGAAATTTTATAAATGAGTTCTTCAAAATATTTTTCATCAATATTTTTACCGCGTTTGGCATCTAAACACTGGATAACAATATCATCAATAGCATTTGCACTAATTTGCCATTCATATAACCCCTGAACAGCAAGTTGCCTTGCACGGCTGCGCGCACTTACTTTCATTTAACCGATTTCTTTTAATAAGTTAACCATTTCTATGGCCGACAAGGTTGCTTCAGCGCCTTTGTTGCCTGCTTTTGTTCCTGACCGTTCAATGGCCTGCTCAATGGTATCAACCGTTAACACGCCAAATGAAACTGGAATATCAGCCTGTAACGAAACACTCGACATACCTTTAACACATTCACCCGCAACAAAATCAAAATGCGGTGTACCACCTCGAATAACGGCACCTAATGCAATAATCGCATCGTATTTTTTATTGTTTGCCATGCGTTGAATGGCCAGCGGTAATTCAAATGCGCCTGGGACTCTCACCACTTCAATATCTGCATCACTTGCACCGTGGCGCTTTAACGTGTCAATCGCACCTTCTAACAGGCTTTCTACGACAAAACTGTTAAACCGTGCAACGGCAATACCAAAGCGTGTACCTTTAACAACCAAATCACCTTCTACTATTTTTATACTCATACTTCTGTTCCTTAAACTGTTCATAAATAAATTGGGTACCACTTACGCAACCTGGATAACAACCAAAGTCTGCTGGTGGGTTGCACCCACCCTACGCTGATTAAATAAATCTAGTCATGCACATATTCAACCACATCTAAACCAAAACCGGATAACGCATGCATTTTTTTCGGTGCACTTAACACACGCATATGCCGTACACCCAGCTCGGATAAAATTTGTGCACCGATACCAAAAGTTCGTAAGTCTTCTTTGTTATCAGCAGGATGGTCTTCACCCTTGTCTTCATTGCTATAACGCTTAACCTGACTTAAAACAGTATCAGCCAAATTGCCAGGGCGTAAAATAACCACCACACCCACGCCTTCATCGGTAATACGTTTCATTGCATCGTGTAATGGCCAACCACAATCGGCACGTTTGCTTGCAAAGAAGTCGCAAATACTGTTTTCTACATGCACACGCACTAATACCGGCTTGTCTGAGTCGATTTCACCTTTCACTAATGCAAGATGTGCGCTGCCATCATGTGCATTACGAAAGGCATGTAATTTAAAATCACCAAACTCGGTGGGTAAATTAGATTCAGCAATATGCTCGACACTTTTCTCATTATGTAAACGATACTCGATTAAATCGGCAATGGTGCCTATTTTTATATCGTGCTCTTTTGCAAACAGTTCTAAATCAGCGCGCCGTGCCATGGTGCCATCTTCGTTGAGTATTTCAACAATAACCGAGGCAGGTTCTTTACCGGCAAGTCGGGCTAAATCACAACCCGCTTCGGTATGCCCTGCTCGGGTTAACACGCCACCGGGTTGCGCCATTAAAGGAAAAATATGCCCGGGTTGAACTAAGTCAGCCGGTGTTGCATTTGCTGCAACCGCAGCTTGAACTGTGGCTGCACGATCAGCGGCTGAAATACCGGTGGTAACCCCTTTTGCAGCTTCAATCGTAACGGTAAAGTTTGTGCCTTGTGATTCGGTATTTTCCGTTACCATTAAGGGTAAACGAAGTTGTTTACAGCGTGATTCTGTTAAGGTTAAACAAATCAAACCCCGTCCATAACGTGCCATAAAATTAATATCTTCGGGCTTGACCGCTTCGGCTGCGATAATTAAATCGCCTTCGTTTTCGCGATCTTCATCATCCATCAGGATAATCATTTTGCCCTGACGAAAATCTTCTATCAGTTCTTTTGTTGTGTTAAGTGCCATATTCGTTACTTTAAAAACCCGTGTTGTGCTAAAAATTCCAGATTAATATTACTTGTATCCAGTTCGGTACTGGCAGCCTGCTCGCCTAGAACCAGACGTTCCAGATACCGTGCGATTAAATCCACTTCCAGATTAACCTTCGAGCCACTGGTTAATTGTTGCAAGCTGGTTTCTTCCAGCGTGTGCGGCACAATGTTTAAATCAAACTCGGCACCGTTGACTTCATTCACCGTTAAACTAATGCCTTCGACACAAATCGAACCTTTTTTGGCAATATACTTTGCCAATGTATCCGGTGCTTTAATTTTAAACTGCTCAGAATGCCCTGCTACTTTGCGTGAAACAATCTCACCCACACCATCCACATGACCACTCACTAAATGCCCGCCCAGACGGGTTGTTGGCGTCAGTGCCTTTTCTAAATTCACCACAGTACCCACAGAAAGTGTTTTAAATGTGGTATGCGCCAGCGTTTCAGCCGACACATCCGCCCAGAAGCCATCACCGGGTAATTCCACTGCGGTTAAGCACACACCGTTAACGGCAATGCTATCACCCAACTTTACATCACCTAAATCGAGCTTGCCGGTCGCAATACGCATGCGCATATCGCTGCCACTGGGGGTGATTGTTTCAATATGGCCTTTGGCCTCGATAATTCCGGTAAACATAGCGCGCTATTATATAAGGTATATTAAGGGAGTGTTGCGATAATTCGAATATCTTCGCCAAATTGGCTTATTTCTTTGATATTTAACTGGATTTTATCACTCATTTGGCGGATAAACGGCAAATTAAACAAGCCGCGAGCATTATTCCCCATTAAAACAGGCGCCATATATAAAATAAGCTCATCGACTAAACCCGCGGCAACAAAGCTACCCGACAAATTTGCACCTGCTTCAACCATTACTTCATTCATTTGCAACTCGGCCAGGTATTTAACAATGGCTAGCAAGTCCAGACCATCCTCATTTTTTTCGATATACATGACCTTAACACCCAGTTGTTCCAGAGCCGTTATTTTTTGCTCATCGGTGCTATGACTAAAAACTAAAACATTGCCGGTTTGCTGGATAACTTTTGCGGTTAGCGGTAATTTTAACTCACTATCTAAAATGACACGTAAAGGCTGTGGGCTATCGGTGTGCATGCCGGCCTGTTCCAGTACCGGATTGCCTAATCGAGCGGTCAGCGAAGGGTCGTCATGCAAAAGGGTACCGATACCGGTTAACATGGCCGAGCTACGCGCGCGCCATTGTTGCACATCGTGGCGTGCCGCTTCTGCGGTTATCCATTTGCTTTCCCCTGATGCCATCGCGGTACGGCCATCCACGCTCATGGCCATTTTTACGCGCACAAACGGCAAGCCCTGTTGCATCCGTTTGATAAAACCGGGGTTCAATAAACGTGCCTGTTCTTCCAGTAAACCGCTTTGTACTTCAATACCGGCTTGCTTTAATTTTTCGAAGCCCTGGCCGGCTACTTTGTCATGTGGATCTTGCATGGCCGCAACCACACGGGTCACTCCGGCTTTAATTAAACTGTCGGTACACGGTGGGGTTTTACCCGTGTGGCAACACGGCTCAAGCGTGACATACGCAGTTGCCCCTTTCGCCTGACTGCCTGCTTGCAATAAGGCATTAATTTCGGCATGTGCTTCACCGGCTTTTTTATGCCACCCTTCGCCAACAATCATATTGTCTTGTGTGATAACGCAACCCACTCGTGGATTCGGTTGGGTTGTGTTGATGCCTTTTTTTGCCAAACGAATAGCGCGCGACATAAACTCATGGTCATATGCATTGAATATGGTCATCTTATCGCTCACTATTTCTCATCATCTGGCAATAATGATTGCTGTTTGCGTTTATCTTCAGGCGAAGGCACATTTTTTAACTTCTCAATTTCATCCTGAAAGGCACTGACATCTTCGAAGCTGCGATAAACAGAAGCAAAACGCACAAAGGCCACCTGATCTAAATCACGCAGCTCGTCCATAATCCAGTTACCGATTAAAGACGAATGCAGCTCCCGCTCACCGGTTGCGCGAATACGTTTTAAAATACGGCTAACACTGGCTTCAATGTCATTGGTGTCCACCGGCCGTTTTTCCAGAGAACGCGAAATGCCGGCCACCAGTTTTTCTTCGTTAAACGGTTCACGACGACCGCTGTTTTTAATCACCCGCGGCATCACCAGTTCGGCAGTTTCAAACGTTGTAAAGCGTTCGCTGCATTCCGTGCATTCACGACGACGGCGCACGCTGGAGCCGTCATTGGTTAAACGTGAATCAATGACTCTAGTATCTTCTGCGTTACAAAATGGACAGTACATTCAGGCTCGTATAATCTAAGTTAAAACAATTAACCACGGCGACACAGCGGGCACGGCGAAAAAGAAAAGCAAATAATTGTCATTGCGGTGAGCCTTTAGCTGCGAGTAAAACGTGGCAGGCTAGCACGGCAATCTTGTTGACAATACTGTGTAACAACAAGATTGCCGCATCACTTTATTCATTGCAATAGCACAAGATTAACAAATGTTTTCGCCGTGCCCGCTGTGTCGCCGTGGTTCTAAAAAACCTACCCATAAACCGGCAACCGCTTACAAATTTCCAATACTTTTTGTTTAACCGAATCCACCACCGACTGGTCGCCCAGATTATCCAGCACGTCACAAATCCAGCCGGCAAGTTCAGCCGCATCGGCTTCGTTAAAACCACGGGTGGTAATTGCCGGTGTACCAATACGTAAACCACTGGTTACAAAAGGTGATTGTGGATCATTCGGTACCGAGTTTTTGTTTACCGTAATGTTAGCGGCACCTAATGCGGCATCGGCTTCTTTGCCGGTCATGCCTTTGTTGATCAGATCAACAAGAAACAAATGGTTATCGGTTCCTTTGGAAACAATATTATAACCGCGATCAATTAATACTTTCGCCATTGCTTGCGCATTCACCACCACCTGTTTTTGGTAGGCTGTAAATTCAGGCTCCAGTGCTTCTTTAAACGCAACCGCTTTGGCTGCAATCACATGCATTAACGGGCCACCCTGGATACCGGGGAAAATAGCCGAGTTAAATTTCTTTTCTATTTCTTCGTTACGCCTGGCCAAAATAATACCGCCGCGAGGGCCGCGCAATGTTTTGTGTGTGGTTGATGTCGTCACATCGGCAATACCCACCGGATTTGGGTAAACACCCGCTGCAACCAGGCCGGCCACATGTGCCATGTCCACCATTAAATACGCACCGACACTGTCGGCAATATCGCGAAAACGCTGCCAGTCGACAATACGTGAATAAGCACTAAAACCCGCCACGATCATTTTGGGTTGATGTTCTTTGGCTAAGGCTTCTACCTGCTCATAATCAATTTCGCCAGTGTCACTGTTTAAACCGTACTGCACCGCATTGTAAATTTTGCCGGAAAAGCTCACTTTGGAGCCGTGCGTTAAATGCCCACCATCGGCCAGGCTCATGCCCAATACCGTATCACCCGGCTGGCACAGCGCCATATAAACGGCGGCATTGGCCTGTGAACCGGAATGTGGCTGCACATTGGCATAATCGGCACCAAACAGTTCTTTAACCCGGTCTATCGCTAACTGCTCGGCGGCATCCACATATTCACAACCCCCGTAATAACGTTTAGCCGGATAACCTTCAGCGTATTTATTGGTAAGCACCGAACCTTGCGCCTGCATCACGCGTGGGCTGGTGTAATTTTCAGAGGCAATTAATTCGATATGCTCTTCCTGACGCACCCGCTCTTTTTCCATTGATTGCCAGAGTTCGTCGTCAAAACCTGCAATAGTCATCTCTTTTGTAAACATCTCAGCCTCATAAAGTCCATACAAATCAAATAGTTAATGTTTTTAGCGCCGTGTTATACGCCAGCGTTATTGTGGGGAGAATGTTACCTTATTCTATTGAAAATTGCATTGGCAAAGCGCTGGCATGGTGGAAGGGTGAAGCTTTAGCATAACAGCATCACCCCTCTTTTCAAAAATGATGGGTTGCACCCATCCTACGTACTACCAAATAATCACGTAGGATGGGTGGAGCGTTAGCGTAACCCATCAATCCTCTTTTCAAAATGATGGGTTGCACCCATCCTACGTACTATTGAAAATTGCATTGGCAAAGCGCTGGCTGATCAAGCAAGCCGTTATTCATAATTGAGAGTTTTGTGTGCTCTTGTGTCAAACTATGTACAGTGCAGCACAATAATCCAGTGAAGGTGTAATATGTCCCAGTCAACCACCATGACAATACGTTTAGAACCCGAACTTAAATCCCGTTTAGATAAGTTATCTGCGGTCACCCAGCGCAGTAAATCCTTTCTGGCAGCCGAAGCCGTTCGAGAATTTATTGAGTTAAATGAATGGCAACTCAACGATATTAAAGCCGCTATTAATGAAGCCAATAACGATGACTTTGCCAGTAACCAGGAAACGCGTACTATTTTTAACAAGTGGGGGATAAATGGAGATTTAATGGCTACGGGCAGCCTTAAAAAATTTAGACCAGGAAGCCGAATATATAGCAAAAGATGATCCCGCTGCCGCCAGACTGGTAGTACAGAGAATCGTTGATACGATTTGCTTACTTAGCGATAACCCTTCTCTAGGTCACCCGGGACGACTACCGGGAACGCACGAACTCGTCATACCTAAAACACGTTATATCGTACCCTACCGTGTTCGCCCCCGATTGCAGCGAATTGAAATTTTGCGGGTATTTCATTCATCAAGAAAATTGCCCGAGCGGTGGTAAGTTTTCTAGCAAATAATCACGTAGGATGGGTGAAGCGTGAGCGTAACCCATCAACCCCCCGTCCAAAAACGATGGGTTGCACCCATCCTACGGACTACCAAATAACCACGTAGGATGGGTGAAGCGTGAGCGTAACCCATCAACCCCCATCCAAAAACGATGGGTTGCACCCATCCTACGGACTATCAAATAACCACGTAGGATGGGTGAAGCGTGAGCGTCACCCATCAACCCCCATCCAAAAACGATGGGTTGCACCCATCCTACGGACTACCAAATAACCACGTAGGATGGGTGAAGCGTGAGCGTAACCCATCAACCCCCATCCAAAAACGATGGGTTGCACCCATCCTACGAACTGCATAAGTGCGAGTAATATCTAAAAATACAATGCATGCACAAAGCAGCCTGTGGCTGCATAAGTGCGAGTAATATGTGAAACATATAACTCGCACTAAAAAAAGGGGGCAACTTAAAAGTTGCCCCCGATAACTACACACACTTGAGATTTATAATTATTGTTATTTCTTAGCAATTTCTCTGTTGTAGCTTATTTCTTTTTTTAGCTTAGAAGTTCCAGCCATAAGCCATACCAAATGCAGTTTGGCTCATAGTAAGGTTAGCATTACCATTAGTTCCGGCAACCGCTGTATTACCATTAACAGTTACTTCTGGTGCATACATCACGAAAGCCGTAATATCAGATTTATCTTCTAATTCATATGTCAAACCAAAAGTGAAGTGTTCTTCAATTACCGCAGGGGCAATCAAGTTAAACGAGGTATCGTTAGCACCAATGGGTTGATTAGTCTTGCTGTAACCTGCACGTAAAGCTAACCGACTATTCACATTATATTCACCACCTAGCTTGTAGACAGTCATATCATCCCAACCAAAACCACGGCCATTGTCTGTACCTAATGCACCCATAGTATTATTATTAGCATTTGAAATTGATGCTACATCAGTATAGTTAATTTGCTGAATATCAAACATAAGGTTCAACTTTGCACTAGGTTGATAAGATAAACCTAATGTCCAGTTTGATGGGATATCAAAATCACCTTGCTCTGCAAACAATTGATTATATTTATCAAACTTCGACATATCTGTTGTCATTTGATATGCAGCCGCTAAAGTAAGCGCGTCAGATACTTTACCAGTCCAACCTATTTTCAAGCTATAACCAGTTGAAGAGTCCTCACCTTGATCAGATAAGCCTGCACGTGAAGCGGCGGATGCACCACTATCACCACAAGGCGTAGCCTTAAATCCACAGAAACCCGCTAAACCAGTGGCTTCAAAAGTTTGATAAACCATATTAAGTGAGATACCCACTGCATTTTTTGGATTGATTTTAAATGTAAAGGTTGGAGCAATAAATAATTGCGCTAAATTAACGCCCGTATTAAAAGTTGTAGCACCGGCATATTGAGGAATGGCTTGGTATTTCGTATTCATACCACCATTACCATAAACGACTACACCAAAAGTCATTTTATCATTCAAACTTTTATTATAAGCAAACTCTGGAATTAAAAATGAGCTACCAACATCACCATCTTTATTACCATCATAATTCGCATTGTCATTCCGGGTTGTGGCATTTCGATCTGGTGTAAAAGCCGCCAACCCAAAATCAAAACGATTCCCTACAAAAGCCAAACCGGCAGGGTTAGTCGCGCCAACCATCGCAGTTTTTCCATTTGCTGAGCCAGCACCGGCCTGACCTTTGCTAGTCGTACCATAGCCTGATGAAAAATAACCATTAGTAGCCGAAGCCGTTAAGGGCATTAACATGCCAGCAGCACATGCCCCGATTAATATATTTTTAGTTGATTGTTTCATTTGATTCTTTAACTCCCGTTTAGTTAAGTTTTCGTTAAACTTATTAACTACTCCAAATTGTTTTGCTACTTGT
>JALTJZ010000020.1:5239-75779 GCA_027076325.1 Chromatiales bacterium | reverse complement strand
TCCTCACCCGCTAAATTCTTCTTACTCCCCGTCTTAAAGTCTGTCTCATACCAGCCTTCGCCTTTCAAACGAAAAACCGAAGCAGATATCAGCTTTTTTAACGCGGCCTTTTTACACTCAGGGCATTCTTTTAAGGGCTCGTCCACCATCTTCTGAAAAGCTTCAAAAGTGTGCTCACAAGCCTCACACTTATATTCATAAATTGGCATCTAAACTTCCTCAAAAACTTAGGTATGTTAAATCAAGCCGCGCATTATACCTGTTTTTGTGGGGTGGAAACTATCCATTTAGTGGCATATTCCTGCACAATACCCCTAAAATCAGCCACAGAAGCTCAGGTAACCGATTGTTATGTAGTGTACCCCTATTTCAAAATCATCTACACTGCAAAAGAAATTACCACTAAACTCTGCCAATACCTTTAAATATCAAGTGCACTTTTATGGACAAAAAATCAATCCTTATCACCGGCTGTTCCAGCGGCATCGGCCTGTGTACCGCTCAGCGGCTTAAACAAGATGGCTATCGGGTGTTTGCCACCGCCAGAAAAAATGCTGATGTTGAAAAACTCAAACAACAGGGCTTTGAAAGCTTTCTGCTGGATTACACCAATTCAAACAGTATTCGTCTAACACTACAAAATGTACTCGATGCCACGGGGGGGACGCTCTATGCTTTGTTCAACAATGGAGCCTATGGCCAACCCGGCGCAGTAGAAGATTTAAGTCGTGACGTATTATTAGAGCAGTTTGAAAATAACTTTTTCGGCTGGCATGAACTCACCACTCTGGTTATCCCCGTTATGCGTAAACAAGGCTATGGGCGTATTATCCAGAATAGTTCCGTGCTTGGCCTGGTTGCCATGCGTTTTCGTGGTGCTTACAACGCCAGTAAATATGCCATAGAAGGTTTAAACGACACGCTGCGTCTAGAGTTACACGGCAGCAATATTTTTGTTTCGATGATTGAGCCGGGGCCCATTAGCAGTCGCTTTCGAGCCAATGCGTTACTCTATTTCAAAAAGAATATTAGTCCTGAAAACAGTTATTTTAAAGAACAATACAAAAATCTGCTTAAAAAACTGGAAACAGACGGCTCTGTCGTACCTTTTACACTACCTGCGGACGCGGTTTACACAAAAGTAGTTAAAGCACTCACTGCTAAACGACCCAAAGCCCATTATTATGTAACCTTTCCAACTTATTTATTTGGTTATTTGAAACGAATCCTTTCTACGCGTGCACTTGATGTGCTACTTCGCAAAGTATAAAAATAAACGTGGACATAAAAAAACCCCCTCTGTTACCAGAGGAGGTTTTTTTTATTTCAAGCTATTTCTTCTATTTCAAGCTATTCCCAGGTAACGATTCGCTCAACTGCTGTCAACTGATCACCAGTTGGCCCAAATGCCGGAGTACAAACACCAATCTGTGTACCAGAAGCTGTACCACCAGCCCAATTAATTTGTACTTGCCCCGCAATTGCAGCATTACTAGTAGCTCCTGGGCACGTTCCAACACTTGTGCCAGATATATACGCAACACTCTCTGTTGATGTTGGACTAGGAGGGAAATTAATTGCGGTGGTCACACCGTCATGAATACCATTTAAATAACTGGCAACACTCGCAGCTGTTGTTGCATCCGTACCCGTAGAGTTTTTAGTTGTACGGAAGAAATTACCTGTGGCAAGCCCCAGGTTACGCGCAGTAATATCTTTTTTAACTTCACTTGCAATTTCACGAAATGCGCTTTCGGCATTGGAAATAACTTTATCTTTTTTCGCACTATCGATATAACCATTATATGCTGGAATTGCGATTGCAGCTAAAATACCAATAATTGCAACAACAATCATTAATTCAATAAGCGTAAAACCCGTTACTATTTTCTTCATGTTATAAATCTCCTACATTAACTAAAACTAAAAAACCACATTAAATTCGTACTCAAACGGAAAGAGCCGCTACCTCTTAAGCATATTCACATGGCTAAATTTTGTACTTGAGTATTATTGAGCAGAAACCATGCCAATCACAATTGAGTAATATAAAAAAGCACGGATAGCATTAAATTTAACTTAGATTACAATAGCTTATAAAGTCTTACTGCCTATTGCTTTGCCTTGCTTCAATACAGGAAAAAAGTACCCAGTAGTTAAACTAAGGTCAGAAAGTGACCAAAATTGTCAGCCTTACCCTAGGAGCTGCTGATCTTTCAGATTTTAGGCTGATTTTGAGAAAATTTTAGTCCTGACAAGGCATTTTTTACGTAGCAATGCATTCCAGTGGTAGTAAAAAATAACGAAGGCAGAGCTAAAATTAGCCAAAATAAGACAATAGATGAAAGATCAACAGCCCCTTAGCATCACACGACTAATTAAGGCCTACCAGCCCATATTAAATTAAAATTAGACATTAAAGCTATACTCACTATATCCTAATGCCTACATTTACACAGGTTTAATCCATAATGCTTAAACAGCTTAACAAGCACCACCTACATCTCTTTCTTACCGGTATATTGGTCTTTGTATTCTATTTAATTTCCATGCCAAAAACGGTCGTACTGGAAGATGACGGGATTTTTCTACTTTCTGCTTATTTTAATGGCATTTCGCATCCACCAGGTTACCCGCTACACTCGTTACTCGGCTATCTATTCGTACACCTTCCCATTGGAAACCCTGCAGCCAATGGCCATGCACTCAGCGCATTATTTTCAGCTTTAGCAAGTGTGCTTATTTTTCTGATTACTGCGCAGTTAACAGCAAATAACCCTCTAAAGAATACAACCCCTTATATTGCAGTCATCGCATTTACACTGTCATTTACAATATGGTCTCAATCCATTATCACCGAAGTTTACACACTTAATATCTTTCTTTTTTTAAGCGTACTCTATATTACCCTTTGTATTGGAGAGCTGGTTCATAAAAACCCCCTCGGGCAAGAAAATCCTAAAAAAGAGCAATCACGACTTCGCTTTGCTTTTTTTTACCTTGGTTTATTTAGTGGCCTTGCCCTTTCTAATCATTGGCCATTATTTATTCTGGGTTGTCTGGGGATTATTTTTTTACTTTCCGAAAATTATAAAGCAGTCCTTAAACACTGGCACCTAATTATACTCGGCCTGGTCATTGGCCTGACTCCGTACATATGGCTTTACATTAATTCAAACAGCCAAACTTTTATTCAATACTTTAGTCCATTTGAAAATTTTCGTGATTTTTACGCCTTTATTTCACGTGAACACTTTAACAAAAGTATAGACTTTAGCCCGACAGCCACTCTAATGGATAAAGTGCAACTGTTTATATTCACTTTAAAACAACTGGTCAGCCAGTGGGGGCCTGTTAACAGTATTTTTGTACCAATCGGCCTGGCTGTTGCATTTAGCACACAATACAAAAAACAAAGACGAAATTTACTTGCTATTCTAATCAGTTATATTGCAACCAGCCTTGTTTTATCACTGATTCTTGGTTATGACTTTGAGGAAAAGAGTCAAATAAATATGCCACCTTTCTTTGCGCTAGCGCACTCACTTGGCGCCATTTTTTTTGCTATTGGCGCAGCATATAGCATTAATAAGTTAAGCGAAATTAGTCAAAGAAACTTTAAACACATTATAATTGGTCTTATAGTTTTGCAAGCCTTTTTCGCCAATGTATTTATTAACTATAGACATAACTATAATTGGACAACACTGTACGCACAACATGTACTCGACACATTAAAACCCAATAGCACTTTATTTGTTTCCAGTGATATTGGCACAGGCGTTATTGGGTATTGGCATTTTATAAAAAAATATCGTCCGGATATTACTGTCATACAAAGTGATGGGTTAGTTATATATGGCACTCGCCTGTTTGCACCGAAAAAAGTAAACGATGAAGAAAGAGAACAAATATTACTTTCTTATATCAAATCCAGTCCCAATCCGGTTTATTTTTTATACCAGGAATTCAAGTTTGGTGTTAATGGTCACTGGATTGTGTATGAATACAACAAAAATGTTAAAGACTATGAAAGACGTTTGCTTTCATTAAGCAATAAAAACCAGAAGTATTTGAACTACATATTTAGTGATATCAAACATACAGATAAATGGACTATCAAGCATCGGGATTATATGCGGTTACAAGCGATGGGATACCTAATGAATCAACTTTCATTAACCACAGATGAAGCACTCCGTGCTACCATTATTAAATATATATTCAAAACAACCAATAACCTGCAAGGGCTCACGATAGTTTTGGCGCTCGCTTATGAGTATAAAAATATTGACGAATTCAGTTCTAAAAAAGAAATAATTGAATTAGGCTGGCGTTTGTATGATAAAGAAAAAAGCAAAGCCACTAAAGCGAAATATTTAAACCTGCTTGCGCGTATTAATATTGAGTCCGGTGACAAAAGCAAGGGGGAAAGACTTTACATTCAATCCATAAAAATATGGGGGCATCGAAAAAATATAGCTCACAAGGAACTAGCTAAGCTGTTAAAAAGCAGCAAGACACAAAACATTAAAAATAAAAAGAAATCAAATGACTCTGGATAAGCAGCCCTGACTTAATATCAAGGCTGTTTTGATGCTAATATAATTAAAAATACAAAATGCATAAATATCATTTCAGTGGCCACTATTATTTTTAGGATAATATCTGCCACTTTTAAAAAAAATAGAGGATTTAAAAATGCACCCACTTTACACCCCACGTAATTTACAAGTCGTTTTTATATGCCTCTCATCCCTGGTAGCCCTGTTATATGCAATAACAACAAACCATATATGGGAAGATTTTTTTATAACATTCAAACATAGTAAAAACCTGGTTGAAGGCAGCGGGCTTGTTTATCACCCGGGAGAACGGGTACATGGGTTCACCTCGGTAATTAACACTTTATTACCCGCATTTTTTTACTGGATTACTGGGGAGTCATTCCTTTCAACTATCTGGTTATACCGCATAGCAAGTATTGCAGCTCTGGTCGCCGGTGGACTTTTCTTCCTGCGCGAAATACAAAAGCAGTATCCTGAAAATCTGGCTATCCCTCTTTTCTTTACCCTGTTCTTTGCATTCCAGATTAAAACGATCATGTTTACCGCAAATGGACAGGAAGCAGGTTTTATGATGCTATTCCTGCTTCCTTCAATTGTTTTTGCTTTTAAAGGCTTTAAAACCAACTGGCAATGGGCCGGTCTGTGTTGGGCGGGTCTAATTTACACAAGACCCGATGGTGTTGTATATATTCTGTTATTAACACTCACTGCAATCATTGCAGGCCAGTCAAGATCAAAAGAAGAACTGATTTCAATAATAAAAGCAGGCGCTGTATGCACCATTATCTATTTACCCTGGTTTATTGGAGCCTGGTTATATTATGGCTCACCTATACCCCATACAATTACCGCAAAATCAGGGATGGGGGGTAATTTCACGGCCGACATAATATACTCATTACAAACTATTATCGCATCCGTCCCATATATAGGGATTCAGGCAGCAGAGCCAACCTATCACCTCTTTGGCGGCTGGCCTTACTGGATTAAGGTTTATGCTTTTATAAGTTGGTTAATCAGTTCAATTTACTGGTTAATGCCCGTAAATGACAGGTTAGGACGCTTTGTGTCACTGCTATACACATTACTCATATTATATCTTTCTTATTTACAATTTCGTGGTGCAGTTTACCCCTGGTACTTTCCTCCTGTAGAGATTATGGCTGCATTCATCCTTTCTACTGCTATTTACCATATATCGTATCGCCTTGTAACACCTGCAATTATTCCAACCTACCTCATAAGTATTTCTGTTTTATTTGCATCTACTTCTATTTTCTTTATGAGCTTAACCCAAATAACAGTTCAACAAGAAATAATTGAAACGAATCATAGAAAAGAAATCGGTTTATGGCTGAACAAAAACAAGCAAGATAATGACAGTGTCTTCCTTGAGCCATTGGGATATATTGGGTATTACAGTAATGCGAAAATGTACGACTGGCCCGGGTTAGTTTCACCTGAAGTCGTTGCAGCAGAAAAAAATAAAAAAACTGGTCAGTATGCCAACATTATTTTAACCTTAAAACCAACATGGCTCGTCTTAAGACCCAATACAATTCCGCCACTAAATCAAACTACCTGGTTTAAAAAGCAGTATAAGGTAGCCAAAATATTTAATGTCGTAGAAAAACTGGAGCCCTATAAAAATTTGCCAGGGATAAATTACCTGTACTTTGATTCTATTTTTGTAATCTATAAGAAAAAAGATCCTGAGTGACAGATATGTTTCCATAACAAAAGCTAAAAAAACATCACAACATCGACAGTTTATTTTTAGCCCACTCAGGCAATGACAGGAAAAAAAGATAAACCAGAACACCAATAAGTATCCATGATGCTATTTCATTCAATAGCATTATCCGTATAAATGTTTCGTTACTAAAAAAGTTCCACTGCATCAAAATAACAATTAAAGCCAAGGCTATAAATGTTACCCTTTTAATTTCGGGACAATTACTATACCAGTATAACAATTGAGGAATAACGAAGATTAAAAATATCAGTCGATAATCCCAGTTATTACCTAAAACAAATGTCCCCAGAAAAATACCAAATCCTAATCGAAATGCGATAAGCAAATACCGCTCTGTAAAAGACTCAAGATTCAGACAATACTTTGAAGATTTCGCCTTAATAAAGCAAAAAACAACAATTAATAACAAGGCAGCATTACCTATCAATAAACTAAACAAGTGAAAATATGGCCTTAAATTATGATCCATACCGATAAAGTCAGAAAATACACGCAAGGGTAAAACTGCAGCACCATACATCCTAATAACTCCATAAGGTGTGTTAGCCGCTATTTTTTCTAAATCATCCCATGTTAAAATTAAATACGACAAAAACAATATAAACATTACCCCACATATTTTATAAAAAATATCTTTATTTTCTTTAAGGAACACCAAAATAGCAAAAACCGGGTACAACTTTAAAAATGATGTCATTACAATTAATATAAAAACTTTTATACTAGTATTGCTTTTTTCTTTTGAATACAAAAAAACTGCAAAAGCTAGAAGTGAAAATATGATAATATCAATATTCCCCCGCTCAACAGCAAGTATTGATGATGGTGAAACAATAACAAAAGCACAATACAAGCCTTCCCCTGCTGTTAAGCCTTTTAGTAATTTAAACACAGATATAAAGTAAACTACCCCTATCAGGAAACCCAAATAAAATATATTGCCATGATTTAACCCAAGGTAACCCAAACCTAACCACCATCGTGGATAATTATAAAGCCTTCCCCATGGATCAGATTCATTTTTCAAGTACGGGTCAACACCGTTCACAGTCGATTCATACCCTGCAACTATCACATGCAAATCGGCAAACGCAGGCTTCATAACTGGAACATCCAATACTAAAAACGCTCGCTCATACCCCAGGTAACTTAACAGGAAAAAAAATATGATGATATAGACAAAAATATATGCCAGCATAACTAGCTGGCCATCATCAAGATATGTTTTTTTTATTTTTGCCATTAAAGCTATTCTCCCGAATAGACACTCGATTATCTTTTCATGCAAGAATCATTCTATATAACCCAACAAAGTGTCAACTTCTCAAACCAATACCTTTATTCAGTAGATAAAGACAAAAGCTAAAAAGCATTACCAAAAACAGAATAATAATAATGAATGCGACTACCAGGTTAATATCAGAAACACCTAACATACCAAACCGCATTGCATTTATCATATAGAGTATAGGATTAAATAAAGCAATGTTTTGCCAGAAAGTACTCAACATTCCTATCGAAAAGAAAACGCCACCAAGGTAGGTTAATGGTGTTAAAACGAAGGTAGGGATAATCGAAATATCATCAAAACTATTCGCATAAACGGCATTTACAAAGCCAGCCAGGGAAAAAAGAATAGCGGTAAGAATAACAACGGCCAGGGTAATAAATATATGTTCAAAATGAAGTTTGGTAAAAAACATCGCAACCAGAGTTACTACACTGCCCACGACAATACCACGAGCAACACCACCGACAACAAAACCTGCCAGTAAAATGGTATTTGGCATAGGCGACACCAGCATTTCTTCAACATGGTGCTGGAACTTGTGCCCATAAAAAGAAGAAACAACATTACCATAGGCATTGGTAATAACGGACATTAAAATAATGCCTGGCACAATATAGTCAACATAACTGTAACCCTGAATATCACCCAGTTGTGACCCGATTAGATTTCCGAAAATTAGAAAGTACAGGCTGGTTGTAATAACTGCGGGCACAATGGTTTGCACCCAAATACGGGAAAAACGTAAAATTTCTTTTACGACAATGGTTTTAAATGCGATAAATTGCTGTTCCAGTGTCATTATAATTTAGCCTTGTGCATCTTCTTCTATCTGATTGCCTGTTAAACGCACAAACAACTCTTCCAGACGATTCGATTTATTCCGCATGCTGGTAACATGCAAGTTAAGCCGCGACAATTCATCAAAGACTTCATTTATTGTTTGTGTTTTATTAATTTCCACACTCAATGTTGATGGGTCAAGTAATGTAATATTATAACCGGCAACCACGGGAACTTTGTTAATACTTTCTTTTAAGTCCAGAATAAAGGTTTCGATATGCAGTTGCGCCAGTAGTGTTTTCATTTGGGTGTGTTCAATAATTTCGCCTTTATTAATAATCGCAATATTTCGGCACAAGGCTTCAGCTTCTTCTAAATAATGGGTTGTTAAAATAATCGTGGTGCCCTGCTTGTTAATTTCTTCCAGGAATACCCACATTGAACGGCGTATTTCAATGTCCACACCCGCTGTCGGTTCATCCAGAATAAGTAACTTCGGTTCATGCACTAATGCACGTGCAATCATTAAACGACGTTTCATGCCGCCGGATAGTTCGCGTGCCATATCACGGCGCTTTTCCCATAAGCCGAGCTGCTTAAGCAACAGTTCGGCACGCTGTGATGCCTTTTTACGGGGGATACCATAATAACCGGCCTGATTAATGATAATTTCATAAATCGGTTCAAACACATTAAAGTTAAATTCCTGGGGAACCAGACCAATACAACTTTTGGCCTGATCTTTTTGCGTATCAAGATCACAACCAAACACTTTAACGGAGCCGGATGTTTTATTAACTAAAGAACAGACAATACCAATAGCAGTAGACTTCCCTGCACCATTGGGGCCAAGTAAAGCAAAAAAATCCCCTTCGGCAATATCCAGAGAAATTCCCTTTAATGCACAAACATTATTTTTATATGTTTTGGTTAAGTCCTGTATCGAAAGGGCATGAGGCATAATAGTAGTGCTCTAACCAATCCACTGACGGGCATTTTGAAATAAGCGCATCCACGGGCTTTCGTCACTGGCGCTGTCTGTTTCAGGATAATACGAAAACTGTACTTTTCTGAATATTCTTTCCGGATGTGGCATCATAATGGTAAAGCGACCATCTTCATTACTTAAGCCAGTGATTCCTTGTGGTGACCCATTTGGATTTGCCGGATAGCGTTCAGTTATTTGCCCGTTGTTATCAATATAACACAGTGCAATGTTCTGATTCATTTTATCGGCCGAGGAAAATACCGCCTGACCTTCTCCATGCGCCACCACAATCGGTAATTGAGAACCTGCCATGCCATTAAACAAAACAGAGTTACTTTTTTCTACTTTAACCATAGCAAGACGTGCTTCAAATTGCTCGGACACATTACGCACAAAATGTGGCCAATGACTTGCACCAGGGATTAAATCTTTTAAGTGCGATAACATCTGGCAGCCATTACAAACACCTAAACCAAAGGTGTCTGCGCGATTAAAGAATTTTTCGAAACTGTCACGTGCCTGCGCATTGTATAAAATAGACTTAGCCCAACCACCACCGGCACCGAGTACATCACCATAGGAAAAACCACCGCAGGCAACCAGGCCTTTAAATTCGTCCAGATTAATATGGCCATTGATAATATCTGTCATATGCACATCGATACTGGCAAAACCAGCTTTATCAAAAGCGGCTGCCATTTCAACCTGACCATTTACACCTTGCTCACGTAAAACTGCCATTTTAGGTTTGTTATTCAAATTCAAATATGGAGCGGCAATATTGTTATCCAGATCAAAACTTAAACTCACATGCAAACCAGCATCGTCTTTATTTAATAAGCTGTCAAATTCCTGTTGGGCACAATCGGGGTTATCGCGTAAGGCTTGTATGTGATAACTGGTCTCACTCCATGCACGTTGTAAATCAATACGTGTTTCTTTTAATACGCTTGTACCGGCATGTTTAATTATAATGGTGTCGTTTGCATTAATTTGCGCAATATCATGCACACTCGCATTGGCCTGACTGAAGGCCGCCGTGACTGTATCCACATCACGATGCAACACCTGAATAACAGCGCCAAGTTCTTCGTTAAACAAACTGCCGATGGCATCACGGCCTAATGCGGTGATATCAATATCGAGACCCGTATGACCGGCAAAAGCCATTTCTACCAATGTAGCAAATAAACCACCATCGGAACGATCATGATAGGCAAGTAATAACCCTTGTGCATTCAATGTTTGAATCGTATTAAATGCGGCTTTAAAATTGGCTGCGTTTTCCAGATCGGGGGCAATATCGCCAATCTGATTATAAACCTGTGCAATAGCGGAGCCACCCATGCGCTGTTGGCCTTGTGCAAGGTCGATGAATAGCAAGCGCGTATCGCCTTTATCGGTTCGAAGTTGCGGGGTTAAGGTGTTACGAATATCTTTAACCGGTGCAAAGGCGGTAATAATGAGTGACAAAGGCGCAGTTACCGATTTACTTTCAGCGCCATCATCCCAAACCGATTTCATCGACATGGAATCTTTACCCACTGGCACGCAAATATCGAGTGCCGGGCAAAGTTCCATCCCCACGGCCTGCACGGCTTCGTATAAACCGGCATCTTCGCCGGGGTGTCCGGCCGGTGCCATCCAGTTAGCCGATAACACTACCCGCTTGAGTTCTGTAATCTGGCTTGCGGCTAAATTTGTTAAGGCTTCACCAATGGCCATCCGTGCAGAGGCAGCATGATTAATTAACGCCAGTGGCGCACGTTCACCGATGGCCATCGCTTCACCGGTAAAGGTATCGAAACTTGAAGCCGTGACCGCCACATCGGCCACCGGTACCTGCCACGGGCCGACCATCTGGTCACGATGAATAAGTCCGGTCACACTGCGATCACCAATGGTGATTAAAAAGTTTTTACTGGCAACCGTTGGCAAACGCAAACAACGATAAGCCGCTTCTTTGATATCAATATTACTACTATCAAAAGGCGTTTGTTTAACCGAGACACTTGTTACATCGCGCAACATTTTTGGTGGCTTGCCGAGTAGCACATCCAGTGGCATATCGATAGGGTAATTATTAAAGTGCGCATCGTGTAATTTTAATTGTTGTGCTTCGGTGGCTTCGCCAACAATGGCATAAGGGCAACGTTCACGTTTGCAGATGGCTTCGAAGGCATCCAGCGCATTCGCATCAATGGCCAGCACATAACGTTCCTGTGACTCATTACACCAGATTTCATGTGGTGCCATGCCTGGTTCATCATTCGGGACATTGCGTAATTCAAAATGGGCACCGCGGCCACTGTCATTGACTAATTCTGGTAAGGCATTGGATAAACCACCGGCACCCACATCGTGGATACTGATAATCGGACTGTTTTCACCTTGTTGCCAGCAATGGTCGATCACTTCCTGTACACGACGTTCCATTTCGGGGTTACCACGTTGTACCGAGGCAAAGTCTAAATCTTCATGGCTCTGGCCACTGGTCATGGACGAGGCTGCACCGCCACCTAAACCAATTAACATTGCAGGCCCGCCAAGTACAACAATTTTGGCACCCGCTGGAATAATACCTTTTTCAACATGCTCTGCTTTAATATTGCCAACACCGCCAGCCAACATAATGGGCTTATGGTAGCCGCGCACTTCGGTACCATTACTTGAGGTGATACTTTGCTCGTAGGTGCGGAAGTAACCTAAGATATTCGGCCGACCAAATTCGTTATTAAATGCTGCTGCACCAATGGGGGCTTCAATCATAATATCCAGCGCAGATACAATCCGCTCCGGCTTGCCGTATTCCACTTCCCACGCTTGCATGGCCTGTGGCAATTTTAAATTAGACACCGAAAAACCAGCCAAACCGGCTTTGGGTTTAGAACCCGTGCCCGTCGCACCTTCATCCCGGATTTCGCCACCCGAACCCGTTGCCGCCCCAGGGAAAGGTGCGATTGCGGTGGGGTGGTTATGGGTTTCCACTTTCATCAGGATATGAATCGGCTCCTGATGATAAGCATAGTTACCGGCCGCTTGTGGGAAGAACCGCCCGCCATTAAAGCCTTCGACCACCGCCGAGTTATCGCTGTAAGCTGACAACACACCGTCATGGTTATGCTGGTAGGTATGGCGAATCATGCCAAACAGGGAAATATCTTTTTGTTTACCATCGATAACCCAGTCGGCATTAAAAATTTTATGCCGACAATGCTCCGAGTTGGCCTGTGCAAACATCATCAGTTCAACATCGGTGGGATTACGTTTAAGTCGAGTGAAGTTTTCGACCAGATAATCAATTTCATCCTCGGCCAGCGCCAGCCCCATTTGAGTGTTGGCTTGCTCAAGCGCCTGCTTACCTTGCGCAAGAATGTCCACACTTTTAAATTCGGCCGGTTCAGCGTGATGGAATAAGGCAGCCGCCTGCTCGGTGTCAAACAACACCGCTTCTACCATTCGATCATAAACGCAATGCGAAAGCTGGCTTAATTTTACTGCGCTTAACTCCACATCCGATTGTAAATAGTAGGCAATCCCCCGTTCAATCCGTTTAATTTTATCCAGACCACAATTATGCGCAATATCGGTGGCTTTGGTTGACCAGGGTGAAATGGTACCCGGACGCGGCACCACTAAAATCAGGCTACCGGTTTGGGGAGTAGCTTTAAATTGACGGTCTTCATTTAAAAGATGGTTGAGTGTCGCCAGCTCATCGTCATTCAGGTTTGTTTCGGTTTCAATAAAATAAATATATTCTGTTATCAACCCACTCACTGACGAATCGATAGTCTGTAAACTGCGTAATTTTTTTTGTAAACGGAAACTGGAAAGTGCGGGTACACCGTGCAACTGCAACATGGGACAATTCTCAAAAAATGAAGGCTAATAGATGGTGCCTATAATACTCTAATGCGGGTATGGCTGCCAGATGGGAAGCAAATCAGCACCCTACTAAATTTTAGTGAGGCTGTCACTTATCCAGGGTAGTAAGTGCTCAAGATCACAGCAATTGGAATCAAACAAATTCATTAAAAAACGGTGCGCAGACACCGCTTCAACCTGAAACTTATAGCCATTCATCCTCAAAAAGACGTCCGTTGCAAAAAACGCCACGCGTTTGTTTCCGTCAACAAAAGGATGGTTTTTAATAAGAGATTCAAACAACGCCGCGGCCATTTCTTCCAGCGTTTTGTAATAACCCGTTTGAGGCCGATAAAGTGCGCTTTCCAGCAAGCCTAAATCACGTATTTCCTGTGGGCCACCAAAACGTTTTATCAGCACCGAGTGGATTTCAATCGCTTCATCCAGCGACAAAAACTGCACAGTGTCACTTAGCAAGAAGCCGGCCTAATTCTTCATTCTCATCAATAGAATCGAGTAAGTGGTTTGTTACAGTCGGGCGAATACGGCGGCGCTGCAAATAATCACTGATTGCTTCAGTGAGCATTCCAGAAACATTCTGATGAGATTCTTTTGCCGCGTCTTTGAGCTCATTCCACACGGCTTCTTCAACTTTTGAACTGATTTTTATAGTAGGCATATCAGGTAGTTTAGATGACAAAACCTGACTCGTCAAGATGCTAAGCGTAAGATTATATAAAACAACTAGTTACAGCTTATTTAGCCTACCAATGTGCCAACGTATTCATTTCCTTCATCACTTCGTTGAGAGAAGCCTCATTATTATCAATTAAACACACCAAATTGGCGATACTGACAACCGCCACATTATCACTGCGCACTATCCAGCCACCGGGAGGTGTCCAGCCATTCATTTGGGTAAACATGGACAACTGGTCGGTATTGCCCTGCACTATTCGCTTATAGTCATGTGCAAAATGTGCTAAACCGGCAATTTGCTCCTCGTCCATCATGCCGTAGCCTTCAACCAGTTCACCGTCATCACGGAAGTGGCACACCACCTGTACCCCGTCTATTGCAAGCATTCGCTTAATCATGCCGTTCCCCTTCCCTTAGCTACCAAGCGCAGCATAGGCCGCTTCATAATCAACACTCTCATTTGGCATGACCACGCCAAATTCATCATTAGTAACAGCCGTCCAGGCAAACCCCACCAGTGTAAAGCCTTTGATGGGGTAAAACCCCTGCATACCGGTCATGGTTTCCCAGCCGCGTGCCTGCATGGTGGCTATCGACATGTTGGCAACACACAGATGACTAAGCAGATCCAGCACGGATTCGGTTAAATCGCTACCGTCTTTAACTTTAAAGCCACTTAACTCTCCCTTAAGGGAAAATTGAAATGCTGCCTCAACGCCATCTAATTCTATTAATGATTCCAAACTTGGCATATTTACTACCCTCAATTTAAATACACAAAATTAAAAGTTAAACAAGCTCACCCAATTGCTCGCCAACATTTTCTTTTAAAAACTGCATTACCCTATTAATGGATGCATTATTATTATCTACAAAACAAAAAATATTACCGTAAACACATACGCTGAACTGCTCACCACGCACCATCCAGCCCTGTGCGGGTGCACAGCCACACCCGGCATTGAGTGCTTTCATCATATTAGCCTGCATATGTGTGGCAAGTGTGGTTGCACGACACATAATTGAGGCCATTCGCGCCTGTTCAGCTTCCAGTTGACCGTCAAAATGGTAACGGTCGCCCCGATAAGAATATTCCCCTGCCGCTATTACGCCTGGCAAATTTGCAAGTTCACTATAAATACTCATAAATGTTTAAACCTGTTCTAAGAGATAATATTGTTTTAAACCAGACACCCGAATAATGCAACCAGCGCATGCAAAATGAAAACATTTGACAGCGATACTGCGAAATACCATGATCAATAAATGACCACTCAAAACACAACCACAACCTCTACACAAGCCAACCAGCGAGTCCTCGCCGGACCCGGCCGCCAGTTATTAGCCTTATTTTATGATGCATGGCTGCTCGCAGCCGTCTTTATGGTGGCCTCGGCGCTAACACTGCCACTGACACAAGGTGAGCCGGTTAAACCCGGTAATCCTTTTATGACGACCTATCTCTTTTTTGTGTGGTACGGGTTTTATGCCTGGTTCTGGACACATGGTGGGCAGACACTGGGAATGCGTTCATGGAAAATCAAACTAACCAGTCAAACCGGCGAGGCTATTGGTCTGTGGCATGCCTTATTACGTTTTATAAGTGGCATACCAGCCTGGCTTTTTATTACTGCAGGCAGTTATTTCAGTTTTGCTGAGCAACCTGACACTAAACACCCGTTATTAGATGCGTTATCAAAATTACCAGGCAGTGTTGTTTTAGGTGTTGGCCTGTTATTGTTGATTAGTGGCTATATGAAAAATTCCTGGCGCAACCAATTTAGTTCTACAGAGGTTATTTTAACTCAGGACGCTAAAAAGAAAAAATCGCAGTAAAGGAGAATGAACCAGAACAACTCACATCCTGCGTCGAAACAAGAAAAATGTTCCCACAAAAATTAGCAGTGTTGGAATACTGGCACCTAATGCCGGGTGAAAATTATAAACAATACTCATTTGACCCAGCAGGCGATTGGCAATAAAAAAAACCAGCCCGGCCAGAAAACCAATTAAAATTTGCTGACCCACACTGGTTCGCCTGAGAGAACCAAAAATATATGGCACCGCCAGTAAAACCATAGCAGCAATGGTAAACGGCATAATTATCTTTGACCAGAAGGCCAACTCATACTGCGCTGTTTCAAGCCCATTATCTTTTAAATAATTGATATAACTGTTTAACTTCCAGATAGGCAATTTATTCGGCTTAAAGGTCACAACACTAACCAGCTCTGGATCCAGCAATGTTTCCCACTGCATTGAAGCAATATGCGACACATTAATTTTCTCCAGGCTGATATCTGTTTGTTTAATATCTTTTAGTTGCCAGTTTTTACCATCATAATCCGCTGTTTTCGCATGCAATATCTGCTTTAACTGATAGCTCTCATTCAGACGATACAAGTGAACGTCAAACAACTTACCTTCATTGTTAGCCCGCTGTACATGAATATAGGTGTTACTGTCCCGTGCCCATAGCCCATAGCGTGTATTTAAGCTAATATCTTTTGACAAGGCTTTTACCTGCTGCAATTTTGCATACTGCAATGCTGGCGGTGCAATCACCTCCCCAAGCGCAAATGCAAACAACATCAGAATGACCGCTGTTTTCATAATGGCGCCCACAATCAGAAAGATCGAAGCACCCGCCGTACGAATAACAACCAGTTCACTACTATTAGCTAATGCACCTAAACCCAGAATAGAACCAAGCAGCGTGGCAAGAGGAAAAAATTCATAAATACGATCAGGTAATAACAACAGTGTATATTTTACCGCCATGAAAAAGGTGTAATTAGATGAGCCAATTTTATCAAACTCACCGGCAACCCCTATTAGCAAAAATAAAGAGCTGATGACCAGCGTTACCGTTACAACGCTCATTGCAACAGTACGACCAATATAACGCTCTAATATTTTCATCAGGAACACACTACGCGCTGTTTTTGAAACAAATGTTTAAACCCTGTTTGTTTAAACAGCAACATCAATGCCACAATAATCATAATAACATGCACCCACCACAACCCCAGCATCGGCGATATATCGCCCTTGGTTAACCATGCACGCGCAACATTCAGTAAGTTGGTATAAGTAATATAGAGCAATAATGCGATAGCGAGTTTGGCATACCGCCCCTGGCGGGGAGACGTTTTACTTAACGGTACAGCCAGTAAAGCCAACACAATACATAAAATGGCAGAGGAAATACGTGACTGTAATTCGGCTTTATCACTAAGTTTATCCGAACGATAAAGATCGATGGTTGGAGTAGAATAACGCCTGTAATTAATAGTGGCAGCATCACGTTCCTTAATCCGCACGCCGTGTTCCTCAAATTTTATAATGGCATAATTATCCTGCCCGGCCTGCCCTTCATAACGGCTACCATTATTTAATACAATAAAACGATCGCCGGTTTCCTTATCAACATACTGTTGACCACTTTCAGCGGCAATAACCGTTAACGTACTATTGTTCCATTGTTGCATAAACAATTTTTTGATGCGTGTTCTGTCTTCATTTGCTTCCTGTACATAAAGCACCCCTACGCCTTCCTGCAACTCCTTAAAACGCCCGGGGATAATCCCTTTGACATCCGATTTTGCTTCCACCTCAGCATAAACTTGCTGGGTACGAAGTTCAGCCCACGGTGCAACAACCAGCGTAATCAAACCTTGTAAGATTGCCACAAAAATGGCCAAACCCAATACTGTACGCAAGACTCTGAATTTGCCCATACCACAGGCGGTCAGCACAACCATTTCACTATCTTTATATAACCGACTAAAGGCCAGCAAAATACCAAGGTAAAGTGATAGCGGTAAAATAAATGCCAGTGTAACAATCATTTTTAACCAAAGCATAGATAACACTGTATCAACCGTTAAAATACCTTCAACGACCTTGGAAAAAAGACCCACAAGTTGCCCGCTAATGGCTATCATTAATAGCACCACAGCAACACCGGAGAGCGTAACCAGTACTTCTTTTATTAAATAACGGTCTATAATCACAATATTTTATTATTTGATGTTTTAAAACTTGATTATCGCACTGAATTAATCGTTAAGATGCTTTAATATGAAGACAAATCCGATAAAATTAGAACTTTAACAATACCGCTAATAATACACCAGTTCTAGCCGGGATTATTAACTATCAATATCATATCAGACACCAAGGAGTCACAATGGATATTCGCGTAAAAACCACGCAAGCCACCTCACAAAAATCAGCCTGCCTTATCGTGGCCATCCATGAAAAAAGACAATTAACGCCATCAGCAAAAGCCATCGACCCCCTGTGTAACAAGCGTATCAGTAGTCTGGTTAAAAAAGGCGACTTTGATGGTAAACTGGGTCATACATGGCTACTCGACAACCCAGACGGCATTGCCGCCGAGCGCATTATGCTGGTCGGGGCTGGCCAGAAAAAGAAGCTTAATATTAAAACCTATCGAAAAATGCACTGCCATATCCTTAATGCGCTTAAAAAAACCAATATTAAAGATGCCACATTGTATACCACTGAACTGGAAATAAAGGACACCAACGCAGCAGAAAAACTACGCCATGCCAGTGAGGCTCTACTGGAAACAAACTACAGTTTCGATGAGTTCAAAAGTGGCAACAAAAAAGCCCTTGCCCTTAAAAATATCACCCTGAATATTGAAAATAAACGTGACTTACCAAAAGCACAGCAAGCATTAAAAACAGCCACGGCTATCGCCACCGGTATGGATATTGCCCGGCGCCTGGGCAACCTGCCCGGCAATATTTGCACCCCAGCCTATCTGGCTAAACAGGCAACACAACAGGCAAAAAGCTGTAAAAAAACCAAAGTCACCATTTTAGGTGAAGCAGAAATGAAAAAGCTCAAAATGGGCTCGCTATTGTCGGTTTCAAAGGGCAGCCGCCAGCCACCCAAACTGATTGTGATTGAATATAAAGGCGGCAAAGCAAAAGACAAACCTTATGTCCTTGTTGGCAAAGGTGTAACCTTTGATACAGGCGGTATTTCGCTCAAGCCTGGCGCAGCAATGGATGAAATGAAGTTTGATATGTGCGGTGCGGCCGGGGTAATCGGTACGATGGCCGCCGTTTCAAAATTACAACTTGGCATTAATGTGGTGGCCATTGTACCCAGCGTGGAAAATATGCCCGATGGTGCAGCCAGCCGACCGGGTGATATTGTTACCAGTATGTCCGGGCAAACCATTGAAATCCTTAACACGGATGCAGAAGGCCGGCTGATTTTGTGCGATGCGCTCACTTATGCAGAAAAATTTAACCCTAAAACCGTCATCGATACCGCGACCTTAACCGGTGCCTGCGTGATTGCATTAGGCAGCCATTGCAGTGCCGTACTCAGCAATAATGATAAACTTGCTCAGGATTTACTAAAAGCAGGCAACACCAGTGGTGACCGAACCTGGCAAATGCCTTTATGGGACGACTATCAGGATCAGCTAAAAAGCAATTTTGCCGATATGGCCAATATTGGAGGCAGGGAAGCCGGTACCATTACCGCGGCCTGCTTCCTTGCTCGCTTTACCAAAAAATATAAATGGGCGCATCTTGATATTGCCGGTGTTGCCTGGCATAGCGGCGCGAGAAAAGGCGCTACCGGTCGTCCGGTTCCGCTGCTTACACAGTACTTAATGAACCAAACGTAGTATCATATTAACATGACCAGTATTGACTTCTACATTTCCGAATCGACCGATACCAGTATACGAGAACTGCTGGCCTGCCGGCTGTCTGAAAAAGCCTGCCAAACCAATGCGGCTACGTTTATTAATACCCAAACAAAAGAGCACAGCTTACAACTTGATAAACTATTATGGGATTTTAAAGAACATAGCTTTATCCCACATAAGCTTTATAACCATGCAGATACCGAAAAACATCCATATCCTGTTTTAATTGGCCATGATGTTGAACCAGAAAAAAATGTTGACCTGCTCATTAACCTCGACAATAAAATTCCGGATTTTTATAGCCGGTTTAAACGTGTCATTGAAATAGTCAGTAATAACAAAGAACAACGTGAACGTTCACGTCAGCATTATAAGTTTTACAAAGATCGTGGTTATATTATTAATACTCATCATATTAAATAAACATTATGTCTGATAAAAAACCTGCAAAAAAGTCAAAAAAAAATTCACACAGTGAAACGATCGAAAAAGATCAGGACGACTTGATGTCAACACTCGAGTCCATTCGTGGTTTGCTCGAACAAAGTGAAGGTAAACTCAATGCTGCACGTGAGAGCATATCTATGGCAAACACCCAAACCCAACAAAGCTCCGCAAGTATGTCCAGCTCCGAAATAAGAATTAATGATGAAGAAATCGTTCCTATTCTTGATGACATTGTGGATGCTGAACCGTCTTCAAACAGCTTGTCGGATATACCGGAACTGGATTCTATTTATACTCCCCCAGCTAATGAAAGCAGCCAGGAAATAGAGCAAATTGACATTAACAGTGAACCCTTTGAAATAACAAGTAACACATCAGATATCGCAGCACTAACCCAGAAAAACCGGCTTATAGATGCACTGGATAACCTGCAAGTGGATCTTGAAGAGTCATTACGTGAAACCTTGATGAAAACTATGGTGAAACTTGAGAAAGACCTAAAAGATCGTATCAGCGACCGAATTGAACAGATTAAAAAGGAAATTCTCGAATAAAAATTTCTTACAACTCTAGTCCTGTTTTAAAACGTGCAATTCAACAATCATTCCTCAGCCATATACATCGTCTGCATATAGCACCGGCCTGTCGGCAACCAGTCAGGAATACGGTAGTAACGATCCAACGTGTTCTGAATAATCAATTCACGATATTCTTTGTAGTTAAAGTCCCGCCCCAACGCATAATAAAATATCGCATCTTCAATTTTGAGTGGTTTAATTTCAACACTTTTAAAAAAACCGCGTAAATGACCCAAATTATTTGTCTCTGAAATCAATAAAATATTTTTGCCATTAAGCAGCCTGAAATCTGTGTGTTTATCATCTTCCCTTGCATGGTAAGAGCCCTGACCTAAAACAATCACATGCTCACCAGCAGTATAAGATAACAGTGCAGACTTAACATAACTGCTAGTTGCAAAAACATAGTCGTCACGGTAGCTCGCCAGTTTATCCAGGATAACCGTGTTTTTAACACCAAAGATGATATCTTTGTGTATTTCTTCATTCTTTTCAAACAAACCGGGAATTGAAACTAAGATAAAGGCCAACGCCGCTAAGTGCAGTATTGAAAAAACAACAACAAATTTAATGCTCTTTATTAACTGCGCGTTTGTTAATAAAAAGCCAAGGCTAATAAATAAAAACGGATAAAAACTAAGTAGCCAATGCAAGCCTATTTCTTTTACAAATGAAAGTAATAAAAATAAAAACAACGGAATAGCAAATAAACCAATAAAGACACCCGCCGGTTTTTTTAGAATTTTTAAATAATTTTTTAATGGCTGTTTAAGACCATACCAGAGCACCGGCGGCATTATCAGGTAAACAAGAAACCCCAGATAAAGCCCTATTGTTATAAATGAAAAATGAGCACCACTGGTACGGTTAAACAAATTAAATAAATAATTGTTCCAACAGTTATTATAATTCCATAGCAAATTTAAAATAATAAACGGTGCCACGCCTAAAAGAACAACAGCAATACCGGCATAAGGTTTTAAGCCACGTTGCAGTCGAACAAAAAAGACAAGATAAAAGAAATAGGCTAACCCCAACAAGCCTGCAAAAAACTTGGAATAAAAAGCCAACCCCAGAAAAATCCCGGCCAGTAAATACTTTGTAAGCTTGTCTTCTTTTTGTGCCTGGTAAAAATAAATCGCCGAAATAAAGGACCATAATATAAGTGGCGTGTCGGTTGTTATTAGCACCGACAACAAATTAAGCGGTGCAAGCAGAAATAAAATGGCAGCAAAAGCCGCTTTGTCTTCATCAACCTGGGCATTTCTTAATAAGCGAAAAATAACCCAGCCCATAAAGCTGAACATTAAAATACCGGGTAAGCGTAACCAGACCGCTGCATCACTAAATAGTAATAGCAGACTTAAAAACCAGCCCACCATCGGCGGGTGGTCATAATAGCCATAATCGAGGTTCTTACCCCAGGTAATAAAATAGGCTTCATCACCTGTCAGTGGCAGCCAGTAAGCGACCCCAAGCCGAATCAACAAGCTACCAATAAGGGTAATCGTGAGCCATTGAAGTGGCTGCAAATTTGTCAGTTTATCCAGTAAAATTTTCATCGGTGGATATTATCATGTTCTGCTACGGCTCTGTAGTAACATCGCGCCAGTGCCCAGCCCCACCTAGTGCAACTCTGGCGAGTCGGGTATAATGAGCCACTTCGTTCACAACCCTATTTAAGCAGTCATAATCGTATGGAAAAAACCTATAATCCACATGCTATTGAACAACGTTGGTATGAAACATGGGAAAAAGAGCAGCATTTTGCACCTGAAGATACCTTAAAATCCGATGCCAAACCGTATTGCATTATGATTCCACCACCCAATGTCACCGGCAGCCTGCACATGGGTCACGGGTTTAATAATACGGTGATGGATACCTTAACCCGCTACCATCGTATGAAAGGCTATAACACGCTATGGCAAGTGGGCACCGACCACGCCGGTATTGCCACCCAGATGGTAGTAGAACGCCAACTGAAGGCCGATGGCAAAACCCGCCACGATCTGGGGCGCGACAACTTTATTGAAAAAATATGGGACTGGAAAGAACACTCCGGTGGCACCATTACACAACAACTTCGCCGTATGGGCTCTTCCGTTGACTGGAGCCGTGAGCGCTTCACAATGGACGAAGGCCTAAGTGATGCGGTTAACGAAGTCTTCGTTAAACTGTTTGAAGACGATTTAATTTATCGCGGTAAGCGACTGGTTAACTGGGATCCGGTATTGCACACGGCTGTTTCTGATTTAGAAGTTATATCAGAAGAAGAAAATGGCCACCTCTGGCATATGCGCTACCCACTAACCGATGGCTCAGGGCATTTGGTTGTTGCCACCACCCGCCCGGAAACCATGCTCGGTGATGCCGCCGTTGCGGTTCATCCCGATGACGAGCGTTATCAATCACTGATTGGCAAAACCATTACACTACCTTTTGTTGGCCGTGAAATTCCGATTATTGCAGACGATTATGTTGACCCTGAATTCGGCACCGGCTGCGTTAAAATTACCCCGGCACATGACTTTAACGATTATGAAATGGGCAAACGCCACGACCTGCCCCTATACAACATCTTAACCATTGATGCCGCCATTAATGACGAAGCACCGGAAAAATACCGTGGTATGGATCGTTATGTTGCGCGCAAACAAATTGTTGCCGACTTAAAAGAGCTCGACCTGTTAGAAAAAATTGATGACCACAAACTAATGGTACCACGCGGCGATCGTTCCGGCTCGGTGGTCGAGCCGTTCCTAACCGATCAATGGTATGTCAAAATTGCACCACTGGCCGAACCGGCAATCAAAGCCGTGCAGGATGGTGATATAAAGTTTGTACCCGACAACTGGAAAAACACCTACTACGACTGGATGAACAATATCCAGGACTGGTGTATCAGCCGCCAGATCTGGTGGGGGCATCGCATCCCGGCCTGGTACGACGAACAAGGCAAGGTTTATGTTGCACGCGACGAAGCCGAAGTGCGCAGTAAATATAAACTGGATGACAGTATCAAGCTCTCACAAGATGAAGATGTTTTAGACACCTGGTTTTCCTCTGCCCTGTGGCCTTTCTCCACATTAGGCTGGCCTGCAAAAGATGCCGAAACTCAGGCGATGCTTGATACCTTCTACCCAACCAATGTTTTAGTCACCGGTTTTGACATTATTTTCTTCTGGGTTGCACGTATGATTATGATGGGCTTAAAGTTCACCGGTAAAGTCCCCTTTAAAGAAGTTTATATTCATGGACTGGTACGCGACAGCCACGGCCAGAAAATGTCAAAGTCGAAAGGTAACGTACTCGACCCCATCGATCTTATTGATGGCATTGATCTGGAAACACTTGTCAAAAAACGTACTACCGGATTAATGCAACCGGAAATGGCGCCAAAAATCGAAAAGCAAACACGCAAAGATTTCCCCAATGGTATCGCCGCTTATGGCACCGATGCACTGCGTTTTACCTTTGCGGCAATGGCATCCACCGGTCGTGATATTAATTTCGACCTGAGCCGAACCGAAGGCTATCGCAACTTTTGTAATAAAATATGGAATGCCGCACGTTACGTATTAATGAACACCGAAGGCAAGGACTGCGGTGTGAGCAGTGCTGAGTCCGAGATTGAACTCAGCATTGCAGACAAATGGATTATTGCACGGCTACAACACGTAGAAGCCGAGATAGAAAAAGCCGTTAAAAATTATCGCCTCGATATTATGTCGTCCACCCTTTATGAATTTATCTGGAATGAATACTGTGGTTGGTATCTGGAATTATCAAAACCCGTTTTAATGGGCGACAGCAGCACTGCCGCCAAACGCGGCACACGCCAAACTCTGATACGCGTGCTTGAAACAATGCTACGTTTAACCCACCCAATCATGCCGTATATCACTGAAGAAATCTGGCAGCGTGTTGCGCCACTGGCAGGTATTGATACCACGGTTCATAAAACCATTATGCGCCAGCCTTACCCTGAAGCCGATAGCAGTAAAATAGATACACAAGCAGTTGAAGAAATGGAGTGGG
The DNA here is from genome assembly GCA_027076325.1 of Chromatiales bacterium. GTDB lineage: Bacteria > Pseudomonadota > Gammaproteobacteria > UBA6429 > Thiohalophilaceae > SZUA-37. Next base: position 51,066 of record JALTJZ010000020.1, on the reverse strand, counting down.
TTAAAAACTTTATTTTAGGCATCAGAAAAATTCGCAGTGGTTACGACATTAAACCCGGCAAGGCTCTGTCTGTGCTTATTCAAGATGGTTCAGAACAAGACAAGCAACGCCTGGATAATAACAAACACTATCTAGCCGAGTTGGCCAAAATCGAATCCTTTACCTGGCTCAATAAAAGCGACGAAGCACCCGAATCGGCCACTGCCCTTGTTGGCGAAATGAAAATCCTGATTCCAATGGCCGGTATTATTGATATTGAAGCCGAAAAAGCCCGCCTGCAAAAAGAAATGGATAAACTTGGCGTAGAAATTAAACGCACCGAAGGTAAATTATCCAATTCAAAGTTTGTCGACAAAGCGCCTGAAGCGGTTGTAAATAAAGAAAAAGAAAAACTCAGTGGTTATCAATCGACGATGGAAAGTTTATCTAAGCAACTAAAAAAGATTGAGGCTGTTTAAACTTTAGCTAAAGAACATGCCTCTTATAAACCAACCGAACTCATTACCACATTGACAACGGTAATAATAATCCCTACAAAAATAGCAACGGCAATTAAACCAACAATAATATATTGCGACGGTTTTCCATATTGAAAGTCACGCTGATAGTTTTTACTTTTTTGTACACCAAGCATAGCCGCCATGACGCTTTTGATAACATCCCATAATGAGGGCGCTTTATTATCTGATTCATTCATACGTATAAGCCACAGCAGATGGCATGATATATTTCTGACACATTATAACCTCGAAAGCGAAAGTGCAGTAAGAACTATTCTAATTACCGGATACCCGCCTTCGCAGGTATGACAATACAATCTGGATTGTGGCATAAATTAATACTATTACTCCAGCTCTTTTGCCATTTGAATGCCCTTTTTCTCATCAACAAAATAGAGCAATACACCACCAATAATAAATAGCACTGCAACGGACAAAATAGCGATACGTGTATCACCTGCAAGAACGGCAACCCCCCCCATAAGTACTGGGCCTAAAACGGCTGCAAATTTACCAAGCATATTATAAAAACCAAAAAACTCAGCTGATTTAGATTTTGGAATAATCCGTGCGTAGAATGAGCGGCTTAACGACTGCACACCACCTTGTACTAAGCCAATGCTAACTGCAAGAATATAAAATTCTTCGCTGCTGCTCATTCTTGAACCCAGCACGGTAATCACCAGATAAACACTAATTGCAAATAGTAAAACAGGTTTGGCACCCCACCTTTGGCCTAAATAACCAAACACGAGCGCCGCAGGAAAACCGACAAACTGGGTAATTAAAATGGCTTTGACCAGATCGCCGGAGTCCAGGCCTAATGATAAACCATAAGGGATGGCCATACGCACAATGGTATCGACACCATCAATATAAAACCAGTATGCGATTAAAAATAAAAACACCACCTTTAAAGATCGTATTTCTTTTGCGGTTTGTTTAATTTGCTTTAAGCCTGCGGTGATATTGATTGAGTCTGCACCAGCAGGCTTTTTGGTTTCATGCACAAATAATATAATGGGTAAGGTAAAAATAAACCACCAAAGTGAAACAGCCACAAATGAAAACTGAATCGCATCCATTTTATCGCTAAAACCAAATGTTTCAGGCCACAGACTCATAGCAACGGTTAACGCAAACAATAAACCACCGCCTAAATAACCGAGGGAATAACCCAGAGCAGAAACAGAATCAAAGAACTCTTTATGTGTAACATCAACAATCAATGAATCGTAAAAAATATTTGCACCGGCAAAACCAATCGCAGCAAAGATAAAAGTAACACTTGCAAAAAGCCACTGGCCTTCGCCAATAAAGAATAAACAACCGGTCATCACCATGCCAAGCAGAGCAAAGGTAATAAGAAAGCGTTTTTTTGCCTGACTGGCATCGGCAACAGCGCCTAAAATAGGGGCAAGTAAAACGATAACGATGCTTGAAATAGAATTGGCTGCACCAATCCGTGCGGTGTTAGTAACTGCATCCGCACCCGCGCTCCAGTAAGACTGAAAAAATACTGGATAAAACGCGGTGAGCACAACCACGGCAAAGGCGGAGTTAGCCCAGTCGTAAAAAGCCCAGGAGATAACGGGTTTTGTAAGGTATGTTTTAATAAATAACCCTCTATAGTAATTTAATAATATTTTGTCGTTGCGAGCCTTGCCTTTCTAAGGCGTGGCAACCTTGCATGGTCATGCCGCACTTCATTAAGATTGCCGCACTGTGCTCGCAATGACGGTGCGTTATATTTCAGTTATTACAAGTTTATTAATCTCAACATAATCAGGCTTACCCGAACCAAGTAATGGTAATTTTTTTATAAACTTTACGCCACGTGGTATAGATAAATCACTGATACCCTGTTGCTTTGCTTTTTCTAATAGCATTTTACGAGTTAAATATTTTTCTTCTGTTAATAGAACTAGCCGCTCACCTTTTCGTTCATCGGCAATGGTAACGACCGCATGATGCTTATCCGGCCAACTCTTTGTTACAAATTCTTCGACTGCGCCCAACGAAATCATTTCACCTGCAACTTTTGCAAAACGTTTTGCCCGACCTAAAATAGTGATAAAGCCATCTTCATCAAACTTGACAATGTCACCGGTATCATACCAACCCATACCTAAATCAGTTTGTGGTGGAATAATCTGGTTCTTACCTGCCACAGCATTATTATACAGAAGATAACCCAACATCACATTGGGGCCTTTAACAGACAAGCGTCCACCGTCTTTAACGCCGAGGACTTTGTCTAAATTATATTCAATGCCAGGCAGTAAACGCCCTACCGTTCCTTTACGGTTATCCATTGCAGTATTGGTACTTAGTGCAGGGCTGGTTTCGGTTGCACCATAGCCTTCAAATACTCGCACACCGAATTTATCATTCCATAGTTGTCGGGTTGTATCCTGTAACTTCTCCGCTCCGGCAAACACATAACGCAAACTATAAAAGTCATAAGGGTGAGCAAAACGACCATAATTGGCTAAAAAAGTATTGGTGCCAAACATAATGGTTGCACCAATGTCATAGGCTATTTCAGGAATAATCCGGTAATGTAACGGACTGGGATATAAAAACACTTTCATCCCTGATATTAACGGAATTAAAGTGCCGGCAGTTAAACCAAAGGAATGAAACAAAGGCAGGGAATTTAAAATTTTATCCTGCGCGTTAAAATCCACACGAGTACTCATTTGCATACCATTGGCAAGCAGATTGCTATGCGATAAAACAACACCTTTAGCCATGCCTTCTGAACCCGATGTAAACAATACAACTGCCGCTGAATTTGGGTCATAATTTTCCAGCCGATTCATATAAGCTGTTTTAGGGAAAGTGGCCGTGATAACACTCGCTAATTTTTTAATGACGGATATTTTATTAACTATGTCTTCCAGATAACAAACTGTAACTTGCTGACTTAATTGTTCAACAACTGCCTCAAGTTTGGCATAACTGATAAAGCGCTTCGATGTATACACTGTTTTAATATTTGCCGTGATGCAGGCATTCAACATTGCCCTGGCACCCGATGAAAAATTCAGCATGGCAGGAACACGTCCATACACATGCAATGCAAAAAAGGTAACCACCGTATTCACCATGTTGGGTAATAAAATACCCACAACTTCCCCTTCTTTTGTTTGTGGCGCCAATACATCGCCTAACAATATGGTTCGATGAATTAACGTGTGATATGAAATAGGGCTACGTTCAATGTCTTCAGCAATAATATGTTTTTTACCGTGTATATTTTTTGCATCCAGCAAGGCCTGAAACAAAGTGCGCTTATAATTACTGGTCGAAAAAATAACCTCGTTCATAATATCGGTTAATAGTTTCCCGGCAAAATGCCGTCTTGCCCGCCCACGAATTGTGTCCGGTGCTTTTATTTTTCTCGGTGGTAAGAGTGTAAGGGTGATTTTAGGAAACCAACGTAACCGCACAATACCACGCAAGCGTGAAAAAGGCGTGTACTGCGCACCATCAATTCGCACAGGTAAAACATCGGCATCGGAACGGTCGGCAACTAAACCCGGGCCATTGTAAATTTTCATTAATGCGCCGGTGGTGGTGATGCGGCCCTCAGGAAAAATAACAACGCGGTTATCTTCTTTTAAATATTTGATTAACGACTTAAGAGAAAATGGATTAGCGGGATCCATTACAAAGAGTTTAACCATAGAACGGAACGGTGCCATAAACCAGCGATTCATTATGCGGGTATGAATGGCAAAGCTGATATCATCGGACAAAAAACAGTACAGTAAAGCCGCATCAAGAAATGAAGTGTGATTTGCCACTATCATCGTCCGTTTGCTGGACTGATGAAAATAGTCTAACCCTTTTACCTCGACACGGTAAAAGAGTTTTAACAACCGTCGCAATATCACCGCTACCACTTATTCACTCCTGAATATTTGTAACTTTGATAATATCACCAGAACAGTGGCATAACCAGATTATTGCAACCCCATATACTATCTTTAAGTATACTGGTCTAACGGTGCTGGCGTGCTTTCCAGCGGCGTAGAAAATCACGTCGTTCCATGCGGGACATAGAGCGTAAACGTTCGCGCTCAGCAGGTGTCATTTTCTGTAATATTTCCTGCCGGTGTTGTTGGCGTTTTATGATGCGTTGCTTAAACCGCTCGCGTTGTTGTGGGGTCATCCGTTGCCATCGTTCACGCAAGGCGCGGCGTTTTTCTTCAGGCAAGGTTCTAAACCAGCGCATTTTTTTACGAATGGCTTTTTGTTCATCTGGCGGTAAACTTTTAAAATGCTGATACCGTTCACGCACACGCTGGCGTTGCTCTGCACTCATTTTATTCCAGCGCTTAAGTCGCTTACGAGCCTGCTTTCTTTCTGCCGGGCTCATCTTTTGCCAGCGTTGAACCCCTTTTAATAATTTCTTCTTTTGCTGAACACTTAAGTCTGGCCACTTATCGGAAAAAGGTTTTAATACTTTGCGTTGCGCCGGTGTTAAGTCGCCCCACCTTAAACGGGGGGCTGAATTATTTAAAACCGAGTCACTTTGTAACTCGGTATTATCAGCAATAGCCAAATGCTGCACAGACAGCAACATAAACAATGTTATGCTGGTAAACGCAAATAAATTATAAATAACCTTACTCATTTATAGACTCGCTGCTGCTCTGTTTATCTGGTTTTTTTAAATCATTTTTTATATCAATCTCAGGACTATCTTCAAGGCCTAATTCATTATTAACCCATGCTTCGTCTTGTGGATCAAATTGCCCAAGTAACTCGAGCAACTCCATTGAAGGTGATTCCTCACTGGCATAACCTGTTGAATTTAAACTCATCAGCATCATTAACAATACACCACTAACTTGCCTGCAGCTCGTTTTCTGCCAACCATTGATAAAAGTCCAAATCGTCATACAGTTCAATATTATCCAGTGTGGTAACCAGTTCCAGATCATCGTTTAATGCCAGTTCATTACTTTGCCACAAACCGGACTGTATGGAAATGCCAATAATTAAAGTTGCAGTGATAGCTGCGCTGGTAAGCGGTAGCCAGTTTTTCCACCAATGGTTAGAGGTCTTTTGCTGTTGACGCTGATAATGCTGGTTCAGTGCATGCCGTCTTGCTTTAAAGAGTTTATCTTTTATATCTGAATCCAGTCCTGTCACACTGTTATCAAGGCATTGCTGGCTATGTTTTAACAATGCATCGTTGTTTTGTTTATCTTTAGTCGCCATAATGATCACCTAACTGATTTCTTAATTCATGCACCGCCCTGGAATAATGGGTTTTTACACTACCTTCGCTGATGCTCATTGCCGCAGCGGTTTGTTTTGTGTCTAGTCCTTCCCAACAGCGTAATAAGAAGGTCTGTTGTTGTCTTACCGGTAATTGGTTCAATGCGCTCATTAACTGAAGCATTGCGCCATCATTCTGATTCTGATCTGCAGTTGGATCATTTTTAAGGTTAACTGCTTGTTGCATTGCCTGAGATTCCCAGTCCTGCTCAAGATCTGAATCAGCTGAGCCATTGCCTGAAAACCATTGTCTGAATTTGTTTCTGACCGACTGGCGACGATACCAGTCACGAATGGTGTTTTGTATAATGCGGTAAAATAGCGGTGGCCACTCATTATAATGCCGTTGTGAATATTTATTAACAAGGGTCATCATTGCATCTTGCACAATATCCAGTGCATCATCTTTGTTGCTTGTTGCAATATAAGCCATACGATAGGCTCGTTGCTCTACACCCGCCAGAAAGGTGTCGAGGGTTTGGTTACTATTTCGGTCAACGGCATTGTCATTGTCCTGATATGGCTGCGTTTTACTATTGAGCATGGTTGACTATCATAGCGATTACTTTAAATAGCGGATAGTACTTTATTCAAGCAACAACCCTTTAAGTGATTTTGCCCAGCCCTGACAAACGGTTAAGGCTGAGCAAACCTTTTTTGCTAGCGGCGACGCTCAATTCGAACATGTGCACGGTGGCCTTTTCTGTCAAGTCGGTGATTAATACGATCGCCACGACGATCCAGGCGAGCATTAATTCTGTCACCACGTTTATCCAGGCGCCGTTCAATGCGGTCTCCACGTTTGTCCAGGCGATGTGCCAAACGGTCATTGCCGCGCTCAGCCGCACGCTCAGCTCGGCGATCCAGGCGATCATTAATGCGTTCACCACGGCGGTCTAAACGTGCATCAATTCTGTCACCACGATTATCCAGACGTTGTTCAATACGGTCGCCACGGTTGTCGAAACGATTTTCAACTCGCTGGCCTAATTCGTCAGCCTGTACCACATTAGAGAGTAAGAACAGTGAACTTGAAATAATAATTAATGTTTTCATTAGCTTTTCCTTGGTTTTGTTGTTGGTGTTACTCATTACAACGCGGTACAGGGATTTTGGTTGACAGCCGGATGAAGTTATTTTTAAGTTATTGATTAATAATGAAAAAGCAGCTATATGCTGCTTTTATTGATATTTGATATGCAAAATTAATGCTCCCGGGTTGCAAAGAAGCGTACATCCGGCCAGCGTTCAATGGTTAAATCGAGATTGACCCGCGTGGGCGCTAAATAAGTGAGGCTTTGGGAGGCATCCAGCGCCAGATTATCTGCTGCTTTGTTTTTAAAATCTTCCAGCATTTTTGTGTCATCACATTCAACCCAGCGGGCAACCGATACATTAACGGCTTCAAATGTGCAATCCACTCGGTATTCACTCTTCAAGCGCGCTGCGACTACTTCAAACTGCAATACACCGACAGCACCGACGATGACATCATTATTATTAAGTGGTCGGAATACCTGTGTTGCGCCTTCTTCACTGAGTTGATCCAGCCCTTTTTGTAACTGTTTTAATTTGAGTGGGTCTTTTAACCGTACCCGGCGAAACAACTCTGGTGCAAAATTGGGAATACCGGTAAATTTTAAATCTTCACCCTGGGTAAAGGTATCACCAATCTGAATCGAACCATGATTATGCAAGCCAATTATGTCACCCGGATAAGCTTGTTCAACATGCCCACGTTCACTGGCCATAAAGGTAATGGCATTACCAACTTTAATATCTTTGTTAATGCGCACATGACGCATCTTCATACCTTTTTCGTAAGTACCCGAACAAATGCGTAAAAACGCAATCCGATCACGGTGTGATGGATCCATATTAGCCTGAATCTTAAATACAAAACCGGAAAAGCTGCTTTCATCCGGTTGCACTTTACGCTCTTTACTTTCGCGGGCGAGTGGAGCCGGTGCTTCATCTGAAAAATATTCCAGTAACTCATCAATACCAAAGTTGTTAATTGCTGAACCAAAAAAGACCGGTGTTTGTTTACCGGACAACAGCGCTTCTTTGTCAAACGTATGGCTGGCACCCTTTACCAGTTCAATTTCTTCACGCAGCTCTGCGGCCATATCACCAAGCACTTCATCCAGTCTTGGGTTATCGAGCCCTTCGATTACCTCACCCACATTAATTTTACCACCGTGAGTGGCGCTGAATAAATGTACGCTGTCTTTATATAAATGATAAACCCCTTTAAAACGTTTACCCATACCTATCGGCCAGGTAATGGGCGCACATTCAATTTTTAATACACTTTCAACTTCATCGAGTAAGTCAATGGGTTCACGACCTTCACGGTCGAGTTTGTTTATAAAAGTTAAAATGGGGGTGTCACGTAAACGGCACACTTCCATTAATTTAACTGTGCGTTCTTCAACACCTTTAGCAACGTCAATGACCATCAAAGCTGAATCCACTGCGGTTAATACCCGATAAGTATCTTCGGAGAAGTCTTCGTGACCCGGCGTGTCTAACAGGTTAATAATTTTGTCACGATAGGGAAATTGCATGACCGCAGATGAAACAGATATACCGCGTTCTTTTTCCATCTCCATCCAGTCGGATGTGGCATGCTTATCGGCCTTGCGACCTTTGACTGTTCCTGCAGACTGAATTGCACCACCGTATAAAAGCAGCTTTTCCGTTAAGGTTGTTTTACCCGCATCCGGATGGGAAATAATCGCAAAGGTACGACGACGGAGCATTTGTTGAATAAAGTCTGACATACTGAAATAAGTTTTCTATCTGTTTGATATAAAAAGGCATATTTTACCATGATGACGTGATATTTTGCTTAATAAATTAGGCTTGCCCTAATCGATTAAAGACCACCCAATTCATACAATAAGGTTGGGGCGAGCGATAGCTAGTTCCAACCTGTGAATTTATTTCTAGTTTAAAGAAGATTTTTTGCTTGAAACCAGGCTCAGGTATCGAAACTGAGGTCTAATGCCATAATCAATGCATCTTCACGACCATCTTTAGCCGGGTAATACGCTTTGCGCGTACCAACTTCATTAAAACCGTATTTATGGTACAAATGCACTGCGGTGGTATTTGAGGGACGCACTTCAAGCAATAAAACTTCGGCTCGATGGTCTTTCGCCAGATCAATCAGGTGTTCTAACAGTAACTTTCCAATACCCTGCCCCTGAAAGTCTTTATGTACGCACAATGTTAAAATATGAGCTTCGCCAGCAGCGGCAGACAATACACAATACGCCTGTATTTGGTAATTTTGTATATAGGCCCAGCACGAATAACCCACCTGAATACAGTCTGCAAAAATAGATTCTGTCCACGGGTAATCATACAGACTCCGTTCAATTTCCATGATTTCATCAATATCACTCATTCGCATTGGCGAAAATCCATTTCGATTACTATCTAATACTGCACTCATATCCCTTAATACCTTTTTACAATACAGTCGTTGCAGAAATTGTTTTTTTAGCCAGCAGCAAGTCTTGCCATGCTTTTTCTTTATCAGCTGGCATATTTAATAAATAAGCCGGATGATAAGTAACCACGACCGGTACATTGATACCATCCAATGTGTGTACTTTCTGCCGCAACCTTGCCATGGTGGAGTGTGTTTTAAGTAAGAGCTGTGCAGCGTTGCGACCAATCACCAAAATTAATTTTGGCTTGAGCAATGTAATTTGTTGTTGTAAATATTGCAGGCAGGCTTCTGATTCATCAGCTTCGGGCTCGCGGTTATTCGGTGGTAAACACTTTAATGCATTAGTAATATAAACCTGCTGCCGTGTCAGGCCAATGGCTTTTAGCATGGCTGTTAGCAACTCTCCACCTTGGTCAGTAAATATTTCCCCATGCTGGTCATCGGCTACACTGGGGATATCACCAATAATAAGCCAGTCTGCATTCTGGTTGCCTGAGCCAAAAACAGTTTGTGTGCGTGTGGTATGCAACGCACATTGCTGGCAACTTGAAACCATCTGTCGTAATCCATTCCAGTCGGCTGGCACCAGGGGTTCAGGCTGTAGCTCTACAACTTCTTTTTTTTCGGTTTCTGTAATGGGCTGTAAATCAACGGGTATAGATTCAACCTCAGATTCAGGTAAGCTCGCTTTAGTATCAACAACCGGCATTTCAACTAACTGTTTGGTTTCTTCACGCGGCACCCACACATCAATATCCATTGCTTCTAAACAGGCAAGTTGTGTGGAATTAAGTAATTTCATTTTTTAAATATATAGCAATTGCCAGAAATTACACATCTGCCGCTTGCGGATGTGCTCGTTCACCTGGTTCCATAATTTTATTCAAGGCATTGATATAAGCCTTTGCTGAAGCAATAACAATATCTGTATCGGCACCTTGCCCATTAACAATACGCCCACCCCGTTCCAGACGTACGGTTACTTCACCTTGTGCGTCTGTCCCACTGGTAATATTGTTAACTGAATACAGCAGTAATTCAGTACCACTGTTTATCACCGACTCAAGTGCTTTAAATACTGCATCTACCGGGCCACCACCCGTTGAATGCGCCACAACTTCCTTGCCGTCAAACATCAACGTTAATTCTGCATTGGGTTTTTCACCGGTTTCTGAACAGACTTTCATTGAAACCAGACGCAAGCGTTCGTTTTCAGTTTCCAGGTTTGCTTCGGTTACCAATGCCTGCAAGTCATCATCATAAATTTCATGTTTTTTATCGGCCAGATCTTTAAAACTGGAGAAGGCGGTGTTTAATTCATCTTCTGACTTAAATTCCACACCTAATTCGGCTAAACGGGTTTTAAATGCATTGCGCCCGGAGTGTTTACCTAATACCATTCGGTTGGTGGTTAAGCCTACATCTTCTGCTCGCATGATTTCGTAAGTCTCGCGATTTTTTAATACGCCATCCTGATGAATGCCGGACTCATGTGCAAAGGCATTGGCTCCAACAATGGCTTTGTTCGGTTGTACCGCAAAACCGGTAATACCCGATACCAAACGTGAGCAGTTTATAATCTGGGTACTATCAATATGATTAACATTAGCAGTAAATAAATCTTTACGGGTTCGTACCGCCATCACCACTTCTTCCAATGATGCATTACCTGCACGCTCGCCCAAACCATTAATAGTGCATTCCACCTGCCGTGCACCATTCATTACGGCTGACAGGGAATTGGCCACAGCCAAACCCAGGTCGTTATGACAATGTACGGAGAAAATGGCTTTATCTGAATTACTTACTTTTTCACGCAAGCTATAAATCAGCTTGCCAAATTGGTCTGGTAAATTATAGCCAACCGTATCAGGAATATTCACCGTGGTTGCGCCAGCATCAATGACAGCATCTAACACCCGGCATAAAAAGTCTAAATCAGATCGACCCGCATCTTCGGGCGAAAATTCCACATCATCGGTAAACTGCCGAGCCAGCCTTACCGCTTTAACGGCTTGTTCAATGACCTGATCAGGCTCCATGCGCAATTTTTGTTTCATGTGGATAGGTGAAGTTGCAATAAAGGTATGAATACGACCAGCATTAGCATTTTTTAAAGCTTCGCCTGCACGCTGAATATCTTTGTCCAATGCACGCGCTAAACCGCAAACCGTACTGTCTTTAATGGTATTGGCTACAGCCTGAACCGACTCAAAATCACCTTGTGATGCGATGGGAAAACCAGCTTCAATCACATCAACATGCATACGTTCTAAAGCTCTGGCAATACGCACCTTTTCATCCAGTGTCATGGAGGCACCGGGGCTTTGCTCGCCATCGCGCAAGGTGGTATCAAAAATAATAATTGAATCTGATTTGGAACTGGAATTTGACATAATTGCTTCCTCTTAAAAGCCATTATACATGGCTCAATGCCCATCCTTAAACGTATATTGTAAGGATAATTTAACTTATTTTATGGGGTTTTGCGTCGCCATTTGACGCTGTCAGCTTGAAATTTTGCCCTACAGGGCAAGCAGACTGAGGCTTAAGAGTAGTAAAGCAAGAGAAACAGATGCGGCGATCATCATTTGCGCAGGCACACGACTGAATGTCGATGTCCTAGCCGATAAAGGTTGTGCTGTTGTCTTCCGAGTATACATACGATTAACTATAATCTGTATTACTTAATTTGCCAAGTTTTTTAGGTGATTTAATCGAGTTTATTATTATTTTGCCTCATCAGATTCAGCTACCCCTTGATCCGCACCCGTTAAGTCCGTTTGTTCAGCAAATTTGCGTGCTTTTTTACGTTGTACACGGCGTTGTCTTAATTGAATCAGGGTCATAATTGGGCCTGATAAAGCATAGCCAAAAAAGACCGTAAATAAAACAATGGGAGGATCGTACGTTATCAGTACAATTACTAATACAAAGAGCAGTATCCTGATAAATGGTACCTTACCGCGCAGGTCGATACCTTTAAAACTGTGGTAGCGGAAATTGCTTACCATTAATAACCCAACCACCGCTGTAAGAACAAGAGACGCAATATTCATTGCTCGCCCAGGTTCAATATGATCATTGCCAACCCAAACCAGACCGGCAATAATTGCGGCTGCCGCAGGACTGGCCAGACCCTGAAAATAATTTTTATCGGCTGTACCCACCTGAGTATTAAAACGTGCCAGGCGCAATGCCGCACTCGCTGTATAAATAAAGGCCGCTAACCAGCCCAGCTTGCCAAGGTCACTCAACGCCCATTGATACATCACTAAAGATGGTGCAATACCAAATGAAGCCAAATCTGCAAGGCTGTCGTACTGCGCACCAAAGTCACTTTGGGTGTTAGTCATTCGGGCAACCCGACCGTCCAAACCATCCAGAATCATCGCAACAAAAATAGCGATGGCTGCCGCTTCAAAACGATCCTGCATTGCGGCAACAATAGCATAGTAACCTGCAAATAAAGCAGCCGTGGTAAAAAGGTTGGGCAGTAAATAAATACCACGACGTCTTTTTGACTTTACAGTTTTGTTTTCAGTTATCATGCTTTAAGTTTACCTCAAGATCGTGGCCAATGCGCAACAATATCCTTACCCGCAACCACATGCTCGCCCGGCTTAACATCAACAAGACTGGTTTCAGGAAGATAAAGAATAACTTTTGAACCAAACGGTAAAAAACCACATTTTTTGCCCTGGCCAACGCGTTCTCCCGCCGCGTAATAACACATAATTTGCCCACTACGACTGGCATATACTTCCATTACCACGTCATCACCTTCATCTGTTTGAATCCAGACGGCTCTTGCCCCACCTTTATGCTCACCTTTTGGCTGCATCCAGAAATTGGCAATTTTACCTTCGGTGACACTATATAAAGTATACGGATCGGTTAGCGCCATCTCAAACTCAACACAAACAGCCTCACGTTCAAGATAGGGGTCGAAGGCTTTTGTTACCGATTTAACCACAGAGTCAACCGGGCTTAATACGGCAAGTGGTGCAGACGCGGGTGTGTTATTTGAATCACGAAATAGATACATTAGAAAAAGGGCTAATGCCCAGAACGGGATAGCATAAAAATGAAAGCTGTATTGCAACAACACAGCAACAGCCACAACAGGAAGAATATAACGAAAAGATTCGCGAGCAACCATAAATAATCAACAATAATTAAATAAAACATTACAAGTGACTGCAAAGAAAAAACGGTCACTAAACAAAATAGCATAAGTGACAGTAAAAAAGCCGGGCTATAGTCCGGCTTTTTTATGGTATTACATGAGGGGCTGTTGATCTTTCATCTATTGCCTGCTTTTGGCTAATTTTAACCCTGCCTACGTTATTTTTTACTACCAATGGCGTGCAGTGGTACGTAAAAAATGCCTTGTCCGAGCTAAAATTTTCTCAAAATCAGCCTAACATCTGAAAGATAAACAACCCCTAATATGATACAAAATCTCTACTAATTTTTATCTTTATCAACGAGCGCATTAGCCGTAATCCATGGCATCATACTGCGTAATTTGGCACCCACAACTTCAATGGGGTGTGCTGCATTATTACGGCGACGTGCTGTCATTTCTGGATAATTAGACGCACCTTCTAAAATAAAGCGTTTGGCATATTCACCATTTTGAATATTTGCCAGAGCTTCTTTCATTGCTCGTCGGCTTTCGTCATTAATGACTTTATCGCCTGTTACATACTCACCGTACTCTGCATTATTAGAAATAGAGTAGTTCATGTTGGCAATACCACCTTCATACATTAAATCAACGATTAGCTTTAATTCATGTAAGCATTCAAAATAAGCCATTTCAGGGGCATAACCCGCTTCGGTTAACGTTTCAAAACCAGCTTTAACCAGCTCAACCGCACCACCACATAAAACAGCTTGTTCACCGAATAAATCAGTTTCGGTTTCATCTTTAAACGTTGTTTCGATAATACCAGTCCGACCACCACCAATCGCAGACGCATACGATAAAGCCGTATCTTTTGCTTTACCCGATGCATCCTGGAATACTGCGATTAAATCAGGAATGCCACCACCTTTTGTAAATTCATTGCGCACAGTATGCCCTGGTGCTTTCGGTGCAATCATGATGACGTCTAAATCTTCACGCGGTACAATTTGGTTATAGTGAATGGCAAAACCATGTGCAAAAGCCAGGGTTGCACCTTTTTTAAGGTTAGGTGCAATTTCATCTTTATATAATGTAGACTGAAATTCGTCTGGCGTTAATACCATAACAACATCGGCATCCTTAACGGCATCGGCTGTATTTTTAACCGCAAGCCCGGCCTCTGCTGCTTTTGCAGCAGAGGCAGAACCTTCACGTAATGCAACCGTCACATTTACACCAGAATCTTTTAAGTTATTGGCATGGGCATGACCCTGTGAACCATAGCCAATAATTGTTACGTTTAAACCTTTAATGATTGATAAATTGCAATCTTTGTCATAATAAATATTCATTATTTTACCTTTAATTTTTAATCCTTGCGGATAGACCTAAGCTAATATTAAATTTTAAACTTGTAATGCTTTCTTGCCACGCGCAATGCCTGTTGCACCTGAACGAACCGTTTCAATAATTGACACATCATTCAATGCTTTTAGAAATGAGTCCAGCTTTTCACCTTCACCGGTTAATTCAACAGTAAAGATATTATCTGATACATCAACGATTCGCCCTTTAAATATATCTGCTAATCGCTGCAATTCGTCACGGCTTGCCGCTTCTTTTGCATCTACTTTCACCATCATCAATTCACGCTCAATGTGTGCACCTTCAGTAATATCAGCTACTTTAACCACATCAACCAGCTTATTTAATTGCTTATTGATTTGTTCAATAATGCTTTCTGAACCCGAAGTCACAATTGTCATACGTGATAACGATGCGTCCTCCGTTACCGCCACAGTGAGTGATTCAATGTTATAACCACGCGCTGAAAATAAACCGGCTACACGCGATAATGCACCTGCTTCATTTTCAATTAAAATCGAAATTATATGTCGCACTTCAACAACCCCTATGCCAATTCTCTATCAGAAGACTGAGCCGGTATACATTCTTCCTGCAAATGCATTTCATGATGCCCTTTGCCCGCTGCAATCATCGGGTAAACATTCTCGGTCTGATCGGTAATAAAGTCCATAAATACCAGCTTATCTTTCATTGCAAAGGCTTCTGTTAAAGCCCCATTCACATCAGCCGGTTTATCAATTTGCATACCTACATGACCATAGCTTTCAGCCAGTTTTACAAAGTCTGGCAACGCCTTTAAATAGGATTGCGAATAGCGGCTTTCATAAAAAAATTCCTGCCACTGCCGAACCATACCCATATAACGGTTATTCAGCATGATAATTTTAACCGGTAAATCATATTGCAGTGCAGTGGATAATTCCTGAATACACATCTGGATGCTGGCTTCACCCGTAATACAGGCAACTACGGCATCCTTATGCGCAAGTTGCACGCCCAGTGCAGCAGGCAAACCAAAGCCCATCGTGCCCAGGCCACCTGAGTTTATCCACTGGCGTGGTTTATCGAAAGGATAAAACTGTGCCGCAAACATCTGGTGCTGACCCACGTCGGAGGTTATAAATGCATCACCGTTAGTCACTTTGTGCAATTCTTCAACCACAAATTGTGGTTTAATCAATGCACTGTTTCGGTCATAACGTAAACAGTTGCCGGCCTTCCAGCCTTCAATTTGTTTCCACCATTTTTCAAGTGCTTTTGTATCAGGTTTATTTTTGTTGAGTTTAAGCTCTTTACTCAGTTCAACAAGAACATGCTTGACATCCCCCACAATGGGCACATCGACCTGCACATTTTTTGCAATCGACGATGGGTCAATATCAACATGAATGATTTTTGCGTGTGGGCAGAATTTTTCCAGCTCACCCGTAACACGGTCATCAAAACGTGCGCCAATGGCAACCAGCGTGTCACAATCATGCATCGCCATATTCGCTTCATAAGTGCCGTGCATGCCCAGCATACCAAGAGATTCTTTACCTGAAGCTGGGTAAGCACCCAACCCCATTAGCGTTTGGGTAATTGGAAAACCGAGTTGTTGGGTAAAAGCGGTCAGTTCTTCACTGGCATTACTTAAAATTACACCACCACCACTATAAATCATCGGCCGTTTTGCCGCTAAAATAAGCTCAACGGCCTTTTTAATTTGCCGTTGATTGCCCTGCACCGTTGGGTTGTAGGAACGAATATTTAAATTTTCAGGATAGACATAATCAATCTTGATAGCTGGATCGGTAATGTCTTTGGGTATATCCACAACAACCGGGCCTGGTCTGCCCGTTGTCGCAATATGGAATGCTTTCTTCATGGTTTCAGCAATGTCTTCCACCCGTTTCACCAGAAAATTGTGTTTTACACAGGGGCGACTAATACCAACCGAGTCCACTTCCTGAAAAGCATCACTACCAATAAAGGCAGAGGTAACCTGCCCGGTAAGAACAATTAAAGGGATGGAGTCCAGATGTGCAGTGGCAATGCCAGTAATCGCGTTAGTTGCACCCGGCCCCGAGGTGACAAGAACAACACCGGGCTTACCGGTTGATCGTGCATAGCCATCCGCGGCATGCGTTGCACCTTGTTCATGGCGAACAAGAATATGTTCAACATCAGACTGGTTGTATATCGCATCATAAATATGCAGCACGGCACCACCGGGGTAACCAAATACATATTCAACACCCTCATCTTTGAGCGCCTGAATAACAATCTCACCACCACTGAGTTTCACTATGTCATCACCTTTCATTATCTAAATATATAATTACAAAACCAGTGATCCCCACAACCAACAAAGATAAAAAACGCCCTTACAGGGCGAGCAGACATCAACGTCAGATTGATTGGATCTTTTTGGATAAAAACAGATTTATACCAAACCAGGGTAACCCCTGAAGAAAACTCTGTTTACACAAGCACTCTATTATAATCAGAATACGCGACATGGCCAAGTAAATGCTTATAAATACAGATAAAATTTGGAAAATCTCCATTAAAAGCTGACAAGTTTCAGGGTTTTTTATTACAAACGGCCTCTTCCGTGCTAAATTTACTAATAATTAAGGCAAACTTGCCAAGTAAATAATTTACTTTCAGCGTTGAGCTTGCCATACTCCAAAAATAAAACTGGAATGAACCCAATGAAATTCAAAACCTTAGCAGTGCTTGTACTCCTTCTCTCTCCTGTTCTGGCCTTTTCCGGCATGTATAAATATCAGGATGAACAAGGTGTCTGGGTCTACTCGCAACAACCCCCTGCGACAGGCGAATATGAAACAATCCGTGGCCCTAAAGAAACACGCAGCTCAAAACTGCCTAAAGAAGCACGCGATGCAAAAATTAAAGAAGCCAGAAAAGCCGTTCTTGGGGATCCGGCAGATAAGGCCGCAAAAGACAAAGTTGCTAAAGAAACTGCTAAAAATGCCAATAAACGCAAAAGTGCCTGCGAAAAAGCCACGAAAGCACTGGAATCATTACAGGTTTATCGTCGCTACAGAGATAAAGATGGCAATGTGACGGTTATGGATGATGATGTCCGCATGAAACGCATTAAGCAAGCCGAGGAAAGTATCAGAGAATTCTGTGACTAACTTTAACTTACAATGCCTTATTTAAAGATTCAGACGAACCAGAATATTGAGCCATCTAATGAGCAGAGCTTGCTTCAGGAGGCCTCTGCACTGGTTGCTTCTGAGCTCGGTAAACCTGAAAACTATGTCATGGTTAATATTGAGCCCACCCGCCCCATGCTTTTCGCCGGAACCGATGCACCAACCGCCTATATGGAACTTAAAAGTATTGGTCTGGCCGAGTCACAAACTAAAAGTCTTTCAGCTGTACTTTGTCGTTTAATCACTAACAAGCTCGGTATTCCAACCGAGCGCATCTATATCGAATTTGCCAACGCACCCCGCAGCATGTGGGGCTGGAATAACAGCACCTTTTAAATAGCGGCTATGAAGAAAGTTGCAATAGTACTCACTCTGCTTATTGTTATTTTAGGGCTACTTCTTTACCTCTCACCGGTATTAAGGCAGCAGGTTAATGCCACTTTACCTCCGGATGTCAGCAAGAAACTGGGGGATATTCAGCCGCAACTATTCGACAATAAAACCAAACCGCTATACAAATGGAAAAACAACAAAGGCGAATGGATCGTCAGTGACAAGCCCCCTGGTGATGGCACACGTTACGAAACCCTGCAATATAATCCTGATAGCAATGTTATTCCTGCCGAATCGATTAGCGGAAAAAAGTAATTCCTTAATAACACTATACCCCAGACCTCAAAACTCGTTAAAATAGCCTTTATATTGTTAACTGAAAGTTGTTGTGATTATGCGCGTATCTCAAATTTTATTAGCCACTGTAAAAGAAGTCCCATCTGATGCTGAGGTTATCAGCCACAAGCTGATGATTCGAGCAGGTATGATCAGAAAGCTTTCTGCCGGACTCTATAACTGGCTGCCGATGGGCTTGCGCGTACTCCGTAAAATTGAATCCATTGTGCGCCAGGAAATGAACCGGGCTGGTGCACAGGAATTACTGATGCCAACCGTACAACCCGCTGAACTATGGCAGGAGTCAAGCCGTTGGGAACAATATGGCCCAGAATTGCTGCGAATGAAGGATCGGCATCAACGTGAATTTTGTTTTGGTCCAACACATGAAGAAGTTATTACTGATATTTTCAGGAAAGAAGTGCGCAGTTATAAACAACTCCCCATTAACTTTTACCAGATACAAACAAAGTTTCGTGATGAAATTCGTCCACGCTTCGGGGTGATGCGCTCACGTGAATTTATAATGAAAGATGCCTATTCCTTTCATATTAATCACGAGTCGTTAGATAAAACTTACCACGTTATGCATCAGGCCTACTGCAATATTTTTGATCGTATCGGTTTACACTATCGCCCGGTGAGTGCCGATGCCGGATCGATTGGTGGAAATTTATCACATGAATTCCATGTGCTGGCTGAATCCGGTGAAGATGCAATTGCATTTAGTGACCAGAGCAATTTTGCTGCCAATGTTGAACTTGCCGAGGCGCTTGCACCTGCAACAAAATCTGGCAAACCTTCACAGAAATTAACGGCCGTCGACACACCCAATCAACACAGCATCGAAGAAGTCAGTGCCTTGTTAAAAATAGCCGCTTCACAATGTGTAAAAACCTTACTGGTTGAAGGGGTCGATGACACTATTGTCGCTTTAGTGGTGCGTGGCGATCATGAAATAAATGAAATTAAAGCTGAAAAGATAGACAATATTGCTTCACCGTTTACACTGGCCAGTGCCGAAAAAATCAGAACGGTGGTTGACTGTGATGCAGGCTCAATCGGGCCAGTCGGGTTGAATATCCCAGTCTATGTTGACCACGCGGCGGCAGTCATTGCTGATTTTGTCTGTGGTGCAAATGAAAACGGCAAACATTATACTGGCGTAAACTGGCAACGTGATCTGCCGCTTGAAAATACGGTGGATATACGCAATGTTGTCGATGGTGATCCTAGCCCCGACGGCAAAGGAATTCTCAGGATTAAACGTGGTATTGAAGTTGGACATATTTTCCAACTTGGCGATAAATACAGTTCTGCAATGAAAGCCACGGTATTAGACGATAAAGGCAAAGCCGTTACGGTGACAATGGGCTGCTATGGTATCGGCATTACCCGTATTATTGCTGCAGCGATTGAACAAAATCATGATGACAATGGCATTATCTGGCCTGACAGCATCGCACCGTTCCAGATAGTACTCATCCCAATGAATTTACATAAGTCAGAACTCGTTCAAAAAGAAGCCGAAGCACTTTATAGTAAATTAACTAAACTCGGCTATGATGTTTTATTAGATGACAGAAAAGAACGCGCCGGTGTTATGTTTGCAGATATGGAGCTGATTGGTATACCCCATCGAGTCGTTATCAGCGAGCGAGGGCTTAAAAAGGGAACCTTTGAATATAAAGGCAGAAAAGATCTGGAGTCACAGGATATAACAACAGAAACACTGGTTGGGTTCCTGAAAGAAAAGGTTGCCAACTAAATCAGAGATAGCTAAAAGATAAAATGAAATCTGTAAATAAAATATTAACTAGCCTTTATTTTACATGTTTACTGCTGCTATTTTTGTCTACTCATGCGAACGCATCAACACAGGAAAAACCAGATGCTACATTACGACAACTTCTTAAAGAGTCGATTGCGGCAAGCGATAGCTTCAAAGATCGTTTTGATGCTGAAGTCTGGTTACTGGACATGTCCACCCGGCTGTCGACAAAAATCAAAGATACAAAGAAACGTCTACATTTGCTACGCCACATTCATTATGAAGCAACCCGGGCAAAGCTATCGCCACAAATAGTCCTGGCTGTTATTCAGGTGGAAAGTAATTTTGACAAATATGCCATTTCAACAGCCGGTGCAAGAGGTCTTATGCAAATTATGCCTTTCTGGTTAAAAGAAATAGGCAATGAAAATGATGACTTATTCAATATAAGAACAAATCTTCGATTCGGCTGCACCATACTTCGGTATTATTTAGATAAGGAAAAAGGAAACATTACCCGTGCGCTTGCGCGTTATAATGGCAGTTTAGGAAGCTACCGCTACACAACAAAAGTTTTTAAAGCTCTAGATAACCGCTGGAGCCTGCGATAAGGTTTAAAAATACATTAACGCACTTCAAATCGAGAATAATCAGTAACCGGTAACGCACACACCTGGATATCCTCCACCTTAGCCATAACCGGCCCTAACCAGAGCCATTGATGCATCGCTTCAATATTCTCGGCTGTTCCACAAAACTCCGCTTTCACCCGGCCATCGGCAAGATTCTTGACATAGCCAGTTAAATTAAGCTTAACAGCTTGTTGCTGAGTACTTATCCGGTAACAAACACCTTGAACACGACCTGAAATTATATATTGTTTGCAAATATTCATTTAAAAAATAATTTTTACTGCTGTACCCGCATGTAAATTTTTGTCTTTACTGGAAAACTCAACAACAAGCACCAGTTTCTTGTCTATCTTTGTATTGGTATATTTAATTGCCACAACTTTTGCAGGATAACTTTTATTGCGATTAAATACGCTTACTGCGTCACCAATATTAACCAATGCAGCTTGTGTAGAAGTTAATGGTGCACGTGCTAAATACTTTCCACTGGATGCAAGCGTAATTAATGTGTCATAAGATTGCAGCTTAATTATAGCTCTCCCCACTTCAACAGAACGATGCAAAATAATACTGTCAAAAGGCGCACGCAAGGTTGCATATTCCAGTTCAACCTGTGCTTTTACATATTCTGCTTTGGCTCGTTCCAGTTTTGATTTCTCAATAACTGCATTGTTCTTTGCAACCTGCAAATCATGATCAGATAAAACAGTACGGTCATAAAGCTCCTGCGCACGTTGTAACTCACGCCTCATTTCCTCATAGCTTGCCTGAAGGCCAGCCACACTTGCTTTTGCCTGACGCAGGTTTGCCTGCACAATACGTTTATCCAGCTCAACCAGTATCTGGCCTTTTTTTACTTTTTGCCCGGTATTAACCCATACTTTACTAACAATACCTTCGACCGGAATGGTTAAATCAACACGCTGAGCCCAGTCAACAACCCCATTGATCTCTTCTTTGGCATATGCTGAGTTCAAAATTACCGAAAAAAACAAACCGATCAAACCAGTACTATTCAAAAAATATCTCATTGCTCACTCACCCCATTATTTTTTCCTGCTGCAGCTTCTTTAGCTTTTATAATATCAGCAACTGTCTGACCAACTTCCATTTCCAGTTTTGTAAGCACCAAAACCATATCATATTGTGTTTTTAAGAAATCACGTTCTGCTTCGGATACTTTGACCATGGCATCACCTAAATCTGTTTTAACTTCCAGTTCATATAAAGCACGACTTCGATCAAGATATAGTTCACGGTAATTTGTCAGGGTTTGCATTTGTTGTAGCTTTCCTTGTAATGCGTCAAATTCCAGCCATAAATTTAGAATGGATGTTTCAATTTTATCTTTCAAAAGAGCAATATCGGCTTTAATCTGATGCACGGAATGAAGAGCTTTTGCGGTCTCCACATCCGTTCTATTATCTGAAAATATTGGCACACGGATAACTATTCCAAGTTGGTATTCGTCACGACTTCTTATGTTTCGGGTATAGGCAAAATTTGCAGCTTCCAGACTAACAACAGGACTATCTGATTTTTTTGCCAATTGAACTTTCGCTTCTGCTGCATCCAGTTTAGACATTAAAATATTCAGCTCTATATTCTTTTTGAACGCAATTTTATTTAGTATTTCAACATCGGGTAATTTAATTTTAAGCTGGGGGAGTTTTGGTTTGGAAACCGTAGTAACAAGCTCGCCAGAACGTCCCATGGCCGTTGCTAATTTTGCACGCGTTAGACGCTGGTTATTCTGACTCTTAATACGCAGATAACGGGCACGTTGGTACTCAACGTCTTTTTCCATTACCTGAATATCAGACACCTGACCAACTTCAAGTTGATCACGTAATTTATCCAGGCTCACAAATTCTGTAGCCATTTCTTCGTTATAGCGATAAAAACGCATATCAGCCAGAATAACATCAAAAAACTTTGTCATAATATCAAGTCTGCGTTCCAGAATAACCCGACGCCGATTTAACTCTTCTGCTTTTATACTAAAATCTGCTGAACGCAATGCATAGTCATCCCGACCAAAATCATATAAAGTTTTACTGAATACAAAACCAGCTCGATGGTCACTATTGCCTTGATTCTCTGCCAATGATGAAGGCTGGACATAGCCAAGCCGACCTTCCAGATAAATATCCAGATCAGTTTCGACTTCAACTTCACGCTTTAATGTTTTTTCTTTCTGGATATTTAGATCTGCATTCACTAATAGTGCATGTGGCTCATACGAAAAGCTTAAAGCCTCATTCAGTGTCAGTGGATCAGGGATAGGTTTTAGCCGATTAGCTTCGTTAGCATGAACTAGCGATACGCCAATTAACCACCAGAATAAAAATTTAAACAGCAAGCTCATTAGTTATAATTGTGTTATTTATTTTTATTGCGCTGGATACGCTTATAACGTGTAAAAGACATTTTGTTATAGGTTTTATTCTTCACAAATTCCCCCATTAATAAAAACTCATCTATGCCCGACGGCTTTCCTGTATAGCGAAAAACTCGTCGGCCATTTAAATCAAAAAAGGCTAGAACCGGTGTTGCCCGTACCCGGTGTTCTTTGAAAGAAAAATCTTTTTGACGCATACTTTTGCCTTGCATATTTTTAATTTCCAGATCGCCTTCAATATCCATCGGGAAATTTAAAAAGTTTTTCCTGTAATACTCCTGTACAACTTTTTGATTCAGTATGTTCTTTTTCACATAATGACAAAATGGGCATTCATCCTGTTCAAAAAAAATAAAGATACCATGCTTCCCCTGTTCTTTAGCCGTTGCCAGCTCTTCCTGCAAATCGCCCCAGCTTTCATTAAAAAAAAACTTGTAAGGATCACGCGGGAGTGTTTGATTATTATCATTTACCGCATAAACAATACTCGCTAATCCGGCTAGCCAGAAACAAAGGATACCCGCAAATAATTGGAATTTCTTCATAATAAATCTCAAACGGCTATTTTAAATATAAATTATGTACAAATCATGTCAGAGTTTAAAAAAATTCTATAAAAACCTTTGTACACATTATTTACCCGTAATTATATCCTCTAATCGTTGTTGCGTAACACTGCCTGTTATTTTCTGGAACAATGCACCACTTCTGTCAATAATGAACGTTGTGGGTAAAACCGTAATATGACCATAGGGTGATGGAATCAGATTATCCGTCACTAAAACAGGATAGGATATTTTAAAGTTAGCAGCGAATTCTTTAACGTAGCCAATATCTTCTTTTTCTATATTAACACCTAAGACAACGGCATCGTTTGCCTGGTACTTTTTGTGGAAGGCATTAAGTTCAGGAATTTCAGTCGCACAAGGCGGACACCATGTTGCCCAGTAATTGACAATAACCCATTTCCCTCTAAAATCAGACACTTTCACCTGCTTGCCTTTCAGGTCTGGCAAGGACAGATCTTTTTCTGATGTCCACGACACAGACGAAAAAGAAATTGCTAACAAAGAAATAATGACCTGAAAGAATAATTTTTTATAGACTAACAACACCCTCTCCTGCTTTTTTATACTCTGAAACTGTTAAGACTACCAATCGCTCTATTTGTTCAGTTAGTCCGTCCAGTTGCCATTAAAACGATATGTTAAAACCGCACCACTTAAAATAATAAGCCACGAAATATATATCCATATACAAAATAAAGGTACCACAGAAAAGGCACCATAAATTAAATCATAGGTTGGAAAATGATGTATATAAGCCAGAAACAGGAACTTTGCCCATTCAAATAGCACCGCCGATATGAACCCACTAATAATCGCATATTTTAACTTAACATTCGTATTGGGTACCCATTTGTAGATAATACTAAAAGCAACCCAGGTAACAAACAGGGGGCTTAAATTAATAAGGATTAAATCCCATATCCCCGTGGGAAAAGGATTACCCAACGATATTAGCGATAAAAAGTAAGTACTCACGGATAAGCTTACCCCGACTAAAATCGGCAATGTCATTAACGCCAGAAAATACAAAAATAATTTAATCAACGTACGTTTACTGCGTTTTATGTTCCATATTCGATTAATAGTTTCATCCACTGTGTTTAATGCAAGAAATGCTGTTACTAATAACGCCGCTAATCCTAATGTGCGCAGCTCCGAGGCCTGTTGCGCCAGCATCAATAATTTTGATTGCAATTCTTCCCCTGCACTCGGCGAAAAGAAAGTAAGCAGCTTATTTTGAATAATAATCTGATTTTCAGGATCACTCACCAACTGGCTCACCGAAAAAAAGAGCAACGCAATAACAGGGACAGTGCTCAATATGGTTGTAAAGGACAGTGCCGCAGCCGACTTGAAACACTCATGCGAGATAAAATGATTAACAGCCTGTTTTATAAATTCGCTGGATAAAGAATATACTCGCTTAAACTGTATCATCACCCGCTCAACAACCTTGATTCACAAATCGCATTTATAAAAAAAGGCTCCAGAGGAGCCTTCTTTTACTTTGTTATTAAATAATCTATTTTGAAAGATAATCTGTATCTGAACTTTCAACAACACCTATTGACCAACTACCGCGTGTTTTAGCATGATTCACCGCTGCATCAATATCACTTGCAGATGCACCTTGATCAATCGTCAGATTTTGCCCTGGATAAATTAAGTCCGCATCTTTAATCTGATCTTTGTTTGCTTTATATATAAGAGGCCACTGATATGGATTGGAATAAACTTCTGCCTTGCCAGAGATGTCCCATAAATTATCACCGCTTACAACCTGGTAGTCACCAGCACTGGCAGCAGATCTGCTTTTAACTTCAGTCGTTCCAAGTATGTCTTTTAAACGATCCAGTTCTGAGTATTTTTGTGCAACCGCATCTTCTGCCTCTTTTTTCGCTTTATTTGCGAGTTTAATCGCTTTAGCTTCATTGCCTGCTTTTAAGGCCTTTTTTGCTTTTTTGATGATTTTACCCGTGTCACGCCAGGCATACTGTTCATCTAAAGCAATTTTATACGCTTTTTCAGCTGCAGCAATCGCAGATGCCGCATCACCTTGTGGTTTGGCTTCTTCTTCTGTCGTACCGGCACAGCCGATAACCAGACCCAATGTTACTACTATTAAGGCTAAAAATTTTAGTCGCTGAGCTATTTTCATGATGTCTCACTCCGGTTTGGAATCTTAAATTATTATTAGTAAGAACGTACCATCGACGCGACATCAGGTCAAGAATCCAGATCAAATAACCTCTAGCCAAACATACGCTAATATAGTCGTAAGGGGCTGTACAAATTACGACAAAACAAGTTATTTGGTAATAGCTATTTGCCTGGCTTTAATTGCTAGCGCCTGCGCTTTAATGGCCAACTCTCTGGCTTGCGTATATTCACCCGAGTCAATCTTCTCGGATGCCTGTTCCAGCAACGTTTTAGCCTCTGAAAATCGTTTAGAATCATGGACTTCGGCACCTGCACTTTTTGCCGCTTCCAAACTCTGACGAGCATTACTCATTTCCTGAACCGGCGGAAGCAGCGCGCAACCACCTAAAACCAGCACAAACAGCAAACTACCGGATAATAAAAACCGTGAAAGGAAAGAACTTTGATCTGTACCGATCATGTATTATGCATTACACCTTTACTGAGGACAGTATCTACATCTATACAATTGAAGTAGAATATTATAAAAAAATAACACTCGATCCTGAACCTGTCAAGGTAGGACTAAAATCGAATAAAACAAGTAAAATGACCAGAATCCCATACTACAAAGTATTTGCAACAGGAAAACAATATGACGGCTCAAATCTACTATAACCCGCAGTGCTCAAAATGCCGCGAAACACACCAGCTTTTGGAAGAAAAAGGTGTCGACACCGAAATAACCGAATACCTTAAAACACCGCCCGATACCGAAACCCTAAAGGCAATCCTGGCCGCGCTCAATTTAAAACCACGCCAGTTAATGCGTAAACATGAAAGCGAATACAAAGATAATAATTTAGACGACCCCTCTCTTAGTGATGAACAACTTATTCAGGCAATGATTGATTACCCCATTATAATGGAACGCCCCATCGTGGTTAACAATGGCAAAGTCGCCATTGGCCGCCCTCCTGTTAATGTTCTGAATATTATTTAGCAATGACTGTAAATAGCCACACAGAAATCTTAATCCTGTTTGACAGTAAACACGGAGCAACGGCTGAGCTTGCCGGTTTTATTAGTCGCGGGGTTGAAAGTGTAAGTGGAATGCAAACACGTATTCGGACTGTCGCACCTGTTTCAACCGTGATTGAAGCAACTCAGGATGACATTCCCGAGCAAGGCCCGTTATATGCTACCCTGGAAGACTTAAAAGAATGTGCGGGGCTTATTATTGGCAGCCCGTCTTACTTTGGCAACATGAGTGCGTCACTTAAATATTTTATTGATAGCTCTACGCCCATCTGGTTATCCGGTGCGCTCATTAACAAACCTGCGGCCGTGTTTACATGCAGTTCCAGTTACCACGGAGGTCAGGAATCGGTATTGCTCAGTATGATGCAACCCTTGCTCCACCACGGCATGTTACTGGTGGGTATTCCTTATTCCGAAACCACACTCAATACCACCACTACTGGTGGCACGCCCTATGGTGCCAGCCATATTACCGGCATAAATCATGACTTGCCTTTTAGCGAAGAAGAAAAAACACTGGCTAAAGCACTGGGTAAACGTGTTGCCGAAGTGGCTCTCGCACAACTTAATGCCAGGCTTGTTTAAATTTTAAATCGATAATGACGAATATGAAAAAAAAAGCTGACTTTTATTATTTTATGTCCTTAACCGGCTATTTCGGTTTATTAATTTTGCTTTTAAGCTGGATTATTTATTTCCACCCGCCAACAAATTCACCCGTCTCTTTCACACTATTGTTTGCCTTAACACCCCTGTTAATTGCACTGCGAGGCTTACTTCACGGTAAACGCTATACTTATGCCTGGAGCAGCATGTTGATACTTTTTTACTTTATGCACGGTGTAGTCGAAGCATGGGCCAATGAAAATCAAACCGTAAAAATACTTGCCATGATCGAAGTTGTTTTTAGCGTAATTTTTTTTATTGGCTCGATACTGTATGTAAAATATAAATCGAGAGAATTAGGGCAGAAGCTCGAACCGGAAGATTAAATTCCAGCACACTAAATTCCGGGTGGGTATTCAGAAAATACCGGCAGCTCCTTATTGTCGCACGACCACTCGACGCGTGAATCCCAGAATATTCTGCCCTGCGGTTTCATTTCAGGCACCATATCCAGCGAACCGGCGGCAATAAGTACCGCTTTTAATTCGGGCACAACCCGCGGCATGGGGCTACCACATTCTTTGCAAAAACAATTATAAAAACGTTCAGCCTCGGGTACTTTATAGCGATTTAATAAGTCTTCACCGCTTAACCACTCAATATCCGTTTCGGGTTTAATCATAATATTAGTTGCATGACCAGTGCCGGTTGATTTACGACAACGCTCGCAGTGGCAATGATAAAAGCGCATTGCATCGCCCACTAACTTATAAGTAACTTTCTTACATAAACAACTTCCAGTAAATGTTTCTGACATTAAAGTTCTCCCTTCATAAAATCAAAATTGCCGTGCTATTGCTCGCAATGGCAGAAGTAATCTACAACAACTCTCTAACAAAGGGCACCGTTAATTTTCGCTTAGCAATAAGCGATGCATTATCGAGTTTGTCGAGCAATTTAAATAAACTCTGCATATCACGTGAAGCATGGTTTAGTAAATAATCCACCACATTATCGTCCAGCTCAAGGCCTCGATTTTTTGCACGCTGTTGCAGGGCTATTTTCTTTTCGTCATCATTGAGTGCTTTTAAATGATAAACCGGCCCCCAACACATACGTGAAGCTAGATCCGGCAGTTTAAAGTCTAAACCAGTCGGTGATTTTTCTGCTGCCACCACTAAACGCGTATCGGCATCACGCAGCCGATTGTACAGGTTAAATAGCGCCTCTTCCCAAACAGGGTTGCCAGCAGCAAATTCAATATTATCCAGACAAACCAGGTTCATCGATTCCAGATTTTCAAACACATCGGGTGATAACATTATATTATCCAGCGGCAAATAAACAATTTTCATCTCTGTTTTTGAATAGGCATAACACAACGACTGCAATAAATGTGTTTTACCACAGCCATTGCCACCCCATAAAAACACATACTGCTCCATTGTATTTTTTATAGAATAAACGGCCGTTTCATTCTGACCAACAACATAGTTATCAAAGCGGGCATTATCCATTAGCTGGATGCTTAATGGCATTTGTTGTAGTGCATTCATATTATAAACAACGCTAAAAATAATGGATGAGAGAATCAGGCATTATACACTGCGCTTTGTTTATATTCTTTATGCATATGCCGAACAATCACCGCCAGAACGGCTGCAACCGGCAAAGCACACAAAATACCAAAGAAACCGAATAACTGCCCACCGGCCAGTACTGCAAAAATAACCGCCACCGGATGCAAACCAATTTTATCTCCAACCAGAACAGGAGTAAGCACCATCCCTTCCAGTGCTTGCCCCACACCAAAAACAATAAAAACATAGAGTACGTAACTTACATCACCAAATTGCATTAATGCTGCAATGGTTGCGGCCACAATACCAATAATAAAACCTAAATAGGGCACAAAACTGACAACACCGGCAAGCAAACCAATTAAAATCGCTAAATCCAGACCAACAATACTCAGACCAACCGAATACACAATTGCTAAAGCCAGCATCACTAGTAACTGGCCACGGAAAAATGCACCCAGTACTTCATCTGACTGCTTCGCCAAAGATGAGATGAGTTTTTCTTTATTACGGGGTAATAGCTGACGAATGTGTTCAATTAATTTATCCCAGTCTCTTAGCAAATAAAATGAAACAATAAACACCAGTACTAAATTTGCAACGCCTGTAAATAATGCAAATCCTGAACGTGTAATTGAGCTGACAACCTGAGCCACAATACCACCAGCTGACTGCCAGTTTGACTTTAATGAATCCTGCAATGCACTTAAATCCAGATTAACTTTTGTATCGCCTAATTTTTCATTAATCACCGGCAACAGTGTTCTTTGTAGCCAGTCGGCATACTCTGGCACCTTATTAATTAAAATAACAATCTGCTTTTCAACTAATGGAATAAAAAGTAGCAAGGATAATACTGCAACAAGAGTAAGGCTCACAAATACCGTGGTAACAGCGAGCGTTCTGGGAAATTTTTTTAATTCCAGCCAATCAACCAGCGGGTCGCCAATGTATGACAACACCGCGGCAATAATAAAGGGTGTAAGTACAGGTGCCAACAAATAAACCAGGCCTGACAGTAAAATAATACCAATCAGGACAAACCATTTTGTACTTTCGGTTAGTGAATTATCTGACATTATTTTATCCTTTTATACCTGACTATTATTTTTAGCTGCATAAATCGCACGACCACCCCACGCAAAAATATACACAATGCCGCTGGCAAGGGTTGTAAATAATACACTCCAGATTAGCACTGTTATAATAAAGTCATCAATCGGCAACCATGCCAGCGAAACCAACATAACGGCTATCAGTACTATTTGCATTAAGGTATTCAGCTTACTGATATAAGTTGGGCTGATAACAACCGCACCAAAGAAAAACCGGTACAACAGACCACCACTTACAATAATAACATCACGCAGGATAACACTTATCACCAGCCACATCGGCAGCAACTCCAGCCAGGCAAAACTGATATAGCTTGAAACCAGTAATAGCTTATCTGCTAATGGGTCGAGTATTTCACCTAAAGCAGATTGCCAGTTAAAACGCTTGGCTAACCAGCCATCCAGACTGTCTGTAACTCCAGCTACCACAAACAAAATCAGTGCCGGCATATAATTATGTTGCAGTAGATAAAATACAACGGGGGGCACCAGTGCTATACGTAATAAACTTAACAGGTTCGGAAGATTACGCAGGCTAAACATAAAGCTATTGCAACAACCGGTAAATTAAATCCGGCACCTTTTCTTTCGGTTGTGCCTTCACAATGCCATGCTCACCTGACATGGCCACTCCTGACGAAATAACAGCTGCCTGTTTCGGGATTGTATTGGGTTCGGCCACCAACTGACTACCGAGTGCAATTGCCTGCATCACACCAACCCGGCTTCCCTGTGTCGTTAAATCAAAAAGCACGCTGCTTTTGTCTACCTGAATAGTTTGCACTTTCTTTACCGCACTGAGCGACGACAGGTATTTAACCGCCTGAGAATAATCAGCCAGGCCATTCACCTCTTTTATTTTAACCAGGACATGTTGAATACCCTTGTCCGTTTTTACATCGGCAAAAGCTAAAGAAAGATTTTGAGCAGTATGACTTAAACCCTGTTTAACAACTTTTTGCAGATAAACCCCCTGCTCCTGCCAGTCTTCCCTGCGACCATTCACATAAAGATGCCACTGTGTATTCCAGACACGATTAGCCTGATAGAGCTTGCCAACTAAAATGGCTTCAGCCTGATAGCGTTGTGATGCCTGCATGACACGATCTTCAAAATTCCCCCAGACATCACTGATTGAAATATTAGCACGATCCGCTAAATCCATTAACGGAAAGCGTACCGGTAACCCGTAAAGCCGCGCATGCTTTTCAATGCTTTCACGTGTGGTGCTTTTTACTGTATTTGATAACAGGTAGCGTTTACCCTGGCTTTCAACCACCATCCAGACTAAAATAGACGGCCTTGTGCTACCCCAAACAGGTAAGTTCGCTTCATGTAAAAGTTTGTTAATTTTCTTTTTATTAAACCGAATCCATAAAACCTGTTGTGATTTTTTTGAATTTGGTTTTTCCACTTCAGGTGATTTAATACCCCAGTCAATATAAGGCCGTCCGGTGGTTTTTTGATAACGAAACTGCTTAACATAAGAAGTGGCACGGTTAAGCGCACTGGCAATTTCGGCTGTCTTTCCAACCAGCACAAGATTCGGCTGCTGCTGATTGGGTGTGTTTTTTATAGGTACGGCATTGGTTTCAATCAGTGGCGGTAACGCTAAAACCACATCCTGTTGCCCTGACACACGCACTAGCACTTCGGCAAAAGCCTGCTGTATCGCCACATACCGATCTGCACGATTCTGGCTAAGTACAGGAATTTCAGCTTCATATAAATCGCCAATTCTGGCGGCCAGCGCATTCTGACTTATAAAAATACCGCTAAAACCCGTTACTCCAATAAATACCCCAATCCATACTCTGGCCAAACAATTCATACTTCGCTATTTCATCCTGTTATTCATATTAATAATAGTGTATCCAGTCTTATTCCAAATTGGTACAATTCGCTATTATGCACTGAATTAAACCACAAAAATGGTCTTTCATCGCATCTTGTTATCGTAATCAAGCCGGTCTGCCCGGCCAGCACACTAATGCCGGAGTTTTACATTGTCTCACGATGCTTCAAAGAAAACAGCCACCTCTCTCAGCTATAAAGATGCCGGTGTTGATATTGATGCCGGTAACAAACTGATTGACCGAATCAAACCGCATGCGGCACGTACCAAACGCAGTGGCGTTGTCGATGGCTTAGGTGGCTTTGGTGCATTATTTGAAATTCCTGAACGCTACCAGTCTCCGATGCTGGTATCCGGTACCGACGGGGTTGGCACCAAGCTCAAACTGGCGCTGGAAATGAGAAAACATGACACCATTGGTATCGATCTGGTGGCGATGTGTGTGAATGACTTAATCGTGCAGGGTGCCGAGCCCTTATTTTTCCTCGACTATTATGCGACCGGCAAGCTGGATATTGAAACGGCCGAAAGCGTTATCAAAGGCATAGCCGATGGCTGTTTACAATCCGGCGCTGCCCTCATTGGTGGCGAAACCGCTGAAATGCCCGGCATGTACAGCGCAGAAGATTACGACCTGGCCGGCTTTTGTGTTGGCGTGGTTGAAAAGAGTCGTATTATTGACGGCAGCAAGGTCAAAGCCGGTGATAGCCTTATCGGGCTGGCATCCAGTGGCCCGCATTCCAACGGCTACTCTTTAATAAGAAAAGTGATTGAAGTCAGTGACGCAGACTTAAGCGAAGCCTTTGATGGTGCCACTCTGGGTGAAAAACTGCTCGCACCTACCCAAATTTATATCAAGCCTTTGCTTGCCCTGCATGAAAAAATTGATATGCACGCCCTCGCCCATATTACCGGCGGTGGCTTACTGGAAAATTTACCGCGCGTTATGCCGGACAACACCCAGGCTAAAATTGATGCCAATAGCTGGCAAACACCCGCCATCTTCGACTGGTTACAAAGTAACGGCAATATTGCAGACGAAGAAATGTACCGCACTTTTAACTGCGGCATTGGCATGGTGATTGTGGTCGATAAAGCCGATGTCGACATATCGCTTGCATTGCTCAGAGAACACGGCATTGAAACCAGCGTCATCGGTACGATTGAAAAAAGTCAGACACAAACCCCACACGTTAGCATTTAAGCAAAGCGCATGTTACGCATTGTTGTTCTTATTTCAGGTAATGGCAGTAACTTGCAGGCCATTATTGACAACATTCATGACGACGAGATCGATGCCCGTGTTGTTGCCGTTATAAGCAACTCAGATGAAGCCTACGGCTTAACACGCGCCAAACAAGCCGGTATTGATGCCTTTGTGGTCGACAATGCAAATTCAACTTCACGCAGTGAATACGACCAGCAACTCCAACAGCAAATAGACCAATACAAACCTGACCTGGTGGTACTCGCCGGGTTTATGCGTATCTTAAGCGACGACTTTGTAAACCACTACCATGGCCGGCTTATTAATATTCATCCTTCCCTGTTACCTAAATATCAGGGATTAAACACACACCAACGGGTACTTGATGCCGGTGATACCCATCATGGTGCCAGCGTGCATTTTGTTATTCCTGAACTTGATGCCGGGCCACTAATATTACAGGCCGAAGTCGCTATCCATAATGATGATACGGCTGAAACGCTGGCACAACGGGTGCATGAACAGGAACATATTATTTACCCACTGGTGATTAAATGGTTTGCAGAAGGCAGGGTAAAAATGGTGGGTAATAAAACATTTAAAGATGACAAAGAGTTAACACCCGATGCGGCAATATTGCATTTGATTTAAAGTATCACGAAAGCCAGATTGCTTCGCTAATGCTCGCAGCGACAGAACAAGGTTATTGCGATAAACAAGTGACGCGATAATACTGGCTTGTAGTTAAAGTCGATATTGAACATATATTAATAACTGCGGTCACAACAACAAGTTTCATTAAAACAAGAATCCCTATGATAAAGATCATAAGCCTGTTATTTTTAGCACTCGGTATTATCAACACCAGTCATGCTGATCTTTTACAGTCCGGCTTTAAGGTTGAATACGATGTTGAATACAATGGTTTTAATCTTGGCGTAAGTAAACGCAGCTTATCTTTTGCCCCTCCGAAAACTGCCATTTACAAATCAACCACCACCCCCGAAGGCTTTGCCAGCTTACTTATAAGCGAAACAGCCACTGAAACCAGTAATATCCATATCAGCCGCAATAAAATAAAACCATTGCTATATCGGCTGGTAAAAAACAAAAAGGGTAACATTGAACAATACAAGATTGATTTTAACTGGCAAACCAACCAGCTAAAAAATAGTTACTCAAAAAACACTGAGCCACTCAAAGATAACACACAGGACTTACTCAGCTTTCAACTTAAAATAATGCAGGATCTGCAAAAGCATAAAACCAGTATGCAATACCGTATCGCAACTAAAAAACACACCCGTGATTACAAATTAAAAGTCATTCAAAAAGAAACGATAAAGACACGGCTAGGTGAATTTGAAGTGACCAAACTCCAATCTGAATTAACTCAGGGGAAAAGTCAGTTTACATTCTGGGCAGCACCGGCACTGGAATACTTACCAATTAAAATAGAAAAAATAAATGACAAAGGCGATGTATTCAGTTTTACCATTCGGGCTTTTATAGTTCAGAAATAAAAATTAGGCTTTCGGAAGTGTAACCCCTTGTTGCCCCTGGTACTTACCACCTCTATCTTTATAAGAGGTTTCACAAATTTCATCCGACTCAAAAAATAACATCTGAGCCACACCTTCATTGGCATAAATTTTTGCCGGTAGTGGTGTGGTATTTGAAAATTCCAAAGTTACATGCCCTTCCCACTCCGGTTCCAGTGGCGTGACATTGACAATAATGCCACAACGCGCATAAGTCGATTTGCCTAAACAAATAGTTAACACACTGCGAGGTATACGAAAATATTCAACCGTACGAGCTAAAGCAAAAGAGTTGGGGGGGATAATGCAAACATCCGACTTCACATCGACAAAACTCTGGTGGTCAAAATCTTTCGGGTCAACAATCGCAGAGTTAATATTGGTAAAAATTTTAAACTCGTCCGAACAACGCACATCATAACCATAACTGGATGTGCCGTAAGAAATAATCCGGCCTCCACCGTTCTCACGCACCTGACCCGACTCGAACGGCTCAATCATGCCTTCGTTCTCCGCCATACGACGAATCCATTTATCTGACTTAATGCTCATCTTACCAATATCCAAATTATGTATTTTTATCGAGCG
This sequence comes from Chromatiales bacterium, assembly GCA_027076325.1. Taxonomy (GTDB): domain Bacteria; phylum Pseudomonadota; class Gammaproteobacteria; order UBA6429; family Thiohalophilaceae; genus SZUA-37. The sequence continues at coordinate 15,424 of JALTJZ010000020.1, read as the reverse complement.
ACTATTCTAATATAAATTAAGGTTGAGAAGATATAAATGAAACACTAAATCCAGCTTTCCGTATGGAGTGCAACGGAATCCAGAGGGGGGGATGGGTGAAGCATAGCCCAGCCCATCAACCACCCATCCTACGTGGTCATTTAAATGAGAAAAGGTCTTAAAGAAGCAGGTTGCCGTTCTCAGTTTGTTCATTCGCAACGACCACCAACAAACTTTACGCTTTCTCCCCACTGACGTGTTGCTCATTGATAAAATAAACCCGTAGGATGGGTGAAGCGTAGCGCAACCCATCAACCACCTCATTAAACGATGGGTTGCACCCATCCTACGTGGTCATTTAAATGAGAAAAGGTCTAAAGAAGCAGGTTGCCGTTCTCAGTTTATTCATTCGCAACGACCACCAACAAACTTTACGCTTTCTCCCCAACTTACGTGTTGCTTATTGATAAAATAAACCCGTAGGATGGGTGAAGCGTAGCGCAACCCATCAACCACCTCATTAAACGATGGGTTGCACCCATCCTACGTGGTCATTTAAATGAGAAAAGGTCTTAAAGAAGCAGGTTGCCGTTCTCAGTTTGTTCATTCGCAACGACCACCAACAAACTTTGCGCTTTCTCCCCAACTTACGTGTTGCTCATTGATAAAATAAACCCGTAGGATGGGTGAAGCGTAGCGCAACCCATCAACCACCTCATTAAACGATGGGTTGCACCCATCCTACGTGGTCATTTAAATGAGAAAAGGCTTGAAGCAGCTCTCTCCCGAATTCCGCTGCGCTTCATCCATGCGACTCTTATTCGAACATATTTACGGACAACGAAAGTCGTGAGTGCAAGGCACACCGCCAGTGAGCAAGCGGAATTTTGCACATGGATGTGCTTAGTTCGCGTAGCCCATGGATGGGCGAGAGCGACTAACCATAATGCAAATGAGCATTGCGCACTGGCAGCAGCAACGCCGCAATCGAATCTCTCGTTGTTCGTAACTAGTTGTTTTGGATAACGATGTTTGGAAATGAAGCACTAAAATCCTTAGCTTTCATCGCCAGCTTCGCCGTAACACGACGCGCAATATCACAATAAATTTCAGTCACACGGCCTTCAGGGTCTGCAACTACTGTTGGTTTACCTTCGTCTGTGCCAATACGAATGGACATATCCAGTGGTAGAGCACCGAGCAAATCAACATCGTACTGCTCTGACATTTTCTCGCCACCACCGGTGCCAAAAATATGTTCTTCATGGCCACATTCACTACAAATATGCAGGCTCATGTTTTCGATAATGCCTAATACGGGCACTTCGACTTTTTCAAACATCTTTAAGCCTTTGCGTGCATCGAGCAGGGCAATATCCTGTGGTGTGGTAACAATAATCGCGCCGGTCACCGGTACTTTTTGTGCTAGTGTTAACTGGATGTCACCGGTTCCGGGGGGCAGGTCGATAATCAGGTAATCAACGTCTTTCCATTTGGTATCGTTTAGCAATTGCTCTAATGCTTGCGTTACCATTGGGCCACGCCAGATCATGGGGGTTTCGTCATCGATCAGGTAACCGATTGACATGGATTGAATATGGTAGCTGTTAAGTGGCTCCAGGGTTTTGCCATCCGCGGATTCCGGCTGGCCGCTCACACCTAACATGCGTGGCTGACTTGGGCCATAAATATCCGCATCTAAAATACCGACTGTTGCGCCTTCTTTTGCTAATGCTAACGCAAGGTTTACCGAGGTGGTGGATTTACCCACACCGCCTTTACCGGATGCAATGGCAATGATGTTTTTCACGCCGTTGATCATGTTGACGCCTTTTTGAACGGTATGTGCCACAATTTTTGAGCTGATGTTAATTGTCGCTTCGGACACGCCATCAATCGCTTCAACCATTGGCTTTAATTTGTCGGCCATTTCCGCCTTGAAGCCTTCGGCGGGATAACCCAGTTGCACATCTACTATTACTTTGTCACCGTCGACTTTGATATCGCGAATGGCTTTGGTGGCCACTAAATCTTTTTCAGTGTACGGGTCGATATAGGCTTTTAACGCCTCTTCAACTTGTGATGTGCTGATATCCGCCATGGGGAGTTCTCCTGAAATCTTTATTTAAAATACTTAAGTTATTTGCCACACGCGTGGCTAAAAACAGTTTAAAATACTTGAGTGAAATACACAGGTACTTGTTGTGGGTCGCAATCTTACACAAAATTGCATTAGAGTTCTATTATAAACTTTTTTACCTTAGAATAGACATTTATATAAGGTCAGCAGCTATATAAGGCCGGTTTTGCTTAATTTCAATACAAAGGTTTGAAACTCGCTAATTTAACCACCAACTGCTAATATGCCACCTTTAAAATCAAATACTTACACATAATCTGGCCATTGCGGGATTACACGAACAGAGCAAAATAATGACAGCAGCCAAAAGACATATATTGGTCACCAGCGCCCTTCCCTACGCCAATGGCGCTATCCATATCGGCCATCTGGTGGAGTATATTCAGACGGATATTTGGGTACGGTTCCAGAAAATGCAGGGAAATCAATGTACTTACGTTTGTGCCGACGATGCCCACGGCACCCCGATTATGCTCCGTGCTCAATCTGAAGGCATTACGCCTGAAGCACTGATTGCAGCTACCGACAAAGAACATCGTGCTGATTTTGCTGACTTTTCTATCGGTTTCGACAATTTTCACAGCACCCACTCGGATGAAAACAAGGAGCTGGCCCAGGGTATTTACACTCGACTAAAAAAAGCGGGGCATATTCATACCAAAACCATTGAACAAGCCTATGACCCGGAAAAAGAAATGTTTTTACCGGATCGCTTTATTAAAGGGGAATGCCCCAAATGCGGCGCCGAGGATCAATATGGGGATAATTGCGAAGCCTGTGGAAGTACTTACTCACCCACCGACCTAAAGAATCCGGTCTCGGTTGTTTCCGGTGCTAGGCCGGTTAAAAAAGAGTCCGAGCATTATTTTTTTGCACTGGGCGACTTTGAAGCCATGCTCAAAGACTGGGTTAATGCCAAAGGCCATGTGCAAACCGAAATCACCAATAAGCTTAATGAGTGGTTTGAGTCCGGTTTGCAGGACTGGGATATTTCGCGCGACAAACCTTATTTTGGTTTTGAAATTCCCGGCACCAAGGACAAATATTTTTATGTCTGGCTCGATGCGCCCGTTGGTTATATGGCTAGCTTCAAAAACCTGTGCGACAAAAGCAGTGAGTTAAACTTTGATGATTACTGGGCAGCCGATAGCCAATACGAGCTGTACCACTTTATTGGTAAAGATATCGCCTACTTTCACACCCTTTTCTGGCCTGCAATGCTCAATGGCAGCGGCTACCGTACCCCCACTGGCGTGTTCTGCCACGGCTTTTTAACCGTGGACGGTAAAAAAATGTCGAAGTCGCGTGGCACCTTTATCAAAGCACGTACCTATCTGGAACATTTGAACCCGGAATACCTACGCTATTACTTTGCCGCCAAACTTGGCAGCGGTATTGATGATCTGGATTTAAATCTGGATGACTTTCAGGCGCGGGTAAATTCCGATTTAGTCGGCAAGGTGGTCAATATCGCCAGCCGTTGTGCCGGTTTTATTAAAAAGAAATTCGACAACCAGCTATCGGCTAACATAAGCGAACCCGCACTTTATAAACAGTTTACCGATGCAAGTGACCATATTGCTGCACTCTACGATAAACGCGAATTTAACCACGCCATTCGTGAAATCATGGCATTAGCCGATCACGCCAACCAGTATATTGATGCGGCTCAACCCTGGGTACTGGCTAAAGAAGACGGCAAAGAACAGGCGCTACATGATATTTGCAGCATGGGGATTAATCTGTTCCGCGCATTGGTTATCTTTTTAAAACCGGTGCTGCCTAAACTAACAGAGCAGAGTGAAACCTTTTTAAATATAGCGCCACTGAGTTGGCAAGATGTTTATACGCCACTCACTAGCCATAAGGTTAATAAATTTAAACCGTTAATGACTCGAGTGGATAAAGATAAAGTAGCCGCAATGGTAGAAGCGTCTAAAGAAAATTTAGATGTAACCCCAACAAAAAAACCAGCTAAAGATAAAAAAACAATGGACAATAATGAACTTATCGACTTTGAAGACTTTGCAAAAATTGATTTACGCATTGCCCTGATTAAAAAAGCCGAACATATTGAAGGCGCAGATAAACTGTTGCGCTTAACGCTGGATTTGGGTGACGAAACCCGCAATGTCTTTGCAGGTATTAAATCGGCTTATTCACCAGAACAACTTGAAGGCAAGCTCACTGTGATGGTTGCGAATTTAAAGCCACGCAAAATGAAGTTTGGTGTTTCTGAAGGCATGGTATTAGCCGCAGGACCCGGTGGTAAAGACTTATGGATAATGGAACCCCATGCAGGTGCACAGCCGGGGATGAAAGTTAAGTAATGTACACGGTCATTGCGAGTGAACAAAGTGAGCGCGGCAATCTTTTTTAACACGGGCATATTCACCAGGATTGCCGCGCTATCGTTCGCAACGACAAATTAATTATTAACACTGGTAATAAAACAAACCATGAAAGAATACGCACTCATCCTGGTCAGCACCGTTCTGGTTAACAACTTTGTTCTGGTAAAGTTTTTAGGCCTGTGTCCGTTTATGGGTGTGTCACGTAAACTTGAAACTGCCACCGGTATGGCGCTGGCCACCACCTTTGTATTAACCCTGTCGTCTATTTGTAGTTATCTTGCCGACACTTATTTACTTGCGCCGTTAGGCATAGAATACCTGCGTACCATTACCTTTATTTTAATTATTGCCGGCGTGGTGCAGTTTACCGAAATGTTTATTCGTAAAACCAGCCCGTTACTTTATCAGGTGCTGGGTATTTTCCTGCCCTTAATTACAACAAACTGTGCGGTACTCGGTGTCGCCTTGTTGAATGTACAAAAAACAGAATACGGTTTTGTCGAATCGGCACTGTTTGGCTTTGGTGCATCAGTTGGTTTTTCTTTAGTGCTTATCCTGTTTGCCGCTATGCGTGAACGTATTAATGCAGCCGATGTACCAACACCCTTTAAAGGCACCTCCATTGCATTAATTACAGCAGGCTTAATGTCAATGGCCTTTATGGGCTTTGCCGGTTTAATAAAGGGTTAACAGGTTTTATATACTAATATGCTAACCGCCATTATTGCCTTAACCGTTTTAGCCATTATCTTTGGATTACTGCTTGGCTTTGCGGCTGTTCGTTACAAGGTAAAGTCTAACCCCGTTGTTGATCAGATTGATGCCTTGTTACCTCAAACCCAGTGCGGACAATGTACCTACCCTGGTTGCCGCCCCTATGCCGAAGCCATTGCAAGAGACGAAGCCGATATAAACCAGTGCCCACCCGGCGGTGAGAGCACTATTATCGCGTTAGCCGATCTATTAGGCCGCGACCCTAAGCCGCTTAATGCAGAACACGGTGAACATGCTGAAAAAACAGTGGTATATATTGACGAGAATGTTTGTATTGGCTGTACTTTATGTATTCAGGCTTGCCCGGTCGATGCCATTTTAGGGGCAGCCAAACAAATGCATACCGTTATTACGTCTGAATGTACTGGCTGTGATTTATGCATACCACCCTGCCCGGTTGACTGCATCCATATTATTCCAGCTATAGACGAAACTAAAAAAGTACACGTCGAATTACCACAAACGCCTTTACTATTGAATGAGATGGAATAATGCAGGATAAACTCAACTCAATACCCGTAAGAAAAACACAGTGGAAATTTCATGGTGGCTTAAAACTAGCAGGGCATAAAAAACAATCCATGCAAACAGGCATTGCAACAGCCATTGTACCTGAGCAATTAATTATTCCTTTACAACAGCATATTGGTCGCCCTGCAAAACCCGTTATTACCATAGGTGATAAGGTGTTAAAAGGCCAGTGTATTGCAACACTAAAAGATCCAACCAGTATTACAGCAGCCATTCATGCGCCCAGCTCAGGGGAAGTCATTGCAATCGAAACCCACGCCATCCCCAGCATGAACAGGCAAACTGCAAATTGCATTATTATTAAAACCGATGGAGAGGATCGCTGGCTACCATCCATTAAACCCGTTGATAATCCAACCTCACTTTCCAGTGATACTTTAAAACAGCTTATAATAGAAGCCGGCATTGTTGGTTTAGGGGGCGCCGGTTTCCCTACACATTTAAAATTAACAGCAGAAACTAAACCACTTGATACGCTAATTATTAATGCCGCTGAGTGTGAACCCTACATTACCTGTGACGCAGTTTTAATAGAAGAACAAGCCGATAAAATTATCCAGGGCATCCAGATTATTTTACACACCATTGGTATTCAACACTGCCTGATAGGGATTGAAGATGACAAGCCACAAGCCATTCAAGCCTTGCAAAAAGCACTGGCAACAATAAATAACCATACCATTCAACTTATCCAGATTCCCACACGTTATCCTGCCGGTGGTGAAAAGCAACTAATACAGGTTTTAACTGGCAAAGAAGTTCCTCTTAATAAACTACCGCATGATATTGGTATCGTCTGCCATAATATTGCAACTGTCCATGCTGTTACCGAAGCAATAAAAGAAGGTAAGCCCTTAATCGAGCGTGTTGTAACCGTCACAGGTGACAAGTTGCAACAACCAAAAAACATGCGCGTGCTAATCGGTACTCCCATGCAGGATGTGCTTAACGAGTGTGGCTATACCGAAAGTAATGATCAGTCGCTTATTATGGGTGGCCCGATGATGGGGATCCACCTTGACTCAGCTGACTACCCGGTTATAAAAACAACCAACTGCATTTTAGTCCGAAAAAAGCAAAAGCAACCAGTGGCTCTGCCCTGCATTCGTTGTGGCGAATGTGCACGGGTTTGCCCCGCTAACCTGTTGCCACAACAACTTTACTGGTATACCAGGGCAAAAGATCTTGACCGAGTACAGGACTACCAGATATTTTCATGTATCGAATGTGGTTGTTGTGATTATGTTTGTCCAAGCCATATTCCGCTGGTACAGTTTTACCGTTACGCAAAAACAGAAATATGGACACAGGAAGCTGACAGGAAAAAGTCGGATCATGCAAGAGAGCGGCATGAATACCGTCAATTCCGGCTGGAACGTAAAAAAGCCGAAGATGCCGAACGCAAAGCAAAGAAAAAAGCCTTGTTAAACAAGAAGCAAGGTATTAAAACACCTGAGCAGGATAGCAAAAAAGCAGCCATTGAGGCTGCGCTTAAACGCGTTAAGGAACGGCAGTCAGAGCAGGCTGCAATAGCTAAAAATACCGAAGGTCTAACGGACGAGCAACAAAAGAAAATAGACGAAGTCGAGCAACGCCGAAAAAACAAATTACAAAAAGAAAAACTCAACACAAAGCTGGAAGATAACTAATGATGGAAATGACAGCGCCCGGTTCAATTACACGCATCATGCTCCATGTATTGTATGCACTTATCCCCGGCATTATTGCCTATGTCATATTTTTTGGCTGGGGTGTGGTGATTAATATTATTATCGCGGTGATAACTGCACTAACAGTGGAAGTAGTGATGCTACTGCTTCGTAAGCGCCCGATTAAACCATACATCATGGATGGCAGTGCGGTCGTCACCGCGGTTCTGCTGGCATTGGCATTACCCAATCTGGCACCGTGGTGGCTTATTTTTATTGGTGTTTCGTTTGCGATTATTGTTGGCAAACATTTATATGGCGGACTCGGTTACAATCCTTTTAACCCGGCAATGATAGGTTATGCCTTATTGCTTATTTCATTCCCGCTTGAAATGACCATCTGGCTGCAACCGGATAATACGTTATCCTTTGCACAAAGTTTAAATTACGCTCTTTTTTCTACACTGAATAACATCGACATTGACGCAATGACAATGGCAACCACACTCGACACCGTTAAAACACAATCCGGGCTGGGACAATCCTTTGCTGCCATTCAGGCAAGCGCACCGGCGGTCTTTGGCCAGTTTGCCGGTAAAGGCTGGGAATGGATTAACCTTGCCTTTTTACTGGGTGGCTTATGGCTACTCTACCGACGCGTGATTAGCTGGCAAATTCCAGTGGCCTTTATTGGCAGTATCTTTATTATGTCGTTACTGTTTTATCCGTTCACAGAAACATCACCGATCTACCATCTGTTTGGTGGCGCAACCATGTTATGTGCCTTTTTTATCGCAACGGATCCTGTTACTGCTTCCACTACACCCACTGGCCGCCTGATTTATGCCGCCGGTATTGGTGTTTTTGCTTATATTATTCGTATGTGGGGTGGTTATCCTGATGGCATTGCCTTTGGTGTCTTATTAATGAATATGGCTGCCCCCACTATTGATTACTACACCCGCCCCAAAGCCTTTGGTGAAAGTACATGAGCAGCAAGCGCCATCCATTAATGCAAAAAATGATTATCAGTGCGGTAGTACTAGGCATATTTTCGGTTGTAGGCACAACCATGGTTGCCTTTACCTTCGAGCAAACAAAAGAAAAAATACAGGAAAATCATAAACAGGCAACGCTGCGCAGTCTGCACCAGTTAATACCACCATCTGAACATGACAATGATATTTTCACCGATATTATTCAGGTAACCAGCCCAAAACTACTCGGCAGCAAAGAACCGGTAACTGTTTTCCGAGCCCGCAAAAACAACAAACCGGTCGCCGCTATTTTAACTGCTGTGGCACCGGATGGTTACACCGGCAAAATAGTTTTACTTGTCGCCATTAAACATAACGGCAGCCTTGCCGGTGTGCGTGTGGTTAATCACAAAGAAACACCCGGGTTGGGCGATGCCATTGAAATTGAAAAATCCAGCTGGATAACTCAATTTAATAATGTATCCTTAACAAACCCCACAACAAAAAACTGGAAGGTAAAACGTGATGGCGGCGACTTCGACCAGCTAACCGGCGCAACCATTACACCCCGCGCTATTGTAAAGGCCGTACATAAAGCCCTGTTATTTTATAAGCAACAAGGTGATAAACTATTTGTATTAAAAACACCCAAACCACAAACAACCCGTGAGCCAACAAAATAGAGTTTATATTGTGAGTGAAACGTCATTTAAACATATTGCACAACAGGGCTTATGGAGCAACAATGCCGTCCTTGTTCAAATATTGGGGCTCTGCCCGTTATTAGGCGTGTCCAACACCGTTATTAACGGTTTAGGTTTAGGGCTTGCTACCACCCTCACGCTGATTGCTTCAAATTTTACTATTTCAATTATTCGCCACTGGGTGCGTAGTGAAATACGTATCCCTGTTTTTGTCATGATTATCGCCTCGGTTGTCACGGTTATCGAACTCAGTATGGAAGCCTGGTTTCATGACCTGTATAAAATACTCGGTATCTTTATCCCTCTTATCGTGACTAACTGCGCCATCATTGCCCGCGCCGAATCCTTTGCCTCTAAAAATGCCGTTACACCTTCTGTACTCGATGGTTTATTTATGGGTTTGGGCTTTACCGCAGTACTGATCACACTCGGTGCAATGCGGGAACTTATCGGCTTTGGTACCTTATTCCAGCAAGCTCATTTAATGTTTGGTGCTGCCGCTGAAGGGCTTAAAATTACTGTCATCGACAATTACCGAGGCTTTCTTTTAGCCATTTTACCTCCCGGTGCTTTTATCGGCCTGGGCTTTATTCTGGCGCTTAAAAATATTATTGATAAAAAAAGAGAAACAAAGAAAAACATCCTGGTTGCCGATGCTCAGCCAATAGAAAATTAACCACGAAGGAGAGTCTGCCCCACAAAGACTTTGGATACATAAAAACACACAGAATAAAAAAATAATCTGTCTTTGCGAGCGATAGCGCGGCAATCTTGCTGGTTTTACCGCATAACAATAAGATTGCCGCGTCACTTCATTCCTCGCAATGACGCCAATGAATACATTTTTTCTTCGCGTTCTTTGTGTCCTTCGTGGTTAAGAAAATAAAACATGAACCCAAAAAGGAAAGTCTGCACCACAAAGATTTTGGATACATAAAAACACACAGAATAAAAAATAATCTGTCTTTGCGAGCGATAGCGCGGCAATCTTGCTGGTTTTACCGCATAACAATAAGATTGCCGCGTCACTTCATTCCTCGCAATGACGCCAATGAATACATTTTTTCTTCGCGTTCT
>JALTJZ010000020.1:0-5139 GCA_027076325.1 Chromatiales bacterium | reverse complement strand
TTGTGTCCTTCGTGGTTAAGAAAGTAAAACATGAATCCTAAAATACGCTACGAAATATTCAGCCGCTTAAAAGCACATATTCCCAACCCAACAACCGAACTGCATTACAATTCTGCGTTTGAACTGCTCATTGCCGTTATTTTATCGGCTCAGGCCACCGACAAAGGGGTTAACAAGGCCACCGATAAACTTTATAAAGTAGCCAACACACCGGAAAAAATTCTTGCATTAAAGCTGTCCGGACTAAAGAAATACATAAAAACAATAGGGTTATATAACACCAAAGCCAAAAACATTATGGCCACCTGTAAAATGCTGGTTGAACGCCATAACAGCGAAGTACCGGATAACAGGGCAGCACTGGAAGCCCTACCGGGCGTTGGCCGCAAAACCGCCAATGTTGTGCTCAACACCGCCTTTGGTCACCCTACCATTGCAGTCGATACGCATATATACAGGGTGTCTAACCGAACCCGGATTGCACCAGGCAAAAATGTGCTGGAAGTTGAAAAGAAATTACTGAAATTTGTACCCGATGAATTTAAAGTGGATGCCCATCACTGGTTGATATTGCATGGCCGTTATACCTGCATTGCACGCAAACCACGCTGTGGTTCCTGTGTAATTGAAGACCTGTGCGAATTTAAAGATAAAAATATTGAATAACGTGCTCATATTTAACATAGAGAAAAGTAAATGTTTGGAAATAATCGAAATGAAATGCGGCAAATGTTCTATACCGCCTGGAAAAATTTCAATAATAAAGCGCTGTTACAACCGTTGGAACAGGTGATTGTAACAATTATTCAGCAACACCCGGAGTACCATGCATTGCTGGCCGACGAATCCACCATCAACAAAGACTTTACCCCGGAAATGGGGCAAACCAATCCTTTTTTGCATATGTCGATGCATATTGCGATACATGAGCAACTGTCCACCCAACGCCCCGCTATTATTCAGAAGGTTTACCAGTCGCTCAAGGAAAAACACCAGGATGCACACCAGGCCGAGCATGAAATAATGGAGTGCCTGGGGCAAATGATATGGCAGGCACAACGTGACCAGACAAGCCCCAATGAGCAGCACTATATCGAGTGCATACAAGGCCTGGTGCCTTGAGATAACATTATTTATCACAAATTTATAACAATTCGATCACTTTCACATAAATTCAGGTTATATTAAGGTATTGTTGGAACGTAGATTGAACCTTTTTAAAACCACCTGTCATATCCTCCAGAGTGAAGGGTGAAATGAATTTTATGCCGGTTTCAACCTATACGATATTAAAACAACATATTTTGTATAATTAAAAATATTAAATACAACGGAGAGAAATCCAAATGTCGAATAAAACTATCAAACCAATCTCAATCGCACTTGGCGCTGTTTTCGCCACAACACTTGCAGCCAGTAATATTGCCAACGCTTCTGAAACAGGTGCAAACCCGTTTGCAATGACCAATATTGAAGGTGGCTATCAGGTTGCTAAAGATGGCAAATGCGGTGGCAATATGTCTGATCCAAAGCAAATGAAAGGCAAATGCGGCGACAGCATGAAGAAAAGTGAAGGTAAATGTGGCGAAGGCAAATGCGGCGGCAAAAAGCCCATGAAAAAAAGTGAAGGCAAGTGTGGCGAAGGCAAATGCGGCGGCAAAAAATCCATGAAGAAAAGTGAAGGTAAATGTGGCGAAGGCATGAAAAAAGATAAAGCCAAAATGGGCGGTAAATGCGGTGCTGAGCACAAGAAAATGAACGATGGAAAATGTGGCGGTCACTAAACTCTAAACCCACTGTATACACTCTGACATGAATAGAAAAACAGCCCCCACTCCATTTTCTATTCCATTCCCTGTTAAGGGTGCCGGAATTGGTCTACGGCGAAGCATTATGGATTCGCTGTTAGACCAATCTCCCTCTCAAATTGGCTTTATGGAAGTTGCCCCGGAAAACTGGATAGGTGTCGGCGGCGCTGCAGGTAAACAGTTCAGATCATTTACCGAACGTTATGACATGATCTGCCATGGCCTGTCACTCTCTATCGGCTCACCCAGCCCACTCGATGAAGCCTTTCTACATCGTCTAAAACGCTTTTTAGATGAACACCAGATTAAACTCTACAGCGAACATTTAAGTTACTGTAGTGATGATGGTCATTTATACGATCTGCTCCCTATTCCTTTTACCGAAGAAGCTGTGCATTACGTGGCAAACCGTATTAAACGTGTTCAGGATATTTTAGAACGGCCCATTGCAATGGAAAATGTATCCTACTATGCCGCACCCGGGCAGGAAATGCCGGAAATTGAATTTTTAAAGGCTGTACTCGCAGAAGCAGACTGCAAATTATTGCTGGATGTGAATAATATTTACGTTAACAGCATTAACCACCAATACGATGCATCTGAATTCTTAAATGCAATTCCGGGCAACAAAATCGAATATATTCATATTGCAGGGCATTATGAAGAAGCAAAAGATTTGATTGTCGATACCCATGGAGCCGATATTGTCGAGCCCGTGTGGGATTTACTCGAACAAACCTATCAACGCTATGGCGTTATACCTACCTTATTAGAACGGGACTTTAATATTCCTCCAGTAGCAGAATTACTCATAGAAATGGATCGTATCATTTCTATACAAGCAAAATGGCAAGCAACTGAAAATACGCCATCGCAACAGGTGTCGTAATGTCGGCCAGTAACAACCAAACACAATACGACTTCCAGAAAATGCAGTATGCCTTTACCGCGTACATTCGCCAACCCGATCTTAATGCCGCACCCGATAATATCGAAGATCGCCGGATGAATATTTACAAAAATCTTTTTTATAATAATGTTGAAGATTTTATGTCAACAACCTACCCGGTACTTTGTGAAATATTAGGGGAACAGCGCTGGCACACACTGATACGGGATTACTTTGCAAACCACAAAGCACATACCCCGCTGTTCCCTGAAATGCCACGCGAGTTTCTGGTTTATCTGGAAGAAGAACGTCAACCACAAAAAAATGACCTGCCCTTTATGCTGGAGCTTGCTCATTATGAATGGGTTGAGCTTGCACTCAGTATTTCCGAATTAACGAATGATACATCCCAACTTTCTGAACAAGCCAACTTTTTAAATGAAGTACCTGTACTGTCTAACCTGGCATGGCTGTTAAGCTACACGTTTCCTGTCCATCAAATTAGCAATGACTATCAACCTGAACAACCTGATGAACAGCCAACCCATATTGTCGCTTCACGTTTAGAAGACGATGCACAAATCAGTTTTACCGAAGTCAACCCGGTGATTGCACGCTTGTTACAACTGATAAAAGAAAACGACCCGTCATTAACAGGCAAACAATTACTAACCCAAATTGCAAATGAATTAGGCAACCCGAATATCAACAGTATTATCGATTTTGGCCAACAAACTCTGGTAGAGCTAAAGAACAAAGGAATTATTATTGGCACCCAAAAGCAATAATCTGTTCTAATTTACACGCAAAAATAATACAACAAGGAGCTCTTTATGGATAAGTTATTGCAACTGCAAGGCTTACTTAACCGTACACGCGCAGTTGATTTTATCGCACCACTCGCACTTCGCTTATACCTTGCTCCGATATTCTGGATGGCAGGTATCAGCAAATATAACAGTTTTGACGACACCTCTGCCTGGTTTGGTAACCCCGACTGGGGACTCGGCCTGCCCTTTCCGGATCTAATGACCTTTCTTGCAACATCAACCGAACTTTTAGGTGCCGTTATGTTGTTATTTGGCTTTGGCGTCCGCTGGGTTTCTATTCCACTGATGTTCACAATGATTGTTGCTATCTTCAGCGTCCACTGGGTCAATGGCTGGCAAGCAATTGCAGATGCAAAATTCTGTTTATTTAATTGCAGTGACGCCATCGCCGCATCTGAAAAACTTGATGCTGCAAAAAACCTGTTACAGGAACACGGTAACTACGACTGGTTAACCGAACAAGGTTCAATTGTTATTTTAAATAACGGCATCGAATTCGCCACAACCTATTTTATAATGTTACTCGCTTTATTTTTCATTGGCGCAGGTAAATATGTAAGTGTGGATTACTGGATCGCAAAGAAGTTTAACCATTAAACATGTCATCACAAAAAAATTATTATTACCGTATAGGCAGGTTGGAGTGATAACGAAAAGCCTAACACGGTTATAGATTACGGGGATTCGCTTGTTATATAGCCATAACCCCAGCATTAAAAATCGGGGATGGAACCTGAGGGATCCCTGTGAAATTTAGCCTTGCCGGTCATTGCGAAGGAACAAAGTGACTGCGGCAATCTTAAGTTGATAACCTTTAATGATAAGATTGCCGCGTCAACCCTGAAAAACACCTGTTTTTCAGGGTTTTCTCGCAATGACCGCGTTTTATTCCAATATTAATACCTGTATTTCTAAGCTATTGTTTTTGATCCCTTTTTTGTGGGGATGCATCAGGGACGAAACACAGGTATAGCTAATATTAAAGCTATCCTCGCCCTGATTCTAATTGTTTTGCCGTACTACCCAACGTAATTTTCAAGATAACACCGGTTAAACCGAATATAAGAAAAGCCGTTATGCCGAATATCAGGAAAGAACTAAGTACTAGCATCCAGATAATGGGGTTTATAACCAGAGAAAACCATGAAAATAAAGACACATATAACCAGCTATAATTTTTTTTACGTTTTTTTATTAACCATCTATAACTAGATATATAAGCAAATAATGCAGGAATTATTGTAGCCGAAATAAAATACATGGGTTCTTTAAAAAAATGAAGCCTAAATGGAGAACCTGGGATTTCTGGAACAACGATGATGTCAGTTATAAATAAAGATATTGCACCGGCAATACCAAATATAATTGGAGAAAGTAGAAAATATTTTTTCATAAAACTTCCATATTCTGATGCTCAACGTTTTGCTCAGCGACTACTAAAAGCGGCACGTTTTTGCGAATGCAAAACAAGTGCCGCTTTTAGTAGTCCGCTGGAGCTATTTGTTATGCGATTTATTTGTGACAAAATCAAAATTTTGGTTACGTAGTATTTTTAATTTTTATCACTTTTTTCTTGTCTTTCCGCTCCAGCATTGCAAATACAGCCCCTTTT
>JALTJZ010000019.1 GCA_027076325.1 Chromatiales bacterium | reverse complement strand
GGCATTGATCAGGGTGATGGTGTGAGGGTAATAGGCGGGTTTAAGCAGTAATTTATTTTTAATTAATTTTAATAATCGATATAAATATATCCCAACTTCTTTATTATAATTTTCATCGCTACTTGATAAATGGGCTAATAATTTTTCAGCATTAACGTATTTTAGCGTGTGTACATAATCCAGTGTCGGTAAAGTTAATGTATTTTCTGCTACTTGCTCTTTTAACCAACGACACTGGTATATCATCCGGCCTTCCGGAGTATCATTTTCGGCTTCATAGGGTTTGAGTAACCCAAGTATGATGTCGCAGTTTGTTATTATATCCTGATAAATTTCTTCTGTTTTATTCATTAAGGGGTTCCTGCTAAACGTGTGACGGCACTGGTTTTTGATGGATCGGGGGTGATCTGCTTACCCCCACCGGGCATGATTTTACCTAACATACCTGTACGGTAGTCATCACGCGTGTAGCCTATTTGTTCTCTTGCAACACCGACAGTTGATTCAATCGCTTGTTGATCTTCAGTCACGGTTGCCACATCGATTACATCAGCCCGGTTCATACAGGGTAAGGATAGGTAATTTTTTACTCCTTCTTTATTCCACTTCCCATCAATATAATAATCTTTTTTCATTGCCTGGTACCCTTGTTCATCCAGCCAGTACATCGAATCCTGTTTTTTGGAGCCGTATTTATTCGTGCTCGTATCAAAACCATAGAGTTTATCACCTTCCTGGAGAGGTTTGGCTTTAAAATTATTTCCTGAACCAATGACTTGTTCAATATCTTCCTCTGAGCGACCCTGAGTCTTTAACGCACGTTTTGCAGTATTTTCATCTTCTGATAAATTTCTCATATCCACTTGCTTAACGGTTTTAAAGGAATCCTCTTTAACGTCGACATTGTCCCATTGCTGGTTATGCAAACCGTCAAAAGGTTGCCCGTCATGGGGGCCTAATGTGGCTGGGCGGTTGCCGGGGCCGATGGCGGGCAGGACTTCTTCGGGGGTGTTGTTGCGACGGGCGCCCGGGCTGCCTGCGCTATTTTGCCCGGCGGGTGTGGTTGTGTCGGTGTTGTTGGAGGCGGCGGCTTTTTTATAGTCGGCATGCAGGGTATTAAAAGCATGAAAGGGATAGGCGTTATCACGGTATTTTTTGGGTAAGGGGTAAACCTGGATTGCTTCGTGATAGAGTAAACGACTAAGCCGCTCGACTAAATAATGGCGTTGATGGGTTTGTTCGGGGGGGTAGCCTATTTCGTATAACAAGCGTAAGAGTTCTTCCCTCTCCAGTTGGAGTTCTCTGGCAAAGCGATCAGTGGCAACACGGTCATGGTGAAAATCAATACGATCTTTTTCTATTGCCTCGGGCGGTGGTGCCGTTACGCCAGGCACCCAAAGGTAGTAAACAGAGAAAAATAGCGCCCTTAACAATCAGTTCCATTGATATGCCTTTTTAAACGGTTTGTGTTAAGAAATGAATCCCATTGTTAATACAAAACCCTCGGTACCCGCCACTTCGTTAAAAATAGTGGCTAAAGGTGCCGGAGGGATTAAACCGCCCACATTTATCACTGAAGTGGCGCTAAAGAAAATGCCATTGGGGTTAACGAGTATCACCTGGCCATTGGCATCAATACGGCCACGAATGGTGGAGGCGTTATTACCAAGAATACGGTTTAAAGAAATGGCTCGGCTATTCGGTTGAATATATTGCACCCGTTCGTTCTGTTCGACGTTATAACTTTGCCAGTTAATCACCATGTTCTGGCTTTGTTGGTTAATACGGGTATTGAGGTTGTTTTGGTGGATGTGGCCGATACCGCCGACGACCTGGCCGCCCTGGGGGGCGGCGTAGGCATTAGAAACAAGGACAAGATGGGAAAATAAAAATACACTCGATAAAAAAGAGTACGGTTTAATATTTTTACTCACATTAACATAGTGTATTGCACGTGAAATTAAATATTCCATTTTCTTCCCTCAGCTCATTTTTGAGCCTTGTATTTATTGTGTGTGTTTTTTTAGCAGTAAACTTAAGGTCGACTAAGTATCGCAAAAATTGAATACGTACCATTAGTAATGGCATACCATATCCCATTATTTTGGCCATCAATTGCATCATCAACCACCGCAGCAAAGCCGCTGTAACCCGATGTACCATTGAGATCAGGGCATGACGGTATGGTCGTTGTCGTAATACTATCACCTCCAACTGTGTATATATTTGCAGCTGCATCAGGTATAGCGACCTGACCACCATTTTGAAAACAGTTATTCACATTACCCGCATTAAAGGTGCCTAGTCTATAAGTATCATCCGTACGACTAACAACAAGTGTCTGCGTTGTCATTCCTAAAATCTTCATATACACATTTCTATCTGTGTTAGTTCCAGTGCCCCATTCGGCATTACTTTGACTATCAATGGTGGTTTGAGATGCACCTTTATCGTATTCGGCCATATCAAAGGTGCCATCCACACTACCACCTGAAAAATCACCCGCAAGAGAGCCAACCACACCCGGAGTTGCCGCAAAAGTCAGTTGTACTCTTGAACGACTATTCACGGTGCCCGTAACCGCCACACCACTGGCAACAATTTGCCCACGTTGATAAACATCCGCAGTACCGACTAAGTCGGTAAGCGTAATAGATGTAATTTCCCCATCGTATAAAACATTGGAATCAGGATCGCTAATATCTGCATTAAAAAAAATAAATCGATTACCACTGATCAGTCCTTTTGTAATATTTAATGAAACAGTTCCACCCGCTTTTATCAGGGTGAAACTCGCAGTGCCGGTTGCATTATAAAGACCACTGGCATCCTGATTTGGATCGGGTGGCGGTGGTGTTGGTGTTCCTCCACCGCCCCCACCACAACCCACGCCAACCATGGCAATCAACAGGCTGAGTAAAATAACGGGGAAGAATGACAATCGGGTTTTAAGGGTGGAATTCATCGGTTCACGTCCTTTTGATTTTAAGTGTGTCTATATTTAAGGAATAAAAATGTATCCCTTTATTTTTGTGCCCCGAATTTAACAAATAAAAAAACTGTGCGCTATGCACGCTGTCGCAGTTTTTTAATTTTTATTGCTTGACTGGTTATTTTGTGAGCAGGTTTAGTGGTGTTTGTAGGGCAAGGCTGACACGGGCTAAAAGAATTGAGGCGACCGCTTAAGAAATGTATTGCGCCACGTCTTTTTCAGCCTCGTCAGGGGTCAGCCAGGTGTCGGGGCGAACGCCTTCAAAGATTAAGTTGGCGACGGTTTTAACCAGGTATTTGCCATTGGGTTGATCATCAAGGCTGCTTTTATTGATCCGATAAACACCTCTAAAATTAAAATAATCCGGTAAGTAACTCATTAAAGGCGGCTCTATCTTACCCGCAGCCAACAGGGTTTTAAGTTGTTCCAGTTCATCGTCCAGGCGGCTTTCGTTAATCGTAAGAGGTCGGCTGGCATGGTGGAGTAAGTGGATTAAGGCGTCAATAAGGGTAATCGTCATGGGATAGTATGGGGGTTTTATAAGCAGTTCATTGCTACAAAGAGAGATAATATTAGCAAAATATAACTCAATCCCCTGTTCATAATGTTCAACTAACATATCATCTGCCACATAAGTATGGCGTATACTGGTAATATGTTCATAGGCTTCAGGGTAGGTAAGTTGGTTTGCCGCAATTTCCTGTTTTAACCAACGACATTCAAAAATAATTCGGCCAGGTGGTGTGTCGTTTGATGGTTCCCAATCTTTTAAAATGGCCAATATCATGTCTGCATTTCGAATGATGTCTGCATTTATTTCGTCTTTTTTTTTGTCTACCACAATCGTGTTACCTTGTTTGTTTGCTTCAATGCCGGGGTAATCTGAACCCCTCCACCAGACATCTGTTGCCTGGTTTCAATAATATGTTGATTTCGATAATAGCGTGTTATTTCTTTAGCTGGAACAATTTTTGATTTCACAGCGATCTGATCTTCCCCAATTTCAAGCATATCCAGAGCATTAGCCCGATTTTTACAGGGTAATGCAAGGCTTTGTTTTATTCCTTGCCGATCCCATTGACCGTTTTTAAAGTGTTTTACTTGCATCTCTTTTAAGCCTGTTTCATCCGTCCAGTAAGCGGATTGGCTACGTGATGCATAACCATTTGTTCCAAAGCCATAGAGCTTATCACCTTCTTCAAGGTTTTTAATTTTAAAGTTATTGCCGGAGTTTAATACTTCTTTTACTTTTCTATTATCCCAGCCTTGGTCTTACTTTTCTATTATCCCAGCCTTGGTCTAATAACGCTTCTTTGGCTAACTCTTCATCCTCACTCAAATTATCCATATCCACTTGCTTAACGGTTTTAAAGGAATCCTCTTTGACGTCGACATTGTCCCATTGCTGGTTATGCAAACCGTCAAAAGGTTGCCCGTCATGGGGGCCTAATGTGGCCGGGCGGTTGCCGGGGCCAATGGCGGGCAGGACTTCTTCCGGGGGGTTGTTGCGACGGGCGCCCGGGCTGCCTGCGCTATTTTGCCCGGCGGGGGTGGTTGTGTTGTTGGATGCCGTGGCTTTTTTGTTGTCGGCATGCAGGGTACTAAAGGCATGAAAGGGATAGGCGTTATCACGGTATTTTTTGGGTAAGGGGTAAACCTGGATTGCTTCGTGATAGAGTAAACGACTAAGCCGCTCGACTAAATAATGGCGTTGATGGGTTTGTTCGGGGGGGTAGCCTATTTCGTATAACAAGCGTAAGAGTTCTTCCCTCTCCAGTTGGAGTTCTCTGGCAAAGCGATCAGTGGCAACACGGTCATGGTGAAAATCAATACGATCTTTTTCTATTGCCTCGGGCGGTGGTGCAGTTACGCCACGAACCCAAAGGTAGTAAACAGAGAAAATAGCGCCCTTAACAATCAGTTCCATTGATGTGCCTTTGTTAAATCCTTATGTTTTAAGAAAGGGATCCCACTGTTAATAAAAAATCATCAGGTTTAATATCTAAACCGGATGCCATTAAGCCACCCACGTTTATTACCGAGGTGGCGCTAAAGAAGATGCCATTGGGGTTAACTAAAATAACCTGGCCATTGGCATCAATACGGCCACGGATGGTGGAGGCGTTATTACCTAAAATACGGTTTAAAGCAATGGCACGGCTATTGGGTTGAACGTATTGCACCCGTTCGTTCTGTTCGACGTTATAACTTTGCCAGTTAATCACCATATTCTGGCTTTGTTGGTTAATGCGGGTATTGAGGTTGTTTTGGTGGATATGGCCAACACCACCGACCACTTGGCCGCCCTGGGGGGCAGCATAAGTGTTAGACACCAAACCTAAATGAAAAAATAAGAACGCGCTGCTTAAAACAGACGCGGGATTAGGCTTTAATATTACATTTTTTTTATTCTTACCAGATGCTGCAATACAGTTTTCCATTATGATTCCTCTCCTTCACGTCCCTGCGAAATATGCCTTATATTATTGTTAGTTGTTTGTTTTACTTGAGTTATTAAAGAAATGTGTTTGATTCCATATACACTGAAAATGAACCATTAGCTGTGGCATACCACCACTGCTGGATGCTACCAGATTCACCCAATAATACTCCAAAGCCGGTAAAGCCCTCATTCGGCTCGGCGACAGAGCAAAATACAGAGGGCTCGGTTTGTTAAGGGGCCAGCCCACCATCGGTTATACTCCAGTTATAGGTATTAACAAGCACATCGCGTGCGTTTTGTGCAGCAGCCGAATACTGGCTGTTACCTGCACTAAAAGTGACA
This sequence comes from Chromatiales bacterium, assembly GCA_027076325.1. Lineage (GTDB taxonomy): Bacteria > Pseudomonadota > Gammaproteobacteria > UBA6429 > Thiohalophilaceae > SZUA-37. The sequence goes on along the minus strand of JALTJZ010000019.1, from coordinate 1,097 downwards.
TTATTTTGCACGGTTTGTCCGCTCCAACCTGATAGCAGGGCATCGTAGTTGGCGGTCGAAAGCGTAACGCCAGCAAACATGACACTCATGTTGAACACGGCGGCGACATTCCATTGGCCAATGTCCTGATTAAAGGCCGTTGCACCCCAAAACATGGAGCGCATATTAGTCACCGCGGCGACATCCCATTGGCCAATGTCCTGATTAAAGGCCGTGGCGTTTAGGAACATGAACCGCATATCGGTCACCGCGGCGACATTCCATTGGCCGATGTCCTGATTAAAGGCTGTGGCGCCAGAAAACATGCCACCCATCCTGATTACCGCGGCGACATTCCATTGGCCAATGTCCTGATTAAAGGCCGTGGCGCGATAAAACATGAACTGCATATTGGTCACCGCGGCGACATTCCATTGGCCGATGGCCTGATTAAAGGCCGTGGCGCCAGAAAACATGTAGCCCATATTGGTCACCGCGGCGACATTCCATTGGCCGATGGCCTGATTAAAGGCCGTGGCGTTTTGGAACATGTAGCCCATATTGGTCACCGCGGCGACATTCCATTGGCCAATGTCCTGATTAAAGGCCATGGCGCCAGAAAACATGAAATCCATATCGGTCACCGTGGAGACATCCCATTGGCTGATATCCTGATTAAAGGCCGTGGCGCCAGCAAACATGCTGTTCATACTGGCCACTTGAGACAGGTTGGGGCGGTCAGTTGCATTAATAACAACATTGCTCGCATCTTCAAACGCAGAAGCCATCGAAGTCCATTCTTGATCCCCCCACTGCTCAACCGATAATAATTTTTGTGCATCTGCGCCGGCCATAAAGCGTGTGAAAGTGCCGCTTATAGAAACGGTATAGGTGCCGGGTGAGGCATAAGTATGTGTGATGTTGCCGGTTACATTGTTATCCGTATTACCATCGCCCCAGTCAATGGCATAATTTTGAGCCCCGGATGTGGTAATGGTGATTTGATTATTGCCACTACTGCCCGGGTTGTCTGTTTTCCAGATGGTGATAAAGGGCGTTGTACCAGCAGAGGGTGGCGGTGTCCCGCCACCCTCTGCTGGTACAACGCCCTTTATCAC